>JAWSUZ010000103.1:0-9605 GCA_033852165.1 Agarilytica sp. | reverse complement strand
AACTAGCTTGAAAAACACCGCACCAACGAAGATAGGGGAATTTGAGCATCGGCCCAGATCAGGCCTTTTAGCTTACAGTGCACCTAATTCCCGCCTCCGATGGCATGGCCCGCTCCCAGGATCTCGCAACCTATATCTTAATCCCTGACGCCCTCACACGATCCGAAGCCTGTGGATGACCGATTTCGAATGATATACTCGACGGGCTTTACATAGAAGCCAGCATGCGCTCACTTAAGAGCAACTTTATTCACAACAGAAAACCAGCAAACAATGGCCAAACCACTGAGTAAAACCCAGAAAAAAATTGATAATAATGTACGAATCGCATTAACCGCATGCTGTGATGAAAGCCTCAAAGATATTCCAGGCTTCCAATGGCTAACGCACCAAGCTGACTATGCCAATTTCCCCGCCAGCTTATTGATTACCTGTGTCTTTGACAAAAAATCGGAACAACAAGAAGCCCAAGAAAACGGCCAGACTTTAGTGCTTCAAAAACTGATTCAATCTAAGCTACTTAAAATAGGGGTTAGGTTTAAAAAAATAGGCGCACAAATATTGCTTGATAACGAAGAAGCCTGCACAATTGAACACAACGGTGAATGGCCCATACGTTTGGCCAGCCGCACTGGGCGAGTAGTGGGAAATAACAGACCGAACTAATGCTTGTCCCTGCACCAAATACAACACTCAACATAAAAAACAAAACATAGGTTGCCTTCCCGAATCGCAATTTATTCCCTTTAAAATGGATTACTTAAGGCAAGGAGCCGTCATGATTCTATCATCCAGATTCCGAACATTTACTACATTCTCTAGCCGCTCTGCTATTTTCCTACAGGCTCAGGCTTTTCTGTTCTATTTGATTTCTACAGTCGGTCACTGTGCCGCCGACCTTCCCGTGCAACTCGCCAGCGTGTATGACAACGAAATGAATGTTAACGAATTTTTAGTGAGCGAGAAATATGATGGCGTTCGCGCAATATGGAAAGACGGGAAATTACAAAGCCGTAACGGCAATATACTTCACGCACCAGCTTGGTTTTTAGCCGGTTTACCCGAGATTTGGCTAGATGGCGAACTTTGGTCGCAACGTCAAAATTTTGAATTTGTCGCCTCGACCGTCAGCAAACAAAAACCCATCGATAGTCAGTGGAAGAAGATACACTACATGATTTTTGACGCACCCAATACCACTCAAAAATTTCACCAAAGAGCGACGTTTTACACCCAACTAGTGAATGACCTTGGTCTCGATCACGTCAAGCCCGTTAAGCAATTTCAATTAAGTAGCAATGCAGCCCTATCATCACTACTCGCTGAATACACCAAAGCTGGTGCCGAAGGATTAATGCTGCATCGGGCACAAGCGATGTTTACCGATGGCCGCAGCCATAACATTTTAAAATTAAAGCCGCATATGGATGCCGAAGCCATCGTACTAGGATACCGCCCAGGGAAAGGAAAATATGAGGGGCTAATGGGAGCGATCAAAGTACGGTGGCAAAAAGACCGTAATGAATATGTCGAGTTTAAAATAGGCACGGGGTTCAGCGACGAAGAGCGAGCCAACCCGCCACCTATTGGCAGTATCATCACCTTTAAATATCACGGGTTCACGAGCAATAAACTCCCCAGATTTACCAGTTTTTTACGACATAGAAAACCGGAATGAATTAGCCAGCAATAAGCAAAGCGCCATCAAATGTGACCATGTGACCAAGCTCCGTGGGTGCAGGGAGTAATCTGAAACTTTGCCTGAGCGGTTTAGGTAATAACTATGAAACATTAATCAAGACATATATGGCCCCGGCCTTCGGCTATAAAACTGACTCACAAAACAGCCAAATATATAAAAATATGACACTATGTTCATCCCAAGATGAATACAAATGAGCATAAGTTATTTATAGTTTTGGTATACTTTTCAACCTGCCGCCATGAAAACTTAGTAATACCTTTCAGCGAAGGGATCTATCAAACACAGTGATGGCGGTTATTTAAGCAATAGCAGGGATTACGCAATGAGTAGCTTTACTGAATTACAAAAGAATGACAACGATAAGAAAAAAACATGGGGAGGGACCTCATCTGGTGAAGCCCCCTCTTATACTGTTAAAAATCTGCAAACCGATCTCAAAAAGGTCGGTGTCTACACCGCTTCAGTGGATGGCGACTTTGGTAATATGACATTAAAATCCCTTAAAATATTCCAATGGAATTGTGCAAATGTTAAGGCTTGCCTTAAAAATAAATCGAGGATACCGCGTATTCAAAACTCGTCTATTGGCATAACAGGAAAACTAAACAAAGCCTCTTATGACGAATTACAGTCATGGATAAGAGCCAGCCAATCCGTGACCGGTGATTTGGTTCGAATTGCCTTTAGTGATTTCAGTAACATCGAGGCAAGCTCTAACTTCAAAAAAATTGTTTCAGCGTCGGTCAATAAAGATGAGATCGTTGTTTCTAGTGAAGCATTACAATTGCTTAAGGATATGAATAAGCATGCAAAATCTAAAAGCGTAACGATTAAAATCAACCAAGCATTTCGGGTTCACGGTGTGAAGGTAACAGGATCAGTTGTTACGCCAGCCACAAAGTCTCAACATTTAATTGGTCATGCTATTGACTGCAATATTGTAGACGGGGGGAATTGGAATAATAGTTTAGCGTTCAAAAACAATAAGGCAACCGATAATGCTAAGAAGCTAATCAAGGAATTAAAAAAATCCGGGTATAGGTGGGGAGGAGACTTCAGCAAAGCTGACAGCCCTCACTTTGACAAAAAACTTGTGCCAACAGAGTTTTCTTACGATGCAAAGTTCTTTCTCAATCAACGCATGGTGTCAGAAGGACACAGCATTCACAAAGAACTAATCGTTAAGGACGCGAAATAATGGTACGTATCATATTTTTATTTGGTTTGATTCTATCCCTTGGCGCCTGCGCTCAACATTCGGAAAGATCTGAATTGCCAGCAGGGCTTAGCCAGGATATCAAAGATGCATACGATAGTGATCAGGCAATACTGCTTTATTATTTTGACCCAAAAGCCAGGGAGTCTGAAGCGTACGCAGACTGGTCCGCCTATTTAGAAAATTTTAAACGCTCCGAGGGCGCTGACTTCTATATTCGGTCTTTTGATATCTCAGAATTGAGATCGCTCGTTGATAATACAAAGTCTGTTATAGATTTCAGCCTGTTTATAAAGGACGGCCATCCTAGTTATCTTTATTCTGATGTAATTCTCGAGCCTCAAGTCTACCGAGCAGTCTTTCATTCATATTCTGGTCAACAAATGACGGAAGAGGATCGCGCTTTCGTGCCTGAGCAGGTGGATTTATTAATGATGGGGTCGAAGTAGATTACACCTAAGGGGTGATTTTTCAATCTAACCCCGTATTTGTTTTAGATATTTACTTCCACGCTTCTGGAATTATCTTACCTGTTTGAAGGTAGATACCCACCTGATCAATAAACCGTTCGAAATCGGTATTCTCTTCAACAATACGATTCACCGACTCCCAATTCACTTCTGGGTTTTCTTTTGCGGGGATAAGAATTTGGCTTTCGAAGAGTTCTTGCGTATTGAGAACGATCACCCCGATACCGTGTAATGCCGCCAACATTTGCAGCTCCTTTTCCACGCCATCACTGAGACTAGAAGCGACAAGATAGCCATAGTTTGCCCATGTCGAATTTGAAACCGCCTGAAAGTAACATTCCCTCACATTACTTCTGCTTAGATTCTTCTTAACCTCAAAAGACCAAAGTTTAACCGATTGATGGTTCCCTTCACGCACACACGTGCGAACACCTTCACGCCAACCCCTGTCAAGGGGCTCAAAAGCGACAAGATCAGGGTGTAACCAATGATTGCCGCCTTTCCCTTTGCTATTCTTAGATCGTTTCTCATCTATCCTTAAACAATAGAGGCCGTAATCTTCATTCAAATACTTTGACAACAGGGGATATAAATCTTTTTCAGATAACTCGCCCTGCTTTAATGGTATTAAGGGCTGATCAATATCATCGTCCAGTGTGCTCGATATTCCGTCATACGGAACAGGCGAGCGACTCACTTCAGAATCATCCAGCCAAAAATAAAGCCTAGGCCTTGGCTCGTCCCGCGTGCCTATATTGGGGCAATTTTCTTTAGCTCTTCGCGTTCGCTGACCTGCCACTTCCGCCGCTAATTGCGCGAGCAACTTTTCATCCGTATCGTAATTTGGATTATTACTTTTCTCTGCAATTTCTTCCGGGTAGCGTGTTAAAAACGCTTCAGCCAACTGACGAGCGGTAAACTGCTTATCAGGGTTAGCTTCGAGTGTTTCTATAATCATTTGAACGCGTGTTGTCATAAAACCACCATGCCTTTAATTTCGCGTAGATCGGAGAAACTAAGTAAAACCCGACAATTACCCAAGGTAATGACATTAAAACACCTTGCTCCGTCTTCTACATATTACTGAAAACAATCCTTCACACATTTTCCATCGCGGGAAGCCGCCTTAGGCTTTTCCAACCTACGATATTTATTACGACGTACGCCCGTTAAGAACAAAACATTATCCTAGCCGATTACACCGTACCTATTATTAAGCCGCGCCACCAACCGATGCATTCGCCTTAATCTCATTAATTTTACCAAACAACTTAACCACATTATCTTCATCAAACAACCCATAGGCACTTTCGTTGTGTAGGTCGGTAAACGGGGCTTCGAATATATGGCCAATTTCCAAAATACCGTTATTGAGCAGGTAGTTGATGATTTGGTTAACGTACTGAATCTGCCCGACGTTATAAACACTCTCATCAAGAAATTCACTGAAAGCTTCTTTTGCTGCTTTCATATCTAAGCCTATCAATTCACGTATGAACGTACCTAAGGGTTTTCTTTCAAGTACCTTCTCACGATACTCCTCAACATCAGCCATACCACTGGCATCGAGTAGTAGCTGTTCAAGCACATTCAAGTCAGCTTGAGTGATGGGTTTGTTGCGTTTTAGTTTTTGGATGGTAAGTTGGTCTTGGTGATCTTTGATATAGAGCTCAGTTTTTTTACGGTACTGGCTTAGGTCTAACGGCGCAATGGTATAAGTGGCAGTAACTTCGCTTACGCATTGCACTTCATCTTCAAAATCGGTGTAGACGATTTCTTTCTCGATTTTATCTAGCGCGAACATTAGGTTTCGGAATTTGCGGCGGATGTCTTCTAGCGTGGGGAGTTGAATGTGCTCCCAAAATTCTAGGGTTTGTACGGCTTGAATTAAATCTACATTAGCTTTAACACGATCAACTGTCGTTTTTCCTTCTAACTGCTGGGCAAACTCCATAACTTGTACACGCAGCTTTTCGGGCACCATGCCTTTTTCGATTAACGCGAGTTGCATGGTGAGTATTTGGTTGTCGAAGCGATTGGCAAGGTTGTTACTTTCTTCATCCGCATTAAAGGGTTCTGCCTCGGTGGGCAGTTGAGCGATGTTGCTTTCTAGCACGGTGTGTTTAGCGTCATCGATGCAGGCCCAGTGTTCACGTTTTAAAAAGGGTTCGACGTGTTGGCGTCTGGGGCGCACGATAAAGTTATTCAAGTTCATGCCTTCTACTTGATGGTGCAGCATGTCGATGGTGTAAGTGCTAATGAATTTTAACTGGGCTTGTTTTTCCACTTCCTTAGCCGATTCGTTTTGAGTGATTTTATTGATGGCCAAACATAGCTGTACGCGCTTGTCGAATATTTGTTGGCTAATCGGTTTGGCTAGGCTAGTAGCAGCACCTTCTGGGTTCGCGTCGAAGAACTCGAAATTTTGGCAGTAGTCAAAAACTTTAAAGTTGGTTTTGTCCTCACCGGGGCCAAACAAGTTTTCGCATAAACGTGTACCCCGCCCGATCATTTGGGTGAATTTTACTTTGGATTGAATTACTTTGTAGAACACTAGGTTGACTGCGTCGCGTACGTCGATGCCGGTGTCGAGCATATCTACAGAAAGTGCAATGCGTAGCTTGGGATTCTTCGGGTCGAAGTCTTGGCCTTCTACCGAAAACTCATCAATCAAACTTTGTGCGTATTTGTTTTTGTAGGTGATCACTTGCGCTAGCTTACCCGCCCACTTGGGGTAATTTTTATCAAAGACTTCTTGTAAAAATTCTGCGTGGTCATTATTGGCGGCGAAGATGATGGTTTTACCGATAACATCGCCGCCTTCTACATGTATGCCGCCAAGTTTATCTTTACTTAGCAGCTGCATAAACATAAGTTCGGCGGTGTGCTCGTTGAATAAAAAATTATTCACTTCAGTGGGCAGTACCTCATCCCGCTCGACCAGTTCTTCTTTATTTTCCCATTCTTGTTTTTCTTCGTCGCTTAGCTGGTTGTAATGTATGCCTTCACGGATAAATTTAGTGGCGACGGATATTTTGGTCGGAGGAACCAACCATTTTTCTCTATAGGCTTCGGTATCTTCATAGGCATACGTGGGCATGCCGTCTTGCAGGTCGAATATGTCATAGGTATTTTTCTCGACTTCGTCTTTTGGCGTTGCGGTTAGGCCCACCAAAAAGCCATCGAAGTATTCGAATATTTGGCGGTATTTGGAATAGACCGAGCGGTGAGCTTCGTCTACCACGATAAGATCAAAATGCCCTACACCAAAGGGGCGTGTTGCCGCTGGGCGATCTAGCAGATTTTTCATGGTGGGGTATGTGGCGAAGTACAAGCGGCTATCCACATTGCCCTTTTTTAAACTGGAATCGAGCATGGTGCAGCTAATGCGTGGCGTAAGGTGAACGAAGTTCTTTTTTGCTTGTGTTAGCAGTGCGTTACGGTCGGCGAGGAATAATACGTTTTTCACCCAGTTATGTTGGGTAAGTAAATCCACAAGGCTGATGACGGTACGAGTTTTACCCGTACCGGTGGCCATGACCAATAAGGCTTTACGCAGATGCTCGATTTCGAAGTGTTCCAAAATCGCGGTAATCGCGGACTTTTGGTAGTGGCGATCGGTAATCTTTTCGTTAACTTTAGCCGCAATGCTAAGACCGCCGGGCGCAAAAAACGACAGTCGGTCGTCGCGGCGCTTGATCAATAAAGCCAGCTCGTCTTGGGTGTAAAAGCCTTGTACGGTGCGCGGCGGATATTGGGTATCGTCCCACAGGCGGGTTTCGTAGCCGTTAGTGTAAAAAATAACGGGGCGTGTGCCGTATTCTTGCTCTAAACAATCGGCATAGAGTTTTGCTTGGGTTTTGCCCAGCTCTGGGTTTAGGCTGGTGCGCTTGGCCTCCACCACCGCCAGTGGTGTACCATCGTCCCCCCACAATACGTAGTCCACAAAGCCATTGCCCTTTGGATTTTGCTTTGATACGGGCATGCTGCTTACGGGGTATTCTCGGTCTTTTTTGTTATTCAGCTCCCAACCGGCTTCGCGTAATAGCGGGTCGACAAGCCATTGGCGGGTTTCTTCTTCGTTGTAGTCGTGCTTGTCTTCAACTTGTTGACTGGCGGTAATGGCCGCCGCCACTTGTTCCCGCAAGGCTTCGTTTTCGGCTTTTAAGGCGGTGCTTTCTTTTAGGCGATTTTTCTCATCTTCGCGTTTTTGCTGGTCTTTTTCAGCGAGCTGTTCTTTAAGGGCTTTAATTCCTTTGACGGTGCTTAAAGCGAGTTTGACATCGATGGCGACGGTTTGTGGTATGAGGCTTTCATCAAATACAAAAGGGCCAAAGGTGCTGCGGTCTAAATCGGGCGTATAGGTACGGGCAAACCAATAGAGTATGTGGTGCAGCTCTTTTACCGCTTGCAAGGCATCCCGCTGGGGCGGTGCTTGCTTCCCGTGTACGGCTTCGTTACCGGTTTGAATAATACCTTTTAATTTTGGGAACAGGGAATACTTTAAATTATCTTTAAAGTCCCGGTCGTGAATAAGACTCATTAAGGCGGTATCGTGCCGGGGGCGAATTAAACGGCTATCGATATCAAACACCTTTTCGACCATTAACTCCACACAGTTACGGGCATAAAAGCAACTGACGCGCGGGTCATTTTTGATCGCTGCTTCGGCTTTAAGTGCCCGTGCCTGCAACTCGGCGCAGGCGTCCCAGATAGAGAGAAAGTCGAAGTTGGATTGTGTGGAGTCAGACATGGAATATTCCTTTTAGGCTGCCTGGTTTTTTAGGTTTAGTTCGCCTTTAAAGGCGCGCTGCATTAATGCGCTAAAATTTTCCTCATACCCCTCTCGCACGTCACCCAGGTCCTTCAGCTGGCTTTCTATTTTAAAAATCACATCAGAAAACTTAAGTTGTAATTTCATGGGAGGCCACAAAAGCATAAGGGATTTCAATTTCGTAACATTAATCCCAGCCATAATTGCTCCCTGACTGATAAGCCTGAGCTGATCTTCAATATCACGACTGAACATGAATTGTTTCTGAAGAAAAGTCGGATCAACTTTTCTTCCACATGGTCTAATTCTTAATAGATCTGAATGCATAATCCCATCAACAAGATCGTTAGGATATATATGGCAATTGCCTACGTTCCCTTTTCTTGTCATCACAATATCGCCAGGCTTAACCGAGTAGGTCATTAGTTTTTTTGCTTTTTCAACTGTTACAAACTCATGAGGGGGGATCTTGAATTCATTATTAACATTCTTTATGCCCCATAAAGGAACACCGTCTTTTCTAAATTCACTTTTAGCTAGCTGCGTACCAAATGGGCCACACTTGATATCATTTTTTGACTCAACCAGCTCATCCAAAGCAACCTTCTTCCACCCCTTCGGATTACTAACAGGATCAGCAAACATATCAATAAACACCGATTGGGCGAGGTTATTTAGCTCTTTCTCCATTTGCTGGCAGTCTTTGCGTAGCTGGTCGGCTTTTTCTAAGATGGCTGCGATTTGTTTTTGGGTTTTTAGGGGCGGGAGCGGGATTTCAACCTGCTTTAAATACGTCGCAGATATATTTGGTTGCGCGCCTCCAACACCAGCTTTAACAAAATCACCTTTCTTTGACCTAAGAAAATAATATAGGTAGCTGATATCGACCAATTCATTTGGTGTAAACGCAGCGCATGCCTGATTAGTACATGCGTCAATATCCAGAATCGAACAAGCACCGATTGTTGCTCCGTACATCGCTACAAGCACAGTGCCTTTGGGAAACATTTTCGCTGACGATTTCTTGAGACCTTCAGGGGTGATAAACTCTGACGCAATCTCGACATGGGACTTATTTAGATCACCTGTTTTTATCCACGGAATAACTCCTCCCTCATAGAAAGAAGGTTCTTTTCGACTAGGTGTTCCTCCTGAGGATATCGGAAATAAATTTCCCAGCGTTTCAATCAGAATCACAATATCAGCTCCATATCCACCGGTCCCAAGCACCAAACTCTCGAAGAGTCGGTGGCGATGCGATTACTGGTGCCTTCGCCTGCCGGGAGCAGGCGCAGAGCGACCATGGATGGCTTGAGCGTGCCCAGCAATTGCCTTGCCAGTGGTTCCACCGCACGGAACACAATACCACCAACTTTATTCATGAATGTAAATTCTCCAACAGTTTGTTGGATAATTGAACGTAAGCGCCGAACCAACCCA
>JAWSUZ010000025.1:0-2961 GCA_033852165.1 Agarilytica sp. | reverse complement strand
CTGTTGTGACTCCTGTTGTGACTCCTGTTGTGTCTCCTGTTGTGACTCCTGTTGTGTCTCCAGCTCCTAACGGTACAAACATCACAACATTGAACTACTACCACAAAGTTGGTGGACGTGCGCACAGCTCTGGTTCTTACTGGACACCTAGCTATTTCGCTAACGGTACGAATGACCCAATGGCTGGATCAACTTATGGAACAACCACATTGAAAAGCTCTGACAACACCAGCTGGTCTGTCGGTTCTTGCCAATAAATTTAGATTTTAGTTAGTCTCATCAGCGCGGCTTTTTAAGCCGCGCTTTTTTTTGCCTTCGATTTAGTGATTAACCTCTCGATTACTTACACTTACCGATCAGGACTTCAGTCAAACCCTCTACTTATCCAATTCACCCGTCATCCGTCATCCGTCATCCGTCATCCGTCATCCGTCATCCGTCATCCGTTATCCGTTATCCGTNNCCGTCACCCGTCACCCGTCATCTCTCACCTAACCAACCACCCCCCCCTCACTGACGTTCCTTTTTTATTACCCCAGCACCGTTCACTTCGACTATTAGGCCGCTCATTATCAGCAAAGCTTTCACTCAACACTTTTGTAACACTCTTTTATTTAGCGCTCTCAACAAATATCCTTCGGTTTTGACGCTCATCGAGAAACAAAGGCCAAACGTCCGCAAAACATTTTATTCTTAGCCGTTACAACTCATTCTTAATATCAGGACAAGCCAACAAAACACACAGTGAGTGACGATTATGAATGTAGCTAAAAACAGCTGTCAGATGAAAATATACGAGATCGATAATATTCTAATCGATCTCCACCTACGTGAAATTGCCTACGCAACGTCGATACACCGACCCTCGCCAGAGGCTTTTGCAACCCTCATTTACCTGATTGAGAATCGCGAATACAGTTTATAGACAGGCATTAATTATGCTTAGCAGGACCAGGCCCAATAATTTGGGCAAATGACATGATATCGATACGAATAAGGTATAGGTCTATCGAGGTTTAAAACTTCAACCATAAAAGTAATAGGCCGATGGCATAGATTCAAGAGTAATAGATAAAAACTTTACACGACAATAACACTATTCCGCACCGCACAAATTAAGCTTTACCTTAGTCATTTCAATATGGCGTAATCGCTACAATCGATATTCAAAATCGAAATATGGTTTTTTTATCGACCGACAAAATAATTATCACTAATGCGGTCGTTCTATAACAAAGACCTTTATATTGGATAGAACCTATTCTCTATCATTATATAAAATTCAAAAACGAGAACAATGCAACAAAAAAATCACGCCACAGCCTCCTCTTTATTTTAATTCAAAATAACAAAAAGCAATTAATAGCTTAATCGCTATATAGCACTAACGTATGATTCGGCGCTGCTCCGTATCCTTTACCCTGCCTTTCGTTATAGATCTCTAAGTCGTGCCGCAACGCAGTACAAATCAAGCGACTCAGAGGTGCCTGTAACGCATCGAATTGATTCTGTTCCGTAAACAACCACGCATAAGTTGTTGAACAAGATTGCACCTCGATGACAACTACAAATAATAAACCACAATAATTAATAATGAGGTCACCCCTATGGATCTGAGAAAATTAAGCGGTTTTACGCGTATTTCACTCGCGTTCGCTCTACTATTTGCTTCAGGCAACTTACTTGCTGGTAGCTGGAATACAAACCAAGCTGAAGGCGGATTTTCCAAAGTAAATATATATACACCAGACACTCTTTCTCCTATTGGCGACGGTCGCTCATTACTTGTTGTTTTACATGGTTGTACTCAACCAATTAGCCATTTCCTCGAGGCGAAATTAGAACTCGCTGCTGAAGCCCACGGTATGGTTATTGCCGTACCTGATGCTGCGCACAAAGAAGGCTATAGTTGCTGGGGCTACTGGACGGGCGCTGTATCTCGTGGCAGTAAAGATTACGAAAACCTCATTCAACTAGCTGAAAGTATGGTTGCGGGCACTAGCTATAACATTGACCCGAATCAAGTTTACATCGCTGGCTTATCAGCAGGTGCAACCTTTGCTCATGCAACTGCATGTCTAGCACCTGACATCTTCGCAGGCGCAGGCGCGAGTGCATCGCCTAGCATTGGCACGTCTTCTGGCGGCGCTTTAGGCCCCTGTGAAGCCTCTAACGTTAGGAACGTATGTAACAATCTCGCGGGATCTACATATCGTTCTCATTTCGCTACGCAAATTTTCTCTAGCGCACAAGCTACAGACGACGGTACGGTCAACACTTGCTACAACGAAATTAATGCCGATTACATGGCAGAGCTCTACGGCGTATCAAAATTGCCGGGAACAAACGCCATCACTGACGGTTCAGGCCGAGCGACAGAAACTTTGTGGGAAGACGGTCGTGTATCCATGCTTTGGTTTGAAGGCGGTGTAGGTCACGCTTGGTCTGGTGGACCAGGTGCTAAAAACGCCAGCTACATCAGCGGCAGAAGTGTTAACTACGCCAGCTATCTTGGCAACCATTTCAACACCTACAACAATCGTGTTGATCGTAACCATGGCCCTGTTGTTTCTAACGTTAGCACTTCCGATAACGGCAGTAACATTACTGTAAGCGGTAATATTATCGACGACAGAGGCTATGTTGCTTCTGTATCTATCTCTGCTGAAGGCTTAACGACTGGCGCAACAGCTTCATTGTCGACTAACGACTCTGGCGGCACCTTTATTGATACAACTAACGGCCTTCCAGAAGATCTTTATCTTATCGAAGTATTCGGTACAGATGACGAAGGAAAGACCGGCAAAACTGTAAAAGCGACTCACTCGCTTGGCGGCGGCGGTGGACCCGTAGCACCAATCTTACGTGACGTTGTAGCCTCACCTGACAAACGCTGTGCAACTGTTTCAGGTATGGTTGTCGACCTTAACCAAGACGTAGACACTGTTGTTGTTAACTTTG
>JAWSUZ010000024.1:0-58013 GCA_033852165.1 Agarilytica sp. | reverse complement strand
GTGGGAATGCAGACCGAAGTTTGTTTATTGCACTTAATTCGAATATTGTTTGTTCATATTCCAGTAAATCTGATAATTCTGACCGGTTTTCACTTCACGTATGCATTCCCACGGAGACCGTGGGAACGAGAACGTTCAAGTTTGGGAATACTTTCACAGTCTCGGAGCGTGAGGAACGAGAGATTACCGCGTGTTTTGGTTCTTGAACTGCGTAGAAAACCACTCGTTCCTACGCTCCGCGTTGGAATGCATACCTCCGCATGATGAGAAAAGACTCGCGACCCAACACCGCCAAATTCAATTTTCCGCACTCGCCAATCTACCGACGAGCCAGACTTATGAGCAAAGGCATGCATTCCCACGCAGGAGAGACTGTGAAAGTATTCTGAACTCAAATACCCTCGTTCCCACGTTCGAGTCGTTCTACCGATTACATCCGTGTAATCGTCTCCGTGGGAATGCAGACCGAAGTCAGTTTATTGCATTTAATTCGAATATTGTTTGTTCATATTCCAGTAAATCCGATAATTCTGATCGGTTTTCACTTCACGTATGCATTCCCACGGGGGACCGTGGGAACGAGAACAAAAATACGCTCCAAGCCTCTCGTACCCTCAGTCCCCCGCATTACTGTCAGGGATAAATTATTACCCTCAATTAACCAGCCCTATGTTAATGCAAATCCTCGGTTTCGATGGAGATACAGCTTAATGCCCGCATGTAGCTAGAGTGCTTCGGGAAGTGTTTCCAAGACCTGCTAATGCCATGGATGGCATTACACGGATGTACTTGTGGCGTGTCTTGGAAACACTTCCCGAAGTGCTATCGCGGGCTACCAGAAGCTAAATTAGTCCAGACAGTACGGCGGTCCCAGTCGGAAAACAAACACCCGCGATAACCTCACTATAAACACCAGGCAGGGGCGCGTAACCTGGCAGGCTGAAGCGACTGAGAGTAGGATGTCTAGATTCAATAAGGTTTTTTGCTTTTCCACCCCGACCCAAAAAATACGGAAAGCCCTGAGGAAAAACACTATCCTTAAAGAATAAGAATACGTCCATGAGGAGCAATGCCATGCCAGAAAATACGATTGCCATTGATGATATCCAAGAACGCCTCAACCAATACGCCTTGAAAGACTTCATAAATAAGGATCTGCTTACTGCCTACGAAGGCTGGTCGATCAAAAAACTCTCTTCCTTTTTCGTTAAACATAAAGTCTCTGGAGCTCCCGTTATTGCTTCAGATGACGAACTTGTTGGCGTCGTCACTCAATCGGATATCGTTCGCTTTGAGAGCCGGGAGCCTTCCGAGCGTGAAATGAAAAAGCTGGTGGAGCAATTTTGCGGTCCCTTTGGTGGCACGATAGATCCGGCTGAGATTCGACGCATGCAGGGCAAGGCCAATGAGCACTGCACGGTCAATTCCATTATGACACCCAGTGTAATTTCGACAGACGTGAACACCTCGATGGCGAAGGCCTGTAATACGGTTATTAAGATGGGAATTCATCGCCTCTTCGTGACAGAAAAAGGGATATTGATTGGCGTTATCTCCGCCATGGATATTTTGAAGTTGCTCGTTACAGAGGAGTAAAAGCAACGGCAGTTACCTAACTCTCATTAACGAACAGACACAAAAAACCCCGCCGAAGCGGGGTTTTTTATGGGCCTAGGGAAGGCCCAATAATCAATCCGAAGATGTGATTAGAATTGGTTCATGGTGTTGTCTTTACCAGAAGCCTTTAGAGCTGCATCGCCACAGAAGTATTCTTTGTGGTCATCGCCCATGTTAGAACCAGCCATGTCTTGGTGCTTAACACAAGCAAGACCACGACGGATTTCTTTACGCTGAACACCAGCAACATAAGCCAACATACCTTGGTCACCGAAGTAGCCTTGAGCCAACTCGTCAGTAGACAACGCAGTTGTGTGGTAAGTCGGAAGAGTGATGAGGTGATGGAAAATACCGGCTTCACGAGCTGAATCAGCTTGGAAAGTACGGATCTTCTCGTCAGCTTCAGCAGACAATTTAGTTTCGTCATACTTCTCGTTCATCAAGTCAGCACGATCGTATGCAGCAACGTCAGTACCCGCTTCAGTCCACGCATCAAAGATTTGTTGACGGAAGTTTAAGGTCCAGTTGAATGAAGGAGAGTTGTTGTAAACCAATTTCGCGTTAGGAACAACTTCACGGATAGCGTTAACCATCGCGCCGATTTGGCCAACATGAGGCTTCTCAGTTTCGATCCAAAGAAGATCTGCACCGTTTTGCAAGCTAGTGATACAGTCAAGAATACAACGTGCTTCACCAGTACCGGCTTTAAATTGGAACAAGTTGCTTGGAAGACGCTTAGGACGAACGATTTTGCCGCCTTGATTGATAAGAACGTCACCGTTCTTCATGTCAGCAGGAGCGATTTCTTCAACGTCTAAGAATGCGTTGTATTGGTCGCCCAAATCGCCTGGCTCGCTAGTCACAGCGATTTGCTTAGTAAGGCCTGCACCTAATGAGTCAGTACGAGCAACGATAACACCGTCGTCTACACCTAGCTCTAGGAACGCGTAACGAACAGCGCGGATTTTAGCAAGGAAGTCTTCGTGTGGAACAGTAACTTTACCGTCTTGGTGTCCACATTGCTTCTCATCAGAAACTTGGTTTTCGATTTGGATACAACAAGCACCCGCTTCGATCAATTTTTTAGCTAGCAAGTAAGTTGCTTCAGCGTTACCGAAACCAGCATCGATATCAGCGATGATTGGCACTACGTGAGTTTCGTAGTTGTCGATTTTAGCTTGAACAGCAGCAACGTCGCCGCCGTTTGCTTTAGCGTCGTCTAGGTCGTGGAACAAGTGACCCATCTCACGTGCGTCAGCTTGACGCAAGAAAGTGTAAAGCTCTTCAATAAGATCAGCTACAGAAGTTTTTTCGTGCATAGATTGGTCAGGAAGAGGACCGAACTCAGAACGTAAAGCTGCAACCATCCAACCTGAAAGGTACAAGTAGCTCTTGTCAGTAGTGCCGTGGTGCTTTTTGATGGACAACAATTTTTGTTGACCAACAAAACCGTGCCAGCAACCCAAAGACTGAGTGTACTTAGAAGTATCAGCATCGTACTCAGCCATGTCTTTACGCATGATTCCAGCTGTGTACTTAGCAATGTCCAAACCTGTTTGGAAACGGTTTTGAGCGCGCATACGTGCAACGTACTCAGGGTTGATAGCATTCCAAGAACTACCCGCTTTTTCGCGAACAGTCGTTACTGAATCGATGTTTTTTGAATAATCTGACATGGTCAAATCCTTAAGGTTAGGGCTGGCTGCTAACTAGTTACTTGCTAGAGGGAGCCAACCGTCATTGAAAACGTTGTCAAATAATAACCAACTGAACTCCATAACTGAAATAAATGGAAGCTATTCCTGGTATTCCTCAGATGAATGCATAACGACTATCAAAGCCAAAAGGCAGGCAGAAAGGGCCATACAGAGGAGACTTAAGCTGCCAGGGCAGATCAACAGTTGTGGAGTTTTGGGATAAAAGTAACAAAAGGATAGTATGTTTTTTGTTCGAATCTAGCTCAGAAGGAAGATTTCCGTTGATTTACGCCACTTAACCCCTAAAACAGCTGTAGGCCGGAAAAGCGAAGCGCCTTCCGGCAAAGATAGCCAAGTCTTTAATAACCCCATTAAAAGCCATCATCGCTAGACGGCAGACTCCCGGCATCAAAGAGTTTGAGCTAGAGGTTATTCTTGGCCAATGGCGGAAGGCGCCTCCGGCTTTTCCACCCTACGCGCTGCTGACTAAAACTTGGAAGTTTTGATGTCTGCACGAAGCATTGTCGCTTAGGAAGCAGTCTCAACCCCAAAGTAAGTCGATAACATTGATCGCCCTCTATAGAAAGCAACTCACCCCAAAATAGCAACTTGCCACAAAAGCAACTCACCCCACGCTCTGAAAAACAAGTTTTTTAGAATTGACTTCAGAACGTTCCGCTTCTGAAGCCGTCTTCTGACCAGCAGCTATTTTATAAACGAACTCATAACGCTTTTGATGATAGTCACTGTTCATATCGTAAAAGGTGTATTTCATCTCCGCTAACTCAGCCTGGCGACACGCATCCAGACGCCCAGAGCTGATGTTTTTCACTAACTCGGCTCTTTTCACTCGTAGAAAATCATCAATATCGACTTTTTGCCCAAGGTATTTACAGTATTCACGAAGATGCTTGTGGTATTCCGCCCAATCCTCTTCGAACATCAAGTCCACTAGCCCGATAATAAAGGCTTCTTGTGCCAGCATCGGCTGGCAGCCCTCTGTGATTTCTTTGGCCTTTTCTGGCCCCACGCGATTCGGCAGTAAATATGTCCAGTATTCAGAGCCGTACAGACCCATGGTTTTATAGTGCGGATTCAGTACCACGCCCTCCCGAATAATCACTTCATCGCAGGCCAGCGCCATAATCGCACCACCTGCCCCGGCATTATTTCTCAATGCCCCCACGGTGACTTGATTGGGCGTATTCATCATTTCAAAAACCACATCGTCTATCGCGTTAATATTTCTCCACGATTCGCCAGCCGAATCGTCGCTAGCCTCAATGCAATTTAAATGAATACCGTTACTGAAAAAATCTTCGCCTCCCATAAAAACAATCATTCTTACAGCGGACGCTTTCAAACCGATCAACTCCGATTTAAGATCAATACATTGCTGCGTATTCATCGCGCCGTTGTAAAAATTGAAATATAGGTAGGCGATATCACCTTCGACCTCAACCCGAACATCCCGAGCAGACTCCGAACCTTTGTTAAACGACACTTTTTTCAAATAATCGACAGGCACCAATTTTTGCAACACCATACTTGCCGGTAATTTTATCGGCGGGACATCGTTGTTATTCCAGCACTTTAACTGTTTTATCCAGACAGCAGCGTCCGCTGTTGCACAACAAAAAGACCCGTTTTGAATCGCTAATATTTCCCCCGATTTTCCTTTTAGAGTTGTCTCTACAGAGGCGCCAAACACGCTCACATCAAGCCCCTGAACCTCCGCCCGAATACCAGGACGCGAATCCGCTCCGTTTATCTTACCCACTATTTCTTCAGCTGATTCTAGAGCCCAATCGATAAAGCGATCAGTTTGTTTCATATACGGGCGCAAGTAACCTCTTACACTGGGGGAACTGTAATCCAATGGCCTGGGTGACGATAATCCAAACTCCAAATCGTTTAAGGTTTTTTTTATCAACTGAATCGCAGCGCTTGTCACTTCGCGTTTATAAATACTGGCTTTACTGGCTTTTCTAAGAGGGAAGTTCTGTGTTCCCCAAATGTCACCGGCATCCATTTCACTATCTGCGAGCAGTAAGGTTACTCCCCACTCGTTGCTGCCCTCACTAATAGCCCAATCAAGCGAAGAGGGACCGCGGTCCCCCTCGATACCCGGATGAACGATCAGACATAAATTATTCCGACAAATATCATCTGGGATTCGCTGGGTTAAAAAAGGGCACAAAATTACTTCCGGACAAAAACGCTCAACCTGATCACGCAGAGTGTCTTCATCCAAATCATAATGTTCTTCGATCTCGTGCCCTAATTGCTGAAGTTCACCTAGCAGTCGCTGAGCCAAACCTGAAAACGCTGTTGATAAAATTAAAACTCTCATACCTTAAGCTCCCTTATTTAAGCATTTCCTAAATTTTTATACCGCATGGAGTTTGTCCGATGCAACGCCTTCCGTTTCTTCGTAACCCTCATCATCATCGTCGTCATCATCATCGTCCTCTAGTTCCTCATACATTCTTTTTTGCAATTGGCTTAAGGTCACAATCAACGACAAAACCAAAATCAACATCGTGAAGCAAAAAATAAATAAACCGAGCGTTATGGGCTCTATTGACGATGCGATATCAATTTCCGCGCCGTTGGGTGTCATTTTCATCGCGGCCATTCCCGTATAGTGCATTCCGCAAACCGCAAGCCCCATAATAATTGAAGCCCCAAACATTTGCAGACCACTTTCGGTATTGAAAGCAAGCCACAGTGCAGCAGTTGCGGCAACAACCGCTATCACTATTGAAATATTAAATAATGTTGAGTCATACGACATGTCTGCCGCCATCACCATCGCTGCCATTCCGGTGTAATGCATCGTCGCGACTCCCAACCCAGTAATCAGTCCCGAAACAAGTAAAACCACAATCGAGTCGGGCTTTTTACTTAAAGCAAAAATACCCGCCGCTACAACCGTGACTGCAAGAATCAACGATACAAAAGTTAGGAATGGGTCATACGCAACCTCCATTGGGGTTTGGTAGGCAATCATGCCTATAAAGTGCATTGTCCATATCGCACCGCCGCCCAATGCAAAAGCCGCCGCTATAATCCAGCCGTATACCGCGCCACCTTCTGAACGACGAATTGCGCGCATCAATTGCAACCCGGTATAAGAACCAAAAACTGAAACCAAATAGGAAAGAGCTACTAAAAAGTAATTATATGTCGCCTGCATTTCCATAACGTTTTCTCCGCCAACAAGTATTTTATTTATATCACACTACTAAAAGACAATAAAATAACCAACAAAAATATTAAACACATCGTCAGTTATCAATTAATAATGCGATTCCACTTTTAGATCCAGGCAAATATTTACATTAAAACCACATAACGGCGTGTCAATAACAAAAACACTACACGGATCACACTTTCACAACTTAGCTTAGAAAATAAATCCATATAGCTCAAAAAATAAAACCACAAATAATATAAAAACAAACAAGAGCGATATAAATTAAACCTCTATTCGTCACGTCTTTAATTATTTTTTACAAAAAAACAACATCATATAATTCACATTGTTTTTTTTGATCGGCCTTATAAAAAATCGGTTTACCAATAATGTTGCCTTATGTGAAAGCGGACCTAGAATTAACATTGCGATAAATCGAATTTCTATTTTTGTGATCAAGTTATAGGATAGCGTCAACAATTTAGATTACCGCCAATCCAGATCACCAGGAAAACTGTATGAAACAGGGCAAACAAAAAAGCATTAAAAATCAGCGTATATTTCATGTGGGAATTATAGGGGCGTCAAATAAGGAAGCTAACGCCATAAAGAGGATTTTCGCAGTCACTAATTTTAGAAAACGCTGTTACAGCCCAAAGATACTCAACGCCGATCAATCACAAAAAAACAACAACGTCGACTTTTTCTTAATGTGCACGGACAACCCATTTGAAATTGACGACTGGTGTCAATCACCGCACTGCAAATCACCGCCAATTTTTTTGGCGAGAAACAAAAAACAAAAGCTCGGAAAATACCAACTTTCATCGCCAGTAAACCCAGGAAAGTTTGTACAGACCCTCGACCATTATACGATTAAAGAACTCAATTATTTTCCTGAGTTTGAAATCGGATCCGATGATGCTCCGATAGATGAGGTCACAATTTCGGGTCTAAAAATACTTCGGTCAAACGTAAATAGTAATAAGAACCCTAATACCCCCCAGCTATCTATTTTAATAGTCGACGACAGCTTAGCGGTACAAAGACAAATGAAATTGGAGTTTCAATTGCGATCTGATCACCTCGATGTCGCATCTAATGCTGAAGACGCAATTTGTGCAATCCAGACCAAACGTTACGACCTAATTTTCTTAGATGTCGTCATGCCGGGAATGGATGGATATACCGCATGTAAAAAAATCAAAAAAAATCGTCGCAATCACAATACCCCAGTGGTTCTTCTTACCAGTCGTTCTTCTTCTTTTGACAAGATAAAAGGCGCACTGGCAGGTTGTGACGCGTATTTGGTTAAGCCCATAAACCATAATGAATTTGAAGACGTATACAAAAAATTTACTCAACACTCAATGCAAGGAGACCGAGCCCATGCCAGCTAGCAAAGTATTAGTGGTCGATGACTCACCCGTAGATTTACAAAATTTAAAAGGTATTATCGAAGAAGGCGGCTATCAAGTAATTACGGCATCAAACGGCCGTGAAGCCTTCGCCAAGGCAAAATCCTACCACCCTGACGTGATTCTTATGGATGTTGTTATGGAGGGTGTTGATGGCTTTCAGGCCTGCCGAAGTATTACGCGAGACACGACAACCAATCAGATACCCATATATTTTGTGACCAGTAAAAACCAACGTGCCGACAGGCTGTGGGGAGAATTGCAAGGTGGCAGCGGTATGATAACCAAACCCTACACCGCCGCCCAAATCCTAAACACTATCGCAGCGGTATAGACCCGGAGGAAAAAGCTATTGTGAGTCCAAATAGCGCTATTGTCAGTAACGCTACTGCTCAGTCGTCTCCATCACTCAGCAGTAGTCGTGAACAAGCGAAAGAAAAAACGGTAGTAGTTATTGCAAAACACTATGGATTTTCGGTCGACGGAATAAATTTCCTCGCGCCAGAGGGGCTCTATTGTGAGCTCATATCTGAATTTAAAATCAGCCAGCTGCCCAATGCACCTAAACATATGATGGGTTTGATCAATTTAAGGGGGAATCTTATTCCTCTTTATCGTGTGTCTGAAACGAAAGAAGCCAAACTCGCATCGCCCTACGCTTTTCTAATGGGTGAGCCCAAACATGGCGCAGCGCTATTAATTCAAGAAAAGCCCCGCTCGATCACCATCGATGATTCTCACTCAAGAACGCAAACGAAATCCACTCTACCCTGGTTAGAAGGATGTGTGGAGGAGAGTTATCGCATTAATAGCGACACATGGAACAAAATCAACACCGAAAGACTATTTAGAAAACTGGCGAACAAATTGTAATAGTAAATTTTAATCACCGGCATAACGAAAAATTTTATTACTTCACAACCTATCCTGAATTTGGATGACATTATCATGACTCTTTTTAAGAATATGCGTATTACCCACAAAATCAGTGGGCTGATGATTGGACTCGTACTGGGCTTTATATTGATTGGTACCACCTATTACATTCAAGTTAACCTAACCGAAAATACGAGAGCACAGGAAAGTCAAGCCTATAAATATCAAATCTATCTCAGTCAACTGGACGCACTCAGCCTAAAACTCGGCCTCAGTACGCAATCCAAGAGTCCCGGCCAATTAGAAGATCCCGAAACCAATCAACTTCTGTACGATAATTTAACGAAAAAAATTGCTGAGATTAAGGCGCTAAATATCCTATACAGCATGTCCTCAGGCAGAGAAACTTTTAGTGAAATACAATCATTATTAGAGCGCCACCAAGAACTATCCTTGATTCAGGTAGAAGAATCAGCGGGGGAAATGGCCGAAATTTTCGACCCTTTGCTCGATCCATTTTACATGCGCAGCACCATTATCGACGACCCTGAACTCATCGAAATTTTAACATCTGTCCATACACGAATTGAGACATTAACGACAGACTCCCAAATAGAACTCACCGCCATACTAGATAAAACATCCGAACAGGCGCAAATCACCCAGGCGGCTGTGACAGGCATTATTTTTATCGTTGCGATGGCAACGGCAATTGGAATATATCTCCTCTACAAGAGTATTGTTTTCCCTCTCATCCATATGCAAAGCGTAATTCGTCGAATCAATCGAGGAAAGACCAACGCCCGCGTGAAAATTATCGCTAACGATGAACTTGGCGACCTTGGCTATGCTTTTAACAAACTATTTAATGAGAGAATTACGCATCTGGAACAACAGTCCAAGGAAAATGACCGACTGAACAACTCTATTATCTCGCTGATTACAGCTCTGGATGCCATTGCGAATAAAGACCTAACGGTGAAGGTCCCTGTCTCTTCAGATATTACCGGTACGATTTCAGACGCCGTCAACCTGCTCACCTCAGAAACTGCGCAAACGCTCAAAGAAGTAAAAGACGTGTCCAATGAAGTTAACGATGTTTCTAAAACTCTGCAGCGACAATCCGCGCTAGTGATGCAGTTTGCCGATAACGAACGCCGACATATTATTGCAACAAGTAAGGCCCTAAAGGTTCTGTCCAGCACGATGAACGATATTGCTCAACGCTCCGAAGTCGCCAGTAAATCAGCCGAACAAGCGATTGCGAACACCCGGTCGGCCCGCGGAACGGTTAATAAAACCGTTGTTGGTATTCGCGCGATTCGGGAAACGATTTCAGAAGCTGAAAAACGCATGAAGCGCTTAGGCGATCGATCACAAGAAGTATCCGGTATCGTTAACTTGATTAATACCATCGCAGAGCGCACTCACATACTCGCACTCAATGCGAGTATGCATGCTGCATCAGCAGGTGAAGCAGGGAAAGGCTTTGCCGTTGTAGCAGATGAAGTACAGCGTTTGGCGGAAAGTGCGCGTTCGTCGACCGAAGAAATCTCGGCCATGGTCAACAATATGCGGATCGAAACGGCAGACACTGTCACCATTATGAACACTCTTATTTCACAAGTGGCCGACGGTTCTCGTATGGCCGAAGAAGCGGGCAAGCAAATGGAAGCAACAGAGACCACGACGGAGCAATTAGTGGAAACGGTAAAACGTATTGCAACACAAGCTATTCAACAAGCCGACGTCGCTAACCGCGTTAAAGACCGTACCGCTATTATTCGCGGCTTTACCGACAAAACAGAAAAACAACTCAAAGAACAGCACGTATTTACCGAAACCCTACAACGCTGTGCTGAAACCTTAGTTGAGCGGGTTAACGTATTTAATTTACCGGACGACATCGATCCTCTAGAGCAAAACAATACAAGGCAGGATGGTCATGCCTCATTAGCCTCCGCCGGATAATCACTTTATGGTTCGAGATTAGACCACCCTTACACTTAGGAGTTATCCGCAATGTCCGACGACACGGGGTTAAGCGAAGAGCAGCAAGAAATCATTGGCTTGCTCACAAGTGAAATTCAAGAGCTAGCCAATAATGAATGTACCCGACTTAATACCTTGGGCAAGCTTCCTGCGACTGCTGACGAATTAGCAGACCTTTTATTTGAGCTGTATAAACAGCTCGAACATATCAGTAACGCCTTAGATATCGCAGGCCTTACAGGGCTTTCGACGGCCGGAAATCTCATCACGGAAAACATCAAGGAGCTTTGCTCTAATGACGTTGAGCCAACTCAAGAGCAAATATTGCTGGCCGCTCAGTGCGGGCCATTGTTTTTAGCTTATCTCGCTTCAATAGGTAAAAATCCGTCACCCTTGCTAAACGAAAATGAATCCGAAGAGCAAAGTTGCGCAGTGTCTCTCATCGCATTTTTAGAGAATTCAGCTTGGCCAAAAACACTATGCGATGATAAGAAAGCAGAAATCACCGAACTATTCCACCTATCCGGATTATCCTCACTACTTGATGATGAAGTCGATACCACTCCCGAATTCGCCAGCCCTGAAATGTGCTCGTTAGAACTCGATGATGATATCCGTCCCGAGCTAATACAAGGATTACTCATCGAACTGCCCCAACAGGTTGACCAGTTCGAAACATCATTAAATTGTTTTTTAGACACCGGTAACTTTGACGACCTCAATCAGGCACAGCGTATTGCGCACACGATAAAAGGCGCAGCTAATGTTGTATCGGTGAGTGGACTCGCAAACTTAATGCACTTTACCGAAGATTTACTCGAGACCGCAGCGAAACAATGGCAGACACCTCCGGAAGGGTTCGCTGATTTCCTTCAATCTGTCGCAGACGGCTTAGCCATCACCACAGAGTTTCTCAATAATCTTGGTCCAGAGCCTGACAATATTGAAGAGTTAATGAACGAACTCCTAACATGGTTGAGACAAGCGAAACAGGGCGCAACGATTGGCGCGGAACTTGACGAGCAAAAACTTACCCCCAATGACATCAGCATTAATACGAAACTTAATAATAAAGAGGTCCAGAATAAAGAGAGCGATAGTAAAGAGCCTGCGAGTAAAGAAACCAACAAGGCAACGTCCAATGAAAGTACCCATACCGACCCTACACACTCCACCGAAAAGGCGCCTATAGATAGCGATGGGGGCATGGACATGAACATGAACATGGAAAGTAAAGTGCCATCAGCGAATATAGAAAAATCCCCCTCGCCCCAGAAAACTAATACGTCTTCAGAACATCAAGCTTTAACGCCTTCAGTACAGATCGAAAATACCGTCTCGAAAACACAAAACCAACAAGCCGCCGAGAAAAAAACAGACGCGCCGCTGCCACATACAAATGATTCACCCGACACGACAGAAAATAAAATAATACGCGCAGACACCGGAGAAAAAAACCAAACAAAAGAATCCGCTACCGAAACAAGCAGAAAGGCCAATAGCAAAATCCAAAAACAGGTAGAGAAATCCTCAACGAAATCCAATGAAGATGACGTGCGCTATATCAACCTTCCCAGTCACGTCGCCCAAGAGCTGCTTCGATTATCCGGTGAAACTCAAATTACCAACAATCAATTCAGCGTACGCGTCGAAAACCTTCAACACAGCACGCAACTGAGTGATCGTTACCACAAGAAAATTAAAACCATGGCGGCAGAGTTCGATGCGCTCGTTCAAACACAAAGCGCACTCCGCTCTGCGTCTCTAATCAGGCAAGAGGATCAACTTGACCCCTTAGAGATGGAGCAATTTAACGAACTGCACAGTTTCTCCCATCAATTACTCGAATTAACCACAGATTCCTACGAGAGCATTGTTAGCTTAGAAAGCCAACTGAACGAACTCAGCTCTTTACTGTATTCACAACAGCAGTTAAATCATGACAGCCAGCAAATACTACTGGACATGAACTTACTGCCAGTCAGTACGTTTTCCTCGCGCTTTTCACGCTGTGTTCGACAGGCTTGTCGGCTCACTCACAAGTCTGCAAAACTCGATATTATCGGTGGCCAACTCATGATGGACAGCCATGTGCTCAACGCCATTTCCGACCCGATTATGCACATATTGCGCAATGCGGTTGATCACGGGCTTGAATCCAGCCGAGCAGAACGTGAAAAATATGACAAATCTCCAGAAGGTAAAATTACGCTTTCGTTTATGAGCAAAGGCGACACGATTGTTGTGGAATGTCGAGATGACGGGCGCGGCTTAAATTATGATGCTATTTATCAGACCGCTCTCGATAAAAATCTCATATCGGCTGACAGTGAACACTCTCACCAATTGCTCAATCAAATGGTGCTAATGCCCGGTTTTTCCACCCGCAAAGAAGCGACACAAACATCCGGGCGCGGCATTGGCCTCGACGCGGTAATGGCTAGTGTTCGGTCCTTAAAAGGAAATATGAAAATCCAGTCGGAAGAAAATAAAGGCTGTTGTATTTCCCTCACTGTTCCGTCAAGTATTCTTACCGCCCATGCCATTGTGATCAAAAATAACTACCGAAACGAAACCCAAAGTTTCAGCATTTTGGGGCGAACCGTGGAACAAATTATTTATGTGCGCCCGGAACAAATTTCCCGAGGCGCCAACGGTCACACGTATCAACACCAAGAAAAAAACATTCCGGTATATCCGCTCAATGATTTACTCGGTTACGGCGCGGGCGAGATTAATGCAACCAACGCTCTTTTACTCTGTAAAAAAACGGATGGTGAGCAAGTATTTATCTCCGTCGAACAAATCGTTGCCAGCCAAGAACTGGTAATTAAGTCACTCAATGAATACACCTACCTTCCCGAGGGAGTGGTTGGCGCCACCATACTCGGTGACGGCACCATTTCGCCCGCAATTGATTTGCAAGAATTACCAGGCATGAGCTTAGATCAGGACGCCCTTGCACAACTGCGTAAACGGCGAGAACAGTTTGCTGCTCTAGAGAAAGCCAACTACAAAGAACCCCCTGCAGCCCTCGTCGTCGACGACTCGCTCAGTGCAAGACGCTCACTCGCCCAGTTTGTTTCTGATTTAGGAATGGAGGTGTATACGGCGAAAGATGGATTCGATGCAATTCAGGTTATTGAAGCAAAAAAACCGTCCTTGCTGTTAGTCGATTTAGAAATGCCTCGAATGAACGGCTTGGAACTAACGGCTCACTTACGTTCGAGGGAGGAGTACAAAGACATACCTGTCATTATGATTACCTCGCGCTCGACTGACCACCATAAAACCCTGGCAAAGAATGCGGGTGTCAGCACTTACCTTACAAAACCCTGGTCCGAAGAAGAGCTGATGCGGTGCATTGAAAAACAAATTGCATAATCTTTGAAAATTGTACAGTCGTTACAAATTGCACAGCCACTTATGCGACAAACGCAATTAGGGCGTCATAGTAGTGATAAACAGCAATACTCACCGCTAGTAATATAAATAAGCGTTTTACCCTACCCTTTTGTCGTGGTTTAACCTGACGAGGTGCGCGTAATCTTTTTTCTATTTTAAATCCAACGGGGTCCGTTAGGGCTTTGGGGATATCCATAACTTCCAGTTGAAACGTCGTATTAAGGGATTGAACCGCTCGACTTTTCGATATATTGATCATCACGAAGTTGCAGTGTTTAGCCAGCTCTAATAGCTCTTCTTTTTTGCGAATATAAAACCCTTCCAAAGGAAAAGACGTGCTGGACATGGGTTTATCTAACGACGATACAAACATACCGATCACCAAATCTTCTACCGCTACCAATTTTTTTATACCCGTTGTCATAACGCACGCCTTTTGTTTTAACTATTCACATTTGTCACAAGTTAATCTTCCATTGTTACAAAAGCAATTGACGCGCCAACTCTAAATAATCAAGTAATAGATGCGATTCCAAATAAGAAGCGATATAAAAGAATATAAGGAATAACAGAATGCAATATAAAAACGCAGTTGGCGCATAAACAAACGTAACAATTGGTCAATAATTGTCACCACCGAAAATTCTAGTGCGCCATGACGAATAAGCTTTAACACCAAAAAAATAGATAGTACGATTGGGCATTATAATATAAAAGTATAAGGAACGGCGATACAGAAAAATATGCATATAAGAAAACTCTCGAATACCGCATGGACGGGATGGGGTTCAACTATTCTGATAGGTAGGTATTAATGTTACGTAATCGCGCTACATAAACGACTTCTTTGCAAGGCATTTGATCCGTCACGATGGCTAGTAAAATTCATAATTGCGCTATAGCAAAACCCCAACAGCTAGCACGCATCCTGCTTGCTAGTATTGTTATTTGCTCGACGATTGCCGTAGTAGCTGAAGAACCTAAGGAGATTAAAACACTTGTCTACGTCCACCCAAGTCCACCCATCCTAACCCAGCTCGATGACAATGGCGTGGTCTATGACCCTGTACTGCGTAAGATGGAAGCCATATTCAAAGAAGCAGAACTCGAATGGCAAGACAGCCCCCTCCCCATTCATCGCATGTATGAATATCTCAATACTAGACCCGAAACCTTTTCCATACTGGTGAAAACGCCGTATATCATAGAGTGCTGTATCACCAGCGAAAAACCCGTGTTTCTCGTAGAGCTTGGCGTTTTTCGTCACACGAAAACACCGCCACTCCCTCAAATCCACTCAATCCTTGGGAAACATATTATTACGATCGAAGGCTACAGCTATGGCATTTTAAGGCCCTTCCTCACTGATGAAGATAGCAACATTGTCCAATACCCGGCGAAAACACACCAATCCGCATATTCAATGCTGAAAGCTGGACGCGCAGACTACCTCCTCGATTATCGGGGACCAGTTAGAGAAGTGCTTAAAGAGAAGGTCGATCATGACATTCAATATGACGTTCTCGACACGCTAGAACTGTATTTTATTTTTAATAAAAAATACCCTGATGCGGAAAACATCCTCATAAAACTAGAAGAAATCGCATCTAGACCGGGCCTGGTATTTTAAGTCCCTATACTAGAGGCGGCCTATATTTTGCTATCAAACCGACCATCTAGCACTACACTTAAATGGTTAAACGTCAAAGTACCCACTAAGCAATGAAACGCAAAATCGTCCGCAAAGGTCAATTCGATCGCAACCAACGGACCACAAAAATCCATATATCGGAACTTCAGTTGGGCATGTATATATCCAAGTTAGATCGGGACTGGATGGAAACCCCGTTTCTAATGCAAGGCTTCCTTGTCGAAACACTTGACGATATTGATATACTTGCCGAACTCTGCGAACACGTTTGGATCGACGCCATATTTGAAGAATGGACCAACCCCATTGAAATGGGAGTTAATGGTGAAAAGCCGCCCGCCTACACCGTTCGCTATATTAATAAAATCCCTCCGCAAGAAGAACATCGCAAAGCCATTAGCATATATAAAGGCGCTCGCAGCAAAACCAAAACAATGCTCGATGAAATTCGCCTCGGTGGTGTCGTGAATACAGAAGAAGCCAAATCCACTGTCGACGATTGCGTCGCGAGTGTTTTACGCAACCCTGATGCGCTTATGTGGATGTCCCAGGTTCGCACCGAAGATGAGCATTCAGCCGAGCATTGTCTCAATGTCTGCATCTTAGCAATTGCCTTGGGTCGCCATTTAGGAATGGACAAGCTGGACTTAAAACACCTTGGCTTATGTGGATTGCTCCATGATCTAGGCAAACTCCGAATCGATCCAGAGCTGTTAAAAAAGCGAGGTCGATTTTCTGAACGAGAAGAGAAAATTTTAAAGGCGCACCCTATTTACGGGCGCAATCTGCTGATGGCTTCCCCTGGGGTTTACCATGGTGCAATCGATGTGGCTTACAGTCACCATGAACGCGTTGACGGTATGGGCTACCCTAGAGGACTAAAGGCGGCGGGAATTTCACATTTCACTAAGATTATTACTTTGGTTGATGCATATGATGGCATGACGGTTAATCGTGTTCATGAGGAATCGATTACGTGTACCGATGCGTTAAAGGTTATTTACCGAAATCGTGGGCTGCAATTTGATGAACGCTTGGCTTTGGATTTTATTAAGGCTATTGGTTTGTATCCACCCGGCAGTATTGTCGAGTTAAAAAATGGTTCTGTGGCTTTGGTTCTCGAAACCAATCATAAGCATCATCATCTACCCCGAGTTATTACGGTATTAAACCCGGCGAAAAAACCGGTCAAGAAGCAGCGGGTACTTAATCTGGAACAAATTCACACGGGTGAGTTGGGGAAACCGTATTTAATTAAGCGTGTTCATCGAGATGGGACTTTTGATTTGTTTATTAAGGATTTTCAGGAAAAGGGGCTGATGTTTTGTCATTAATAAATGACTCGGTAAGAAAGTTTGGGAATGTCAGCTTTCAGTATTTTGTTAAAGTTATTTTTCTACTGATAGCCCGCTAGAGCACTTTGGTGTGCAATTCCAAGACACGCC
Organism: Agarilytica sp.; assembly: GCA_033852165.1. GTDB lineage: Bacteria > Pseudomonadota > Gammaproteobacteria > Pseudomonadales > Cellvibrionaceae > Agarilytica. The sequence goes on along the minus strand of JAWSUZ010000024.1, from coordinate 40,713 downwards.
ACAAGTACATCCCTGTAGGCTCTGCTAATGCCATCCATGGCATTAGACGGTCTTGAAATCACACCCCAAAGCACTCTAGCTAAGTGCGGGTATTAAGTTCTTTTTAAGTCCATGTAGGGAGGTATGACTCTGCCCCACAAGATACTCGACTCTTGTATTCTAATTCGCTCTACCTCCGTTCAGTTGCCATGAAAGTGACTACCACCGTATAACCCACTTGACGAAGCTCGCTATTGCCGGGAATAAATTATTGTCGTCACTTTATCAGTCGCTATTAATACAACGCTTCAACTTTAATTGGAAATGAAAATTTTGCTGATAATTGTTGAGGGTTAAAAACAAGCTAAAAGGTCTCGATACCCGCATATAGCTAGAGGGCTTCGGGAAGTGTTTTCAAGACCGTCTAATGCCATGGATGGCATTAGCAGAGCCTACAGGGACGTACTCGTGGCGTGTCTTGAGAATACTTCCCGAAGTGCTATAGCGGACTACCAGAAGTTACATACGTTCAGCAAACCCTACAAAAGCATAAATTTAAGGCTCTACAACATTTTCATTCACCAAGCTTGTTCATAGAGAAGCTATATCAATAGAATCACGACACTTACCCCTCAACAGTCATCGAGGAAACCATTGAAGCGATAAGGCAAAAAAAAGGCCCAGCTGAATGCTGAGCCTTTAGAACTGAAAGCAGAAAGGTTACAGACCTTCTTTTTTCATAAATGCGCTAATATGCGTCGTCATTTGTCCTTGCTCTAGGGCACAACCATAATGACCCCAAATAGATTCCAAAACTTTTACTTCGGCTTGACCCGGTTTAGCGGCATTCAGAAGATCTGCAACTTCGTGCGCCCAATGTGGAGCAAACTCTCGGTCAGTATCAACGTTCATAAGCAGCACGGGGCATTGAATTTGTTGCACGCCTTTTTCATAGCTACCCGCCAATCGACCCAAGTCATGGGAATTGACCGCGGCAATGAATTTAATCATGCAGTTTGGATCGCGTTGCAGCCAATCAACATCAGAAGTTCCGGTCAAATAACTCAACACTGCATCGCTACGTTGTTGCTGCGAATCAGGACCTTCTGGAACGGAATCCCAAGCGATTTGATTGGTGAGTTTTTCATGGAAGTAGTAAATTTTCATCACTTGCGTGATTAGACGAGTAGAGTACAACTCCGTACCTTCATTGTACCAACCACCTTGGAAACCCGGGTCCATTTTTAAGGCATTAATCATAAAGTGGTGCATCATCATGCCGTCTGCGGTCATACGGCCAGAAGTCGCAACCGGAATCGCAGCACCTACCAAGTCAGGATAAAGAGAAGCCATTTGCAACGTTTGCAATGAACCAGTCGAAAGGCCCGACATGATATGAAGTTTTTCAATGCCCATTTCGTCTAGAAAGGCTTTTTGATAACGGACGGTATCGACAAGGGTGATATCGGGGAACAATGGACCAAAACGACAACCCGTTTTTGGATTAATCGAGTTAGGAGCGGTAGAGCCAAAGCCTATACCTAAAGAGCAGGAACATAAAACACGGTATTTATCCGTGTCATAAACCCTTCCTGAGCCGACTAAACCATCCCACCAACCCGCTTTAGGGTCATCTTCAGAATACTTACCAGCCGCATGCGCAGGGGACAATCCACCGTGAGCTAAAAGAATAACAGGGCCGTTGGGGTTACCGTATTCTTCATACGCGACTTCAGGGGTATCAAAGGTATAACCGGATTCGGTGGTAAAAGGCTTACTCAGTTTAATAAACTTTATTTCGACTATCATTACAAACTCCTAAAATGTGCTCGTTTATTCTGGTTATGTGATCGATCTCATTGTCGATCTGCTCATTGTTTTGTCTGTTCACTGTCAATCTTCTGGACGACAACTAGGCCACAAAAGTGTGAATCAAAATATTTAATTTTCGCAGATTTTCTTAAAACCTGCTGCCATAAACGGCACCATGCACCTGTAAGCCATATCGAGGTCATTCGATGAAACGACGCCATCAGACAAGCGGTCAATTCGGCCTGTGCGAGTAAAGGTCAGCGAAATCGCTCCAGAGAAAAAGTTATAGCCCCAATAGATATGTTCATCGCTGGCATTTGGCAGTGCCTTTTTAAGCGCTTTGATAAAACGCTGAACAAGCGGATCAAAATGCTTAGTCATCATCGTTTGGCCCCAAACCGGCGAGTTATTAATATAGGCAACCAAAGCCATATAGTTATGCCAGCCGGGATCACCCGTTTGCTCTTCTAGTTCGCAGGGGTTTAAGGGGCGAATAAAGGCTTCTATAATCGTTTCAACTGAAGGGCCTTCGGGGCCTGCCTCAACTTCACAGCGCGTTAATCGCTCTAGCCGCAAGGTGTTTAACACTTCCGCTCGGCGGAAAAATACAGCATCGAACAATTCACGCTTTTTACCGTAGTGGTAACTGGCCAAAGCTACATCGACTTGTGCGGCATGCGCAATTTGCCGAATGGTGACACCATCATATCCATGAATCGCGAATAGCGCTTCTGCGGCATCCAATATTCGTTCTCGCTTACTAGGGTTTTGTTCTAACCCTAATTCACCCAGATTGTTGCTCATCGATTAATCCTGTTGTTCTATAGAACGCATATTATTAGTACGTGTATGACGGCGCACGCATCTGCTTTTGGCTGTCTATCGTATTAGCGCGGCTCATTCTATCGTAAATATTGTTTTAACGATTATAAAACCGACTAATTCAGGAAATATCAACACCCGTTGAATTTCGATAGTAGCTCAACACCTGTTTAATTTCACCACCTAAACAACTTCAATGATAGTAGACCAAAGAAGGCCCCTCGATATCGAAACCCGCCAAAACACATCAAAAAGCTACAGAAGGCGTTACTATTGGCACTCGTGGCGATATAGAAGGTCGACCAACTCCCCGGAATACTAATCAGCATTAGATCGTGATGGTAAATTTCCCCGATCACAACCAAAAACCAATATCTCTCAAGCCGTTCAAGTTCACGAGATTCAACTCGCACCAACTCATTGATATGGACTAATCGCCAAAAGAAGTTGAAGTACCGTAGGTCGGAAAAGCGAAGCGCCTTCCGGCACACCAATTTCAAACACCTCCCGCAGTCTAAAAATCAATCAACACAGGCAATTATAATTGATGATATCGGATGAATATCATGTTGATGAGTGAATATAGTTTTCTTAAGAGAGCGTAATGTTTCAGAAGTGTGTGGAGGGAGCGGAGAGCAGGGAGCAGCAGACATTATTTTGGAAGAAGGCGCCGTTGGATTTTGCATCCTCCGATGCTCTTTATTCTACATTAACTATTCTACGTAATTTAAAAATGCTTGATGCACGTCAAAACTTATACGACGCCAGGCAATTAGGGCTTTAACATTACCGTTTTATGATCACTGCATCGGAATCGTTACCGTAAAACAACTGCCCTCCCCCAGCCTACTTTCCAAGATAATCTGCCCATCGTGCAATTGAATAATTTCATTTATTAGAAACAAGCTAATGCCGTAACTGCGTTTTTTTTCTGTAGCCGGATTATCTCGCTCGCTAAAATGATGAAAAACTTTAACTTGGTTATCTTCTGCAATACCGCGCCCAGTATCCTGGAAAGTAACTTTAATATTTTCATGGTCAGGATGAACATCTAAAGAGCATACTATATTAACCGTCTTCCCTTCTGAATATTTAATCCCGTTAGATAACAATCCAATAAAAGAATCCAAAAGCCGATGTCCGTCGACACTCGCAATTAAATCCTCTACAGGGTCAAAATTAACGCTCACATTGCATTTTTCAGCAAACTCCTCAAGAAAAGTCACAGCCTCGCTAACAATACTCGATATATCTGTCGACGCTTTATGAATGATAAGTTCATTATTTCTTAGTTTAGTCACGACTAAAATATCTTCCAACAAGCGAAGCATATGTTCTCCGTTGTCTCGAATGCTATTAATCGCTTTTAAATCTCGCTCATTAAGTTCGTCCTTTAGTTTTCTCGACAAATGGGTCGAAAATCCAATAATGGGGTTGAGTGGTGTTTTTAATTCATGTGTCATTAAAGAAAAAAATGCGTTTTTCACATTGCGAGCTTCGTCTGTTTGGCCCGCAAGCAGGATGTTCTTGACCTTCGCTTCGATACCGTCCATTAAAATAGCCAAGGTATCGCGCAACTCACCTCTTTTTGTATCATCTTGGGGAGGATTGTTTATCAACAATGAACTATGTTCGAAATTGATAATAATCCGACCATGGGCCTCCCAAATTCGCCCCTCGTCTATGTGCTTCGAGAGAAATATTCGATCGATCATTTCGTCATTAACATTGAGGGTAAAAAATTTGGGGCCATCTATCCCCTGGAACAACAAACAGGATTGGTATCCGCTGGCGGCGAGGTAATCTAAAGACACTGCCGCCAGCTCTTCAAATGTTTTCGTCGCAAAGGTGGATTTTAAGAATTGCAGCGTGTCTCCCACCTCACCACTTGCTGACATCATTTTAAACGTCATCTGACGCGCAGCATTCAATTCCTGCTGCAACGAATTTATTTCTGAGGCGTGGTCTGGTTCCATAATTAGCTTTGCTTTCAAATAATTCTTAATAGTTTAGTTGAAAATGACAAAATTGATTCTAAATTAACCGACAAAAACCCTGTTTTTTGAGGTGTTAATGACATAAAAACGCCTAAAGAAAAAACAAAGTTCACTCACGCATTTATTTGTCGTCAATAGCTAAGTATTCCCAAGCCAGTACCGTAAAGTCAGCGCCGTAAATTTTTCCTCGACTCCCAAACGCTCGAATAATCACTCAGACCTGACCAACGCAGCTCGAAGACGTAACAAACCGATAAAGCCCTGCCCAGTCTAATGCCCACGAATCTCTTTCAGTTCTTTTTCGAATGCTGCGGTTAGTAAGATTAACTCGTCTTCAAACCCCGGCCAAAACCCTTTTAACTTCTGAGAATCTTCGTCTCTTGCTGCAAATTCCATCTTACGTGTAAACGCTTCTAGACGCTTACCACTTAAGTTCGCAGCCGAGCCCACGATGCCATGAGCGGCCCTCTGCGCCTCGGCAAACTTGTCGCTGTCAATAAATCCGCGTAGCTCCACCACTCGCTCAGGGATATCCGCGATAAACATTTCCGTGTACGTCACCAGGCGCGGGACCTTTCCGCGAATACGCCGCAACAAATCGGTTTTATCCCAGACGGGAAGCTCTGGGCTTTCGTCTTGTGCTTCTTGTGGCTCTTGCACTTCTTCTGGCACCCCTGCTTGAACCGTATGCTCTTCACCTTCATCAGCAATCGAGTGGCTGACGTCCGACTTGCCATTGAGCCACAGTTGTAGTTTGCGTTCCAAAGTTACCCCATCAATCGGTTTTGTTAGGTAATCGCTCATCCCTGATTCTAAACAACGTTCCTTATCCCCTTTCATTGCATTCGCGGTCATGGCAATTATCGGTATTTTTTTATTTCGAATTCCCGTCTTACCCGCCCGAATAAGTTCTGTGGCTTCGTAGCCGTCCATTTCCGGCATCTGGCAATCCATCAAAACCAATTCATATGGCGCAGTCGCTGGCGAGAACTCTAGCGAATTAATGGCTTCTAAACCATTGCCTGCAACATCTGCACTTAAACCAAAATCATCTAAAATACCCAGAGCCACTTCTTGGTTAACCGGGTTATCTTCGACCAACAAAATCCGCGTATCGGGATTAAATGTGGCTTCGGTCTCCACAGACTCATAATGGGATTCCCCTTCAATCCCCCCCCCCACAAATTCTTCATCCTTTTCATGCAGCACCTGCAAAGATTCGAATAGATCATCCGTTGTCGCCGGTTTTCGAAAATGACTCACAAAACCCAAATCGCTAAAATAATGCGGGCTGGCGTCTTCATCCATCGACGTCATCATGACCATTTTCATTTCGCTATAGCGAAAGTCTTGCCGAATATTCATTGCCAACGCAGCACCATCCATTTCAGGCATTTGCATATCGATAATCGCCAAGTCAAATACGGACCCATCATTTTCTATATTGCGCGCCATTAGCGCCAAGGCTGCTTCGCCACCAGGCAAGCCCGTCACTGAAGCCCCCCAGCTCAATAATTGAGAACAAATGACCGCTAAATTTGTTTTGTTGTCATCAACGACCAAAATATTGATCCCTTCGATGCTCTTAGTGGGCGCAACACTTTTTGATTGATCACTCGGGTGCAATCGCAGAGATACCTCAAAGGTACTCCCTTCTCCAACCACGCTCGACACGTTAATCTCGCCATCCATTAACTCACACAGCTGTTTCACAATCGCCAGGCCCAAACCGGTTCCGCCAAATTTACGCGTGGTAGAGGTATCAGCCTGGGTAAATGACTCGAACATTGAGGCAATTTTTGACTGCGGGATACCAATCCCGGTATCGGTAACACTACAAACGAAAAGCATTTCAGAATCGACAGTTTCTTGTAGGCTAGCACGAATGATAATCTCACCCGCTTCGGTAAATTTAACCGCATTCCCGACAAGGTTAACGAGGATTTGACGAATGCGCCCAGGGTCAGCTCGAACCATTGTGTGTTCAATTTTGGAGAGGTCCAATATCAACTCCAGACCTTTAGCTTGTGCGCGCTGCGCCATACTTTCAGCAAAACTTCCCAGCGTTTTGCGAAGGTCAAAATTCAAGAGTTCAACTTCTAACTTTCCCGCTCCAATTTTTGTAAAATCTAAAATATCATTTATCAGGAGTAGCAGGGAGTTAGCGCTATCATTAGCCAAAGTCGCGTAATGATGCTGTTTCTTGGATAAGTCTCCTCGCATCATTAGCCCTAACATTCCTAATACGCCATTCATCGGCGTGCGGATTTCATGGCTCATACAGGCTAAGAATTCGGACTTCGCCTCATTCATTTGGATATTTTCTTGGTTTAGGCGTTCCAGTTCATTAGCACGTTCATCCAAGCTATCGATCAACGCATGACGTTCTTGATCAATCTGGTAAGCGTTTACTTTAATCGCAAGTCGATCAATACATTGGTCGATAAGGAGTTTCTCCCCCTCACTAAGGGCAACGATGTGCGTTGTCGTAATAACTCCGATGCAGATATCATTATAAATAATGGGGTGGGAATCAATACTCAATAAATCGGCATGACCAATAATGAAATCGAATTGAACATTCTCACCAAACTGCTCCATCTTTAGCGTTGTTTTGTGTTGACGACGAAAACAATCCAATGGGATGCCTAAACGATCAAATAAATCCGCATTCAAAGATATCTCGTCCAGGCTACTAATCGATAAACACTTTATTTGGGATTCCCCTGAAAGCACAAAAAGCGCGGCACACGGTAAATTAAACAATTCTCTTAGGGCCATATTGGCATTAGAAAGCGCAAGTCCGAGATTACCACCGCTCATTGAGTCGGCAAACTTTGCCGATATCACAAGACCTTGCTGGGTTTCTTTGATATTACGCCGCATGGTATCTAAGGAGCCAAGCAAAAGGCCGGTTTCATCATTCGGAGCGGCATAAGTCTGCTCTTCCAGATCTCCCTTCGCAATTTTTTCCGAAATGCTCACCGCCATTTGTATAGAGCGTGCAACCGACCGAGAAATAACGTACGTCATTATGGTAATAAAAACCAACATTAAGGCGCCAATAATGTAGCCTAAGGTTGCCTCTAATTTACTCTGTTCACTCAGCTTCGATAATTTTCTATCAAAGGAGGCATATATCTCCGCACGCACTTTTGCGTACGCGTCATTATGCGCAGTATTACTATCGCTCATGTTTTTTAGCGCTATATCTTTTAACAGATCTTCAACACTTTCATTTAACGCTAATTCAACATAATCATTCGCATACTTGTCATAGGACTGAAATTTTTCTTTAACGCTTTTAAGTTCTAGTTTCAGATCAGGAAAGCTATCCGAAATCAGCTGATATGATTCAGAGATTTTTTTCGCTGCACTCGCTGACTCCAAAAGGATATTAATATCCTCAAAATCAACAGCATCGGCAAGTAGGGTTCTATGATCATGAACATCGGCTTCCAAACGCGATATTTCATCAATCGAAACAACCTCTTCAGAACGCAAAGACTCCAATAAGCTTTGGTTGATTTGCCCCAAGTAAATATTAATAAAGAAATAAATGGAAAACCCGAAGATACCGACCGCCGCAATCGCTTGAATCTTAAATGATACGGTATACCGAAGAGCCATAGAATCTAACCAATAGGAACAAAAAAACCACTGTAATAGAAAAAAACATTATTAAACCACGCCCGCTTAATTCCATAAGTCGAACACAGCCACTATTTACGAAAATTCAATCCGCATTGTTATCTGTAAAGATAGCAGATTGTGCCTACAATCCGAGTAAAACCAACTATTCTTAGAAAAACCGACTATAGTTCTAAAAAGGTATTACCGGACAAGATAAATCGAAATCCGGCATAAAAATACCTAGTTAAGCGCCATGTAAATACTCGACGTAGATTGCATTCAAAATAAATACGAATTGATACTACTAAATAGATGCTAAATAGATGCTACATGAACATTAGATGCGAAAAACGTTTTAACAAGACGACGCTTCGAGCGCTAGGAGTTCTGGCCTTATTACTGTGTATTCCTGCCGCCCAAACCGCCCCCATCGACAACATATCCATTAATGGATACCTGAGCGTCGAATACGAAAAAAATGTCTCTGGAGATGACGAGGGTGATGCAAGTGGTTCATTTGATATGGACCTCATCGATATCGTATTTAATATTCAAGCAACCGATAAATTACGCATAGCAACCGACTTCACCTGGGAACATGGCGCAGCATCCGAAGATGACCGAGGCAACGTTGCGGTTGAGTATGCTTTTGCTGAGTATTCAATTTTTGGTGATATCGCAAAGATCCGTGCGGGAAAAATGTTTACCAATTTCGGCATTTACAATGAAATTCACACCGCTAAGCCCGCCACGTTAACGGTTAAAGAGCCGCAATCGACCAATAAAAATAACAAGCTTGGTAGTGAAATTCGTTTTTATCCCCGCTGGTTAACCGGTCTGGCTGTGGTGGGAAATTATCGTTCATGGAATTACGTCCTTCAGGTTTCCAATGGTGAAACAGAAGATGAAGACATTAATCCCTACGAAGAAGATGACAATTCTCATAAGGCAGTGAACGGCCGTGTTCGCTATAACCCCATCGACGCACTTCGATTAGGCTTTTCTTTTTACCGAGACAGCATGGAAGACCCTGATAGTACAGAACGATTAGATATCAACAGCTATGGCCTTCAAGTTGAGTGGGAAAATGATGGCGGGACTGGGCTTGAATTTGAAGCTGTCATGGGTAACGAAAACCGTAAGGCAAGTAGAAACATCAAACGGCGCGCGTATACCGCAATGGTCTTCCAACGTTTAGGATCTCGTTATACCCCCTACTTTCGATATGAACATTTAGAGCCCGACACCGACACATCCGACGATGAAGGCAGCGTATCCATATTGGGTGTTAATATATTGGTTGATGATAATATGTATTTGAAATTTGAGCTCGACAAGTTTTCGACGGGCGATAACAATGCCAAATATGAAGGTGCGTCCTTTACAGAGTTTAAATCATCGCTTTCCATTGGTTTTTAGTGGCCGGAATGAGCGAAACCAAACAGCCAAACAATAGATTTGATAATTTATACACAATGCTAACAAGAACTTTCATTTTAATTTTAACCCTCGCGTGTGCTTCACTGACGGCACAAGCTGGCCAATTGGTCGCAAACGGGTTAATTGAAGAAGATTCTGTTTCATCTCAGATGGTTAAATCGATGTTTCTAGGTTCTGTGAGCCACTGGCAAAACGGCAAGCCAATTTCCCTGTGCCTAGTGACCAGCAGTAAACCCGCCGTCGACGCATTCTTGAAGAGCCGAGTCGGTAAAAATGAGCGTTCATTTAAACGGCATTGGACCAGACGTGTTTTCTCTGGCGATTCTTCCACGATGCCTCGCTCCTTTAAAGACGCAAAAAAAGCACTGAAATACTTAGCCAATAAAGAAGGCGCTGTGTGTTTTATTAGTGAACTTGATGGACCGCTACCGAGCGGAATCAAGAAACTTAATTCAGCCAATTAATGGCCGAAGCCGCTCTTCTTTTGATATTTCCCCGGTGAAAATTAAAGGCGAGTTCGGGATTCGTTAAAATCGTGGCGTGGGAAAGCCAAAGGCTCCTTCCTCCAAAGCCTATGATCTCCTAGAAACTCTCGATTCTTAGAAACGTCACCATTCCCCTCTCTCAGCTCTCTGCACCCTCCAGCAACTCACCAACCCCGCCAGAAGCATATTTAACAAATGCCGAATGAACAAAAGTTATCGGTTCAGAAAAGAGACTAATTAATCTCGCATTGATTAATAAAATAACGACAGCGGCCAAATTTCACATCAACCAATGGCCGTAAATCAGAAAACATCATTTGCTAAGAAAACCACGTCCGAAAACAAAAACATCACCCTTTAATATTAAATTCGGCACCCAAATCCCGTCAATTAATTGGCGAAAACGCCTGATTTTTAAATTTCTGTCACACAAATCAACGATTTTTGTGCACTGCACAAATTTCTCCTAGACAATTAATGTTGCATCGCAGTATAGTGCGCTGGACGATTTGTAGTCACCACACGGTTCTGCTCTTCGGGCCAGGAAGCGCCCACAGAGCAACGCATCGGAGCATGCGGGAACATATGCACTTTGGGGAATTTCATGTTACGTTGTTTAAAAACAGTGTGCTTTGCTGCACCTGCGGTATTACTTTGTCTTGCGTCATCACTGGTACATTCTATGCCAGCCAATCCCGAGCCTCGTACATTTGTACAGCCAGACGGGTCCTCATTCCAAGCCAGCCCAAAAGGCGACGAACATATCTTATGGTATGAAACTGTCGACACTGGCGACATTGTTGTTTTTAACCCGCTTAGTTCTAGTTACGAATACGGCGAAATTGAAACAGCACTTGAAGGTTTAATTTTACGCCCTTCTGGCCTCTTGTTCGGTCAAACCCCCTTAGAAAGTATTCCTTTAGTCCACTATGACGACCTTATGGAAGCGTGGACCACTGCATGGGAAGGTTTTGGTGATGTGCATTTACACGATAACGAAATCAATCCAAATGAATCCGCGCCAGGACAAGTCAACAGCAGCGAAATATTACACGGCCCCGAAGCAGCCCCAGTAATTGGCGAGCATATTTATAATTCGTTATTTATAATGGTTGAATTTAACGACATTCAATTTACCAATAGCGATGCGGCATGGACCAACAAAATTTTTGGTGATTACCCCAATAATATTACTGCGGGCAGTGTGAACGATTATTACCAAGAAATTTCTCAAGGCCAACTTGCCTTTAACCCAGCTAATGAATCTCAAGGCACAGCTAACGATGGGTTTATTAAAGTTAGACTGGATATCAACCACCCGCAATATGCGCGCAATTGGTCTGGCTGGCGAACAGTATTGACCGATGCTTTTAATGCGGCAGCATCTTCCATCGACTTTTCTCAATACGACACCAATCAAAGCGGTGTCATTGATAAAACAGAATTACTTGTTTCATTTATTGTGTCAGGTAGAGAGAGTTCTTACTCAGGTTCTGAATCCGAAGGATTTTGGGGCCACGCGTATATGAGCTATAACTTCGGTAATTTTAACGGTGTAGAAATCAGTACCGGCTATATGGGTTTCGGCGAACGCCAAGGTCCAACGGATAACGCCTATGACAGTACAATCGGTATTATTGCCCACGAACTCGGCCACTCGGCATTTAATTTACGCGATTTATATAATCAACCTGCTGCTATCTCATATTGGGGATTAATGGGGACAGGCAGCTGGGGTTACAAGTCAGGTGAACGTCTCGGTGCTCGCCCCGTTCATATGATGGCTTACAGTAAAAAGAATGTACGTCTACCCAACGGAAGACTCGGCTTTTTCGATGCCCAACAAATCACACCCAATGGCTCATCACAACTCATTACGACAACACATCCTTTTGGTGTTGAACCGTATAATTTTGTTCAATTACCCGGTGAAATTAACGGGCGCTATTGGCTGGTCGAACAACGTAAAGTAGAAGGCTACGACGAAGGCTTACTGCGCAACGGTAATTCTACAGACGGATTGGCAATTGGCGATACGGGCATATTAGTTTCATACGCACAATATTCATCTCGGCTTTGGATTCGTCGTATGAGCGGCCAAACCGCAGGTACACGTAAAACCGACATGCTTTATGCGGGTAACGTCACCTCTTTTACTCCAGAATCCAGCCCGATTAATAGTAATTACCCCGATAGCGATGTATTTTCTGGCCTCATCATCGAGCAGGTGTCTGCTCCAGCCGATCAAATGAGTGCCTATGTTCGTCGCACTGCGTTCCCATGTACTTCAGTAACAGCCACACTACCGAATCATGACAGTGCTGGTCGCGTATATTCTGTTGAAGAAGGCACATGGTGGAAAGTAAATCATTATTATGCCAATGGTTCGAACGATGACCTTGGCACGAGTACCTGGACTCAAATCACTCTAAATGAAACCTCTGCGGGCTACTTCACCACCGACGCATGCCCAGTTGGGGATACAACACCACCGACTATTACGCTCAGTGGTAACAGCGATATATCGGTTTATCAAAACAATACATGGACTGAGCCAGGCTATTCCGCTATCGATGATAGTGACGGAGATATCAGCTCAAATGTCATCATATCTGGCAGTGTAAATACCGCTATTCTCGGCAATTACACCTTACGCTACAACGTGAGTGACGCTGCCGGTAATGCCGCTAGCGAAGCCGTTCGAACCATCCGTGTCATTGAACAGCCGGTTGATACAACTCCGCCGACCATCACTCTCTTTGGCCAGATGAATACGGTAATTTATATCGGTGCAGTTTTTGTGGAACCCGGTTATTCCGCTAACGACAATTTCGACGGCAACATAACTGCACGCGTTACCGTCACCGGAAATGTGGACAGCTCTGTCATTGGCGAAACCACTCTGCAATATGCAGTCAGCGATAACGCAGGAAACGAAACGATAGCAATACGAACCGTTTTCGTTACCGTTGAACCAGAGGACACGACTCCCCCGGTGATATCTTTGTTCGGGAATAGCAGCATGACGTTAATTGTTGGCGATAGTTATATAGAACCTGGCTATAGCGCTACAGACGATGTTGATGGTGATATTAGCGCACAGGTTGTTATTACAGGCAGTGTCAATACCAACGTCGCTGGCAGCTATACGCTACGTTATAGCGTGAGCGATGCAGCCGGAAATGTTGCCGCAGAAATAATTCGTACGGTTATTGTCGAAGAGGCATCTCTCTGTGTAGAACATAGTGCATCGGTAAACGCACATATTAATGCAGGACGCGCTTACATTTGCGGCACTTACAGCTACAACGGGTGCGCAGTGGGCTCTGGTACTAATATCGGTTTTACCTTCCTCGTAACAGCGGTCACGGTTAAAGAAGAAGGCCCAGGCCAATTTGATTTGGGGTCATGTAATTAAGTCACCATTAGCGAATCCGCTAATATGACAGTAAAAGTTTCGCTCTATGCGTGAGTTGAGTTGGCGGCCTTCGGGCCGTCTTTTTTTTGGGTGCTTTCTGTAGGTTTTTTGCTGGGTATGTCGTTGGCTTTTAGGCCGTAGTTCTTTACACCTACTCTTTGTTTTATCTTTCTACACTTATCTTTTTACACTGACCTTTTTACTCTTGCCTCTTTAGTATTCCCCCCTTAACCTTACTGCTTTATTACCAACTTCAGAAATATCACCTATCTCTCTGGAATTTTCATCGGGTAATTAATCTACCGATTTCGTTGCCAATTTTGACAAGCTCAGAACCACGTTTTTTACTTTTTTGTCCACTTCCATACCGTGCTCAAAATTTTCCAATGATCGACTTACGGTTCCGGATAGAATATCCATAATGTCTTTTTCTTGATCATCCGTGAGTCCCATTGAAAAAAAAGATCGCTCTACATTAACAATCATTTCATCCAAAATATTCATGCTGCGTATTTTATGATTTTCCTGCAGAACGTGTATCTCATCCAATGAATTTTTCGCACTCATTACGGTAGAGCGAATCTCCTCAATTTTTTGGTTAGACTGTTCGGCACTTTCAGACAAGTTTTTAAGTTTTGCATTTGCACCGTCCAAAAGTATCATCAATTGATCTTTTAACGAACCTCGCTTCCCCTCATCCTCAGGCATATTCTTTATGAGAACAACGACACTTTCTTGGAGGATAAATACCCGCACCCCCTTTTCTAAAATAGGTTCATCATACCCATGCATACGCTCTAACAACTCAACCTCCAACATTGTGGGCTCACCTGAGGTAGAGCCCTTCAGCACAATGGAACCCGAATTGAAATAGATCACCGAATTGAGGTCGTATTGGCGCAAGGCATCTATCGTTGCCGCCATAAGGCCTTCAGCGTTCTTTATAGTAAAGCTGGCGCGTAAAAAGTTAACGATATTACCAAGTTTTCCAGACTCCGAAATCAGCGTATATACAAGCTTACTTGCCGAGTCTGCTTGCTTCATTAATTCTATTCGCTTGTCATGCGAATTGACGACACGCCTTATTTTCGAGCGAAGAACATCCGGGTCGAACGGTTTGGTAATATAGTCTGCTGCCCCAACGTCCAAACCACGAATAATTTCTTCGGTACTATCATTGGCAGATAAAAATATAATATCAATTTCATGTAGATTGGGGTCGGACTTAATCATTTCACAAGCTTCATGCCCATTCATTCCGGGCATATTGACATCAAGTAATATCAGGTTTGGCTTTTCTCCTTCAGCCAACATTTTCATCGCGTTATCAGCCGACATCGCTGCGGTTACAATAAAGTCAGCCTTAAGCTCCTCGATCAAGGAATGTATTTCCTGAGGAGAATCGTCGACGATCATAATGCGGAATTTTTTCGCCATACTGGTACTTACTCACCAACTCGCTTGTTAACTCAATATCCGCCTATCAACAGTTTCCTACAGCGGAAAAGGTTAAAAGGCAATTTTATAACCGCCAGGTACGGTTGATTGCAACGAGCAAACACCGACATCCAGCAACACAACTTTACCAAAGAAATTTTATCTCGTGACAATCCGGCTTATAAATAGGCGCTAATCGACCAAAAATCCTTTAATCATTTTGTGCATTTCAGGCAGTTGGAATTTATTAAACGCTTCATTAATGTTCTTTGCGAGAGCGTAATACTCCGTCCCTTTACTAACATCACACAACTTGTCGATTGTTTCGGAAACACTTCCCAAATCGCTCTCCAAGTTTTCATCGATTTCGCTCAAAAGACTCGTAACTTTATTTCGACATACTTCCTCACCGCCATGATCATCTTCCGTATCTTCACGTAAAATATCGATAGATTTGTATAGGATTTTCACATCGGAATAGAATTTTTCCAACAGTTTTTTGGGCACCACGGTTTCACCTGATTTTAGAACGCGCTCAATACTGTCTGCGGTCCTAGAGATATCCACAGCACCGATATTGGCTGCAGAGCCTTTTATTTTGTGCGCATGCCGAGCTGCCTCTTCATAATTCTTGTCCGCTAAAAAATCATTTAGTACTTTATCGGCATATTGGTTTTCTTCGGCAAAGCTAATGATATAGGGTTTGAGTCGATGCCACTTCCCTCGCAAGCGCTTAAGAGCTCCGGGCAAATCAAAGCCTTCTAATTCTGGAATATTAAGTGCCGACAAATCGGAATACGGGTTCACCACCTCAGGAGGAGCAATAGGTATTGCCTCAACACTCGCTCCTCTAACGTTTGTCTCTCGCCCTGAGGCACTGTCTTTTGCTAAGCTAGACCCCGATTTCAAATATTTATCCATGACGGGAAAAATCACATCGGCATCAATAGGTTTGGTGATATGTTCATTCATTCCTGCCGCTAAGCTTTTTTCTCTGTCCTCATTGAGCGCATGGGCTGTAACCGCCAATATCGGTATTTCGTTACATACTCCACCTAAATCCCTAATTTTTTCACTGGTTTCAATGCCGTCCATTCCCGGCATTTGAATATCCATTAACACCATATCAAACGAGCGGGCTTCTACCTTTGTTATCGCTTCTTGGCCACTCATTGCCAGCTCTATTTCAAACCCAACATCACCAAAAATTTCTTGCGCAACCTGTAAGTTAATCAGATTATCGTCTACCACGAGTAATCTTTTACCCGTAAAGTCGTAGGCTCGAGTTCCCGATTCTATCGCTTCACCTGATAAATCTTCATAATCGCCAGCAATCATTTTGGCGACGTCCAGTACATGAACAGGCTTTACAATTCTATAATCCATTAACTCAGACTGTTTACTGGTCTTAGAGTAGCTGGCAACCTCTATGGTCGTAATTCCCGGAAATTTAGCACGCAACTGAAGCAAGGTGTTTTCATCGCTCTCCGAGCGAGAAAAATCATCAATAAAAAGACTGTAATACTTGTCCTCTTCAAATTCCGCTGATTGAAGTTCACTAATATCTCGGCAAGAAAAAGAATATTCAGCGCCAACAGAGGAAAAGATGCCCTCAAACGCCGAGCGTCGTGATTCACTTTCGGACACAATAATTGTGTTCGCCTTAAGGTCTTTACTCAAAGCCTCACTAGCGATTGAATCTTCCTCAATAATAGGGAGGTGCAAATAAAAATAAAAGCGAGTGCCCTCACCCGGCTTGCTCGTCACGTTTATTCTTGATTTATACGCATCCACAATCTTCGCTGAAATACTCAAGCCCAAACCTGTGCCGCCATACTTTCGAGTAGTTGTCGTATCTGCTTGGCTAAAGACTGCGAAAATTTGGTCGCACTCTTCGTGGCTCAGACCAATCCCGGTATCTTGAACGGCAAAGCGAAATTCGTTATCGCCCATATACCCAACCGAGACAACGACCTCCCCCTTCTCGGTAAACTTAATGGCGTTATTCACTAAGTTGCCAATAACTTGCTTAATGCGAACGGCATCGCCTTTAACTAATTTAGGTATTCTGGCAGAGATATCCGTAACTAAATCCAAATGTTTGACGTGGGCTGTGGTCGCAAAGTTTTGAATCATGGCCTCAATCGTATCAATCAGGCATAAAGGCTCTTCGTCTAAAACAATTCCGGAATTTTCAAGCGTGGAAGACTCTAATACATCATCAATAATCGATACCAGTAACTTGCCCGACTCTTCCGCCGTACTCAGCAGCTTCTTCCTTTTATTGGGGTCCTTACACTTTTTTAGTGCCTGGATCATCCCCAATATTCCATTCATTGGCGTACGTATTTCGTGGCTAACATTGGCCAGAAATTCCGCCTTCGAACGCGCACTAGCAAGGGCTTCGTCGCGTGCTTTTTCGAGCTCAGTGGTACGTTCTAACACTAGCTTTTCTAAACCGGAAGATAATTCCTGAAGACGACGAGTTGACTCAAGCAGTTCACGGCTTTTGGTTCCCAATAGCTTTTCTGATTGAAAGCGGGCTTTCTTTTCGCTTTTTAAGCTCTCTTTAAGGCGCTCGATTTCGTCACTCATAACTGACTACTAACGGCTTGGCATATGAACGATGAGGACAAACGTAAAGCCCCCTCGAGAGATCGAGAACAGACCCGAATGCACATTGAAGTCTTAAACACTGATGTATAGATGTGCGGGGCGAGAGTGAATACACACTACGGACCAATAAAGGTATAGATTTAAAGAAAGAACTACTATTTTGAACACCGATCCCGCACACCATAAGACTCAACTCTACAAAAAACCCTTTGGGAATTAGGTACTATTGAGTATAGGCGACCAAGAGAAGGGAAACAGAAATATTAGCGATAAGAAGTGTCAGAAATCGACCCGGTCTCAGCCGGATCGAATGTTACGAAATGAAGGTTTGATCGAGCCTAAAAGACCTATAAACCATGTTGAGTAGAGGTGAACAAAAAAGCACATTTAACCTGACGGCAGGCTCTTCTATTTGCTTTCCAGAAGGCACTTATGGCACCTATCCACTCAAATTGAAATCATATATAAGTCTTTTTAAGATTCTTCGATAGCCGTGAGCGCTGAAGCCAAGTTGGCCACGGTCCCCGAGATATCTTGCAACTTATCAACACCGAACAAACCGATTCTAAATGATTGATACGTGGAGGGCTCATCGCACATTAAAGGTACACCCGCTGCAGTTTGCAGGCCTAGCGACAGGAACTTTTTCACCAACGCCATTGAAGGGCTATCGACATAGCTCACCACAACGCCAGGCGCTTCAAACCCTTCTGCCGCAACACTTTTGTAGCCGTGCTCAGCCAACAATTTTCGAACTTGCCGCCCAAGCTCCCATTGTGAGGCTTTAAGCGTATCCAAACCCAGCTTCTGCAAGTCTTGCATCGTATTACGCAATTGCTCAAGCGAGTCTGTTGGCATCGTTGCATGGTATGCGTGGCCTCCGTTTAGATAGGCCTCCATAATATCCAGCCATTTTTTTAAATCGCAGGCAAAGCTAGTGCTTTTCGTTTCGGCAATACGTGAACGTGCTTCTTTGCTAAGCATCACAAGGCCACTACAAGGTGTAGAGCTCCAGCCCTTCTGCGGAGCAGAAATCAAGATATCAACGCCAACCTCGGCCATATCAACCCAAACATTTCCGGACGCTATGCAATCCAGAACAAATAAACCGCCCACGTCATGTACGGCTTTGGCCACACGCTTAAGGTAGTCATCCGGTAAAATAATACCCGACGCCGTT
This sequence comes from Agarilytica sp., assembly GCA_033852165.1. GTDB lineage: Bacteria > Pseudomonadota > Gammaproteobacteria > Pseudomonadales > Cellvibrionaceae > Agarilytica. Next base: position 21,894 of record JAWSUZ010000024.1, on the reverse strand, counting down.
TCGACGTGAGGCGCAAAAACAAAAGCGGGACGTTCACTCAATATCGCCGCTTCCACATCTTCAATCGCTGCCGGGGCAAATGGCGCGGTATCTTCTGCAGCTGTTTGCTTGGCTTTCAGTACGACGGATTCAGAAGGGATATCACCCGCTTCAAATATTTGACTCCAGCGAAAGCTGAAAAACCCATTACGCAGAACCATGCATTTTTTCCCCGTCGCAAATTGACGAGCAACAGCTTCCATCGCGTACGTACCACCGCCAGGAACGACGATAGCAACGTCTGCAGCGTATACATCGGTCAACATTGTATTCAGGTCACGCATAACGCCCTGAAAGCTCTGTGACATATGATTGAGGGAACGATCTGTAAACACAACTGAAAATTCTAACAAGCCATCTGGATCAATATTTGGAAAAATCTGTGACACCGGGATACTCCGCTTTGGTCTATTTAAAAATGAATTTGAAAAGTTAACTTAAAGGTTCGACGATACGGCCCGGTCATCAATAATGTCAATAAGGCCATATCGTTTACAAGCCCACGCAGATGCTTATATGTTGGGGCGAGATGTCTAGGGAATCCCAAGGGTTTACCCACCTATACATCCAAGATGAATGTCTACACCTAAGTGATATAGCAAACTATTATCTACAATCGGAAATTCGTCATGTAAGTAATTTTTTGCCGCTATCCATGGTATTTAACAAAATCTAAAATAGGGACTCGCTAATGGAGTCGAGTATACCTTATGTATCAAATTCACGGCTTAAGCATATCGTCGAATACGGCCAAGACTCTTTACGTTGCTGAGGCATTGGGGGTCGACTACGAATACATTCCTTTGGACTTAAAAAAAGGGGAACATAAGACGCCAGAACACCTTGCCCGCCATCCGTTTGGCAAGCTGCCCACACTCACCCATGATAATGAACACTTGTTCGAATCTGATGCGATTTGCCGCTATTTAGCCGAAACAGAGAACTCCGACTTGTACCCCGCTGACGACCGACTAATGCGAGCTCGAATCAATCAATGGCTGTCGTTCTTTTCTGCCCATTTGGGTCGCTGGCTCAATACGTACGCATTTGAGCGGTACGCCAAAATCACGCTTGGCTTTGGCGAACCCAATAAAGCGGTAGAAGAAGAGGCTTATAAATTTATTCAGCAACAACTCCCCGTCGTTAACCAAATATTCGAACAAAATGAATATTTGCTCGGTAATAACATCACGATTACCGACTATGTCACCTTTGCTTATTTTGAGTGCACTGAGCTGGCCGGCCTATCACTACGAGATTACCCCGCCACACTCCGGTGGTTTGAAAAAATGAAAGTGAGCAATGCCGTAAAACGTGCGCATGGGAAACTGGAAAGGGGATAACACCGATTACAGGAGGGGCCGTTTCCAACCATTCGAAACGCAGCCTGGCAGTAAAGAATAACATTCCAACGCAGATAATCTAACGCTGCTACTTCAGCCGCAGATTCAGAAGTTATCATGAGCGTTCCAGGTTTTGGCGGATACCAAATAATAGCAACACGGAAGCTAGTCAATTAATTTTTCAACAGGCTAATAGTCACACCAGAGTCTTCCAAGCTTTATGCCATTGCTACAGACCAAACCAAACGCCGTTTTCCCCGCACTGTAAACATGCCATTTATATCAATTTGTAAGAAAGTCACAAAAAAAATGTGCGCCAGTTCACTTATACCCAAACGATATATATTTTATTCCAAAACAGTATAGGGCTGTTTTTTCATGCTGCTCCTCTTCAAAAACATCGCAAAAATATCAGCATGAAAATTTGCGTCGGCACGGGATTAATCCTTGTGTCACACGCATCAATCACTCCGCTTTGAAGGGCGAGAAAAAATATCAAACAAAAACAATAGCTTATGAAAACTTCTCGTCAAATCCGCGCGTTTTGCCCTAAATACTCAGCCAAGACAAGAAGCCCTTACCATTCACCCGGTATTGGGCCTGGGCGGGCCGAATAACCTACCGACACCTACTTTCTTTTTTTGTGTCGCTTATTGATCAATTTATATTTATCTGACAAACTCCAAAAAATCGTTATAACCGTTATAATCGATATATTCGCTAAAAATGAAAGACTAAAAACAAAGCGATACACACAAAAAAGACACTAACCAAGACAGGTCAATTGAGAATATTGGCGGAGGAGTCTAAAAATGATACATGCCGCGGTAGAAGCACCCGACTTTCTGGGAACACAACAACAACCAGGGTTTGTGACAAAGGACCCCGCAGACTTGTTTGATGAGTATATGGATAAAGCTAAAATTCCTGAGCTACATGGCGTCAGCCAGCATGTGGTTACAGCTCTGGTTAATCGAATTGGTCACTCTTCGCTTGATATTGCCAATATCGCGCGGGACATCAATTTATCCAAACGCACTTTGCAACGACATTTGAAACAGCAAGGTACGAGCTTTTCTGAAATTCGAGATCAGGTGAGGAAACATTACGCAGTGGATTATTTGCTGATGCAAAACCGCCGTATCGATGACATCTACACCGCTTTGGATTTTTCAGACCGCACCAGCCTTACCAATGCGTTCCGTCGCTGGATGGGGCTCTCTCCAAGCGCTTTTAGAAAGCTATTTAGAGATTATGTATAAGGCTTAGTTTAGGGCCTAGTTTATAGGGCTTAGCAGCCAACAGTCCCGGCGAACTCACAGTCGATAGGGAATAAAAAAAGGCGACCAATTGGTCGCCTTTTTATTTTGTTCTACTCGAAGTTTACTTCGCGTTTTTATTTCGCTTTCTCAAGCTTTCGGTCAACAACTTCTTACGTAGACGAATCGATTCCGGCGTGACTTCTACCAGCTCATCATCTTCAATAAACTCAAGCGCTTGCTCTAGCGTTTGATTAATACGTGGCGTTAACACTAGGTTTTCATCGGTGCCTGCAGCACGGATATTATTAAGCTGCTTACCTTTAGTGGGGTTCACCACCATGTCATTCGTGCGCGAGTGAATACCAATAATCTGGCCTTCATAAACCTCAGCCGCATGGCCTAAAAATAGACGACCACGATCTTGTAAGGTGAACAGTGCATAGGCGAGAGTTTTACCCTTCACCATTGAAACCAACACACCATTCTGCCTTTTAGCAACCTCGCCTTCTTTAACAGGACCGTAATGATCAAAAATACTGGTCATGATGCCCGAACCAGAGGTTAGCGTGAGGAAGTGACCTCGGAAGCCGATAAGCCCGCGTGAAGGGATAATAAACTCTAACTTAGTACGACCTTTACCGTCTGGCTCCATATTGCGAAGCTCGCCTTTACGCAAACCCAACTCTTCCATAATTGAGCCTTGATGTTGATCTTCAACATCAATCACCACCTGCTCATATGGTTCATGGATTTCGCCATCGACTTCACGTTGAATAACTTCAGGACGGGAAACGCCCATCTCAAAGCCTTCACGACGCATGCTTTCGATCAAAACAGACAAGTGAAGCTCACCACGACCAGAAACAATGAATTTATCTGAGGTATCGCCCTGTACAACACGTAAAGCAACATTATGAATCAACTCTTGATCCAGACGCTCTCTAATATTTCGTGACGTTACGAATTTCCCTTCGAGACCCGCAAAAGGAGAATCATTGACCTGGAAGGTCATGCTCACCGTTGGTTCGTCAATACTAAGTGCTGGCAACGCTTCAACATTAGCCGGATCACATAAAGTATCTGAAATACCTAACTTATCGATACCGGTAATACACACGATATCGCCAGCAGAAACTTTCTCGGACTCAACGCGACGTAGACCTTGGTAGCCCATAACTTGCTGAACCTTACCTTTGCGCTCCTTTCCTTCGTGATCGATAATAGTCACAACTTGATTGGGAGAAACACTACCCCGAGTAATACGGCCCACGCCGATAACGCCAACGTAAGTGTTGTAATCAAGTGCTGAAATTTGCATTTGGAAAGGCGCATCGATCTCAACTTCTGGAGCTGGAACCTTATCCACGATCATTTGAAACAATGGCGCCATGTCTTCAGCCATCTCATCGGGATCTAAACCCGCAATACCGTTTAGCGCCGAAGTATAAATCACGGGAAAGTCGAGTTGCTCATCTGTCGCACCTAAGCGATCAAACAAATCAAATACTTGGTCCAAAACCCAGTCAGGACGAGCACTAGGACGGTCAACCTTGTTGATAACAACAATCGGGTTAAGACCACGCTCAAACGCTTTACTGGTTACGAAGCGCGTTTGTGGCATAGGGCCGTCAACGGCGTCTACTAACAAACATACGCAGTCAACCATGGACAATACCCGCTCAACTTCACCACCAAAATCAGCATGGCCTGGGGTGTCTACGATGTTAATACGATAACCATTCCACTCGATCGCCGTGTTTTTTGCCAGAATGGTAATTCCTCGCTCACGTTCCTGATCGTTGGAATCCATGATCCGTTCAGCGCCTTCATCCTTCCGATCCAATGTTCCGGATTGGCTAAGTAGCTTATCGACCAGTGTTGTTTTGCCGTGATCAACATGGGCAATTATTGCTATGTTGCGAAGATTCTCTGTCACTCTGGTAAAACCTCATAAATCAAAAATTATAAATCGAACCAGGCGTCACACCGACAACTGGCGAAAAGGCGCGCATTATATAGTGCTGCCACTCTCTTAGACAGGGCCTAGATGATGATTTCGACACAAAACCGGTGGATTTTTGATCTTTTTTCAACCAGCCCCCCTGGATATCCCATTTGAGAATCAGAATTCCCCCATCTCGAGGGCACAAACGCATGTTTATTTGCTAGTATTCAGGCAAATAACGATATAAAGAATGGGGGATTGAAACATGCGATTTTTAACACTGGCAGTTTTGCTACTTGCGACAAGCTCAGCTTTCGGGGCGTCAAAGTTTGACCGCTTGGATAAGTTTTATGTAGGCGGCAGTGTCAATAGCATTGATGCCAAGACTGACGCTGATGAAGATAGAGGCTTCTTTAGCACCGAACTTATCATCGGTTACAAATATACGGGGTTTTTGGGGGCAGAATTGCGGCTTGGCGCGGGCTCCGAAGAGGACAATGGATCGGGAGGATCGGGATCATTTACTTCAGCCTCTTTCTTCTGGCGACCTGAAACCAGCAATTCAATCGCTAAAATATACGGCTTAGTCGGGTTTGCCACCGTATCGGTACCCGAAACGGATTTAGAAGAGTCGGGAACTCAATCAGGAGGGGCTCTAGGCGGTGGGTTCGGATTTACTTTCAATGAGGTCTGGAACCTCAATTTTGAATATCGCTATTTCATTAACGCTTCAGATTTTGAAGCCAAGGGCTTTTCGGTAAACGTCGATTACCGCTTCTAAGATCATCATTACTTAGAGACAGATGAATGAAGCCCGTTAATATCTGACGGGCTTTACCTATTTTTAGGCATACCAAACATATTCGTGTCATCGTTCACTTTAGTCTTGCGTCTCTCGACATCCTCAAACACTTCGTATTTCCGTATTGAACCATTCCCAGCACGCACAAAACAGTTAATGTAGTGCAACGTCGCTTTCGTTCTTTTTTTGTTATACAAATCCATCTGTAAAAATATTTTATATAGGGAGCGCTTTCCGTCATAGCGGCTTGAATGGTTGTCCGTTATCAAGCTCTGAATCTTATCGCCATAGTCTTCTCTGGTAGCTTTTTTGCAGGTAATGACTGCGTCGGTGAATGTAACATTTTGATAACCACTATTTTCACCTCCACTGTCGTCGCCGCCAAACAGCACGCCAGTCGCGTATAAGGTAAAAAATATCGATGCTATAACCCCAATTACCGAAATGGCGATAACGTATGTGTTTTGTCTTTTATTAGTCTTGGCCTTGGGCATATTTTTTACGCTTTCGGTTCTTTTGCTGGCTTTTCTTTTACTGGTCGATAGACCGCCACACGGGGAAATCCGGCCTCTTTAAGATGTGAAGCGTGCAATTCGCTCATCACACCTCGCTCGCAGAAGAGAAAATAAGGTGCATCATGATCGAAACTCTCCATCGCTGTATTTAACTTATAGAAGGGAATCGTCAATATGTCGCTATCATCTAAAATAAGGGGTCGTAACTCCTGCTCACTCGGATGGCGAATATCGATCACTTTCGCACCTTTCGGTAAGGTCGCAACAGACTCCACCTCGACAACAGCATCGGAACCTTTCATAACGGCGTCGATTGGCAGGCTCTTACACTCTTCAATCGCCTTTTCCAAGACATCAAAGTTAAAGCGCTCTTCGTCCTCTTCCAATGACTTGACGTTGACTTTAGCCGATGGCTTAACCGAAATCACGCCACAATATTCGGGAATATTTGCAGCAAAATCTTCCACTCCGATTTCGCGTGCTTGATCGATGATATCCATCTTTGCCGATGCAATAAGCGGGCGAAACACGAGCATTTTACTAACGTCATTAATGACAGACAAATTGTGAACGGTTTGGCTCGACACCTGCGAAATAGCCTCCCCCGTCACTAATGCCTGAATCTTCCCCTTCTTAGCAACACGTTCAGCCGCTCGTATCATCATTCGTTTTAACACGACGCCCATATTTGAAGGACTGATATTTTCCAGTATTTCACTGACCACACCATCGAAAGGCACGGTCATAAAACGAACACGATGACTAGAACCGTATTTACGCCAAAGATAAAACGCGATTTCCTTCACACCGACTTCATGTGCTCGGCCGCCAATATTGAAAAAACAATAGTGCGTGCGCATTCCCCGCTTTATCATTTGGTAGCTGGCAACAGTCGAATCAAAACCACCGGAAATAAGCGATAAAACAGGCTCTTGAGTCCCTAACGGAAAGCCGCCCAAGCCCTTGTGCTTACCAAGTAATATGTAAAACAGATCATCTTTAATCTCAATATGCACGGTAAAGTCAGGTTTCTTCAACTTCACCCCTGCTGTGGCGATATTTTGCTTTAAACCGCCACCAACGTAACGCTCAACATCACCGGAACTGAACGAGTGCGTGCCATTACGCCTTACACGTACACCAAAAGTTTTACCGACAAGAACTTCAGACCAAAATGGCAGTGCTTTTTCGTAGATATCGGGTATATCGACAAGTGGAAAAACACGAACTTCGGAAAAGTTAGCAATACCAGGAATTCTCGCTAACAGATCAGTAAATTCAGCACGCGCATTATCGCTATAGAAAGGAACACGTACTTCGACACGATCCCACTCCTGCACAACACTGGCCCCTTCGTCTAACTGACGGGCAAGCATGCGGATGTTTTGGGCAAGCAATATTGTCCAACGCTTTCTAACTGGCGCACTTTTAATTGTAATTTCTGGAAATAAGCGAATGGCATACACCAACTTGGGTGTTTTACTGGCTGGCGGCTGAGTTGCGTCGGTCATCTAGATTGTTCTTACCCTTCAAAAACGAACCGTATGGAAGCAGGCGAGCGCCAAGAGCACCATAATGGTTCAACAATTAACATTAAATACTCTCGTGAAAATCGACAAACCTTAGGACAAGCCAGAGACAGACAGAAAGTTCAGAGAACCCGCATATTATGGCACATTACTTGCGAATTCAGAGTCTCATCTTGCGTCTCAGTGAGATTGCATTACTATGGCAGCTTCGCACTGGGATGGATGAAAGCAGTTTATACCCTCTCAATTCATAACAATATATGGCTAGGGCCATCTCTTGGAGGAAACCTATGTCAGAACAGACTCTGAATCTGATCAAAGATAAAGAAGCCCGTTGGGTCGATCTTCGATTCACCGACACAAAAGGAAAGGAACAGCACGTTTCAATTCCTGTGTCTGAAGTGAACGATAGCTTTTTTGAAGAAGGCAAAATGTTCGACGGTTCTTCAATCGCCGGCTGGAAAGGTATTGACGAATCAGACATGATTCTTATGCCTGACGATAGCTCTAGCGTTTCGGACCCGTTCACTGACGAACCCACTATTATCGTTCGCTGTAACATCGTTGAACCCACTACGGGCCAAGGCTATGAGCGCGACCCTCGCTCTATCGCTAAACGCGCAGAAGAATACTTGAAGTCAACCGGTTTTGGCGACGAAGCTTTTTTTGGTCCAGAGCCTGAGTTTTTCGTGTTTGACGACATCAAATGGGGCACTGACATCAGCGGTTCCTTCTACAAAATAAACTCTGAAGAAGCAGCTTGGTCTTCAGAACGTACTTTTGAAGGTGGCAACATGGGTCACCGTCCAGGCGTTAAAGGCGGATACTTCCCAGTTCCTCCAGTCGATTCTCTACATGACATCCGTGCGGCAATGTGTAACGCAATGGAAGAAATGGGCTTGGTAATCGAAGTTCATCACCACGAAGTGGGCACTGCTGGTCAATGTGAAATCGGCGTTGGCTGCAACACTTTAGTTAAGAAAGCGGACGAAGTTCAAATTCTCAAATACTGCGTTCACAACGTTGCACACGCTTACGGCAAAACCGCTACATTTATGCCTAAGCCTCTTGTTGGCGATAACGGTAACGGCATGCACGTTCACCAATCTTTCGTTAAAGACGGTGTTAACCAGTTCGCTGGTGACGTATACGCAGGCATGAGCGAAACTGCCTTGTTCTACATTGGCGGCATCATCAAGCACGCTAAGGCGCTTAACGCTTTCTGTAATGCTTCAACCAACTCTTACAAGCGTTTGGTTCCAGGCTTCGAAGCGCCTGTAATCTTGGCTTACTCTGCACGTAACCGTTCAGCATCAATCCGTATTCCTTACGTTACCTCGCCTAAAGCTAAGCGCATCGAAACACGTTTCCCGGATTGTACCGCTAACCCTTACTTGTCATTCGCGGCTTTGCTAATGGCTGGTCTTGACGGTGTTAAGAACAAGATTCACCCTGGCGATCCTGCAGATAAAGATTTGTACGACCTTCCTCCAGAAGAGCTTTCTGAATATCCAACTGTTTGTTCATCTCTAGAAGAGGCACTTGCAGCATTGGATAGCGACCGCGAGTTCTTGACTGCTGGCGGCGTATTCACCGATGACACTATCGATGCGTACATTGCACTTAAGCAAGAAGAAGTTGAAACATTGAACATGGCAACTCACCCAATTGAGTTTGAAATGTACTACTCAGTGTAATATTTCCTCTGTAGTATTAGAAAGCCCGCATATTTTGCGGGCTTTTTTTTTGCCTTAGAATGCCTTATCCCGCAGGAGTACACCACGATGAATATTTCACAAGCCACCTGTTTTGCGATTCTTTGCTTAACGCCAGCCAGTTTGCTTTCTCAAGAGATTTACAAAACGACCAATGAAGATGGAAAAGTGATTTTCTCGGATACTCCTCAAAAAAATAGCGAAAAGATCAGCGCAGAGCTGACCAATATTCAGCAGCCAATAGAAGCTACCAAGACCATAAAACGCACCAACCGAGTTAAAGCAACTGGCTATGAGGCCAGGCTTTCATCCCCAACCGAGGGGCAGTTTCTCAGCCCATCTCAACGATCTCTTACCATTCAAATTAGCTTGTCTCAGCCACTGCAAAACCACCATTTAATTGAATTTTTGGTAGACGGCAAAAGAGTGGCTAGCCCCTCAACCTCAACCAGTATTAGTACCCCCATGGGCATCAAAATGCGTGGGCGACACCAAGTCAGCGCCAGGGTAATCGAAATGAACGGCAAAATAGTCGCATCAACCTCACCCGTTAGCATCCAGGTATTCAGACCGAACTAGCACCCAATCATAAACAGGGGCATAGCAAGCGCTCATTCAGAATCAGAACGCCCTCATAAAAAAACCTTCTAAAAAATCACTATTTTGGTGCGCTCTGGCAAGTATCGATTGATAATGTCGTGACCCGAGCTCATTCACTACACACCCCGACGACTAACCTTCTATTATTAAACGGTAGATAGAGTGCAATTTTTCACGCTGTTGAGCGCATTTAGCCTACTTTTCGCTACCAAACCTGCCATATTGGTTAAGGCCAAGGCGAAAGACGGAGACATTTTGAGCTGTTTTCTCCGTTGTGGAGTACTAATTGCATTGCCGGGCATAATCCTTAAACATTAGTGACCCATGGTAGAGCAAGCGAGTTACAACAAGATTCTAGACAGCCTAGCAACAGCTGTGATCGTACTCGACTACTCTTTGAGAGTGTCCTACCTCAATGCTTCAGCTGAATCACTATTCGGAGTGAGCATTGACCAAGTAACAAACAAACGCTTCGATACATTCTTCAGCCCAGACGATGGCGCACCAGCATCATTGCGATCGGCATTGAAAACAAACCGTCATTTCACAAAACGCAAGGTACGCTGGAAGTTACACAATAACCGCACCATCACGCTCGACTATTCCTTTACGCCAACACCCGAAATCGGCCAAGTGGCGCTCGAAATACAGCCCTTGGACCGCGTTCTGAAAATCAGCCGAGAAGAGGCTTGGATCTCATCTCAAGAAACGTCTCGCAACCTAGCTCGGAGTATGGCTCATGAGATAAAGAATCCGCTCGGCGGCATTCGTGGCGCAGCTCAGTTACTGGCACAGGAACTTGGCGACTCTCAGTTTGAAGAACATACCCGCATCATCATTGAAGAAACCGACCGGCTCAGGAATTTAGTCGACCGCATGCTCGGTCCACGAACACCGCCGGAAGCGCGCAAGGTTAATATTCACGAAGTCTTAGAGCATGTTAGCTCGGTTGCCCGAATGGAGGTACTGGGTAAAATCGTAATGCTGCGCGATTACGATCCGAGTATTCCCGATATCGTCGGCGATAAAACTCAGCTGATACAGGCATTCCTCAATATTGTCATCAACGCTATTCAAGCCCTGACCGAGAATGCAAACCAGACGGACCCGCAAATTATGATCATCACTCGGGTAAAACGTCGATACACGATAGGTAGAGATTCTCACCCATTGGTCGTAAAAGTCTCCATTCAAGACAACGGGCCAGGAATTCCGCCGAATATTATCGATAACATTTTTTTTCCGATGATCACGGGACGAGCAGAAGGCACAGGCTTAGGCCTATCCATTTCACAAAACCTGATAGGCCAACACCGCGGCCTAATCGAGTGCAACAGCGAGCCAGGTGCCACCGAATTTGCTGTTTATTTACCTTTAGGAAGCGAAAATGTCTAGTTTGGTTTGGATTATTGACGATGACCGTTCAATTCGGTGGGTGCTCGAAAAAGCACTCCAAAATGCAGGCATCACCACCGAAAGCTTCGAAAACGGCGATAAGATGCTCGCCCATATTGAAAATGATCGACCTAAAGCCATCATTAGCGACGTGAGAATGCCTGGCACCGACGGTTTAGCCGTGCTTAAACAAGTGCATGCACTCTACCCAGACTTGCCGGTCATTATTATGACCGCCCACTCGGACTTGGAAAGCGCTGTTTCGGCTTATAAAGGGGGGGCATTTGAATACCTGCCCAAACCATTTGATGTGGATGAGGCCGTTGCGGTTACACAACGTGCACTCACCCACGCCAGTGAGTGCGAGCAAACCTCCCCTGCGGTCGTCGTGCAAGAAAAAGACACGGGCATCATCGGTGAAGCTCCGGCTATGCAAGAAGTTTTTCGCGCGATAGGTCGCTTATCTCAATCCAATATTACCGTGCTTATTAATGGCGAATCCGGTACCGGTAAAGAACTTGTCGCCCACGCACTCCATTGCCATAGTCCTCGCAGAGATAAGCCTTTCATCGCCCTCAATATGGCTGCAATTCCACGAGACCTTATTGAATCTGAACTCTTTGGACACGAAAAAGGCGCATTTACCGGAGCCAGTGGCCAGCGACAAGGCCGCTTCGAACAGGCCAACACCGGCACGCTTTTCCTCGATGAAATTGGCGATATGCCAGCGGAAACACAAACTCGGCTTTTACGCGTTCTCGCCGATGGCGAATTTTACCGCGTGGGCGGACATATGCCTGTTCGAGTGGACGTCCGCATTATCGCCGCGACCCACCAAAATCTTGAAGAGCTCGTTGAGCAGAATCTATTTCGAGAAGACCTATTCCATCGATTAAATGTGATTCGTGTCCACCTACCAAAGCTCTCAAATAGACGCGAGGATATTCCTAAACTCGCTCAACATTTTTTAAGCCTAGCCGCTAAAGAATTGAGTGTGGAGCCTAAGCTGCTCACGACCGAAACTGAAATATACCTCGCAGGACTACCGTGGCCAGGCAACGTACGCCAACTTGAAAATACCTGTCGCTGGATTACCGTAATGGCATCGGGGCGTGAAGTCCACGTAGCGGACCTTCCGCCAGAACTTGTCGAACACAAGAGCACTGAAGTACCTAATGGCGATTGGGAAAAAGAACTGCGCCACTGGGCGGATCAATGCTTATCCTGCGGCCAGTCGGATATACTGTCCGAAGCCGTGCCGACGTTTGAGCGTGCGCTTATCGAAACGGCACTAAAACACACAGCCGGTCGCAAGAGAGACGCCGCCAATCTTCTTGGTTGGGGACGCAATACACTCACACGAAAATTGAAAGAGCTAGGAATGAATACAGGAGAAAAGGATTCCGACTAACCTTCCCCGCCCTTTCAGCGCACCTCGCCATCGAGCTAATAACAGCGGTGGCGAGGCACTTCGATATATACATCCCGATGATGCCGTCTCTTGACACTAAAACACTCTCCGTGCCGATTACTCCAATACACGGCTCCGTGATCATACCTTCTCTCATAATGATCTGAATGATGGTCATAACCATCAAAGGCATGAGCAACCAGCCCTCCCACCACTAAGCCACCCCAAAAATAATCGTCTCTGTCATGGTGACGACCTACGCGATGAGAGCTGTGCCTACGCTGTCCTTCGTGGCGACGATGTTCTTCATGACGACGGCGGCTACCGTGATGCTCTCGCGACCTATTTGCATGCTCAGTAGCATGACCACGATGTTTTTTATGTCCCCTGTCGTGGCGCTGGTCCTGACGGTGTTCCGCTTGATGACCATGCTTTTCCGATTTCACGTCTCTTCCATGCTCTCTGGCTTCCAACATTCCGCTCGCTAATAAAGCCATGCATCCAACCATAAATATTGCGCTTAATCTCATACTAAAACCCTCTCGATTGACCATGAGGGATAGTTTAGAGGGGGAATACTGAATAGTTCCTGAATGCTGACATTCCGAGATTAAGACCACTCTTTAATGATTATCTGTTGACAGATCCCAGGTCATTCAGGCCAAAATACAGCTATATACAATCCAGCTTTATTCGGGCCGACAATTTAAAGGACATTTAATGCGAATCCCCCAAGGCAAGACAGCCAGATCGATCGTCAATTGTTTTATCGCCGCTCTGCTTATCGTTAGCACTTGTGCCAGCGCAGGCAAGATCAGTGAAATTCGAAGCATCGAAGGTATCACCGAATACAGTCTCGATAACGGCTTGCAACTGCTCCTATTTCCCGATCCAAGCAAGGACACCATTACCGTAAACGTTACCTACCACGTGGGATCAAAACATGAAAATTACGGTGAAACAGGCATGGCTCACTTACTTGAGCACCTTCTATTTAAGGGCAGTAAAAATCATCCGAACATCACGAAAGAACTAACCGATCGCGGAGCAGAAACCAATGGCTCCACATGGTTAGAGCGCACAAACTATTACGAAACATTTAAAGCGTCAGAAGAAAACCTAAGCTGGGCCTTATCAATGGAGGCCGACCGAATGGTGAATTCATTTGTCGCACAAAAAGACCTCGATAGTGAAATGACTGTCGTCCGAAACGAATTTGAACGCGGGGAGAATAGCCCGTGGCGAATTTTATACCAACGCATATACGCAACCGCTTTTGACTGGCATAACTATGGGAACTCCACCATAGGGGCTCGCTCCGATATAGAAAACGTCAAAATTGCAAATTTGCAGGCGTTCTATAGAAAGTATTATCAACCCGATAACGCAACACTCATTATCGCAGGAAAGTTTGATAAAAAAATTGCACTCAATATCGTTAACAAAACCATGGGGAAAATAAAGAGGCCTCGTCGTATTTTGCCCACTTTCTACACCACCGACCCAACACAGGATGGTGAGCGCCAACTTACTCTCAGACGCTCCGGAGGCGAAAAGGTGATTGCAGCAGCTTATCGTATCCCTTCAGGCAACCATAAAGACTTCACGGCTCTCAACGTACTCGCCACTGTTTTTGGCGATTCAACTTCGGGGCTGCTGCATAAAAATTTGGTGGAGAAAAACTTAGCAACAACAACGTTTGCATGGCCAAACCAACAAAAAGATTCAAGCCTCATTTATTTTAATGCGACTGCCGATTTAGAGGCAGATCTTAAAAAAACCGAAAGTGCCCTACTCGCCACGCTTGAGAACACAAGCAGGCACCCCATCACCGAAACGCAAGTCGCCCGAGCAAAGCGTAAATTACTGAAAGATATTAATCTTGCATTTAACAACTCACAGACTATCTCCATTAATTTAAGTGAGTGGATAGGCATTGGGGATTGGCGCATGATCTTTGTTAATCGCGACAGACTCGAAACCGTCAGTTTGGACGATGTTCAACGCGTGGCCCAAAAGTACTTAATCGCTTCCAACCGAACCATGGGAAGATTCATCCCCACTCGGTCCCCAAAACGTGCCGTCATGCCCAAACAGCCAGACCTCGAAAAGCTTCTCGCAGGTTACAAAGGTCGAAAAGCTATTGCGCCAGGTGAAGCTTTTGATACCAGCCTACAAAACATATCTGAGCGTCAACGGAAATCACAAAATGCCGGGCTAAAAATTGCGACGGTCCCCATCAAAACCCGAGGCGAATCGGTCTATTTTGAACTGCGCATGGGCATCGGCAATGAAGACTCATTACAAAACAAAGCGCATATCGCAGAGCTTACGGCCAGTATGCTACTGAAAGGAAGCCAGAATTACTCTCGTGAAGCACTTCAAGATGAGTTCGATAAACTGAAAACCGAAGTGGGGTTTTCTAGCGATGCACAGGGCGTCTACGTACAAGTTGAAACAACACGTAAAAACTTAAGTAAAGCAATCAACCTAGTCCACGAAGTGTTAACCACACCGACCTTCCCCGAAAAAGAGTTTTTGCTTCTTAAATCGAAGATACTATCGAAATTGAAATCGGACAAGACAGACCCTCAGTCTCTTGCCGTAGATGCTGTGTTTAGCCATTTGAACACCTACGCCAAAGGGCATGTATTTCACCGCCCCAATTTCAGAGAACAAATTGCAGGGATTTCATCGGTTACCCGCCACCAATTAAAAGCGTTTTATCGTGAACACTACGGCGGTGACGACCTTCAAATAGGCATCGTTGGTGATTTCAGTCGTCGAAATATAGAACAGCAGCTCGAAGAGGTTTTCTCCGACTGGCGCAATGAATCCGAATATATGCGCGAGGCACGACGTTTTCAAAACGCCGAAACACAAACACGGGTTATCCAAACTCCAGACAAAAAGAGTGCATTTTTTATCGCGGCAAAAAACCTAAACTTAACGCTTCAACACAGGGATGCTCCAGCCCTTACCATCGCCAACCGAATATTGGGAGGAGGCTTTATTACTAGCCGCTTAGCATCTCGAATCCGCCAAAAAGAGGGGCTTAGCTACAGTATTGCCTCCGTGCTTCGCCTACATAAAGTCGACAGAAACGCCCAGTGGTTTACTTACGCTATCAGCGCCCCGGAAAACACCGAAAAAGTTCATGCGGCCTTTACAGAGGAGATGGAGAAAGCCATCCGGCAGGGCTTCACCCAGGAAGAGCTAGACGCAGCAATCAAAGGGTTTCTCAATACAGCCAAAGTAAAGAGAGGCAACAACCAACGTCTAGCAAAAACTGTTCGCGACTACTTCCGAGATGGCTATAGCTTTTATGAAGAAATTGAGATGCACAACAAGATTCGAAATTTGAACCTAGATGAGGTGAACAAAGTCGTTAAAAAGTACCTGACTCCCAGCACGCTATCGGTAGTAAAAGCCGGCGACTTTTAAAACGATATTATGGACACCTTTAATTTCTGGACATTTATAAAGACATTCTCTTTTGCGAGGAAATCATGAAAAACATCAGCAATAATTATAGCGAGAAAAAAAAATGCTAGGCGAGGGAAATTCTGACCTTATATCGACCATAGAACGATCTCATATAAAAGGCCAATACATGGAGCTGTTAGTCCTTTTCGACGGTCGAGTGATTGCACTATCCTCAACCGCCATCGCCCTCTACCGCGACACAGAATCCGTAGCCGACGCTCTAGGAAATGGGCTAATACAGCTATGTGAAATCCCTCAGGAGTTTTCGCTTAGCAAGCTCACAACACCGTGGGTTTCACGACATACTGCCGGGTTTGTTGGATTTCACAGTGGAATGGTCCTTCTAATTTTACCTAACG
Source organism: Agarilytica sp. (assembly GCA_033852165.1). Classification (GTDB taxonomy): domain Bacteria; phylum Pseudomonadota; class Gammaproteobacteria; order Pseudomonadales; family Cellvibrionaceae; genus Agarilytica. The sequence continues at coordinate 5,493 of JAWSUZ010000024.1, read as the reverse complement.
ATGTGAAGCTTTATTCAGACAACACCTCTGCATTAAAAAATGAAAATCCAATTTTGGCCATGCCGTTAACATAAGATAAGAAAAAGGGAGACGGGAGACGGGAAACTAACAAGATAGAAAAAGGCAGCCATTTGGCTGCCTTTATTTTTTACACGACAATAATATTTTCAGCTTGCGGGCCTTTTTGGCCTTGGCTTACTTCAAACTCAACCTTTTGGCCTTCGGCTAGCGTACGAAAACCTGATCCGGTGATAGCACTATAATGAGCAAAGACATCAGGCCCAGATTCTTGCTCAATAAAGCCAAAACCTTTAGATTCATTGAACCACTTCACCGTACCACTAGTTTTAGACATAATCACTTCCTACTCTTTCAATAATAATTACAACCTTTAAAAGGCAATTGGGCCAGAAGAGGCGCTATTTACTTATGAAATAACAGGTCTAATTAAAACAAGTCATCAAGGTTTGGCGTATAAATAGATTACTTACTTCCGAACAAGACCAAATTATAGGGTCTTTTAAACGGCAGTCAACGGGTAATTTAGTATGCTCTTTTGCAAAATTTAATTCTGAATCATTAGGTGAAAATAAACTTTTAAACGCGACAATTCGACTTTATTAACACCCGAACCAATGCATTGCGTCACCACAAACAACATAAGGTCATCAAAATCAACACCACTACTTATTTACATATTTTTCTCGTCATTATCTATCCATAATTATGGACAAAAGAATCAGTGGATAGTTTTTTTTGTTAGGACTAAATGCAATTTTTAAGTAATTTGATTATAAAAAACGAACCAATATTTTTTAATTTTTCTCATTAAAAAAAGAAGAATTTTTTACTATCGATTTCCTCTGACCGAGAAGCGCCATGTTGTCGCCTAATTCATCTTTACTTTGTGGAGGCAGTCCTCAAGATCTGGGGGCAGGAAAAGATCAACGTTGCTCGGAATACTCTACGCGAATGCTAGCAACCTGATTGAAACGCCAATTTACATCGATCAACATGGTAGTTTTATCGATAGACTGCCAGAGCGTCCACTGGCGCCGCTACCCCCCCAAGATCAAAAACAAGCACGTAGCATTGAACAAGCACACCAGTAAAAAAATACCGTAGCACTTTAATGTTGACCCCCCGTGGTTTTCAGTAACTTGAAGGATATCCTTGTCACACTCATTTCTAGAGTCCATCTTCATATTGAACCGTACGCCCAGCCAATATCAGGCAACACTCCGCGTCCATGTTTATTGTTTTAAAAAGAAACGCTTTCTCGTATTGCTCTGACGAGAAACCGCCTGGACGATTAATGTAGCGCTTTACAGGTAATTTACAGTGACATATTCACATAGAGACGGGAGACGGGAGACGGGAGACGGGAGACGGGCATCTAAAGGGGAGGAGATTCTAGGCGCAAGCTCTTCGACGAATAGATTAGTAGACCGATTGAAGTATTTCCATCAATCGTCCTGTCATTGTCAAATAGACCTCAACGGCTATCACAACCCCCAGGCCCAAAACTGCAATAGCTAAACGGCAACGAGGTACTTTGCGAGACGCCATTACCACACAGGAAGAATTCGCCAAAACACAGTGATCGCCTTCCGCGTCAATCGGTAGGGCCTCACCCTCCTGGCCCTCTTTAACGCCAGAAACCCGAGCTGTGCACGATCGTACAATAGTTTTCTGGCCATCGAACAATCGATTCAACGATGATTTAACAGCCCATAGCGTTTCTAAACGATTCTCTTTTGAGATGGCTAACATTTTCCTTATCATTCTTTGCAGTGCTTCGGGGAGCCCTGCAAACCCTTTGATTTTAACTAACCGATCTCCCTTCCAACGCGGCGTTTCGCCCGTCAGCATTTGGTAAAAAATCACGCCAAGAGAAAATATATCCGCGCTCTCACACTTTTTTTCCCCAGGCACTGCATACCAATTAATATCCGAATCGCCATAGTGCTCATCCAATCCGAAATCGCTCACTTTCACACAATTATAATCATCAAATAAAATATTCGTGGGGCGTAAATTTCCATGAATAATTCCACATTCATTCGCCGCAAGAAGTCCAGATATCACCTGCTGCGCTATGCAATAAAAATTATCTAAGTCATAGGGTTTAACCAAACGCTCAGCCAATGAACCACCATTGCAATATTCCATAACCAAAAGAAATGAGTGCTCATTCTGAGAAGTCCCCATCACACTGACAATATTCCCATGATCTAAATGAGCAAGTTTTTCGGCAACGTCATAACCAGGACTATCAATGGGTTTTTTCTTAAGAATAAATAAAGTATTGGCCCCCTGCTCTGTAAACAAGTAAACAGAACCGTGATCACTCTCCTTTACCACGTCGAGTAATTTAAAGCTTTTCTTTACATCTACTTTCGCTCTTTCCTTTTGATGAAAATCCAGGTGGCCGCCTTGCAAAACCCGCAGCAAACAATTTTTTATTGCGTCCGCACTAACCGGTCTATCGTCCGGATTTTGCGCCAAGCAGTCACGAATAAGTTGATCTAATTCAGGGGGGACATTCTCATCAAACTGCCTAGGCGACGGACAATTTCCTTTGGGTAATTGTCGCGTGAAAAATAAATACATGATAACGCCGAGTGCATATATATCACTTTTTTCTGTGGCGTTAGTCAGTCCCTTTTGCTGTTCCGGGGCCATATAATTTGCTGACCCCATAATAAATCCTTCTCCGTCTTTTTCCCCACCTTTTGCGTCTTCATAAATTTGCGCAATACCAAAATCAAGAACACGAACAAAACCCTCAAAATCAATTAATACGTTTTCAGGTTTTATGTCGCAATGAATGACGCCATTTTTATGCGCATATGCAAGAGCTTTCGCAATTTGCGTAAAGACATCTAGGGCACGGCTTGTTGTCATACTGCCCTTACGCATGGCGGCATCAAGACCGATACTTTTTGCGTACTCCATAACAAAGTACGGACTGCCACCTTCGGTAACACCTTGATCAATGACATGAATAATATTGGGGTGATTTAAACGCGCAATAATCAGCGATTCACGATCGAATCGTTTACGAATTTCCTGGTGATCGATTAACTTTCTTTTAAGTACTTTTATCGCAACAGGCCTTTGCAAAGAGATCTGCAGCCCTTTATAGACTGTGGCCATTCCTCCGTCACCCAAGGGTGCGCCGATTTTGTATCCGCTTAACTCCATCGCCTCTGACTGCTTATGGTTAGGTAATTGCCTTAAGGTTAATGCCCACGTTATAAACAGCTGCCTACAGATTATTGACTAATACGGTTTATGACAGGCATTAATTAGCCCCCGTCCAGAAACGGCTCGTCTCGAGGGAAAATAAAAATACTCAGATTTTCGCCACGATATGTGGGCGTTTGCTTATTGCAAATAAATACATGCAGTTGTGAAAGATGAGCATTTTTATTTTTCCGCAGTAGACATCTGTTTCTGGACGGACACTAATTAGCTTAGCAGGGCCAAGCACAATATTTTGGACAAATGACATGATATCGATACGAATAAGGCATAGGTCTATCGAGGCTTAAAACTTCAACAATAAAAGTAATAGGCCGACGGCATTGATTCAAAAATAACAGATGAAAAATTTTGCACAACAATAGAGTTATTCCGCACTGCAAAAAATAAGCTGTACCTTAGTCATTTCAATATGGCATAATCGCTACAATCGATATTCGGAATCGAAATATGGTTTTTTATCGACCGACCGAATAATTATCACTAATGCGGTCGCCCTATAACAAAAACCCTTATATTGAATAGAATCTATTCTATATCATTATATAAAAATCAAAAACGTGAGCAATGCAACAAAAAAAACACGCCACGCCTCCGTCTTTATTTTAATTCGAAATAACAAAAATTAATTAAAAGCTTAATTGCTATATAGCACTAACGTATGATTCGGCGCCGCTCCGTATCCTCTACCCTGCCTTTCGTTACAGATCTCTGCGTCGTGCCGCAACGCAGCACAAGTCAAGCGATTCAGAGATGACTGTAACGCATCGAATTAATTCTGTTCCGAAAACAACCACGCATAAGTTGTTGGACAAGATTGCACCTCGATGACAACTGCAATAATCAACCACAATAATTAATAATGAGGTCACCCTATGGATCTTCGGAAATTAGCCGGCATTGCCCGCTATTCCCTAGCGTTAATCACACTTAGCGCTTCAAGCACGCTTTTCGCTGACTGGAGTCAAAACGAAAGTATTGGCGGGTTCACTAAAACACATATTTATACTCCATCAACTGTATCCCCAATCGGAGACGGTCGATCTTTACTGGTTATATTGCACGGTTGTACCCACCCTATTGATGCTTTCCTTACCGCTCAAGTAGAAGATCCTTCAGAAGAGTACGGCATGGTAATCGCTGTTCCAGATGCACAGCAAAAAGAAGGTTTTTCTTGCTGGGGATACTGGACTGCACAGTCACGTACTCATAACGATTACGCACGTGTAGTTAAAATGGTCGAAGATATGACCGCAGATACTAGCCGTAATATTGACCCTAAGCAGGTTTACATCGCCGGCCTATCTTCTGGTGCAGCTTTCGCAAACACAACAGCGTGTTTGGCTCCTGACCTATTCGCAGGTATGGCTATCAATGCAGGCCCGACTATCGGAACTGCTGCTGGCGACGCTATCGGCGGAGTGGGTGTTGTTTCTCCAAGCCTATATCGCAGCCGTTGCCGCGGATACGCTGGCAGCAACGTTGCTCACTTTGATACGCAAATCGCGTCTATGGCTCATGGCGAGTCAGATACCACTGTAAACACAGGCTACAATTATCAGAACGCTAAAGGCGCTGCTGCTTTATATGGCGTTAACGAACTTCCTGCAACTCGTACCATTACTGAAGGTGCTAGTCGCGTTGCTGAAGAAACCATGTGGGAAGACGGTCGTGTTTCTATGTTGTGGTTCAAAAGCTTTCCTCACGCTTGGTCAGGTGGAGCAGGTGCTAGCGGTAGCTACGTCGATTCTGGCAGCATTAACTACACTCGCTACTTAGGCGAATACTTCTCGACTTACAACATTCGTGTTGACCGTAACCACGGTCCAATCATTTCGAACGTTATCACTTCAGACAATAACAGCGAGATCACTATCGAAGGCAACGTTACCGACGAAGAAGGCTCTGTAACGTCTGTATCTATTTCTGCTGAAGGCTTAACGACTGGCGCAGTGGCTTCATTGACGACTAATGACTCTGGCGGCACCTTTATTGATACTACTAACGCCCTTCCAGAAGATCTTTATCTTATCGAAATATTCGGTACTGATGACGAAGGAAAGACTGGTAAAACTGTAAAAGTGACTCACTCGCTTGGTGGTAGCGGTGGAGCCGTAGCGCCAATCTTACGTGACGTTGTAGCCTCACCTGACAAACGCTGTGCAACTGTTTCAGGTATGGTTGTCGACCTTAACCAAGATGTGGACACTGTTGTTGTTAACTTTG
>JAWSUZ010000102.1:0-4403 GCA_033852165.1 Agarilytica sp. | reverse complement strand
ATGTTTTTTTTCGCACGGTCAGTTTGGCGCATTCTGACGCCGTTATCACTAGAGAGCTTCCATCTCATCAGCCACTCTAAAAAATAGAATCTGAAAAGGTCGGCAGGGCCGTAATTGTTCTGCCTTTTCGGGGTGGTTTTGAGGTCGGTTAATAAATTCCTACGGGTATATTGGAAATGCCCAGTAAAACTGAAATTACAGGCGTGACAATGCCAGGGTATTCGTTAGGAGTAGTGATTTTTTTTAAGGAGAGGGAGGCGTTTGTTGTTAATGCAGTAACGCTGAGCTGTTCGCGAATCCCTGGGTCCATTTAAAACCGAGTTTCTGGGCTCGGATTCTATTTTTTAGCGCGCGTGTCTTATTTGTTTTTTGTGAGATTGGATGTAACACTTGAGAGGAAAGTGAGGCAGGAATATCCTGCCTCAGGTGTAATACGAAATTTATTGCACTTGCAGAGTCACACTTCCGTTTTCAATTTCTCCGGTTGTTCGTTCAATAATATAGTCAAATACGACGGTGTTTGTCTCGCCAGCAGTGTGGTCAGACATCCGTTCATATATGTAAACCTTGTGGTAGTAAGCTTCGGCTAAGCTGGTACCGAGATCAACGTAATACGAGTTAACGTCTTTATTTTCGTTTTCAGCGACTTGAACCGTATAGACCGGCGTGCTTGTCTGTATTACACCATCGTCAACAACCTGGATCGTCGAGTTTTCAGTCTTAACGTAGCTGCCCTCTGTCACTAATCGCTTGGTTAATGAAAATGTTTCCAGGTTCTCAATTGTCCTCGGTAAGTAGGCGTATACACGGCGGTCATAATCTTGGGAGTTTGCCGTTATCCCTGCTGTGTTTTGGGCGACTATAGCCAAACCGTTATTCGTGTAGCTTAAATTATCGAGCACCATGCTTTCAATATCAAACTCGCCGCTGACTCCAGTGCTAAACGAAAAATTGTCTTGGTAGAACTCAGATTCGATTCCAGAGGTCTGATCAATAACAGTGTCAACCTCGAAATAAAAATTGCCACCTTCCGATAAAGTAGCGTTAGGCGCAAGCGTCAATAAAGTATCGTTAAGGCTCAAAGTAGCCACAATTCCGATTTCAATATCATCGCTCTGAATCACGGTGGTTCCAGCGGGAACAATATCAGTATCACTCTCGTTGCCTCTCACAACACTATAGGTATTTAATTGGAATAACTTTGCAGAATCTTCAGGCAGCTGTATAGCATGAGAGTAAAAGACCTTAAAGTTATAGTTACTATCCAGTTCTTCAGACGTTGCGACAATTTCCAACAGAGAGGTCGGCACCGTAGGCTTTGGTTCAATGGCAAAGTTATATGCGCTTGAGCCTTCTGGAACATCATAATATGCGTAATTCGCGCTATTATTGTGAGATACGATGAAGGTCCCATCATCAGTGCGGCGAATATCGATTGATGCACTCTCATATGTGGTCCCGTCATATTCAAAGGATGGAATAAAAATCGTAAGGGAAGAATCAATTTCCGCGTCAAATACGTATTGATCACTAACGTCATCAAACGTGGATGTCATTTCACCATTAATAACATCATCGATATTTAGAGTAAGACCGGGAAAGACTTCAGCTGCCGCATCGATAACAGAAACTCTGAGTTGAATATCCTGATAATCGATCGGAGTTAGCGCTTGTAAAAGTATCTCACTGACGTCTTGGGCTTCATCAGAGGGTAGCAGCAGTTTTCCGTAAGTCCCTAACCTAGAGATGGAAACAGATGTACTGCCAAAGAAAAACCCAGTGCCCGATGAGAAATCGCTACCTGTAACCGCTAACCTAGCGTAATCATCCACCCCGTCATTATCCACATCAAAATTTGTGTATAGAGCCACTTCGATATGTTCCGGCAAGATAATATCGTACGTTGCTGTAGTGGCGTTATATATCGAAGAGTGGGCATAGTCTTCAGCGCCCGATCCGGTGGAGATATTGGAATACCCCTTTAATAAAAGACCGGGAATAGGCTCGCTGGTATCGCTATCCAGAATTGAAAACGATCGCATAACACCCTCAGAGACCCCAATGACACCAACATCTTGAAATGCTTCTCCGACGCTGTTATCGCGGCTAAGACCAAACATTGCGCGAGTTAGAAATGCACCAGTACTGCTTTCCACCACCAGCTCAAAGTTGGAATTAGGAGAAATATTTGAAATTTCGAAATCGCCATTGACCGTGGCGACTGCATCAGATAGAACGTTCCCAATTTTTACGCGGACTTGCCCATCAATGGGTGCGTCGTTTGCCAAATCAAGAATAGATCCGAATAGCGTGATTTTTGGGGAGGCTACCGCATTTTGCTGCTCTATCAATTGGTTTTGTCGATCTAAAGCGGCGGAAACATCGTCGTTATCTTCTTCAACTTCGATGCAAGCGATAAGGGTTGTGGATAATAATATGGGTAGAAAACTTTTTAAAAACTTCTGCATTCCTTTATTCCTTGTGACTAATTTCAAATTACCGACATGATAGGGCACTTTTAGTGCCAGCCCATATTTTTCGGTGCGCAATTATGCGGGAAACGTCTCGGGATGGCGAGCACAAGCAATCCTTTCTTACTCATAAAATGGTGGCTCATGTGTTGCTCACCCTGTCAAGCCAAAAAACGAATAAACATGTGAAATAAACAAGACGCACACTCTAAAAAAATAATCTGATAAGGTCGGCAGGGTCGTAGTTGTTCTGCCTTTCCGGAAAATAGAAAATAAACAAGACATATATGGGGAATTTTCGCCCGCGTTATAGACAGCAATATCTGTCATATCCCAGCCATCGGTCGAAGCAGTGTCAAGTGAGATTCTTCTTGGGAATCCTAGATCTAAGCTACTTTCAATAAAAAAGTAGTCAGTTTCTCCTTGAACAAAGTCATCACAACTAGGGTTGTCTAAGTTAACCCACCCTCCTACTGCTTTATCCTCTCAAAATCTAATTGCTCCGTTGGTTCCAGAATTACTATTTACATCTTTGGTCATTGTAACAATACACATACCACCCGATTGACCAATACAATTGGTGCCACACCCAGCGTAACTATAACCGCAGACTCCGAGTAATGTGATTGCTACCATACGCAAAATATTTATTTATTTTTAAAAAATTCTGGAGCTGATTTACTATCATATTCAATATTATTTACGCACCGACATTATAGCGCGCGCGGCCTATTTGGTATGAGATATAGTGACAAATATTCATACTTTGATGCCAATTTCATGTTTTTTAGGATTCATTTTTTTAAAATTACACCTTCTGCATATTCTGCTAAACATGATCACTCATGCAGGTTGATACAATTTTCGTTGCAGGAAAAAACACATCCAAATGGTCCTTACATTGGTCTTGTCAAAATAAAAAATATGCTCTGGCAAGAGTGATATCATTTTTTCTGGCTTGATTTTCTTGTTGATAAAAATAAAAAAATATTTGTTAGACTGTTTATTGAAGATGAAATACTTTATTTCTTATTAATCTTTACTAAAAGGTTCTACCACACTGGGGATAGACAATGAAAAAAGTAAATTTCTTAAAAACACCACTCTCCTGTGCCGTTGTGCTATTTATTGCCCATGGTGCTATTGCCGAGGAAAAATCGCCGACCAAAAAAGGCTCGGCAGCTGCGATGTTTGAAGAAGTGTTTGTGATTGCACGGAAAAAAGATTCTGCCGAGGCAGCCCAAGACGTGCCACTGGCTATTACAGCCTACGGCTCGGCACAATTAGACGCAATGTTTGTTAAAAATCTAGAAGACTTAAGCTACAGGGCACCGAACGTTCAGCTCGAAGCTATTGGTACCTTTCCCGGTGTTCAAAACTTTTCGATTCGCGGCCAAGGTATTAACAGCTCAATCCCTTCTGTTGACCCTACAGTAGGAACATTTATAGATGGCATGTACCTTGGTGTTACTTACGGCGTTGTTTTAGATATGTTTGATTTAGAATCTGTCGAAATACTTCGTGGGCCACAGGGCTTGTTGTTTGGTCGTAACGTTACCGGCGGTGCAGTGAGTATACGAACGACTTTACCTGGCAATGAGTTCGACGAAAAAGTTAAACTTAACATTACCGACCACCGTCAAGCGACGCTTGCGGGTGCCGTATCCTTTCCTGTTACCGATAACCTATCAGGAAGAGTTGTCGTCTATCACGATGATGATCCCGGATACTTCGACAACGAATATGATGGAACGCCCACAGCAGTTGGTGGTTTAGTCAATTACGTCAATCCTGCCAAAGTTGGTGATAATGCCGGTAAAATGGAAACCACCTTCGCACGCACCTCTTGGGTCTGGAATGCTAGCGATGAACTAGAATTGATTTTCCGAGCTGAAATTGGCCGTACAGAAGGCAGGGCCCTCCCACTTAAAT
>JAWSUZ010000023.1:0-160011 GCA_033852165.1 Agarilytica sp. | reverse complement strand
GCACTTCAGAGTTGAATCCAAGGGGTGTAAATGGTCGCTCCATTAACAAGTTTGATTAAAAACTCCCATTAATGTGTGTTGGTGGGGTTAATTCACAGCTACGCTAGTTTATTGGGGGCTCATTTACATAAGAGCAGGCGTAGGCGTTTACCTGCAAATAAACGCCTGCCAAGATTCAACCGCGTGCTTGAAGTCGGGCAAACCACATTCCGCCCTCATTTCCTCGTTATACAAATTGGTATCTTCAGGGATATCATCCTGTGTATCAAAATCTGAGCCTATGTCTCCGTCCAAGGCTAGGGCTACGATCTCAACTTCATCTCTATCTATTCGTAAAATAAACTCTTTACCCTCTATTGATTTCTTTCGGATTTCGTTTTTTTCGATTTTAGTTATCGTTTGGAGTAGGGCCTCAATAGAATCCCGGTTTTTTCCTAACTCCTCCGTTAGCCAACGTCCTACGGCTTCATGCCCCATGGAGAACTTTGCTTCGGGCTGCATATATTCATTTGTAAAATTTAAAATCCACGTTCGACTCTTTTTAATAGATTGTGTTTTTTGTATTTGGAATGCTAGCGTAGGTTATCGACGGTAAGATTTCCCCGGCTTTTCTAATAACGGTTTGTCTGGCCACCGATGTTTTGGATAGCGCCCCTTCATATCCTTTGCAACATCAAAATATGACGTTTTCCAGAAGTTACCTAAATCACTCGTGGTTTGAATCGGGCGTCGGGCGGGAGACAGTAATTCAAAGGTGAGTGCCACAGTGTTGTTCGCGAGCATGGGTGAAGTAACTTGCCCAAACATCTCCTGTAAAACAACCGAAACCGTAGGGCTACGATTGTCATGGTAGGTAATCGGTAAAGACTTTGAGCTGGGTGTAAGGTAGTGAGTCGGTGCTTCACGTTCAAGTAATTGCTGCTCATCCCAGCTCAATATTCCGCTCAGCAGTTCCAGGATATTCACGCGTTTTAACGCTGCTATGCTCGTTAAGCTCGATGTATACGGAAATAGCCATGTATCGGTACTCTGCAGGAGCGTTTCTTTAGAAATCTTAGGGAAGCCGGACAAGTGATGTCCCAACCATTGGGCTCTCGTTACCCAACTGTCGCATTTTTCAGTCCAGTGTAAAATCCCCAAACCTTGTTCCTGAATAATCTGCTTTAAGCACTCTTGAAACTTCAACGGATCAATCTTTTCGATGTTGATCGATTTTATTTGAATCGCGCCATAGCGCGTAATACGTCGCCCTAAAATCTTTTGCTTGTTCTTGTCTAAGGTATATTTGTCTTCTTCAATCAAGGTGGAGCCAATATTTTCTTTGATGCTGCTAAAGCTGACTTGGCAGGCACTGTAAATACGGCCTTCTTTTTTTTGGCCGTCGCAATCGGCAATAACCAACCATTCGGAACCGAACAGGGGGTCATTATCGTGTAAAAATACGCCCTTCCCATTGGCCAGCTGATAGCGTCCGCAGTTATCCGATCGTCGCTTTGCTAAGCGATCGGGGTACGCGAGTATCATTAATTTTCCAATGATATCGCCTAACTGATGCAGGGTGTAAGCGTTGTTCGACTCGCATTTTACAAGGCGCCTTAGGGGCTTCGTGCTTAGCAGAAGTTGTTCAAGAGCGCCGCTTTTTATCGGGTAAGTCGCCAGCGCCTTTTTGCGGTTGTTTTTATAGTCTTGAATTGCCAATAGACGATCGACAATGTCGACACCGTTGTGTTGAGAAAAAATATCCCGATCCGAAAGTAATGCGGCTAACTCGCAGGCGATATTTTTTTCTATCTTGGTGACAGCTTGTAAAAGCATCGCGGATAAACGTGGCGGCAATCCAATTTTGGCTGTCTTACGTCCAAGAGCTGTGACCGCGTTGTCGTCATCAATTAAGCCCAGAGAGCGCAGTGTTTTTTTAGCTGATTCAAAGTGGTGAACTGGCGGTGGCGTCAGCCAGTGAATATCCTGAAAATCTTTTCCCCCCCAGAGGAATAGCTCTAAGACAAGCCCGCTGAGATCTGAACATACGATCTCTTCTGCAGTAAAATCCTTAAGGGTGTTTTGCCTGTTTTCATCCCATAGCCGAAAACACGTCCCGGCTTGTGTCCGCCCCGCACGGCCTTTTCTTTGTTCTGCAGAGGCCTTTGAAATATACGTCGTTTCTAAACGCGTCATGCAGCTGCTTGAATCATAGGTCAGTGTTTTTTCCAAACCGCTATCGATAACGCAGGTAACGCCCTCGATTGTTAAACTGGTCTCTGCAATATTAGTGGTAAAAATCACCCGCCGTTTCCCATTCGGGTCGGGGCATAGAGCCTGTTCCTGTTGGGCGATGGGAAGGGCGCCAAATAGCGGTAAAAATAGAACGTTGGGTTGAGAGGAAAACGTTTCTTTTGCTTGGCTCATACATCGTCGAATATCGGCTTGCCCAGGAAGAAAAACCAGTGTATCGCCTTGAGCGTTATCGTTGAATACCATCTTCAATACATCGGTAACTTGCTGGCTAAGCGGTATTTTACGAATTTTGGTGTAGTTGAGAGCGACAGGGAAAACTCTACCAGGGCACTCAATAATCTCGGTGTTAGCACCCGCTTCATTCATATATCGAGCAATCGCTTGCGTGTCGATTGTTGCCGACATGACGAGTAATTTTAAATCCTCTCGAATGGTTTGCTGTACTTCAAGTGCAAGCATCAAGGATAGGTCGGCGTGTAAAGATCGCTCATGAAACTCATCAAATATAATCAAGGCGATATCTGAGACTTCAGGGTTCCCCTGTAATTTCCGGGTCAGAATACCTTCAGTAACGATTTCTAAAATCGTTTCGCTTGAAATTTTACGATCATTTTTAACTTGGTAGCCGATTCTTTGCCCGACCTTCTCTCCGAGTTGAGCGGCTAAGTAGTGGGCGATGGACTTGGCCGCGACGCGGCGCGGTTCCAGCATCAAAATTTTCTTCCCACAAAGCCAGTCGGCCTCTATTAGGCTTATAGGGAGGGCGGTTGACTTGCCCGCGCCCGGTTCGGCCTGAAGGACAAGATTACTTTGACCCGAAAGGATCGTCTGTATCTTAGGTAAAAGCGGGGTGATCGGTAGTGGCAAAGTGATTCCTGCTCATTTGTGGGACTGTGAAAGTAAGCTGCTGGGTATTGTTATTGTAATTCGGTTGTGGTGCAAGTCTTGGATCTAAGTTGGAAGGTCTGGATTAAAATTCTCCGCTTAGAGCTATACGTTGTTAGCCGTGTGGAGGGGCATCGAGCAGCTGTATGGCGAGGGAAAGTGAATTCAACTAGAATGAGATCTTCTTTGTCTAATCGCTAGGTACCCCCAATGAAAGAGATTACCAGAATCAACCATCTAGGACTTCGCGTCAGCGACTTAGAAAAAAGTAGAGCCTTTTACGCAAAGCTTGGTTTTGAGTTTATTGTTGGCCCTATAGGCCCGGAACCTGTTGCGATAATGGAGCACCCTTCGGGTGTCAATATTAATTTTATTTTGAATGCGTCTGAAACTAGTACGCTCAACATTTTAATGGATGTTCCTGAAAAACATACAGGCTACACCCATGTTGCACTTGAAGTTACCGACTTGGAATCTGCACAGAAGTACCTGGAGTCAATTGACTACACGATAACCGAAGGGCCAATTGTGACGCCGGATGGAGCATCGTTTATCTTTATCCGAGATCCAGACGATAATGTCATCGAGTTTCACAAACCTGCGTCTTAAATAGCGAGCTTATCAAGAGTAAATTGTCCGTCAGAGTTACTCTTGATTCAGCCTTCTATTTTTATGTCTATAGCGTGATATTGAGCGAGACGGTAATCGTTCGACCTGCACCATGATTTACACGAATAGCGCCTTCAGAAGAGGATATATAGTCTTTATCCTGTAGGTTTTTAATGCTGGCTTTAAGTACTGTATTGGATTCAAATACAGAAAATGCATAAGAGCTACCGAGTTCCAAAACGGTGTAGCCTTTAAGCTCAAACTTATTGTCTGGATCTCCATATCGTTTGCCAATGTAATAGGCTCCAAAATTGATGTTTAGCTCGTTGAGGGAGTGGCCCGAAAAGGTGTGATTTATAAATAGGCTTGCAGTGTTGCTACTGGCAAGAACGGGGGTTTTACCTTCGTATTCCCCTTTCGTGATGATTGCATTGACGTGGGAAAATGCTCCGATTAAAGAGGTGCTGCTGAATGGTTGATAGTTAAAGTCAATATCAATGCCTCGTGAAGATTGTTCTCCACCGACTGTCGCATTTCTCTGGTTGTCAGTGAAGCTAATCTCTACAATGTTGGCTTTATTTATTTTATAGATTGCTGCAGTGGCAATTAGTCGATTGTCTAGCGCGAGAATTTTTGCGCCTACTTCGAGTTGTTCTGATGTTTCGGGTTCTGTAATTTTTGTTTCAAAATCATCTAGTTGATAATTAGCCATAACCGTTTGGCTGTAGTTAAAGTACAGTGATGCGTTATCTGATGCGTGATAAACAGCTCCAATATCAGTTGAAAGCTCCTTAAATGTCTCCAAGTCGGTATATGCTTCTGAAGATGTTTCTGTATTCGAATTTTTATATCTTCCGCTTGTTACTGTATAGCGGGCACCGAAGGACGTGATCAGTTCACTGCTAATCTCTACACTGTCTTGGGCGTAGATTCCGTAATCCGTATATTCCAAGTTTTGATATCGAGTGCTAAGTTCGCCATCTCCGTCTTTGAATGCTAGTGAACTCTCTATTTGGGCTAGGGGGTTTGTTGTGTTTTCACCGTCTAATGTTAGTGAGCGAATGTCAATACGCTCTTCCAATGTAAATTTTTCAAATAATTTTTGACGATACACGTCAGCTCCTGCGCTGATGTGGTGATTTAAGCCCCAAAACGATGAAGAGCCTTGAGCGAGTATTTTAAATAGCTCCGAATTGCTTTTGGCTTCTTCATCGTAAAGGCTCTGTAATGTGGCTAGCGAGAACGGTTGTTCGTTGTCGCTTTCTAGAGAGGTGCCGAATGGTATCGGTATCAAAATACCATTTACAAAAACAAACGTATTATCGGGAGAGAAATCTTCTCTATCTATCACAACGTTAGTGGTGGTCAATGAGCTTAAACTGGCCCGGACCCCAAGCCTTTTTTCGCTTTGCTTAAAATAGCTCGCATTAATATACCAAGAGTCAGACAGGTCATGCCTTACATCAATATTGTATAGTTTGAATTCAGATTTGAACTCTGGTCGTGCTTGGCTGGCGGGAGAGTCTATTGTTACGATGCTGAGAGATTCGCCTTCGGGGGCAAACAAAACAGTACCTTGATCCCTTACTTGAGAGCTTTTTTGAAATTCGCCGCCTATATTAATCTGCGTGGTGTTATTGACTTGCCATCGAGCAGTGGGGGCAACAAGATCCTGCTCTCTTTCCGTGACGTCCGGCAGTTTTTCTTGTCGCTGATGAGTATAAATTAATCGAAAATCTAAAGGGGAGTCGTTGGGTAATGTACTGCGTGCGATATCAACGCTCACGAGTTTTTTGTTACCACTACCGCTGGATATTTCGACTTTACTGTGTGGTTGGCTTAAGGGTTTTTTTCGAATGATATTGACCACTCCGCCTGGCTCTGCCTGCCCATAGAGTAGTGTTGATGGTCCTTTAAGTATTTCTATCTTTTCGATGTTTGTAGGCGAAACTTTGGTTCCGGTACTATTCTCCAGGCGAAACCCGTCGATATAGGTAGAGTTCCGGGGGAAGCCCCGAATAAAAAAATCGTCATTGCTATCGGCGAACCCATCGCCCGGTGTAATGCCGCTGGTATTCCGTAGAATTTCCGTCAATGTTTCGGTTGATTGATCACGAAGAAGCCCGGAGGGCAATACATTAATAAATCGTGCCGTGTCAAAAGAGGAGAGATTACCGTGGACCAGAGAGCTTGTGATGGAGTGATATCGTTGTGGGAAGTGAGCTCCACTAACGATGACTTCTTCGATAGTTGGAGGAGCAATATCAATACCGTCCTCGGGAGTGTTTAACTGATTACTGTTCTTTTGAGTAAGGACATATGAGTTGTTTTTTTCAACATAGGTGAAATTCATGGGTGACTTGAACAGCAGTTGTTCTAGAGCATCTTCTGATGTGAAAAAACCGACAATGGCATATCGATGGATATTCTTTGATGGCGGTACTGTTAACGATTACCGTTACATTAGATTGAATGGCGAATTCGATAATCCCCTGTACTAGCGTCTGTCGAGGTACATCGAAGTAATAAACTTGTTTTTTCGGGCTTTGGAGGTCCTTTATTCCCTTACTGTTGGCAAGGTTGCTAAATGGTATAAGGGTTATGACCGTGAGAAGTATCAGTCGACGTATGAAATTGTTTTGGTGACGGTGATCGGTGTTCATGAAAGAATGCCAGGTTTAGTTGTTCTTGTTGTTGGGAGGGAAATGGTCGCTGCTATTTTTTGGAGTGCGTTTAACGCTTTTTAATCGGTTGCTAGTATCAGTCGTCCAATAATTGCCTTTTAATATATGCTTTCCTATATCTACCTATGTTGATACTTGTCAGATGTTAGTGTTTGGCAAAAGTTACTATGCAGCGAGAAAATTAATGGTTATGGTTTTAAATAGCTCCTTAGGTTACCCGAGCTCCGAATTATCGTTGTTGAGGCAAGTTTGTTTTGGTGAAACTAATGCCCACGTTCGCAGGGAGGTGATTTTAGACTTGCGGGAATAGTTTTTCAATAAGGGGTAGCTTGCTATGCCAAATGGTTATCTCCCTAAGGTATCGAAACTAGGGAATAGAAACTCAAAACGGCCAAACCTGATCAGGCAATCCGCCCTGCTTAATCAATGAAGCCACATCCATACTCACGGCAACACCTGCGTGAACGCAAAATCCGCCCCAAATAGAACGAGAGCGTAAAGCCAGTATCCCTAAAAACAGGCCAAAGAGAATAGCTCCGCCTGCTTCCAACCATAGCTTAGGGAAATGAATCATAAGGTAGGGAACGCACATAATCCAAACTGCATTAGCACCCACAGCTGGCCGTAATGAATTAATAAAAAAACCACGGAAGAAGAATTCTAAGCAGATAAATTGCAGCAGGTATAAAAATTCCCAAGCAAAAAAATCAAACCAGCTTCTACCTGCTTGCTTGTAAAACGGGTAGTGATCTACGAAATCCTGGCCTTGGCTCACGACGACAACAAAAACCAAAATAGGACTAAGAAGTAAGAGGTAGCCACGCCAGTGTTTATTGGTATCTTGCCAGCGCCACCCCATATCGAGAAATGGGGTTTTGAGTACATAGCGAATGACAAAAAATGGAATGACAACGAACCCGACCACATGCCATAACGTCCACCAAGCGTAACCGATAAGCCGACCAAACCCTGTGGCGTTAATCTGGGAAAGCCAAAAATGGCCATCGCGCCCTTGGATATTTGAAAGTAAGGCTAAGCTTGCGCGAAAGGAGGTGTTGTACTTCATGTAGTGTATGAGTAAAAGACATACAGCGACGCAGGCCATGGTGATGAATACACGTCGGAGTGCTTGTGGCCGGTCTAGTGTGTAAGAAGGGGGCTGAGCATCTATTTCATCTAGGGCGATAAATATATTTTTAGGGTGTAGTCGATGAATGAGCGTCATATTAATTTAGTGTGCTTGCGTAAATAAGTGAGATACCAACAAATATGGTTACGACTTGAAATGTCGTTTTAATTAGGAGGTTGCCGTATTTTATTGCTACATGGGCACCAAAATATCCTCCGACAACCGAGCCTAATAGTAGCATGGGTAGCCATGACCATTTAACCGGAGCTTGTAACGCAAGGGTCGTAGCCCCCGTACCATTCCAAAATAAACCCACCATTATAAGGGTGTAAGCGGTTGCCCTTTTGTAGTCAAAGCCAAACCAACTGATTAGGCCATATAGTAACAAAAAGGCCGGTGCCAGATGTTAGGGAACCATTGAATATGCCCAATATAAACAATCCCAGGCAGCCGATGATCAAACCTTTGGTGTCACGATGCTTGGGGTTGAAGGTGTTGCCAAGTGTTTTATGTAATAGGGAGTAGACACCGATATCAATGGTCAATATGCCCAGCATGAACTTTGCGAGAGATTCTGGTATTTCCAGAATAATATTCGCGCCCAATATTACGCCAGGGAGACCACTGGCAAGCATAAGAATCGCAAAGCCTGTTTGTACGTTTTTTTCTTGTATATGTTTTGCGGTAGCGCCGACTCCGAGAGCAACGGTGGCTATTTTGTGTGTTGCTAGAGCTATGGCAAAGGGCAGCTCTAAGAAAATAAGGGCCGGGAGTTGCAGTAACCCAGTACCGCCGTCAGCCATTGCCGATAGGAGGTTTGCGACGAGAGATATAGCGAGGAGGATGATATGTTCGATAAGATTAATGGCGCGCATTGTATTCTATTGACGCCATTGAGTCCTTTTCTCGTGATTCTATAAATATTACTGTGGTTTGCTGAAATTTGCTTAGAGGAGGGAGCGATAAAGTTAACGGGGGAGCGGCTTAAGAGCTAAGTAGCGCGCTGTTCTTTTCAGTTTGGAAGTGCCGGGCAGGGTGAGTTCGTTTAGGCAACAGCGGTTTCTGAGCCGTAAAAGAAAAACCCTTTTGACTTGCCCAATTTTGCTGTGTTTAGTGCCGTTTCACACTGAGCTAGGGTCTCAAAGGGGTTATCCCCTTTGAGCCATTCTGTGAGGCCAATGGCGGTGGTGACGGGAGGTTTTACATTGTAGTAATCCCAGTTGATATCTTCTATTTCAAGTCGGGCGCGTTCGAGCACGCGTATAACGGCGTGTTTGGGGGATTCAGGCAGTAGTAGGGCAAACTGATTTTCACTAAAGCGAGCGATGGTGTCGCTGCGCCGTAAGCGACAGCTTAAAATGTCGCTTACGGCACGAATGGATTTTTCCCGTATGGTTTTATCGTTAGTTTTTGTGAGTGCGCCAATTTCAATAATGGCAATGTATAGACTATTTTTTTCGACCAGAGGACTGCAGGATTCTAGCAAAATGTTCGTAAATGCCTGGCGGTTGGCCATACCTGTAAGCTCGTCTTTTTCAGTAACCTCTCTTAAAAGGCCAAAGGCTTTTTTTAATGCTCGATTCTTATCGCGTAGTTGGTGCCTAATATTGGAAACTTCAGCATTGATAATTAAAAAGCGCCCTAAGGCTGAGCTAACGACGAGGGAAAATAAATATTTGTCGGTTGCCGAGTTGATGGCGAATTGAACGGAATTTTCGGAGAAATGGATGATAGTGACGAAAGATATGGTGACTAAAACCCATGCCAATATAAAGCCTCCACGCTTAAAGTGGAGGCTGCCATAGGCGAGGGGGATAAATAAGTTTATGGCAAAAACATAGGCCATTTGTGGTGCTAAGGCTAACGATACTAAATTCGCGATGCAGCCGGCACTGATTTGAAGCGTTGTAAGTGAGGGGTCACTATAGGATTCGCTTTTGCCAGAAACAGTAAGACTTAAAAAAACAATATTGATAAAAACTGTTAATAAAACTATGGCAATTACGGCTGGTAATTCGACTTTAGCGAATATAAAGAATGTTCCCAATATAGCAATGTTTAAGACGTAATCAGCACTGGCGATCAAGGTTGATCGGATACGGATTTGTCTTCTACGGTCTAGAACGGATTTGTTCATAGGCTGGCAGGGGCTGTTTAAGAGGAAACGGGGTTGCTTGGAGTATAATCAAGCGCTAGTGCACGTGGGGTATTATTTATGTGAAATGAGACTTCTGTATCGGCTCACTTCGTTTGAATTCTATCGATTCGATATTTTCTATTGTTTCCAGTGTTCTTGAGCGCTTAAACATTGAGTGATATTTTGGGGAGGGAAATAATTATTCTGTAAAAAATGAATAAATTTTAGCGTTTTAAATCCGTCAAACCATTCGTGAAAATGCGATAAAAACATTTTGGGCGTTTTACATTGCACAACGGCGTGGGATATAAAATTATTGAATTGGATTGAATCGATCGCAGCGATGATTTCAGGAGAAAGAGATGTTTGTGCAATGGGGCGCCAGATAGCGTTCAAGTCATTATTTTGGCGTAAAAATTTGGCGAGGTCACCTGTCACCCATGTTAGCCAAGTTTTTAACGCGCCAAAAATCTGCGGTGCATAGTAGTGATATGCTTCGTTATTCTCGGCTAATGTAATGATTTTTTTAACCGCTGGTCCGGTGCCAAAGGGAATGCGTTCGGATATGCGAGAGTCCAGTAAAACAATGATCTCGGGTTCGTAATAAACTGCCCCTACTTTTGCTAGCTTGTTAAGCAAATAAAAATCTTCTGCCCCAGGCTTTTTGGGGAATCCTCTTACTTTACAATAGGCTTCGGGAGTGAATGCCAGTGTGCTACCTAATGTGTAAAAAGCATAGGGCGATCCGGCCCATAATAATCCACTACGATAATATTTGAGACCTTGCTCATAAAGCTGCGTGGCTATAGATTCTCTTGAATTGTTTTTGCTGTGCGTAAAATCAAAAACACACGCGGAGTATTCTTGTTTTTTTGCGGGGAGGTTGGGCGCGGTGCTAGGCGTTTTTTTGAGAGAGAAATAATTTTCCGGTAGATGTGCATCTGCGTCCGCTGAATAAATCCATGGAATGTTTAAATTTCCGTCATTTATAATTTTGCATGCGACGTCTGAGCCAATTTTTCGGGCAAGACCAACCCCTTGTTTGATGGGTATTTGTTGGCCAGAACTGAATCGATCAATTACCACGGCATCAAAATTGTCTGTTCGAATGAAAAATAGATTGTGGTGATTGAATTTCTGGGTGGTGCCGTTAACTAAATGTTTGAATAAGAGATCGTTGTTTGAATTTACGTTCGTGTCTTCGGGCTGATTGATCACGATTATGGCTAATGCGCTCGATATGTTCGGATGCTGGCTTAAACGTTCTATAAACTGGCAACTTTCATCAAACGCGGGTATGACCACAATGTTTTTGTAGTGGCGTGGCAATGCCGGTAGAAGGGCTTCTACTTTTGAAGCCTCTGGCTCTGCGTAACGTGACAAATATTTTTCGATGTTTGGAACTCTTATTTTTTTGTGAAAGATTCTTTGGCTTGGCGATTTAAAGAGTTAGTGCTTATTTTTCAGCTCTAATTCAATTCTAAATTAACTCACGGAATAATATTGTGAATTGCTGGTGGTTGCTCGTCACGATAGTTGATAGCAAGTGTCAGTGTAGAGCTGCAATAATGGGGAGTGATTCGCAAATTTTTGCTTCTTCATCCAATAGTGTATCAAGCCGTTCATTCACTATTTTTTCCGGAAAATATAGCTTAGCTAAATCGATAAAAAGATTTTCATGGCGCAATTCAGACTCTGTAATCGCGAGATAAAACTTTTTTAAGTCGCCAGGGGGTAATGCTTCAGCAACCAAACCAAACCGTTCGCAGCCGCGGGATTCGATAATCCCGCCGATGACTAAGCGGTCTAGAAAATAAACGTCACTGCCTTTGCGCATGAACTTTCTTAATTGAGCGACGTAAGCGTCTTTAGTGTCCGCGCCGAGAATAATGCCACGCTGGGTCATAATCTTGACCACTTCACGGAAGTGGGTCATTTCTTCAATCGCCAAGTCAAGCATGGCATTGACGAGTTCTATTCTGTCGGGATAGTGAGAAAGCATGGAGGTTGCCATGCCCGAGGCTTTTTTTTCGGCAGCAGCATGGTCGATCAAAAATGAATCGAATTCTTCCAGGATTTTCTGTGTCCACAAAGGTGAGGTGGCGTAACGAAGTGTAACCATAATCTAATGTAAAGGGCCTTGGCTGGATAAAAAGAGCTGAGTGAATTGAAATCACGTGAATAAGGTAAGCGGAATGGCTCGCACAAAATGATGCTTCAGTTATAATGCCGCACTGAAAATGTGGCCAATTCGTTGGCGATAGTATACTCAAAACGCCTGCTAACGGCGTGTATGGCGAGAAAAATATGATCATTAAACCCAAGGTTCGTGGCTTTATCTGTATCACCGCTCATCCAAAAGGCTGTGCGCAAAACGTTCAAGAGCAAATCGATTACATCAAAAAGCAAGGTCCCATTTCGGATGGGCCTAAAAATGTATTGGTGATCGGTGCCTCTACCGGTTATGGCTTAGCGTCGAGAATCAGTGCCGCATTTGGTTGTGGGGCTAATACCTTGGGGTTATTTTTTGAAAAGCCTGCAACCGAAAGAAAGACGGGGTCTGCCGGTTTTTATAATTCGGTAGCCTTTGAAGAAAAAGCTAAGGCTGAAGGGCTTTATGCGAAGAGTATTAATGGCGATGCGTTTTCAAATGAAGTGAAAGCCAAGGCTATTGAAGCGATTAAAGCGGATCTCGGTAAAATCGACTTAGTTGTGTACAGCTTGGCTTCGCCGCGTCGCACAGACCCGAACTCTGGGGAAGTGTATAGCTCTGTATTGAAACCGATTGGTAAAGGCTTCACTGAGAAGAACTTAAACACAGACACCTTGAAAATCACCGAACTGACAGTAGAGCCTGCCAACGATGATGAAATTCGCAACACAGTAAAAGTGATGGGTGGCGAAGATTGGGAAATGTGGATTCAAGCCCTTAAAGATGCCGATGTGCTAAGCGAAGGTTGTAAAACAACTGCCTATACCTATCGTGGTGATAAGTTGACTTGGCCTATCTACGGTCATGCAACGATTGGTAAAGCAAAGGAAGATTTGGATCGTGCATCAGCTGCGATTAACGAATCTTTGGCCGGACTGAAGGGGCAATCGAATGTTTCTGTGCTTAAGGCCCTGGTAACACAGGCGAGTTCAGCTATTCCGATCATGCCTTTGTATCTCTCTATCTTATACAAAGTCATGAAGAAAGATGGCAGTCACGAAGGTTGTATTGAACAAGCTTATCGTTTGTTTACCGAAGGCTTATATAGTGCGACACCGCGCTTGGATGATACAAACCGTTTACGTATGGACGATAAAGAGCTCGATCGAGCCGTCCAAGAACAGGTTGAAGCAATCTGGCCGGAAGTGAATGACGAGAACTTGCTCGAGCTTACCGACTTTCACGGTCATCATGATGACTTCTTGAGGCTATTTGGCTTTGGTGTCGACAACGTTGATTACGAAGAAGATCTTAGCCCCGAAGTAACGGCTAACTTTTAGTTGTCTGAGGGCTAGTTTCAAAAGGCTCTAGAGACTAAGCGGAGTAAGAAAAAGGCGGTGTTAAACCGCCTTTTTTCGTTGTAGCTTATTGGTGTTTTGTTGTTTGCGCTGTTTTCTCGGATATATTGGGTTTGGAGTTAGTCATATCGGATGCAATAGCCGCATCGTGTATTGCATTAGCGAACCATCCCTTCTTCTTTTTCATTCTCCACGGAGTATCACTATGAAATTCACCAAACTTGGCAGTACGGATATT
The DNA here is from genome assembly GCA_033852165.1 of Agarilytica sp. Taxonomy (GTDB): domain Bacteria; phylum Pseudomonadota; class Gammaproteobacteria; order Pseudomonadales; family Cellvibrionaceae; genus Agarilytica. The sequence continues at coordinate 146,584 of JAWSUZ010000023.1, read as the reverse complement.
GATATCAGTCGGATTTGTCTTGGGTCCATGACCTGGGGTGAGCAGAATACTCAGACAGAGGGTTTCGCCCAGATGGACATGGCTGTTGATATGGGGGTGAATTTCTTTGATGTAGCCGAAATGTATCCCGTGCCGCCAAAGCCGGAAACCCAGGGCAGTACAGAAACCGTTATGGGCAACTGGCTGGCCGAAAGTGGTAAACGCGATAAAATCATTGTGGCGACTAAGGTGACGGGGCGTTCTTCGCGTAATAGCGGCATGGGGCATATTCGCAGCGGCCCGCGTTTGAGCAAAGCTCAAATAGACGAAGCGATTGACGGTTCGTTACAGCGTCTAAAAACGGATTATGTTGATCTTTACCAGGTGCATTGGCCTGAACGCTCAACTAACTTTTTTGGTCGTCTGGAATATCAGCACGGCGAAGATGACGGAATTGAAATTCGAGAGACATTAGAGGCGATGTCCGATTTGGTGAAGTCAGGAAAAGTCCGACATATTGGTATTTCTAATGAGAACCCATGGGGTATCTACGAATATTTGCGATTATCTGACAAATACGAACTCCCGCGTATTGTTTCGATACAAAACCCTTACAACCTCCTGAATCGAACCTTTGATATTGGCACGAGTGAAATGGCCATCCGTGAGAAGGTGAGCTTACTCGCCTATTCGCCGCTAGCTTTTGGGGCTTTAAGCGGTAAATACCTTAATGGCCAGAAGCCCGAAGGGGCTCGCTTAACCTTGTTTGAGCGTTTTCAGCGCTATTTAAACGATGCAGCAGGCATGGCAACTCAAGCGTATTTTGATCTTGCTAATGAGGTGGGTTTGAATCCGGCTCAAATGGCCTTGGCCTTTGTTAATCAGCGGCAGTCGGTGACATCTAGCATTATTGGTGCGACAAACCTGGATCAGTTGAAGGACAATATCGAGAGTATTGATATTGATCTTAGCGAAGAGGTATTGACGCGAATTGATGAAATTCACGCTCAAAACCCAAATCCAGCTCCTTAAAAGTACCGGAAATTAATATTTAATGGGACGTGTGACGTTTTCCTTTCGACTGTTTCACCCTAAGCACTGGTTTATGTGGCTGGGCTTTGGGTTGCTGTATGTCGTTGTCCAAGTACTGCCGTTTCGAGCCCTCATGTGGTTGGGTGCGAAACTTGGACGCCTAGCGGCGAGACTGAGCGATCGGCGCAGTATTGTTGCGCGGAAAAATATTGATCTTTGTTTTCCAGCATTGAACGAGCAAGAGAAAGAAGAGCTGTTTTGGCGTTCGATGGAGTCGGTAGGTCAGGGCTTGATCGATATGGGCGTTGCGTGGTTTTGGCCAAAATGGCGGCTTAATAAGGTTCTTGATGTTGAAGGCCAATCGATATTGTTTGATGCCTTGGAAAAAGGGCAGGGTATTTTGTTTTTCTCCTATCATTTTACATCCCTTGAAATAGCCTTAGCTTCGATGAACCGGCTTTACCCAGAGCAGAACCTTGGCGTTTATCGGCCGCACGTCAATCCAGTCTATGAATATATTATGCGTAAGGGCAGAGAGCGGCACGGGCCTCAGACGAAGGCGCTGCCAAAATCCGAAGTGCGGTCGATGGTGCGAGGGTTGAGGAAGGGACGCGTTGTGTTTTACATCCCCGATCAAGATTACGGGCACCGTTACAGTACATTTGTGCCATTTATGGGGGTGAATACGGCAACCGTAACGGCGCCGAGCCAGTTGGCGAAAATGGGGCGGGCGAAGGTCTTATCATTCTGTGCTTTCCGAAAGCGAGATGGTTCGGGTTACAGTGTCAAAATTTACCCAGAGCTTGATGGCTATGGTGATGATGAGATCGCAGATGCGGCTCAAATGAATGTTTTTCTGGAAGAGCTTATTCGTGAATATCCCGAGCAATACCTCTGGGTGCATAGACGATTTAAGAGCCGACCCGATCATCAGAAAGACTTCTATGGCTTGAATGAGCTGAAATCGTTTAAACGGCGCGCTAAGCGTCGTGCAAAACTTCGGGAACAAAAAGCTGCCGAGCGGGAAAAGCCTAGTAAATAACCGCTTTCTTACGAAAGGATGATGGGAAGAGGTTGAGACTCTTGTCATTGGCCAGTACTATTGCGACCTGAATTTTTCCATCACCAGTTTCATACTCATATTTCGGAGTTTTCCATGTTAAAAGGCAGTATGGTCGCGTTAGTGACTCCATTGAAGGCGGATCTTTCGTTGGATTGGGACGCACTGCATAAGCTGGTGGAATGGCATATTGAGCAAGGTACACACGCTATCGTGGCTGTGGGTACAACGGGTGAGTCCGCTACGCTCAACGTAGATGAGCATATCCAAGTGATTCGTGCGGTTGTCGATCAAGTCGCGGGAAGAATACCGGTAATTGCCGGAACGGGCGCTAACTCGACTCAAGAAGCCATATTTTTAACCAATCGAGCAAAAGATGCGGGTGTTGATGCCTGTCTATTGGTTTCCCCTTATTACAATAAGCCGACTCAAGAAGGTTTGTATCAGCATCATTTGGCGATAGCGAAAGCGGTGGAAGTGCCTCAAATCCTTTATAACGTACCGGGCCGAACGGCTGTCGATATGTTGCCAGAGGTCGTGGGTCGCTTGTCAAAAGTTGAAAATATCATTGGTATAAAAGAAGCTACGGGTTGTTTGGAACGTTTAAAAGACATTCAGGCGCTTGTTGATGATGATTTCTTGTTGTATTCCGGTGATGATCTAACGGCGTTTGATTTTATGCGTCTGGGCGGTCACGGTGAAATTTCTGTTACTGCCAATGTCATGCCTCGCCAAACGGCACGCATGTGTGAACTGATCGCAGAAGGTCAGGTCGAAGAGGCGCGTTCCATTGATGAAAAATTGTTGCCTTTGCACAAAGCTTTATTTTTGGAGTCGAACCCCATCCCTGTAAAATGGGCTGTCGCGGAATTAGGTTTGATGCAAAATACCATTCGCCTACCGATGACCTTGCTAGATGAACAATACCAGCCTGAGCTAGCACAGGCGATGAAATTGAGCGGCGCGCTTTAGGGCTTTTTCTCTGTATGTATCTTTCTTATTTGTCTACTTTCGGTAAATTCAGCGTGGTTGTTGCCACGGTTCTTTGCATTGGCTGCAGCACGCTTTATGGTGAGCGTGGCGTTTTTCGTGGCAAGCAAACGGATTATTTGAGAACGGGTGAGCTTAAACCCATTGAAGTACCTAAGGGTATGAATAGCCGGGTACTCGAAACGCTTTACCAGATCCCCGATGTTGATTCTCGGGATGAATTTGGTGATTTGGTTGCTTTAGGTGAGTACGAAGTACCGCGTCCAACTCCCATCAATACTGAAAAAGGTGAAGTTGGGGTTAAGATCCAAAAACTGGGTGAACAATCGTGGATTTTTCTGAATGCCTCGACCAGCCAAGTTTGGCCACGGACACAGAATTTTCTCAGTGAATATGGCTTGAGTGTTGCTCACAGTGACCCTGCCAGCGGTACGATTGAAACCGGTGATGTGATCTTTAAGGACGATTCCTCTAAAAAAACGCGTTTTAGAATTACCGTTGAGAAGGGTGTTCATCCCGAAACCTCTGAGATTCATATTCTTCAGAAAGAGTTTTCTGCTGACGCGTCGATCCCCGCCCGTATTGATTGGCCATTAGAATCAAATAATTCTGCCAGGGCTAGTACATTGTTAAACGAGTTGGCCGGAATCTTGGCACAAAACATCAGTAACAATGCCGCTTCTTTATTGGGGCAAAATGTTGGCGGTCTACCCAAAGTGGAGTTTTTACAGGGTATGCAAGAGCCGACAATGCGCATTCGTCTATTTGAGTCTCGCGCAAAAGCGTCGGTCGCACACGCCTTAGAAAAAGAAAGCTTTATCTTGTGGGAAGAGTCCGTTCCGAATGGTTTGTACTATGTAGGCTATGATCCCGAGTGGGACGACAAAGGCTTTTTTGATCGCATAACCGGCGATGAATTACCGCAAAAACCAGAGTATAGTTTGCAAAAAGTACTTAAGCATTTGTCTGCTTCTGCCGATGTTAAAGAAAAGTTTTCGGCGGTTCCAAGTGCGTCATATGGTGAGCCTTTAGAAGATGCAATTGGTCTCATTATTCTTATTGAAAAGACTGAAAATGCGATGGACGTAGTGGTTCGAGATGTTCGTGGTGAAAAACTACCACCGGCTCAGTCCAAACAAGTCCTTCGCGTTATTCGTAAAAATTTGATTTAAATTACAGCATTACAATCGTGACGTGTGTTATCTCGTCAGTCGTTGCTTACTTTTCTCGTAAGCTTAAATAGTGCTTTAAGGCGAACTCGAATCCGGGTTCGCATTGATATTACCTGAGGAATCCTTTTGAGATTTGCGTCATTAGGCAGTGGGAGTTCTGGTAACGCCACACTGATTGACGACGGCGAGTCGTTGGTGCTGTTGGACTGCGGGTTTACGATAAAAGAAACCGAGCGTCGAATGCTGCGTTTGGGACTTTCTCCCGATAAAATTAGCGCCGTAGTGGTGACTCATGAGCATTCGGATCACCTGAAAGGCGTTGCTCCTCTAGCTCGCAAATATCAGTTGCCGGTCTATATGACAGACGGAACATGGGCGAGTAAAGATTTAGGTAAATTGCCTGATCTGCAATTGATTCGTAACTATGAGCCCTTTTCGATTGGCTCTATGAAGATAACACCTGTAGTCGTGCCTCACGATGCGCGTGAACCGGCTCAGTTTATCTTTCGGGACAAGAGCGGGATACAGCTCGGTGTGTTGACGGACCTAGGCAGTGTAACGCCTCATATCATCGAGGCTTACAAAGATTGCGATGGCCTATTGGTCGAAGCGAATCATGACCTAGAGATGCTGGCGAGAGGGCCTTACCCTCCATCGCTAAAGTCGAGGGTTTCGAGTCATTGGGGGCATTTGAATAATGCTCAAGCGGCGAGCTTTTTGGCTAACTGTAACTTTGACCAGTTACAGGAAATTGTTGTTGGGCATATCAGTAAAAAGAACAACAGTTTGGACCGCGTTAAAGCTGAGTTGAGCGAAATCATCACCAAGGCGAAATCGATTCGATTTGCCTGCCAAGAGGCCGGTTTTGATTGGTTACAGCTGTCGAGCGCCTAGCTATTTGGCTTTTACGTTAAGGATTGGAAAGGTTAGCCTACAAAGGTTAAGACCTAGTAAAGAACTCGTTCGAGCTGAGCTATACATATGAAAGAGCTCAGACGAAATTGTACAAAATAGACAAGTGTTAGATATTCAGAAATTAAGGTAATGACAATGGAAAAAAAATCAGAACTGTATGCTGGTAAAGCAAAGTCAGTGTATACGACCGATGTTGCTGATCGTTTGATTTTGCATTTCCGCAACGACACTTCAGCATTTGACGGAAAGAAAGTTGAAAAGCTTGACCGCAAAGGCATGGTGAATAATAAGTTTAATGCATTCATTATGGATAAGCTGGAAGCTGCGGGTATCCCGACACATTTTGATCGCTTGTTGAGCGATGAAGAGTGCCTGGTTAAGAAGCTCGATATGTTGCCACTTGAATGTGTCGTGAGAAACATTGCAGCGGGTTCAATTTGTCGTCGGTATAAAATTGAAGAAGGTATCAACTTAAACCCAGCTACTTTTGAGTTCTTTCTTAAGGACGATGAGCTGGGCGACCCCATGATCAACGAATACCATATTCGTTCGTTTGCGTGGGCGACAGACGATCAAGTTGCCCAAATGAAGGTGCTGACGTTTAAAGTGAATGATGTTCTCAAGCAGCTTTTCCTCGATGCTGGAATGCTTTTGGTCGATTACAAATTAGAATTTGGCATGTTCGAAGGTGAAATCATCCTCGGAGATGAGTTTTCTCCCGATGGTTGTCGTATTTGGGATGCTGAAACCCGAGAGAAATTGGATAAAGATCGCTTCCGTCAGGGCCTAGGTAATGTCGTAGAATCCTATGAAATTGTTGGACGTCGCCTTGGTATCGATTTTGATCAGACCGTAGGCTAAAAGCTCTTCAATTTACGATTCCTGTTTTGGGAGATCGTTTTTTGACTTATATTTGTTGCTCATTTACTTCTGTAAATGAGCATTTTTTTGTCTCTTTTTTGTCTCCAAAAAGATGAATTGGGGGTGTATTTATCGCGTTTTTTCTGATCCTTGATGGGGACGCTTAGAAATTAACAAATCCGCTTAAACCGTTACCAGTGTTACCCTTGTAAGCGATCACTTTCGCGGATAAAACCATTATTTAACGCTTGACGCCAAGTGTTTTCCACATGGTGTAACCGAAGTTCACATGGATCAGTGGATAAATTAAATTCTGCTTGATTGCGTCTTTAGAAGTCGTGTAACACCTTGATTTTAAAGAGAAAAAATATTTATTGAGACCTGTGAGAGTGATTTTTCTTGACTCTCAAAAAGCATTTTTGAACGGCCTCTACAAAATTAAGCTCACAGACTTACCCACAATTTCTGTGGATAAGTCTGTGAGTGAGCTCTTGATATCACGTGGGCGTTTCGTTATGCGCCAGAATACGTGTTACTTCGACGACGGAGCGTGAAAAATCACCATGCTAGGTTATACTCAAATTGATAATTAAAGAGCCTCTTAATAGGTTGGAGAAATAAAAGTGGATGAGCGGCGAAAGTTTCAACGAACCCAGACATCATTGCGTGTGGAAATGCATCACCCAGCATTCGGAACCATAGTTGGTTTCGCTCGTGATATTTCGGATGGTGGGGCGCAGGTGAATATTGATAATCATCCCCTTCCACCGGTTGGTACGGTCGTCCAGGTCTTATTTAAAAAAATGGTGGGCCAGATCAATGAAGAGCCTGTCAGCATGCGAGTCATGCATTCAGGAGGCAGTGGCGTTGGCCTGATGTTTGTTCATTAAGTCTATTTAATCCATAGTATTCAGTTTGTTAACCATCCTTTTTACTCAATAGCCCAAATCGATTCTGTATTGATTGGGACTGTCTATGCCGACAGTCCCGACTCTAATCATTAAGGCGTTTTTTGAAATGTGCCTGATGAGATGGACGCTCCCTAGTGCTACCGGCGTCAGAATGCGCCAAACTGACCGTGCGTCTTTCTGTCGAACGACTGCGCTTGTTGAGCGTTGGGCATGTGAGTGGTGTTGGAGTGTTTAGTGGTGATTGGGCCGTAGCTGTTCTTTTAAGCGCAATATTAGGCGCTGTGTGTTGTGGAGAAAAAGAAAGTTAATCGGTACGAGAACCAAAGTGATTGCCGTGGCAAAGATGATTCCAAAAGCCAGGGAAACAGCCATTGGGATAAGAAACTGGGCCTGGGTCTCCCTTTCGAACAATAGCGGAACCAAACCAATAAATGTAGTTAACGACGTGAGCATGACAGGCCTAAAGCGGGCTGCGCCAGCGGTGAGAATGGCTTCCATTAGGTCGTCTGTCTTGGTTAGTTTTTTATTGATGTAGTCTACTAGAACGAGCGAATCATTGACGACAACGCCTGTGAGGGCCACGAGCCCTAGAATGCTCATAACCGTAAGGTTTATTCCCATTAGCCAATGGCCAAGCATTGCTCCGATGGCGCTAAACGGTATGACCGACATTACGATAAGGGGCTGAACATACGACTTAAAGGGAATTGCGAGTAAGCAGAATATTGCAAACAGAGCTGCGAGCATACCCCAGCGCAGCGTCGAATAGGTTTCATCTTCTTCTTCACCTTCTCCGCCAACTTGATAGCTCATGCCGGGGTATTGTGCGACCACAGTGTCGATATAGGCGTACAAGTCGGTTTGCAGTGATGTCATGTTAGTTGTGGCCTTATCAACGTCTGCGCGAACGCTAACGGTTCTGTAGCCATTTATCCTCTGTATTGTCGATGGGCCTCTTCCTGGAATGAGCTCAGCCAATATGTACAGCGGGATTTGTTGGCCGTTAGCCGTGTGGATGAGCATGCGATTGAGCTGAGCTTGAGTTGCTCTCTCTTCAATTGGGTAGCGCACCATAACCCTCACATCATCTCGTCCGCGCTGAATGCGCTGAGCTTCGAGGCCGAAAAAAGCCTGGCGAACCTGCTGCACAATCGCCGCACGGCTAATGCCCAAAAGGTAAGCTTCAGGCTTCAGTTCGATCATTAATTCTTGTTTACCATCGGCTAGGCTATCGTTGATATCGAACACGGTGGGGTAAGTTGTCAGCCGCTGTTTAATTTGTTCGGATGCGTTTTGCAAGTCTTCAAAATTACTGGCTCTGAGCTGGATGTCGATGGGGTCGCCACCTCGGCCAATCTCGGCACGGAAGGACAATTGCTCTGCGCCGGGGATGGTGCCAATGGCATTGCGCCATTCTTCAGAAATTTTTTGGCTATCAATATCGATGATACGTGTTTCCGGTGGCGCCAGCTCAATACGAATTCTTCCTTGATGGGAAGCTCCGCCTCGGCCGCCAGTGCTGGACAATATATTTAAGATAATACTTTTACCGTCTTGGCTGTATTTTGACTTGAGCTGTTGCGCGCTTTTGGTAATGTGCTCTACGTGACGATCAGTGATTTCAAATGGTGTTCCCGTTGGCATGGTTAATGTTACGCGGATAATCTCGCTCGGAATTCTAGGGAAAAACGTATAGCGAGTGTGGCCGTAAGCAACGCTGGCGATAATGCATATTAGACATCCGACAAAACTCACAACGGTTGTCCAGCGGTGTTTTAAGGTCCAAAGTAAAACGGGCTGGTAGTATTTCAAAATGGCGAGTTCGAAATTTTTGGCAAATTTTTGTTGCCATATTTGCCAGTTGGCCATTTTATCTGAAGACTGTAATTTTAAGTGCTTAAGGTGGGCGGGCAGAACAAATTTGGACTCCACTAAAGAGAATAATAAGCAGGGTATGACGACCGCAGGTATTTGGGCAAATATAGCGCCGCGTTGCCCTCCTAGAAAAGCAATGGGAGCAAACGCCGCAACGGTAGTGAGGACGCCAAATGTGACAGGCACAGAAACTTCTTTGGTGCCTCGTATGGCTGCAACCAACCCACTTTCTGATGTGCCCAGGTGAGTATAAATATTTTCTCCTGTGACGATCGCATCATCAACTACAATGCCGAGTACAACGATAAAACCAAATAGGCTCACGAGGTTAATACTATTTCCTAATAGTGGCATCATGGCAAAGGCGCCGAGAAAAGAAACCGGTATTCCAATAAATACCCAGAAAGCGACCATGGGGCGTAAGAATAAGCTGAGAAGAATAAAGACTAATATTCCGCCGTAAACCGCATTAGTGATAAGAGTACGAATTCTTTTTTTCAGAACCTGAGAGCGATCGCCCCAGTATTCGAGACTAATCCCGTGAGGCAAACTTGATTGCTTATTGTCAATGTAGGCTTTTACCTTATCGGCTATATCAATAGCGCTTTGATTCCCGACTCGGTAAATATTAATTTCAGCGGCTAGTTTTCCGTTAAATCGTGTTCGAACGGCAGTTTCTTCAAAGCCATCTTTTACTGTTGCGATGTCTCCAATTCTTAATAGCGAACCATCGCTATTGGATTTGAGGGGGATGTTTTCGAATTCGTCTTGTTGGTAGGCTTGACCTTTCGAGCGAATAAGGGTGTCGCCTCCGCTAGACTTTAAATTACCGGCGGATAAATCCAGTGAATGATTGGCTATGGCGTTAGAAACTTCAGATAAAGTTACACCGTATTCTCGCAGGTGGTCTTGCGTCAATTCGACTGCAATTTCATAATCACGCACGCCGGAAAGTGTGACTTGTGTGATCCCTTTAATCGCCAAAATCTCTTCGCGTATATATTCCGACAGTTCGCGGATTTCTCGTTCACTCACATTACCCGATATTGTGGCGGTAATGACATCACGCTTCCAAACGGTAAGAGAGACGATAGGGCGTTCGGCATTGGAGGGAAAGGTGTTGATCGCATCAATACGGTTTTTGATGTCATCAAGCATTGCGCGCGGTTCGTAACCATCTGCAATTTTTAATTCAACACGTGCACCGCCTTCATATGAATAACTGGTGTATTCCTTAATACCTTCGAGATTGTTAATAGACTCTTCAATTCGTTGTGAAATCGATAGCTCCGAGTCTTCAGGGGTTGATCCTCTGAGGTTAACTTTTACGGAAATGCGATTGGATTCGATTGTCGGGAAAATCTCAATGGGGATCGAATTTAATATCGTGAAACCGCCCATCATAATAATGCTGAGCATGAGGAGATTTGCAGCGACATCGTTTTTGGTGAACCAAGAAATCACGGTGCTCTAGTCGCTCCGTTTGGTTTTATCTGTGAATTTTTGTCTGCCGTTACCTTTGCAGAAGTTCCCGACGATACTTGGCCGAGTGCGCTGACAACGAGTTGATCACCTTCTGCTAGCCCGCTTTCGATTAAGGTGAAACCCTTATCACTCCATACGCGAATAATGTCCTGTCGGTAAATTCGGCCATCCTTAAGCAGAAAGACATAGCGTCCTTGGTAAATACTGTTGGTGGGAATAATGATGGCGTTTTGTAGCGTTTTTCCCTGGATTTTAGCCGTCACATACTCGCCAACTTTTAATGGTATGCGGTCGTCGAGCTGGCGGTTAAAAGGACTGGGTATTCTCACAATGATGCTAAGCTGGCGGTTCTGCTCGTTAATGGCGCTTGCGACACGTACAACGACTCCTGACCAAACGTTTTCGGAAAATAAAGTGGAGGTGATTGTTACGGGTACTGCGTTTTCTTTATGGGAGTCTCTTCTGGGGGTTGTATCTAAACCCAACAGGTGGAGTTCGCTATTTTTTATGGGGAGTGGGATTTCGGCCGCTTCATGAGAAAAGATTTCGCCCAATGGAGTATTTTGGCTAACGTACTGCCCTAGGCCGACAAAATGCTGAATTACACTGCCGTCGTAAGGTGCGCGTATTTCCGTTCGTGACAAATTGAGAGATGCACGAGCGACGCCAGCATCGGCTGATTTCAACGCGGCAGCGGCAGCATCCAATTGCGGTTGTCGAACGGCTAAAGCAGGGGGCTCGCCTTTTCGTCCGGAGCGCTTCCAATCGTGATGGGCTTCTTCGGCTTGAGCTTTTTCACTAGCGTAGCGACTTTGGGCTTCCGCCACTTGTGCCATTGCAATATCAAGTTCAATCTTGTAGTCCGACTTGTCTAGAGCGACGAGTAGTTGATTCTTTGTGAAAAAGCCACCCTGTCGAAAAGAATCATCGACGAATTTAACTTCACCTGAAACGCGAGTGGCTAGCTTGGTGTGGGTCAGGGCTTCAACAAACCCGTAAGAATTGACAGTGATTTGAAAAGTTTCGGGTTTGATTGTCTGAATGTTGACTTCAATGGTGGGAGGTTGGTACTGAGTGCTACGTTGCGCGCTGGGTTGGGTGAATTTAATGAGCAAAAACAAAACAAAGAACAGTGCCGCTAAGTAAAGCGGCATGAATTTCAATGTTTTACTTGTCAGTTTTTTCATAACGCTTGTTAACGTTCCGCATGACCTGCATAAAACCAGAGTAAATAGAAAGTAGCGTGGCTAGCCCGGTTTTACATCGGATTGCATGCAATGTTTGGGTAAGTGAATGACCTGTCCCTCATGAGGCGCCTGTAATGAATCACAATTCGCTCGGGTGTTACCTTTGGCATTCAGAAAAAGGACACTTTTATGAGACAGCAGTACTGAAAAATCTTCCACGTTGTTATTGCGCAAGTCAGCTTGTTTGAGCTGCGTTAGCCCGCTAATGGGAGCCAATACTTGAATATCATTTTCAGCCAGTCCTAAATATTCAAGCTGACTGAACACCTCGATACCGTTGAGTGTCGAAATACTTCCTGCGGGGCAGATCAGGCGACGGAGTTGTTCAGCTGAGTGAATATTCTCTTCAGCGATGGTTTGTTGTAGGCAAGTCCGGAGTTCTGAGTCTTCCACATTAAAGTCGCTAAAGAGTAGAGGAGGTTCGTACACGATGTTGTCGTTTAACGATACGGAATAGCGGCTACAGGCTGATAGAGCGAGCAATACTCCAACGAACAAAGGCCGAGCCAGTGCGAAGAAGAGTGCAGGGGGCGAAGGTGTAGAGAGTTTGATCATTCTAGGGTAGCGACTCTGAATTTTAGGAGGAGCGAATATATCACCGAAAGCCTCTACAGCAACTGGAATTATCACTCTAACCATTGAAAAGCATAGCTCATAACGAAGAGGGCTCGATTTAATTCACCAATGAATTTACGTAGTTGTCGCCTAGAGGTTGATACCACGGAATATCCGTTGACGGTCCTTCTTATGCGGTCTAATCGTTGAGTGCGATGCACTGTGTGAGAAGAGTTCTCGGGTTGATTGGGGAGAGTAATAGGCCGCTGAATAACAAGTAGGTGCTAAAAAATTAGCAGTTACCCTTGACCGATTCAATTTTTGGTGCTAATTTTTTAGCATGTGCTACAAAATTAGCAGTTAGCGGGTTTGACGGGCTACATAGCGTTAAGCGACTTTACCCTCTACACACCGAATCAATTTAAGAGACGTCACTATGCCACCCATTGATCAATTGCAGCTAAGCCGCAGAGAGCGTCAAATTATGGACATTCTCATTGAGCAGGGGGAGTGCTCGGCAAACGCAGTCATGCAAGCCCTTCCCGATGCCCCGGGCTATTCTGCTGTTCGTGCCCTTATTGCACGGTTACTGGATAAAAAACTTGTTCAATTCAGGATCGAAGGGACCAAGCACATATATAGCGCAAAGCTAGAAAAGGGAAAGGTGCAAGAGTCTGCGGTTAAGCGATTATTAAAAATATTCTTTCGTGGTTCTAAGGTAAATGCAGTTAACGCTCTATTGAATATGGATGGAGAAGACTTATCCAGCCGAGAAATTGCAGAGTTAGAGCGTACTATAGAACGTATAAAAAAAGCGCAAAACCAAAAATAACCTAGGGACGCCGCGATGTTTACAGTCGACATTATCAATCTGTTTCTAAGCGTATGGCTGAAGCCCATGCTGATATTAACGATCATGCTATCGATTGCGAAAAACTCTTTTGTGTTTTCTGCGGCAGCCAGCCACTGGTTTTTGGTCTGCACTCTGTTTGTAACGTGTTTTGGTTTTGTCGGGTTGAATTGGTTACCCGGCGTGAACGTCAGCCTGCTTCCCCATTATTTTTCGTCGTTCACCAGTATGGCGGTTTCTTTTGATGGAATGTCATCCTCATTTATATACTTGGTTGTTGTCGTGTATTTACTTGGCTCAATCTGGGTGAGCTGCTTCCAGGTGTTTGGATTATTTGAAATTCGTTCGATTACGCTCAACGCAACGCCGATTGTTAGTGCTAGGGCTGGGGGTATCGTAAACCGTATTTGTGAGACTTATCGAATAACGCGCACGGTTAGAATTTTAGAAACAAGAGAACTAGAATCTCCCGTTATGTGGGGGCACTTTTCGCCGATAATTTTATTGCCCACGAGTTATGTCGATTGGGATGAGGATAGATTTACGCGAGTGATCGCACATGAGTTAGCCCACGTTTCTCGCTGCGATTGGTTGATCAAAATACTCTGTAAATTCGTCTGTGCCATATTATGGATTGTACCTCTCGCCTGGTACGTTGCGAATAGGCTGGAGTGGTTCGCTGAGCTGGCCTGTGATGACAAGGTGGTCGACAGTCTAAATTGTCGAGCGGAATACGCAGAAGATTTATTGACGCTGTCGACAGACGTTTCACGATCAAGTTGGGTGCTCAATTTTATTCGGTCGTCACAGCTATACGTTCGTATTCAGCATGTGCTTGATGGCCGAAATCAGCGAGGTTGTTTAGAGCGTAAAACGAAATGGGTAAATGTAGTGGTTTGCGCGTTACTTATTTTACCGATATCTGTACTGCACGCGATTCCTAAACCATTGGAAATTGATTTTAATTTTCCTAATGATTACTCCGTAATGTTAAATGACCAAAGCGAACAGAGAAATCTGTACTCTGAGCGCCCTGATTTTATATCAGTAGAGATGATTCCCGCTGTCGACTATTCATTGCTGGCCTTGCCCGAAACGCCTCGGTTTGAAGAAGAAATGTTAGTTGTTGCTCAAGTGAATAATCGTCAGGGCCTGGTTAACACAGAAAATATAACAAAAGAGCAGGTGATGAAATTGCCTCAGCAGGCTTTAGTCGACATTGCAGTGCCGACTGTCGATATTAAAGGAATGTTGCCACAACGTATGGCCATACCGATTTACCCTCGACGAGCTATAGATCGAGGGATCGAAGGCTTGGTGATCGTGCAGTTCAATATTGATGAAAATGGAGAGATTAACGATCCTAAAATTATTGTTTCGCAACCTAAAAAAATATTTGATCGAGCAGTTTTGAAAGCACTAAAAAAATCCAAATACCGCCCAATGGAGATTGAGGGGCAAGCGATAACCATAAAAAACGTCACAGAAACGTATTACTTTAAACTTTATGAGAGCGCAGCTGATAAAACGGTCAGTGTTAAACGGCCACTTCACGTAAGAATAGCGGAGCTAGATGTTTGAGTTCTGAGGTTATTTTAAAAGGGTTCAGTTATGCAAACGTATGTAGAAAATCAACCAGTTATTTCCCGATGGATGGCTGCGGTTCCTCTGGCCGTAATGATCACTTTGTTTCTTTTGGTGGTGATGGAAAAACTTGTTTTTATTGATATGGAGGCCCCGGATGATGCCCCGAGGTTAACGATTATTGATCCTGTTTATAAAGATGTTCCTTTGGTTACGCACCAAACAATTAAGAAGGTCGAAAAAGAGGATGTTGTAGAGCCGCCAGCGATTCCTGATTTGGGCGAGGAGGAATTACCTGAGGGGGGAGTTAATATTGCTTTTACTCCAACGAGTCAGGATTTTGGACCGGGTGTCAATATAGGTTTTAGTGGTGTTCCTATAGCCCAATATTTAACTACCCCTAAGTATCCAAACCGAGCGGTTCAACGGGGGATTGAAGGCTACGTGGATGTGCGTTTTGATATTTCTGTGATTGGTGTGACACAGAACATTTCTGTCACGGGTGCAAGTCCTGAGGGGGTATTTGAAAAGTCTGCTTTGGCTGCGGTTAAGCGCTGGCGGTATCAGCCTAAGATGGAGGATGGTGTGGCGCAGCGGTATGAGGGGATGACTCATAGAATTGTTTTTAATATGGAAGATTAGATTCCTAAGCTGAATTTTGTTGTGCTCTTTTGGCGCTTTCTTACGGAGGCGCATTTTTTGTTTTTGCGGAGTATTTCTGGAACGATTTGATATTCAGGGAAGCTGTTCTAAGACACGCCGTACCCAAAGCACTCGCCTTGCTCGCGGGGCAGGCTCTAAATACGTCCCTGTAGGCTCGCTAATACCATCCATGGTATTAGACGGTCCCTGCATACCCAATCTCAGAACAAGCTTTCACCATTGTTAAAAGATGAAAGTTGAGTTTTGAATTTTATGGTGTTGGTTTTTGTTGGGGTAGAAAAATCTCGAGGTTTAAAATACCTATTGGCGGAGGTTAATGCCCGCACGTAGCTAGAGGGCTTGGGGAAGTGGGTTCAAGACCTTGCTCCGCCAAGGATGGCGGTGCACGACCATAGGGATGTGGTCGTTAGAGCGAAGCAGGAAGCCAGAGCCGAGAGCCTACAGGAATGTATTTACGGCGTGTCTTGAACCCACTTCGCCAAGTGCTCTGGCGGACTTTGTTCTGGTTATGGTTTGTGCGAAACTAGATGGTCTATTAGTTGGAAAAAAAACACTCAATCGATCATAATGTTTTCAGCTCTAATTTTTCGAAAACTGAAAAGTACTCCAAGGTAAATAACAAACCATCATGACCGACATTAAAGTGGTATTCAGTGGTGTGGTTCGAGAGGATGAAGCCAAATCCTTCGCTGATAGGCATGGGTATGCATTTGAAGGTTACCTTCAAGAAGGTGATGAAAAAAATCTACCTGATTCTTATGTTTTGGTCTTTACCTCTAAAACCATTTATTTGACCTCCACAAAAGAAAAACAAAACCTACGTGTTGAAGCTGACTTTGCGAGCGGCAGTGTTGCACATCGCAGACAGTTTGGAGGAGGGAAAGGTCAACAAATCGCAAAAGCCGTTGGCTTGTCTAAAGGTTTCTTGCCAAATGTTCTTGATGCGACTGCAGGGTTGGGGAAAGACGCATTTGTTCTTGCCTCTTTAGGGGCTACGCTAACCTTACTAGAGCGATCGCCGATTGTTCATGCCTTACTATCCGAAGGCTTGAAGCAAGCCCGGTTTTTTGCCGAAGAAAATGCTGACGAAGTTCTGATGGATATTCTGCAGCGAATGAAACTGATTGAGCTTGATAGCACCGAATTCATGAGCGAAAAACAAGAAAGTTTTGATGTCGTTTATTTGGACCCTATGTTTCCCGAACGAAAAAAAAGCGCCTTGGTAAAAAAAGAAATGCGTGTGTTTCACGAAGTGGTTGGTAGTGACCTTGATGCCGATGCTTTGTTGGCCCCAGCGATAGGAAATGCAGAATACCGAGTTGTGGTTAAGCGGCCCCGTATAGCCCCCGATTTAGCGGGCACTAAACCGGCTTATCGTTTGGAAGGGAAATCCTCTCGTTTCGATATTTACACCAAAAAAGCGTTGCCTGTTTAGCTAGTGCTCATCCATAAATTAGTTCGTAGTAGGCACCGATTTATGGATGAGCACTAGCCAGTTTTGTTCGTCGATTTAAATGATGTGATAGCGTTATTTGCTGGTAAAGAACTTAACGAAGCGTGTGATGATCATGCGTATTTGTGCCAGCATTGCAATAGTAAACCCGATGGCGATCATGCATACACCGGCCAATACCATTAGCTCTTGTTGTAACGATTCTTCTGCATATAGATTGGTGAAAAAGACAAGCATAAAGCCGACGGTGAAGTAAATAAGCCCATTGCGAAATTTATGGAAGATTTCAGAGAGTGGGGCGCTGTAATGAATGTACAGCATTTTTTTGAGAGCTTGAAAAAATAGGGAAAGGCGCTTAAGTGATAAGCCTTTTGGGGCTGATTGTGACGGGCTACTTATTTTGTTAGCCATGCGTCTGCAACGTCGTTATCGGAGTCTTTTGCCTCGACCCATTCACCGCCTTCTTTTTTCCAAAAGGGCGCCTGGGTTTTGAGAATGTCGATCATGTATTCACATGCTAAAAATGCGGCTTTACGGTGTGCGGAGCTTACGCCGACAAAGACAATTTGATCGTTAACCGAAAGTTTACCCACTCGATGGATAATGCGAGTCTCTAACAGAGGCCAGCGTTGGTGCGCTTCGGCTTCGATTTTTTCGAGCACTTTCTCCGTCATGTTGGGGTAGTGCTGGATGGTGAGGTGATCATGGTGTTCTGAAAAGTCGCGAACAAGCCCCGAAAATATAACGACGCCACCCGTCACGTTTTTTTGCAGCAGGTTTTGATATTCATGTGCGACGTCAAAGTCGTGTTCTTGGATGGTAATCATCTATTGTGGTACGAGCTTTTTTGAAGTGTGTTTAAATTATAGAGCAATTATCCGCCGGTCACTGGTGGAAAAAAAGCGACTTCATCACCGGGCTTAATTTCTGTGTCATCGTTCGCTATGACTAGATTTACAGAGCTGCGTGTGGAAGGATCGAGTAGAACTTCCCATTCCTGGCCGCGAGTAGCGAGTTCTTTCTTAAGTTGTAAGCTGTTCAGAGACTCTGATTTTAACTCGAATTTTTCGTCGTCGCGGTTGAGCGATTCGGCTAAAGATGCAAAATAAAGAATGTTAATCTCATTCTTCATTTTTCCAATCCCCTGATTGTCCGCCGGTTTTTAGAAGCAGTTGAGTTGCGTTTATGATCATGCCTTTGTCTACGGCTTTGCACATGTCGTAGATAGTCAGTGCGCTGATCGATGCGGCGGTGAGAGCTTCCATTTCAACACCCGTTTTGGCGTCTAGCTCGCAAGTGCATTCGATTTTAACGCGGTTGTGTTCTGGCTCCGCGCTGATATCCACATGAATATGGGTCAGGTTAAGCGGGTGACAGAGAGGGATGAGGTCGGAGCATTTTTTTGCGGCTTGGATACCAGCAATTCTGGCGACGGCAAAGACATCGCCTTTCTTATGCTTTCCTTCTGTAATCATGGATAGGGTTGAGCTTTTCATGTCCACATAGCTTCGTGCGGTAGCCGAACGTTTGGTGACAATTTTGTCGCCAACGTTCACCATGTGGGCTTCGCCCTTGTCGTTAATGTGGGTAAGGGAGTCACTCATGAAGCAGTTCTACCAGTATGTTTTCGTAAATTTTACTGAGGGTTGTCAGGTCTTCGGCTTTCACGCATTCATCGACTTGGTGAATGGTTGCGTTAACAGGACCAAGCTCTAATACCTGTGCACCAGTAGGCGCAATGAAGCGACCGTCAGAGGTTCCGCCAGCGGTGGATAATTCGGTGTCGCGTTGGCAGACTTTTTTAATCGACGAGACGGCGGCTTCAACTAATTTTCCTTCTGAGGTTAAGAACGGCAAGCCCGAAAGGTGCCATGCTAAATCGTAGTTCAGATTGTGTTTGTCTAATATTGCTTCTGCGCGTTCTTGTAACTGTTCGTGCGTGACTTCAGTTGAAAAGCGGAAGTTAAATACAATATGGGCTTCGCCAGGGATGACGTTGGTTACGCCAGTGCCGCTATTGAAGTTTGAAATCTGAAAGCTAGTGGCGGGGAAAAAGTCGTTACCTTTGTCCCATTCAGTTTCTACTAATTCTGTCAAAGCTGGAGCGGCAAGGTGAATGGGGTTGGCGGCAAGGTGTGGGTAGGCCACGTGGCCTTGCTTACCTTTAACGGTTAATTCTGCGCCCAATGAGCCACGTCGTCCGTTTTTAATAACATCGCCAACTTCGCTTGTACTCGAAGGTTCTCCAACCAAGCACCACGTCATTTTTTCGTTGCGTTCTTCTAACCATTCGATGACTTTCACAGTACCGTTTTTGGCGATACCTTCTTCGTCACTGGTAATCAGAAAAGCAATGCGGCCACTGTGGTTTTGATGGTTTTCTAAAAAGCGCTCACAGGCCGTGATCATGGCGGCGAGGCTACCTTTCATATCTGCAGCTCCGCGTCCGTATAATATACCGTCTTCGATGGTGGGGCTGTATGGTGGGCGTTGCCATTGGCTTTCGTCGCCTTCCGGCACAACATCGGTATGTCCGGCGAAAGCCAAAATAGGACCGCTGTCGCCGTGTACGGCCCAGAAGTTATCAACGTCGCCGAAACGAAGATGCGTCACGTTGAAGCCGATGGCTTCTAAACGATCCGTCATCAATACTTGGCAGTCGGCGTCTTCGGGAGTGACCGACTTGCGCGCGATCAAATCGCAGGCGAGTTTGATCGTGGGGCATGAGTCGGTGTTTGCTTGGGATGTTGTTTCAGTCATTAGTTATTCGCGTGCAGCTCTTCGTTAAGTGCAACGGCACTTTTGTTGGTTTTGCATTCGACGGCTCCACTTTGGGAATTGCGACGAAACAGAAGGTCAGTTTTCCCCGCAAGGTCGCGAGCTTTAACCGTGTCTACGACTTGGTTTTGATCATCTAATACTGCGATTTTAGTGCCCGCTGTTATGTATAGACCGGCTTCTACCGTGTTGCGGTCGCCGAGAGGGATGCCGATTCCCGAGTTGGCTCCAAGTAAACAGTTTTTCCCGACGGAAATGACAATGTCTCCACCACCAGAAAGGGTGCCCATCGTTGAGCAACCGCCACCAAGATCGGAACCGTCGCCGATGACCACGCCTGCAGAGATGCGGCCTTCGACCATGCTTGTGCCTAGTGTGCCAGCGTTAAAGTTCACAAAGCCTTCATGCATGATGGTGGTGCCTTCACCAAGGTATGCACCTAAGCGCACGCGTGCGGTGTGTGCGATGCGAACACCTTTAGGAACAACATAGTTAGTCATTTTAGGAAATTTATCGACGCAATCGACTGATAACATTCTGCCTTCCAGTCGAGCTTGTAGCTGTCGGGCATTGAGTTCGTCTAGATCGATAGCGCCTTCGCTGGTCCAGGCTACATTGGGAAGAACCCCAAAAACTCCGGTGATGTTGGTTTCATGAGGCTTAACCAATCGGTGTGATATCAACTGTAATTTAAGATAGGCCTCTGGCACAGATGACGGTGCGTCATCGGTTTCAAGTAAGGTCGCAACAATAGGGCGTTTACTCGTTGAAAGCTGGTTCAGTAGTTCTGCTATTGGGCTGTCGGTGAGCTTCGCTCGCAAAGTAAATAACATGCCTTGATCGAGTTCTATAGCTTGGTTGCCGCCGGTATAACCAATTGCTTCCGCGATATTGTTACTAAGACCTTCTTCTGGGCTTAGCTCTGGGGCAGGGTAAAAGATCTCTAGCCATTGGCCTTGACTGTTTTGTGTTCCTACGCCGATGGCGAGACTGTATAGCTGTGTCATGTTCGGTCCTTATTGTGCAAATTATGCAAATATTTCGGTATAGCGTTCGGGTTTGAAACCAACAAAGATGTCTTTGCCGGTCAGTAATACGGGGCGTTTTAACAATGTAGGGTTATTCAGCAGTGTTTCGAGGGCTTCTGTGCCGAGCGATTCGCCATCAAACAGGGCTTTTTGGCTGTCTGACAATTGTTTCCACGTCGTGCTGCGCTTGTTGACCAGTACATCTTTTTCGATTTGCGTGGCGAAAGATTGTAGGGTCTTCATCTCCAGCCCATCGACTCGAAAGTCGAGAAAGGTGTGATCGTGGTTGTTATCGTCCAGCCAGCGGCGTGCTTTGCGGACGGTGTCACAGTTTTTGATACCGTAGAGCGTAGTCATGATTGTATTTTGATGTGGAATAACGGGCGGCAAGTCTACCAGAGACCAGGGATCATATCACTGGATCGAAAGTTCGAGAGGTGAGGTCTCTGTGAGGTAGGCTTCTTCAAAATCGGCTTGCGGCATGGCTTTATCGAATAAAAAGCCCTGCAGCTGAATTTCGCCGTGGTGGTGTAACCATGTGGCTTGAGCTTCTGTTTCTACCCCTTCAGCAACGACATCGAGCTCAAGTGTATCTGCTATGGCGATGATGGCTGATACCAGCATCGCGTCCTGTTTGTCGTAGGTGATTCCTTTGATAAAGGATTTGTCGATTTTAATTTTATCGACGGGAAGTTGTTTTAAATAGCTGAGAGAGCTGTATCCCGTGCCGAAGTCGTCGAGAGCGAATTTAATCCCTAGGTCTTTAAGTTGATGCATTTTTTCGATGGATTGGTCGATGTGTTTAAGTGCGGCTCCTTCGGTGATCTCTAGCTCTAGGCAGCTTCCATCGAGGCCGTATTTATACAGGGAGTCAGTGACGATGCTAACAAAGTTTGGTTGGTAAAATTCACGGGCACTGATATTGACGGCGATTCGAGTCGTCGGCTCTATCATATTGCGGTTTTTGCATGAGGCGATAAATGCGCAGACTTTATCAAGAATGAGTTCGCCAACTTTACTGATCATGGGAGAGTTTTCTAAAAACTCTATGAATTCATCCGGGAAAAGCTGGCCTCTTTCTGGGTGATGCCAGCGAAGTAGGGCTTCAGCTCCGATCATTTCCCGAGTTGAGGAGTTGAGTAGCGGTTGTAAATAAAATGTGAATTGTTGTTCGCTTATAGCTTTTCGAATATCCGATTCCAGTTTCACCAGGCGGTTGGCTTCTTCGGTCATTGTAGGGTCGAAAATAAGGTAGCGATCTCGTCCCTGCGCTTTTGCTTGATACATGGCGGTATCTGCTGCGCTAAGGAGCTTGTCGAGATCTTGATTCGCTTGGGGGTAGAGCGTGAGGCCGATACTGGCGGAGACTTCTAGCTCGTGTTCTCCGATACGTAGAGGCTTTCGAATATTTCGGAGAATACGTTCCGCCAAATTTGAGGCGAGGGCTTGAGTGCGTTCACGACTTGAGGCGATATTTGGAACGCTGACGATAAATTCATCTCCGCCTAGGCGCGCCAGTGTTTCTGATTTTCGAATCTGCGACTGCATACGGTTTGAAAGCTTCAGTAATAACGCGTCGCCAGTAGAGTGGCCAAAACTGTCGTTAATTCGTTTAAAATCGTCGATATCGATGAACAGTAGCGCGCCATAGGTTCCCTTTTTTTCGGATGCGCGAATATCTTCTAGTAGTCGCTTCTGAATATGGTGGCGATTGGGTAGCTGTGTGAGGGTGTCGAAATAAGCGAGACGTTCTACTTTGTTTTCTGCTTCAATACGAGCGGTCACATCATTTGCAATAACGAGAATGCATTTCTCTTTGTCAAGCGTATAGGGGATTAGTGATATGTGGAGAATATGATCTTCTCCTTCAGCGTCTTTAAGTTTTAACTCTGAAATATCGGTTTCCGTTGATACTGTTTCTGCTCTTTCGATGTGTTGGAAAAACACATGGGCTTCTTGCTCATCGTTTTTTTTATGTGTGTTGTAAAAATTATTTCCTGTTAAGTTTTGTACGGTATTTTGGTAAAAGTTTGCGGTTGCAGTATTTAAAAAAACAAAGTCGCCTTCTTTATTTAAGGCGAATACTTGGTTTGGGCTAGCATTGAGAATGATGCGAAGTTGCTTCTCGCTTTGCTCCAAGGCTTTTTCTCGTTTATCTAATATCGACAATAAATCGTTTGCGGAATCAACGATATGCCCGAGTTCATTACGCTCATGATTTTTGATTGGGGTGAGCCTTGCGGCCGAAAGGTCAATTGTTGTTTGTGAGTCTAGATTCAGAGAGGAAAAATTTCGCGAAATCTCAACGAGTGGGCGAGTTAATAAGCGGTGATATACCAAGGCTAAGATAATGGCCAGTATTAACGTGCGTGCTATACCTGTCGCAAAGATGTAAAGGCTGCGTTTGTATATGGGAGCAAGAATTTTGTCATTACTTAGTTTTAGAACTAATTGACCGTTATATTGTGTTGATGTGTCTGCGATAGTGTCTGCGATAGTGTGTCGATAGGTTGTGGAATAACCTTTTAACAATCGGGTTAGCCAAATCGTATCCGTTTTGGGGATGGACTGATCATGGATCGCCATGATTTTTCCGCTATCGTCAATAATTGAAATGTGATGCAGAAACTTATATTTCTTTAATCCGTTAACAACTTCTTGAGCTAGATGTGAATCCAGTTCATATATAGCCCTCTTCACCGGCATTGTACTGGCTTGAATGATTGACTGCATTCGGGATTCTATGAGCTTTTTTTGATCGATGTAATCGATATAGACTTGCAGTGCGGCAATAAGTGACCCGACCGCTAGAACAACGAGCAGACTTGTGCGAGTTAGGGTGAAAGACAGTCTTTGTGAAAACTCAATAGACATTAATTACGATAGATCCGTTGCAAAAAAAAAGATTACTTGATCACTCGGCATCCAAACATCTGAGCATTTGAATTATAGATCAAAACATTTAGCTTGCATCCTTTACTGAGCAAATATCGAAATAAGCGTTTTGTTGTGGGTTGTATTTGTGGGTTAAGCTTTTTTTGTGAGCACGGCTTTTTTTCTATTGGGGTAGCATGCTTGGCAAATTGGGCACGTGGTGCCATTGCAGCCTCTGGCTGAGCAAAATTCACGCGCATAATAAATAATTTGTAAGTGCAGCGCATTCCAGCTTTCTTTGGGGAAAAGCCGCTTTAAATCCTTTTCGGTTTGCGCAACGCTATTTCCGTTGCTTAAGCCCCAGCGCTGAGCGAGTCGATGAATATGTGTATCGACAGGGAATTCTGCTTGATTAAATGCCTGGACCATTACGACACCGGCTGTTTTATGTCCGACACCAGGAAGTTTTTCTAGCTCTTCCATATTTGCGGGTACTTTTCCATCATGTTCCTCAATCAGAATCTCGGACAGTTTTTTAATCGCTTTTGATTTTTGTGGCGATAGCCCACAGGGGCGAATAATTGCCCGTATATCTTCTTGCGATTGTAAGGCCATGTCCTTAGGGTTGTCGGCTAGTTCCCAGAGTAGAGGTGTTATGGTGTTCACACGTTTATCTGTGCATTGGGCTGATAAAAGCACGGCCACAAGTAAACTGTAATTATCGTGGTGATCAAGTGGCACTGGGGGATTGGGGTAGCGCTTTTGTAGTTCGCTCAGAAGATATTCGACGCGTTCTTTTTTATTCATGTTTGAAACCCTCTACCCTAACCTCTGAACAAATGCTTTTATTCTATGTGCGGCATCCACGCAATCACTTAGCGGGGGAACTAATGCCATGCGCACGTGATTTAGACCCGGATTTCCGTTTTCTGTTTCTCTCGCTAAGAAAGAGCCGGGGAGTACGGTAATGTTTTCCTGCGCAAATAACTGCTGAGCAAAATCGGTGTCGCTAATCGGAGTTTCTACCCAGAGATAAAAGCCCGCGTCCGGTTGTAGAACATGAATGTAATCTTTTAATATTTCAATGACCTGCGAAAATTTTTCCCTATACAAATTACGGTTTTCGAGAACGTGGGATTCGTCGCGCCAAGCGACAATGCTGGCATGCTGGCTGAATGGGGGCATCGCGCTACCGTGGTAGGTTCGATACTGCAGGAAGCATTTTAATATTGTTTTGTCGCCAGCAACAAAGCCTGAACGTAGGCCGGGAAGATTTGAACGCTTTGATAGACTGTGAAATACGACGCATTTTTCATATTCGTTTCTTCCCATTTGGGCGCAAGCTTCTAGTAAGCCTGGTGGTGGGGTGTCTTCGTTAAAATACAGTTCCGAATAACATTCGTCGCTGGCGATAATGAAATCAAACTTGTCGGCTAAAGCGATCAACTTTTTCAGTGTTTCTAACGGAATGACTGCGCCAGAGGGGTTTCCTGGTGAGCAGATAAATAGTAATTGGCATTGATGCCATGTTTCATCTGAGACAGCGTCAAAATCGGGCAAGTAACCGTTATTTTTATCACTGTTCAAAAAGTAAGGTGCAGCACCTGCAATAATCGCGGCTCCTTCGTATATTTGATAAAAAGGGTTGGGCATTAATACTTTTGCGAGCGGTACAGTTGGGTCGATCACAACTTGTGTAAAAGCAAATAGGGCTTCTCGAGTTCCGTTTACAGGAATTACATGGTTGTCTGCTGAAAGGCTATTTTCTTTTAGATTAAATCGAACGGTTGCCCAGTTTGAGATGGCTTGCCGCAGTGCGTCTAAGCCTTTTGTAATAGGGTAACTGGTAATGGTGTTGAGAGATTCGGTTAACTTATCTAAAACAAATGTTGGCGCATCATGTTTTGGTTCTCCAATGGAGAGTGCAATATGTGCTTTATTTGCTGGAGGCGTAATGCCTGCTTTTAGTTTGACGAGTTTTTCAAACGGGTAGGGCTGCAAATGTTCGAGGTTTGGATTCATGAGAAAGAGGGTTCTGAAGGTTGATCGATAAATTATGTTGATTCTTGTTCGACGCGTTTGTCGAGTCTACGACAAAGTTCATCTTGTAGGTCAATACAAAGTTGGGCATCGCCAAGTGGGTTTCTTTCGAGGTCTGTAATAAAAAAGACGTCTTCTACGCGTTCGCCAAGCGTTGATATTTTTGCGTTTTGCATATGAATATCAAAGTCCATAAATGTTCGGGCAATGGTAGCGAGAAGCCCTGCGCGGTCTGGGCTGGTGATTTCTAGAACTGTGCAGCCACTGACAATGTCGTTACTGATACTTGTGCGAGTCGGGGTGGTAAATTGCTTAAGCAGTCGCGGTGTTCTTCGAGCGACGATATCCGAATAATCCCCGGTTAGTAAAAGCTCCTCTTTAACGGCTTCTTCGATTTTTGCAAATTTTTCGTGCTGGTCGCCAAGAGGTTCATAGTTTTCATCGAGTACGTAGAATGTATCGAGTGTGTAGCCGTTAGTGGAGGAGTAAATTCGGGCATCTTGAATATTAAGCGATAATTGCGACAGGGCCGTTGTGGCCGCAACAAATACATTTTTTGCGTCTTTCACATAAATAAAGACTTCTGTTGCACCGGCAAAACGTTTGTTAGATGTTTCGCGTATTAGGACAAGTGGTTCGTTATTGTTGTGGTCATGATTGCATAGGGCTTCAGTCTGCCAGGCAATGTCGAGGTGGTTCTCGCGAATAAAATACTCGTCGCCCATATGCTGCCAAAGAAACAGCGCTTGCTCTTGCGGTATGTTTTTGTCGCCGAGCTTCATCAGGGCTTGGTATTGTTTTTCTTCGATCAGCTCTTGGCGGTCGACTGTGTTTTCCAGACCACGGCGAAGGACACGTTTGGTCTCGTTATACAGTGTGCGCATTAGGGAGTCACGCCAGGCGTTCCATAGGTCAGGGTTGGTGCCGCACATATCTGCGATGGTAAGGGTGTATAGATAATCGAGATGAATCTGGTCGCCAACCTGTAGTGCGAAGTTCTGTATTACTTCAGGGTCTGCAATGTCTTGTTTTTGAGAAACGTAGGACATGAGCAGGTGTTTTTCGACTAACCATTTTACAAGGCGGGTTTCGCGCTTACTTATTCCGTGTTCCCGGCAAAATGTTTCTGCGTCTTCTGCTCCTAGCGTGGAGTGGTCACCTCCGCGTCCTTTTCCTATGTCGTGGAATAATCCAGCGATATAAAGTAATTCGGGTTTGGCTAGGTTATTAACAATATGCGCCGCAATTGGGAAGCGCTTTTCTTCTTCAGGCAGCGAGAAGCGCCGCATGTTCTGTATAACTAAGAGTGTGTGGGAGTCAACGGTATAACGGTGGAATAAGTCGTGCTGCATTTGGCCTGTGATTTTTCCAAAGACAGGTAAATAACGGCCGAGTATTCCGTAGCATTTCATTCTTGTGAGTTGGGTCACCAGGCCAAACTCGATGGAAAAAAGTGCGAGAAACATTTTTTTGTTGGCTTCGTTATTACGAAATTCATCGTTGATAAGCCAGCGTTTATCTCGGATTAAACGAATAGTCGCAGCTGAAGCGCCGTCAATGTTTGGCGCATTCCCCATTAGCACAAATATCTCTAAGAGTGCGCTGGGGTGTTCATCAAATATGCTGTCACGCGTCACTTCAATATAATTGTTACGCATCTGAAAGCGGTCATTAATAGGGGTTATTTTGCCTTTTGACTTGGGGTTGTTGATGACGTCAGACAAATAATTCAGCAATACATCATTTAGTTCGCGAAGAGCAATAACGGTACGATAGTAAGTGTGCATGAACTGCTCAACTGCGAGACCTTTTTCTGAGTCTTCGTAGCCAAATGTTTTAGCCAGTTCTCTTTGGTATTCCAGTAATAATCGTTCGTCTGCTCGCCCTGCAATTAAGTGCACGCCGAAACGCACTTTCCAGAGGAAGTCCTCCCCCTTACGCAGCAATCCGTATTCATGGTCGGTAAAGAAGTCTCTTCCTCCCAGTTCGCGCAAGGTTTTAACGCCGAAGTATCGTTTGGCGACCCAGCTAATCATTTGAATGTCTCTCAATCCTCCGGGAGAATTCTTGATGTTAGGCTCTAGGTCGGATTCGTTATCGTTATATTTGCGATGACGTTCCGTTTGTTCTTTCCATTTAGCTTTATAGAAGTCGCGTATTTTCCATATTTTTTTCGGAGAGGTTAGGCGGCCTAGCTCAGATAGTAGTTGGGGCTTTCCGTTTAACGTGCGAGATTCGATTAGGTTGGTCGCGATCGTAATGTCTGATTTGGCAAACTTTGCGCACTCTTTAACAGTTCTGACGCTGCTTCCAATGTCTAGGCCGATATCCCATAGAAAGGTGACGAGAGACTGGATGTTTTCGTCGTATTTTTTACCGGTTTTATTGTCGAGCAATATTAATAGGTCGATATCTGAGCGTGGATGCAGTTCCGCGCGACCATAGCCGCCGACAGCAACTAGGGCAATATCGTCATCCCATTCGTATAAATGCCAAGCGTAATGGAGGATGAGGTCGATGAAAGATGTTAGTTCGTGCACCAGAGCTCGCACGTCTTCATTGTGGTGAAAACGGCAGGCTAGGTGTGTATTGACGCCAGCAATGGCGTCCTTAAATACTTCTACGGGAGGTTTGGACTGAACATCTTGCCGAAAGCGATCTTGCTTAAAGCATAATGGCTGATAGGCGAATTCGGGGCAGTCCTGGATCGACATAGCTTAGAATGATTCTTCTTTGCGAGCGGTGAGAACATCTACTCCGGTAGCCGTGACCACAAGGGTGTGCTCCCATTGAGCTGATAATCTGCCGTCTCGTGTTTCAACAGTCCATTGATCACCTTTGAGTCGAGTATGGGCTTTGCCTGCGTTGATCATCGGCTCAATGGTAAATGTCATTCCTTCCTTTAGAACTAGCCCTGTGTCTGCGCGACCGTAATGCAGTACTTGAGGTTCGTCGTGAAAGACTTTTCCGATGCCGTGTCCACAATACTCACGCACGACCGAGTAGTGATTTTTCTCTGCGTGATGCTGAATAACGTGGCCGATATCGCCAAGGCGAGCGCCAGGTTTTACAAGTTCAATGGCCTTGTAAAGGCATTCTTGAGTAATCTTTACTAATTTGTGGGCGTGCGGAGCAACTTTTCCAACGAAGAACATCTTACTGGTGTCGCCGTGATACTCGTCGTAGATAACGGTAATATCAACGTTAATAACATCGCCGGTTTTTAGCGTCTTTTTTTCGGAAGGAATCCCATGGCAGATGACGTGGTTGACCGACGTGCAGATAGATTTGGGGAAGCCCTTATAGTTAAGTGGGGCTGGAATGGCCTTTTGCTCGTTCACTATATAGTCGTGGCATATCCTATCTAGCTCAGCTGTCGTGATTCCAGCGCATATATGCGGTTCGATCATCTCTAGGACTTCAGCTGCTTTTCGACCAGCAACTTGCATTTTTATAATTTCAGCGGGCGTTTTAATGTTGACGGTCATTGAGTATCCGTTGGTGAAAAAGTCTACGATATTGTGAGGCGCATTCTAAACCAAAGTGAGTTGTGTCGCACGAAAATCAAGTTTCTTCGTTATGCTATTTTGTTTGGGATTATAGCCGTCGTTTGATTGGGGTGGGTTATGGGGTTGGCCATAAATTAGCCTGAATGCTAATAAATTGTTGTGTTAGGTCTCATTGTGGCGTGTAAAAATATTTCTGTTATTGGTTTTGTGACTAGGTTAGCTTTTTTGAGTGAGCGCCTGATTATACTGCCCTCACGAAATAACGAACATGAGTGAGACATTATGTCATTAGTAAAAATTCTGGTTGCTTCAGCGGTGGTATTGGCATCGACGCTTACATTTGCGGCAGAAGGCCATAATGGGGTTAAATCGGCTCAAGAGGAGGTGGATGACTATCGTGCACTACGGCATGCTTGCTCGGTAACTCGGGGCGAACAGCGTAGAGTGTGCTTTAGGCAGTTAAAGGCGGCAACAGATAGTTATAAGGTAGCGAAGCGAGCCTTGGCTCTAGAAAAGTCCACGTCTCAGAAGCAGTTGATTGGTCAGGCTCAGTAACCGAAAACCTATGCTGTTTCTTGGATGGGGGGCTGAGTGGCGCCCTCATGCGCAAGTGAGGCCTGAGTCGGTCATCCCTTTCTGGGCATCTCTCTTTTTTGTAGGTTTTCTCCTTCTCTCTGGGCTTTAAAAAGTACTTCAGAATTGCTCTGATTTATGGTATAAAGCGCGCCCGTTCAGTGTAAGTTGGTATTGAGCGGTTATTGTACTTAAACGTCACACATACATCGACACAATGGCCTGGGTGCTGCTTTAGTTAGCGGTTGGTCTACTTGGGATGTATGGAGGCCTAACCCAATTACCTTTTAGGAAAGAGCTATGCCTACAGTTAGCATGCGTGAAATGCTTCAAGCTGGTGTCCATTTCGGTCACCAAACACGTTATTGGAACCCCAAAATGTCTCAGTACATCTTTGGCGCGCGCAATAAAATTCATATCATCAATCTAGAGCACACTGTCCCTCAGTTCAATGAAGCTTTGGAGTTGATCAAAAAAATGGCCAGCCAAAAGAAGAAGATTCTTTTTGTTGGTACTAAGCGAGCTGCTCAAAAGGCTATTAAAGAGCAAGCTGAGCGAGTAAATATGCCGTTTGTTAGTCATCGCTGGTTAGGTGGTATGTTGACGAACTACAAAACAATTCGTGCATCTATTCGTCGCTATCGTGACCTGGTTACTCAGAGCTCCGATGGTACTTTCGACAAGCTGACTAAAAAAGAAGCGTTAATGCGTACCCGCATGATGAAAAAACTTGAGCTATCCATTGGTGGCATCAAGGATATGGGTGGCTTGCCAGACGCGCTGTTTGTGATTGATGTTGATCATGAGCGTATTGCTATTCAAGAAGCGAACAAATTGGGCATACCTGTATTCGGCATTGTGGACACTAACAGTAATCCCGAAGGTGTAGATCATGTTATTCCTGGTAATGATGATGCTATTCGAGCGGTCAAGCTTTATGTAACGGCTTTGGCTGATGCTTGCGCTGAAGGTGTTGCGGAATCAAATGCTGTACCGTCTAAAGATGAGTTTGTAGAGGTTAGCGAAGATAAGGCGGCTCCAGCCGAGTAATCTTCGCGTCTGCGTAATTTATAAATAGTACGACGAAAGGGGACATGTTCCCCTTTTTTTATTTGTGGCTGGTTTCAGCGACATATTCATGAATTCAATCCACATTTAATAATTGAGGGCGTTGAAATGGCAGTATCTGCTTCTTTGATAAAAGAGTTGCGTGAGCGCACTGGGCTCGGCATGTTGGAGTGTAAAAAAGCACTCGTTGCAACTGATGGTGATGTTGAAACCGCAATTGAAAATTTGCGAAAGGTATCCGGCCTTAAAGCGGCTAAAAAAGCAGATCGTACTGCAGCCGAAGGTGTTGTGCTAGGTAAGTGCGCTGATGACGGCAGTTATGGCGTTATCCTTGAGATTAATAGCGAGACAGATTTTGCTGCGCGAGATCAAGGTTTTCTCGATTTTGCTGGTTCTGTGCTTGAAAAAGCCTATGCAGGAAAGATTCAGGATATCAGTGTTTTGATTGAGGGTGAGGTCGAGTCGGCAAGAGCAGCCTTGGTTCAAAAGATTGGTGAGAACATTAGTGTTCGACGCGTTGCTGTCGTTGAGCCTGCTTCGGGTGTTGTCGGTCTATATGTTCATTCGAATAGCCGTATTACATCCTTGGTTGCGTTGACTTGTGCAGACGTTGAAGTGGCCAGAGATGTGGCTATGCACGTGGCTGCGGTTAATCCTCAGGTTGTTAGTCCGTCGGACATGTCGGAAGAGCTGGTTAATAAAGAGAAAGATATTATTAAGGCTCAGCCAGATATGGAGGGTAAGCCTGAGGCTATCGTTGAAAAGATGATGGTTGGTCGTATCAATAAATTCTTAAAAGAAAATAGCTTGGTTGGTCAGGCTTATGTTAAAAACCCTGAGTTAACCGTTGCCCAACTGGTAAAAGAAGCTGGCGGAGAAGTTAGCAGCTTTGTTCGATTTGAGGTTGGTGAAGGCATTGAGAAGGTTGAAGAAGATTTTGCTGCTGAGGTTGCGGCTCAAATTGCAGCTTCTAAGTCTTAATTCAGTACTCGGCTGATAAATTGTAAAGTCGTATCTTGTATGGCGTCTACCGGCGGGTCGTTGGTAGGCGCTTTTTCATTTAAAAGGCGGGATGTGATACCCGCCTTTTTGCTGTTACACTTCCTCGAATTTTGCTGGGCGGACCTACTGAATGACGATTAAAACGGATCGAAAGTATAAGCGAATATTGCTTAAATTGAGTGGTGAAGAATTAATGGGGTCTACCGGTTTTGGTATTGATCCTAAAGTACTGGATAAAATGGCTCTTGAAATCGGGCAGCTTGTCGGTATTGGCGTTCAGGTTGGTTTGGTTATTGGTGGCGGAAACTTGTTCCGTGGTGCAGCACTTAGTGAGGCCGGCTTGGATCGTGTTACTGGCGATCATATGGGTATGTTAGCGACAGTGATGAATGCGCTTGCTATGGGTGATGCGCTGCAACGATCGAATATTTCTTCTAATGTGATGTCAGCAATCCCGATGAGTGGTGTGGTTGACCATTACGATCGGCGAAAAGCGGTTCGCATGCTGGAGAGTGGCGAGGTAGTTATATTTTCTGCCGGAACAGGCAATCCTTTCTTCACTACTGATTCTGCTGCGTGCTTACGTGCGATCGAGGTTGATGCCGAGTTGGTGTTAAAAGCGACCAAGGTTGAGGGCGTTTATTCCGCAGACCCGCATAAAGACCCGAGCGCAACTATGTACGATCATTTGACATATGGGAAGGTGTTGGCAGACAAATTGGAAGTGATGGATTCGACTGCTATTTGCCTATGTCAGGATCATGGTATGCCGATTCGAGTATTTAAAATGTCCAAACCGGGGGCGCTACTCAATATTGTTGTCGGTGGTGACGAGGGCACGCTCATTAGTGCTGAACCAAAAGTTGCTTAGTGTTTTGGCGGCTTAAGTTAGCTGCATAGTATTGCTAAACCTTATGTAGAACCTGGGATATACCGCGATGATTAATGACATAAAGACAGATACTGAAGAGCGCATGAGCAAAAGTGTGGAAGTGCTTGGGGCCAATTTCAATAAAATTAGGACAGGTCGAGCTCACCCTAGCTTGCTTGATGGCATCTCTGTTTCTTATTACGATAATCCTACACCTTTAAGTCAGGTAGCAAACGTCTCCATTCTGGATGCGCGAACGTTGTCGATTAGCCCATGGGAGAAGCATCTCGTTCCCGACATTGAAAAGGCTATTATGAAATCTGGCTTGGGTTTAAACCCGGTGACTACGGGCGACCTTATTCGAGTGCCAATGCCTTCATTAACGGAAGAGACTCGAAAGGGCTATATCCGCCAAGCCAGGAACGAAGCTGAGTCTGGTCGAGTGTCTGTTCGCAACATTCGTCGTGATGCGATCAACACAGTAAAAGACCTGCTTAAAGAAAAAGAAATTGGTGAGGATGAAGAGCGTCGTGCTGGTGAGGACATCCAGAAAATTACTGATAAGTATATCGCTAAAATGGATAGTGCATTGTCGGCAAAAGAATCTGATCTAATGGAAATTTAAAACTTATTCGGGTGCGCGGTTATTCTTTTTATTGCGCCCACATCTATGTTCGCTTCGGTCGTGATGTGCTTAATTCATGGTTGGAATATTCGATTTTATACCTGCTTATTATCATTATTTAAGATTGAGCAGGTTCTTTACTGAGGTCTGTTAGTGAATTCTACGGCATTACGTCATGTTGCCATTATTATGGATGGTAATAATCGCTGGGCGAAAGTTGAAGGGAAGAAAAGTATCTTTGGTCATCGTGCTGGCGCCGAGCGGATTCGTGATGTGCTTTCCGCTTGTCGAGGCGAGGGTGTTGAAGCGTTAACATTGTTTGCATTTAGTAGTGAAAATTGGCGGCGGCCTCCTAAAGAGGTTGAAGCATTAATGGGGCTTTTTTATAGTTATTTAAAAAAAGAGGCCCGCAAATTGTCCGATGAAGGTGTTCGGCTTAAGGTTATAGGCAATCGGAATCGTTTTTCAAAGCGGTTATTGGGAGCCATAGACGAAGCTGAAAACATAGCAACCACGGGTGATGCCACTTTAGTTATTGCCGCAGATTATGGCGGTCGCTGGGATGTTGCTCAGGCTGCTCGAGGGCTGGCTGAGCAAGTGTTGGCGGGAACCTTACAGGTTGAAGATATTACCGAGGAGAGTATCTCGGGTAATCTATCCACTTCTGATTTGCCCCCCTTAGATATGTTAATTCGTACGGGGGGAGAATACCGCATAAGTAACTTTTTGTTATGGCAAGCGGCGTATGCCGAGTTGGTCTTTAGTGATTTACTCTGGCCTGAGTTTGACGGGGTTGCGTTAAGAAAAGCCGTGACTGACTTTCACTCTCGTCAGCGGCGTTACGGGAAAACCGGAGATCAAATAGACAAAGAGGCTTCAAATGCTTAAAGAGAGGGTTATAACAGCCTCTGTTTTGGCCGTTGGGTTTTTGGCTGCATTGTTTTTACTTTCGTGGGCGTACTTTTCAGCTTTTATGGGCGCTGTACTTCTTATTGCTGTTTGGGAGTGGGCGGGTTTATCGGCACTGTCGAGTCTTTTAGCCAAGGGCGGGTATGTCTGTTTGGCTGTTGCTGTCTCTGCCGCTAGCGCCTGGTATTGCGCTTGGGGAGAAGATGTAGAGAAGCTTCGTTTGATCTTTATTGCGTCATGTACGTGGTGGGCTTTAGCATTATTGTGGATACAGAGTTTCCCTTCGAGTTCAGTGATTTGGGGGTCGGTTCCTGTCCGTCTTTTGATGGGGCTTTGCGTTCTTGTCCCTGCGTGGCTGGGGTTTGCCTATTTAAGTCGCGAGCCTAATGGAGCCTGGTTAGTGCTCTTTGTTGTATTAATCGTAGCGGCAGCTGATATAGGTGCTTATTTTTCGGGGAGAGCATTTGGTAAGCGAAAACTGGCTCCCAAAGTGAGTCCAGGAAAATCCTGGGAGGGCGTTGTTGGCGGAGCAATTTTTGCGACGATTTTTGCGATTACATTTAACGCCATTTCTGATGTTGGAGGCTGGCAGTCGTTATTGATTGTAGCGATACCGACGGCATTAGTATCTGTGGTCGGAGACTTGCTTGAGAGTATGGTGAAGCGCCATCGTGGCGTTAAAGACAGTGGGCGAATATTACCTGGGCATGGCGGTATTCTCGATCGAATTGATGGCTTAGTTGCTGCGATACCTGTTTTTACATTGGTATTTATGTCGTGCAATTGGCAAATCTAGTTCGGGGGATCATGATGCAAAAAATTACGATTCTGGGTGCAACGGGCTCAATTGGGCAAAGCACTCTGAGTGTTATTGAGCAAAATTCTGAGCGTTACAGCGTATTTGCTTTGACGGCAAATAAGAGCTTTGAATTGTTATCCGAGCAATGTCGTCGGTTCAAACCTAAGTATGCAGTAATAGGGGATGAATGTTTGGCGTCTGAATTGCGGGCGCTTCTTTCGCTCCATGATTGTTCGACGGAAGTTCTATTTGGTCAGCAAGCACTTTGCGATGTTGCTGGGCATTCTGATGTTGATACGGTAATGGCAGCGATTGTTGGTGCTGCTGGATTGCTGCCGACTTTGTCTGGAGTGGAAGCTGGCAAACGGATTCTATTGGCTAATAAAGAAGCTCTGGTCATGAGCGGTCGCTTGTTTATGGATAAGGTAAAGGAGCATGGTGCGCTTCTATTGCCTATCGACAGTGAGCACAACGCAATATTTCAATGCTTGCCGTCTTCTTGCTCAAACTTAAATGAGTCGGGTGTTAGCAAGATTTTGTTAACTGGGTCGGGGGGGCCATTCCGGACTCGAGATATTGATACTTTTGATTTGGTGACGCCTGATGAGGCCTGCGCCCACCCCAATTGGTCCATGGGGCGTAAAATTTCCGTTGATTCTGCAACGATGATGAATAAGGGCTTGGAATTTATTGAGGCTTGTTGGTTGTTTGATGCGAAGGGCGAAGATATCGAGGTGGTTGTTCATCCTCAGAGCGTAGTGCATTCAATGGTTCAATACCGCGATGGTTCAGTATTGGCGCAAATGGGAAATCCCGACATGCGTACCCCAATTGCACATTGCTTGGCGTTTCCTGAGAGGATTCATTCGGGGGTAAAGAGCCTGGACTTTTCGTCGATGGCTGGACTTTCGTTTGAGCCGCCTGATTTTGAACGTTTTCCGTGTCTTGGATTGGCAATGGAGGCGTCTACTATGGGGCAGGATTTTCCTGTTGTGTTGAATGCTGTAAATGAAATAGCAGTTGAACTGTTTCTAAAAAAACAGCTGAAGTTTACACAAATAGCTGCAGTGATTGGCTCAGTGATGGAAAGTTGGGGTTCGTCCGAACCAGAGTCCATTGCTGCGGTCATAGATGCCGACCTCAGAGCGAGAATAAAAACGCACGAGGTTGTGAAATCAATTCAGTCCTGATTAGTTTCGGGGCAACCTACCTATAATCGGTACAAAGAATATTTGTTGCTTGTCCGCGAACAGGGTTGTAGCGAGTAAAAATTCTTAAGAAAGAGCAGTGTTTCTCGATATATGTGTTTGCTTGTTGCAAGCCATATCATCGAGCAAAGAGATTTAATATAGTCGCATAGACATCTGTTTATAGATGGGCGCTAACCAACCTTATAACGCGATAAAGAGATATCTTGTGTTTGATCATGTAATAACGGCTTTGTGGTTTATCTTAGCAATATGCATCTTAGTTCCCGTGCATGAGTTTGGTCATTTTTATGCAATGCGGTGCTTTGGTGTAAAAGTGGTGAAGTTCTCTGTGGGCTTTGGTCAGCGGTTGTTTTCGTGGACTGACTCTAAGGGGACAGAATTTGCCTTTTCTGCGATTCCCCTGGGCGGCTATGTCAAACCGCTTGATGAGCGCAACGAAGATATTGATGCTGGGGATGTTGATTTAACACTTAATTCTAAGCCTGAGTGGCAGCGCATTGTTATTTTCTTTGCTGGACCACTAGCTAATTTTGCTTTGGCTATTGTCTTTTACTGGGTCATTCTATTGGTGAATGGCTCTGTGTCATCATCACCTGTCGTTGGAAAGGTCGAGGCGGGTTCGATAGCGGAGCAGGCGCGCCTTGTTGAAGGGCAGGAAATAATTTCGATAGATGGTGAGCGCACACCTACGCGTAAAGCGGTCGCGTTGCACCTTTTGTCCCGACTTGGTGAGTCGGGACCGATTCAATTTACAGTCAAATATCCTGATGCGAGTTTGACTTACGAATCCGAAGCTCTTCTTGATAACTGGATGGCCGACGAGAAAGATCCTAATCCGTTAAGGGGGTTGGGGTTTGCGTTTTATTATCCTCCTATTGGAAAAGTTATTGATAAAGTTATTCCCGGTGGACCAGCTGAAAAAGCAGGGTTCAAGTCTGGGGATCTTTTGTTGAGAGTAGATGGTAAGGATGTTGATTCGTGGATGGGCTGGGTTGACTATGTTCGCGAGCGTCCCGGCCAAGAAATCGAGGTTGTTGTTGATCGAGGAGGGGAGATTGTCGTCATTCCTCTAACGCCTGAGGCGATCAAGCTGAAAGGTGGTGAGGAAGTCGGGCGGGTCGGAGTGTCTGTTGTACTGCCCAGGCTTCCTGATGATATGGTTCGCATACATCAGTACAACGTATTCTCCGCATTTGGTGCGGCTGTTACAGAAACTCTAGATACCAGTGTATTCATCCTGTTATCGATGAAAAAGCTAATTTTTGGTGAAATTTCACCGAAAAACTTGAGTGGTCCGATTGGCATTGCTAAAGTTGCCGCCTCTTTTGCTGAGCAAGGGTTTTGGGCGTTTCTTTCGTTTCTTGCTCATCTAAGCATAGTACTGGGGGTGATGAACTTATTACCTATTCCAATTCTTGATGGTGGTCATATCGTATTCACCGTAGTTGAATGGATCAAAGGAAGTCCAGTGTCTCAGGCTGTGCAGGTCTGGAGCTTGAACTTGGGTATAGTCATGTTAGCTGGGGTCATGATGATTGCTTTTTACAACGATATATTAGGTGCCTAGCAGCCTGGTTATGCTCTTTTTGTCTTTTGAATCAGAGTTAAGACTCTCATATGTGCCGCTATTTTCGGCATTGTAATACAACGAATAATAAGGTTTGGTTAGTTTCCATTGTTTAAATTGAATCGATTATATGCCGCGTTATTACTTTTAATAGTGGCTCCACATGCTTTTTCTTTGAGTTTTCAGGTTAATGACATCCGCTTGGAAGGGTTGCAGAGGGTTTCCGCTGGGCCAGTATTTGCAGCAATGCCAATTCGTGTTGGTGATGTTATTGATCAGGAAGATGTCCGCTCGACTATCCGCTCTCTATATGGAACGGGTTTCTTCCACAATATCCAAGTTGCGAGAGAGGAAAATACCCTCATTATCGTTTTGTTGGAGAGACCAGCTATCAAATCCATCGAAATAGATGGCAATAAAGCGATTAAAACTGAACAGCTTGTCAGTATTATGACGGATAACGGCTTGTCTGAAGGAGAAATCCTACAGGCTCACAAGCTTCAAGGAATTGCCCGTGAACTGGAGCGTCAATATATAGCGCAAGCGCGCTATGGCGCGACTGTAGATGTGAAAGTGGAAAATTTACCCAATAGCTTGGTTGAGATTGTCATCGAAGTTGATGAGGGCAGTGCGGCGAAAATTCGCCACGTTAACTTTGTAGGTAATACGGTCTTTGATGATGATACCTTGCTTGATCTTGTAACGATTAGGCCAAGCGCATGGCATCGTTTTTTCTCCAGTGCTGATAAATACGCAAAAGAAAAGCTGTCTGGTGATCTAGAAACGCTATCTTCTTTTTACTTGGATAGGGGCTATTTGGACTTTCAAATCGTTTCATCTCAAGTATCGATAAGCCCAGATAAAACAGGGGTGTTCATCACGCTCAATTTTAATGAAGGCGAGAAATATAAAGTTAAAACTGTAGATCTTGCAGGTGATCCCATTCTTGCTGAAGAGACGGTTAAGCGCTTATTTTTACTCAAAGGTGGTGATACGTTCTCGCAACTGCGTATGACAAACACATCGGAATATATTACGACGTTGTTGGGGAATGCGGGCTATACCAATGCCTCGGTGGAAGGTATACCGAAGAAAGATGCTGATGCCCATACAGTGGATATCACCTTTTTTGTCGATCCTGGAAAGAGAGTGTATGTCCGCAGAATAGAATTTAGTGGTAATACTAAGACTTCGGACGAAGTGATTCGCCGAGAAATGAGACAGCTAGAAGGTTCCTCCGCGTCGAATGCTCGAATCGAAAACTCTAAAGTCAAACTAGAACGTCTTGGGTATTTTAAAGAGGTTACTATCGACATTAAAGATGTGCCAGGCCACAGCGATCTGGTGGATGTGTCTTACAAGGTCGAAGAGCAGGCATCGGGAAGTATTCAAGCAAGTCTTGGTTATTCAGAAGCCTACAAAGCCAGTATTGGCATTAGTGTTAGTGAGAACAACTGGTTGGGAACTGGTAAGCGTGTTCAATTTGGGATTAACCATAACCGCTTTCAAGACAATTACACCTTTCAGTATAACGACCCCTACTTTACGCCTGATGGTGTGAGCAGAGGGTTTAGTGTCTTTTATCAAAATTCAGATTTTACCAGCTCTAATTTTGGTAGTCGTTATTCGTCAGATTCTGCCGGTGCGAATGTTACTTTTGGCTATCCGATCTCTGAAATATCATTCTTGCGTTTTGGGTTTGGTTTGATCAATCAGAGTCTTAAGGTGGGAGATACTGTATCAAGTAATATTCGCCAAAGCCCTTTTTTCTATGATGACGTGTCTATAATCGTTGACGGTGTTCGTGAAACATATGATGTTTCTGATACCTACGTGAGGCATAGCGATCTGGAGCAGGATTTATTCCTAAGAGGTTCTCGACTATCTGTTGGTAGTTATACTAATGAGTTTAGTCACGACGTTGTAGCTTTTAGCGCTGGCGATGACGTCCTCATAGAGGATGAACCTGGTTTTATTGATCTGTATGGAACGCAGTTTAATAGTTTGCCGGTGAACCTTTCTTGGAGCCGAAATACGCTTAATCGCGGAATACTCCCTACTAGAGGTAACTCTCAATCTCTAAGTGTTGAAACGATGGTTCCAGGTAGCGACCTGGAATTTTATAAGATTCAATTTGAAGCTAAACATTTTGTCCCTCTATCTGAAGACTTTACGTTACGATTTAGAACTAAGTTGGGGTATGGGAACGGTTTTGGTGGTATGAATGAATTGCCATTTTTCGAGAACTTCCGTACGGGTGGTATCGGTTCTGTACGTGGGTACGACTCCTATACTTTAGGTCCCCAAGATCAACAAGCTGAACCGTATTTCCTCGCTTTTTCATCTGCGCGAGACTTGGATGATAATGGGAGTATATCCGCAGATGAGTTAACTGCGTCATACGTACTTTGTGAGAATCCAAGTGGTTGTGAACCCGGAAAATTAATTTCTGCACGACGTAGCTTAGGCAGTAATACTCGTGCTTCTGGTGGTAACATACTCTTTGAATTCAATACCGAACTAATTTTGCCGATTCCCTTTGCAAAAGATACTCGTTCAATGCAATTGGTCGCCTTTTTCGATGCAGGAAATGTTTTTTCTTCGAGCTGTAGAAAAGATCAATTAGCTTGTTCAGACTTCAACTTGTCCGACCTTCGCACTTCCTTCGGCTTAGGTTTTAAATGGCTGTCGGCAATGGGTCCCTTAACATTCAGTTACGCTTGGCCAAGTGAAGAAAATGAATACGATGAAACTAAGCGCTTCCAGTTTTCTTTTGGCGCTGGCTTTTAATATTATTTATTACAAATCTAAAAATAGTTAAATATATGGAGAACACAGATGTTTAATAAAATCATTCTTGCTTCGGTCTTGATGGCGGTGGCGCAGTTTTCATTTGCTGGGAAAATTGTTATTTTTGATCCGAATGAAGCCATTATGCGAACCCAATTTGCTCAACAAACAGTTGGCGCTTTTGAGGCAACTCCAGAATTCGCGAAAATGAAAGCTGAGTTTGAAGCTTTAAATGCCGAGTTGGAAATACTCAATAAAGAGCTTAACTCTAAAAGCATGACATGGGGCGATGCAGAAAAATCGAAGCACCGTGACAAGATGGAGCAAGTTGCTAAAAACCGCAAGTTAGCGATGGATCTTATTAAGTCAGAACAAAATCTTCTGCTGAAATCTATATTCGACAAATATCAGGCTCAACTGCAAGGTATTGTTAAGCAATATATGGAAGAAAAGGGAATTGATTTCATGCTTCGACGTGAAGCTGTTGCAGTTGTTGGCAACCAGGATTCAGATGTAACAGAAGCCATTGCTGCTGAATTGGATAAGTTAAAATAAAACGTAATTTAAAAAGCAAAGCAGGGCATATTAATGTTGATTCGGTTGGCAGACTTAGCGGATAGGCTTGGCGTTACCTTTCGGGGGGATGGCGATGCATGCGTGTCCGGTTTGGCTTCTCTCGAAAGAGCAGGCCCTGAGGAACTGAGCTTTTTATCTTCAAATAGTTTTGAGAAGTTTCTAGGAAGTACTCAAGCAGGCGCTGTAATTCTCAAAGAAGAGAGTCTGTCGGCCTACCAAGGGAATGCCTTGGTAGATGAAGATCCCTATAAGACGTATGCTAAAGCGAGTGCAATATTTAATACTCGAAAGAAACGCGTTGCGGGTATTCATCAGAGCGCAGTGGTTGCTGAAAGCGCAACAATCTCAGCGAGTGCATCAATTGGTGCCAACTGTGTTATCGAAGATAACGTTGAAATTGGTGACGGTTGTGAGTTATATCCTGGCGTTGTTGTCGGTGAGAATAGCTGTTTAGGTGATAACTGCCTGATATACGCAAACGTATCGATTTATGCGGATGTGCGTATTGGCTCCAACGTTATTATTCACAGCTCAACTGCTATTGGTTCGGATGGCTTTGGATTTGCGCCAAGTTCCGAAGGCTGGGTTAAGATTCACCAGCTCGGTGGTGTCGTCATTGGCAATAATGTTGAGATTGGTGCGGGTACGGCAATTGATCGCGGAGCAATTGGAGATACAGTAATTCACGACGGGGTTATTATCGATAACCAAGTTCATTTAGCACATAATGTCGAAATCGGTGAAAACACCGCTATTGCTGGCTGTGTTGGGATTGCTGGAAGCACTAAAATTGGTAAAAACTGCACCTTTGCTGGCGCGGTCATCGTAAATGGTCATATTGAAATCGCGGATAATTGCCATTTTAATGGAGGCACTGTTGTGACGAAAGGAACAACGGAGGCTGGGGTTTTCGCGTCGGCTACTCCTATGCAAGATGTTAAACGTTGGCGTAAATCAGCTGTACGTTTTGGACAGCTCGATGACCTAGCTGGTCGTATAAAAAAATTAGAAAAAGAAAATAAACTAAAAAGTTAACTACGTAGGCGCTGATGAGCGCTTAGTTTTGGGGCTCACCATGATGGACATTCTTGAAATTCGTAAATATCTTCCGCACCGTTATCCGTTTTTATTGATTGATCGCGTTGTAGAGCTGGAAGAAGGGGAGAGAATTCTTGCGTACAAAAACGTTTCTGCAAATGAGCCCGTTTTCGAGGGGCATTTTCCTCAGTTTCCAGTATTTCCCGGAGTGATGATTGTAGAGGCTATGGCGCAAGCTTGCGGTATTCTCGGTTTTAAAACGATGGATAAAACGCCTGAAGACGGTTCCATATACCTATTTGCAGGTATCGATAAAGTCCGCTTTAAACGCCAGGTAGTTCCGGGAGATCGTGTTTTTATTGAGGCGAAAATCGTCTCTGAAAAACGCGGTATTTGGAAGTTCGATTGCGTGGCTAAGGTAGATGATCAATTGGTGACTAGCGCGACCATCATGTGCGCTGATCGAAGTGTTTAGTGTTTGAAGTCGAGTTGTCATTGTGACGACTTGTGTTAAAAGCAAAGTATTAAGGGCAAATTTTGATTCATAGCAGTGCGATAATTGATGCTTCCGCTACTATCGAAGAAGGAGTTTCTATTGGTCCGTGGACCATTATTGGGCCGGATGTTGTTATTAAATCGGGTACTGAGGTCGCGTCTCATGTTGTAATTAAAGGCCCCACTGTTATCGGCAACGATAACCGAATCATGCAGTTTTCTTCCATTGGTGAAGATACGCCTGACTTGAAGTATCAAGGTGAAGATACTCGCTTGGTTATTGGTGATCGTAATGTTATTCGAGAAGGTGTGACGATTCATCGAGGAACGGTACAGGATCGCTCTGAAACAACCATCGGTGACGATAATCTGATTATGGCTTACGTCCATATCGGACACGATAGCGTTGTTGGTAATCATTGTATCTTGGTGAACAATGCTTCGTTAGCAGGTCATGTCATCGTTGGGGATTGGGCAATTTTAAGCGGTTATACTTTGGTTCACCAATATTGTTATGTGGGCACCCATAGTTTCACTGGAATGGGGAGCGCCGTTGGTAAAGATATTCCAGCTTTTGTCACCGTGGCAGGAGCGCCCGCTGCCGCAAGAAGCATGAACCTTGAAGGCCTCAAACGACGAGGTTATAGCAAAGACCAACTTTCCAATTTATCAAAAGCATTTAAAATTATTTATCGCCGCGGTTTGACGATTGAATCTGCCTTGAGAGAGTTAAGTGAATTACCTGATGCGGGTGAAATTAAAACTCTCACGGATTCATTACGACAATCCACTCGTGGAATTGTTCGTTAAACCTAATTCCCAGCACCTAATGCTTAATTATCTATAACAGCTCAAAACATCAAACGATAACTCTTCTCAAGAACGCATAAACACATTATGAAAACTTTGTCTCGGATAGCAATTGTTGTTGGTGAGGCGTCGGGTGATATTTTAGGCGCTGGGCTCATCGAAGCTCTGAAGAAGCGCTACCCCAATTGTCAGTTTGAAGGCATTGGCGGTCCTAAAATGATTGCGCTGGGTTTTGTCTCTCATTTTCCTATGGATCGACTTGCAGTGATGGGCTTGGTCGAGCCGCTTAAGCGTTTGCCGGAATTGTTGTCTATTCGTAAAAATATACGCCAGCGTTATATTGAATCTCCCCCTGACGTGTTTGTCGGTATAGACGCGCCTGATTTTAACCTTTCTCTTGAGTTATCGCTGAAAGAAATAGGTATCAAAACCGTACATTATGTCAGCCCATCTGTTTGGGCATGGCGGCAGGGCCGAATAAAGAAAATTGCTAAAGCTGTTGATTTAATGCTGACGCTATTTCCTTTTGAAGAAGCATTCTATCTTGATCACAATGTCCCCGTTCATTGTGTGGGCCATCCCTTAGCTGACAAGCTTTCTCTCGAGGACGTAAAGGTTGAGTCCCGACAAAAGTTGGGGTTGGATGAGGCCGGGAAGTACTTAGCCGTGCTGCCGGGTAGTCGACGCTCTGAAGTTGAGAAATTAAGCCGAGTTTTTTTAGAGGCAGCAGAACTTTGTGTGTCTATCCAGCCAGAGATACAAATACTGGTTCCCGCTGCAAACGAAGCTCGCCATGAAGAGCTCTCAGTAATTATTCGGGATTTTCCAAATTTAAACGTGGCCCTGAGCCTGGATGATTCTCATGAAGTTATGGCGGCAGCCGATGTTGTCTTAATGGCTTCAGGAACAACAACTTTAGAAGCTATGCTTTTAAAACGACCAATGGTGATCGCTTACCGCATGGCCGCTTTATCATTTTGGATTATTAAACGGCTTGTAAAGTCGAAGTATATTGGATTGCCTAATTTGCTGGCCAATCGCTTGCTTGTTCCAGAACTTATTCAAAATGAAGCAACAGCAGATAAAATAAGTACTGAAGTTATGAAATATTTTGAATGTGCCCAAACAAGTGACGACTTGATTTCAGAGTTTTTACGTATTCATCGGACATTAAAGAAAAATGCGAATGAAGAAGCGGCGAACGCGGTGGAAAAATTGTGCCAAAAATAGAAAATAAAACAAGAGATCTTTTTGTTGTTGACCCTTCGAAGAAGCGTATTGCAGGCGTTGATGAGGTTGGGCGAGGTCCGCTTGCTGGTGATGTTGTTGCCGCTGCGGTTATTCTTGGGAAAGATCACGGTATTGTAGGGTTAAAAGACTCTAAAAAGATCAGTGAAAAAAAACGTTTAGTTTTAAGCGAAGAGATTAAGAGAAAAGCACTTGCGTGGAGTATTACGAGAGCTTCTATTGAAGAAATCGATGATCTTAATATTTTACACGCGAGTTTGCTGGCAATGAAGCGAGCAGTTGATGAGCTTGATCCATCTCCAGGTTATGTTTATGTTGATGGAAACAAATTGCCTCAGTGGGATTACCCCTCTGAATCGGTTG
Organism: Agarilytica sp.; assembly: GCA_033852165.1. Lineage (GTDB taxonomy): Bacteria > Pseudomonadota > Gammaproteobacteria > Pseudomonadales > Cellvibrionaceae > Agarilytica. Next base: position 101,778 of record JAWSUZ010000023.1, on the reverse strand, counting down.
TGCAAGGTGATAACCTCGTAGAAGAAATTAGCGCAGCTTCGATAATTGCTAAGGTAGCACGAGACCAAGAAATGGAAGCGCTAGATAAAAAATATCCGGAATACGGTTTTGCAAAACATAAAGGTTACCCCACTAAGGCGCATATTCAGGCGCTTGAAAAATACGGTGTTTGTGACATTCATCGGCGTTCATATGCTCCAGTAAAAAAAATATTAGAACAATTCGAAAGTTAGCAAAAAAAACCTTTAAATATTCCTGTGGCCCCCTGCAATTGAGCTATACCTAGTAATAAGAGGTGTTTAAGTTGAAACTGAGCTTTTGACCTCTAACACCGTTAACATGTCGCCGTAGATACTTTCTACTTTTGAATATCGGCATGGTTATTTCACTGGACTCTAAGGGGGGGATTGTGAAATGAAGAGTTTCGGGTTTGGGTTCGTATGTAACCCGTGGTTAAGTTTTTACACTGAGTGGCTCAACTCTATAAATGAGCAAGATAGCGCTATGCGGCGATTTATACGTCATCCATCAGACATTCCCATTGCATATTCTTTAGATGCCTCGCCTTGTCAATCCCAAAACTTACGTGATGTTAGCTGCGGTGGTTTGTGCTTTACATCTGAATGCCCAATGGAGGCGGGCCGGCATATCCATATTGAAATTGGTTTGGATAAGTCTCCATTCGAGGCTGATGGCACAGTTGCTTGGTGTAAACGCGAACGTAACTCTTATGCTGTTGGCGTAGAGTTTACTGATAACTCTACGCAATATGGTGTTCGCATGGTTGAGCAAATTTGCCATATTGAGCATTATCGAAGTGAAATGTTGGCAGCAGAAGGCCGAGATTTGAGCAGCGAAGAAGCCGCTCGGGAATGGGTAAAAAAATACGCGGCGAATTTCCCTGCATAGTAGCTAAATAGCTACGTTCTTTGATTCTATTATTGGGTGATCTCGTCTATTCATTATCCGTTCATGCCGCAAGAAGTCTGTCATATCGCCTGCTGAGCAAGTCATAAAATTGTTCTCTTAGTTTCATAATCGTGATTTTAATATCCGCAATTTCTTGCTCGCTAATATCCTGGCGACCCACATAGACCTGTTTTCTGAAGAAGGCTATTTTGGCTGCGTATAAGCGCAAGGTCTTTTCCATTGTCTTCTCTCCCAGCATTAACAGCTTTGCTTCAGCTGCGGAAAGTTTTTCAAATTCGTTTACCAATTGTTCGTTGATCCGGTCTAACTCCTGCTTTCTAGCAGGGGGCCAGCGCTTCCCAAAACGTGTTGATTCAATGACAAGGGCTGAATACTTTGCGAAGCAGTGGTTTACTCGCCCGACTTCGGAAGAAATTTCTTCCAGTAAGAATATTTTCTTTTGTTCTGGCCGGGTTCGGATGGGGGAGTGTTGGTCCCTCCATATCTTCGTTAGCCACAGACAAGCGAAGGCCAGCACCATTCCCATTGAGATCTTAAATAAAGTGTCAAGAATCACCCAGTAATCAATTGTCATCGTCTGCCCTACCTATTTGGTCAATTAATTGACATTTTTTATGTTCTCATTGGTGTACAGCAAAATGCGATCCAGCTTTGTTCTGGACGGGGAGTCGAGAGGATATTCTGCGGCTATATTTGACTATAGGTGCACGAAGGCGAGCGGTTGATATCGGCGCTAAATCGAAGACGAGGCTATGAGGGCTTACTAGTACTTCTAATGGTGCCCCGACATGAAAATATTTTGAGTGGCGCTTTAACTGATGTTTTTAGCTATCTGGAGCCCATTGATAGAAACCAGCCTGATTTGAAACGCGTATCGGCGTTTTAAAAAGTGAGCTTAAACGACTTGACGTGAGTATCTCGGATTTCTCCCCGTCGAAGCAAATAGCCCCTTGATCCAATGCGATGACTCTGTTGATTTCAGGGACAATCTCTTGAATATGATGGGTTACGAGAATGATGGTTTTCCCTTGTGCGCTCAGCTCCCTCATGTCTTTCAGTATTTGAAAGGCAGCGCTTACGTCCAAACTGCTTGTGGGTTCATCAAAAACGATGACTTTTGGGTTATGGATTGTCGCTCGAGCCAGAAGTAAGCGACGTTTTTGGCCGCTCGAAAGCTGAAGAAATTGGCGATCTCTTAACTCCTGCACCTGATATTTGACCAGTGCTTGCTCTGCAATATTGATCTGATCCGGCGAGACGTGATGATGTTGGTGAATGCCCACCGATCCAAAAAATGCCGACAGGACAACATCCAATCCTGTTGCAACAGCTTCATATTGCGATTGAAATTCGTGGGAGACTACGCCAATTTTATCTCGCAGTTGCCATATGTTAACGAGCTCTTGACCGAATATTTTAACGTAAGAGCCGGCACGTACGACTGGGCTAATTTCTCGCGTGAGGAGCTTGAGTAATGTGGTTTTTCCTGCTCCATTAGGCCCTAGAATTGCTACGTGTTCACCTTCAGATAAAGAAAGGGATAAATCTTCAAACACGCAATGCTGCCCTCGAAAAACACGAGCGTTTTTTATTTCCAAGATAGGATTTGACATGGGTTTTTCTGGCGCTCTTAGATTAGCGGTTGCTTCTCTTTAACGGTGGATATTAAGGTGCCGTCTCCCACTCGTAAGGAAAATTCATCGCCGGTATCCACGGAATGAATTGAGCTTAGAACATTCCCTTCAGAGTCTCGTGCAATACTGTAGCCGCGGTTTATCGTTGCAAGAGGGCTAACCAGGTCTAAGCGGGCTACTTGATGGCTAAATTGATTGTGTTTATCGAGCACGTTTTGTTTGATGCTGCGATTCAGTCGTAAAGATAGATCTTGAATGTGTGACCTTTGTTGCTGAATTTTGGGTTTCGGGCTTGAACCAAATAATCGGTTAGTGGTGAGAGCAAATTTTTGCCGGTTTTTATCGAGCTCACGTGTTAATGCATGGGTCAGTCGTGTCTCAATATGATCCAAGCGTTGGTGCCACTGCTCCAGTTTCTCTCGTGGGTGTTTGAGACGCTTTTGCAAATAACGAATACGATCTTCATGTTTTTCGAGTGTTGAGCGTATCGCACGTTGAAGCTGGCTTTCGATACGAGCTAATTGAGCTCTTAGCTCCCCACTGTCTGCGCTGATAAGCTCGGCAGCGGCCGAAGGGGTGGGTGCGCGCAAATCGGCAACGAAATCGGCGATGGTAAAATCCACTTCATGCCCGACAGCTGAAACTATCGGGGTGTCACAGGCTGCAATGCAGCGGGCGAGGGCTTCATTATTAAATGACCATAGGTCCTCGATTGAGCCGCCTCCACGACATAGCAGTATGGTATCGAAGCGTTCGTCTTCATCAGCGAGGTTGATTGCTTTAACGAGTAGAGTTGCAGATTCGTCGCCCTGTACGGGGCTGGGTATGATTGTAACTGGGAGAGATGGGAAGCGGCGCTCAAGGACTGATAAAACATCTTGTACTGCAGCGCCACTGGGTGAGGTCACTATGGCGAGGTGTCGGCACTGCCTTGGCAGAGCTTGCTTGGCTTCTGGGGCGAACAAACCTTCGTTCTGTAGTTTTGACTTTAATTCTTCAAACCGTTTTTGTAACAGTCCGAAACCGGCTTGCTCCATGTGCTCGACGATTAACTGATAGTCACCGCGACCCTCATATAGGCTGACCTTTGCTCGAACTTTTAAATGATCACCCACTGTTGGGTTAAATTTCACATAAGCGCTACGTCGTTTAAACATTGCACAGCTGATTTGTGCACCAGAGTCTTTGAGAGTGAAGTACCAGTGGCCCGAAGCGGGGCGGCTAATATTGGAAATTTCACCTTCGACCCATATCAAGGGGAAGTGCGTTTCTAGCAAGCCCTTGGCTCTGCGATTGAGTTCTGAGACCGAAAAGGTGCTGTTGAGCTCGTCGACAGAATCAAATAGGTGGTTGCTCATAGAATGCCGCTTAAATAATGCTTAATTGTTGATTGAGACTAAAAATCGAGAGTTTAGCACTCCCTAGAAGCCGATACATCGCGAATTCGGGGCTTAAATCGGCCTCCATTGCATTTATCTTGCAAATGCTGCAAAGCCTTTGTTTACCGGCCCAAACGAGATAGCTATAATGACGCGCTTTTCTCACGTACCACAAATCCAGAGGTTTACTGGCCATGCTAAGAATTTCCGAGGAAGCACTCACGTTTGACGATGTACTACTGATCCCAGGGTACTCGGAAATAACAGCCAAAGACGCGAGCTTGAAGACGCAATTAACGCGTAATATTTCCCTTAATATTCCCTTAATTTCAGCTGCGATGGATACCGTCACAGAAGCGAGCCTTGCCATTGCAATTGCGCAGGAAGGCGGTATTGGCATTATTCACAAAAGCATGTCGATCGAAGCGCAAGCCGAGCAAGTTCATGCAGTTAAGAAGTTTGAAGCGGGTGTTGTAAAAGACCCCATTACCATTGAATCCGATGCAACAATTGAGCAATTGGTTGCTCTTACTAAAAAGCATAGAATTTCAGGCGTTCCTGTTCTTTCTGGCGGTGATCTTGTCGGTATTGTTACCGGACGTGACGTGCGCTTTGAGACGAATATGAGCGCAAGCGTTGCCAGCATCATGACGCCAAAAGCTGACCTGGTTACGGTTAAAGAAGGGGCTTCTGCTGATGAAGTTCGTTCATTGTTACACAAGTTTCGCATCGAAAGAGTCTTGGTCATAAACGATGCTTTTGACCTCTGTGGGCTTATTACAGTAAAAGATATCAATAAGGCCGAGACCTACCCAAACGCCTGTAAAGAAGATGATGGTCGTTTGCGAGTTGGTGCGTCCGTTGGCACCAGTCCAGATACCGATGACCGCGTTGAAGCCTTGGTGAAAGCGGGTGTTGATGTGATTGTGGTTGATACGGCTCATGGGCACTCTCAAAACGTATTGAACCGTGTAAGAGCGATTAAAAAAGCCTATCCGGATCTGCAAGTGATTGGCGGCAACATTGCAACTGCCGAAGCGGCAAAAGCTTTGGTTGAGGCCGGTGCTGATGGCGTTAAAGTGGGAATCGGACCCGGTTCAATCTGTACGACTCGTATTGTTACCGGTGTTGGTGTTCCGCAAATTACGGCTATATCGAATGTTGCTGCCGCGCTGAAAGGGACAGGGGTTCCTGTGATTGCGGACGGAGGTGTGCGTTATTCTGGCGATTTAGCCAAAGCGGTGGTCGCGGGAGCCAGTGCCATTATGATGGGCTCTATGTTTGCGGGTACTGAAGAGGCTCCGGGCGAAGTCGAGTTGTACCAAGGACGTACCTATAAGACATACCGTGGCATGGGTTCTCTTGGCGCGATGTCGAAGACACAAGGTTCTTCTGATCGTTACTTCCAAGATTCGAGTCAGGGAGCCGAAAAGCTTGTCCCTGAAGGCATTGAAGGACGTGTTCCTTATAAAGGTCCAATTAGTGCTGTCGTTCATCAGTTAATGGGGGGGTTACGCGCAGCAATGGGCTACACCGGTTCTATCGACTTGGATATCATGCGGAATAAGCCTGAATTTGTGCGAGTAACTTCTGCCGGTATGGGCGAAAGTCATGTACATGACGTAAGCATTACAAAAGAAGCGCCAAACTACCCAGTTTCCGGTCGATAACTAAACTCTTGTATCCGTGTACAGCGCAAGCTGTGCACGAATTAATTTTTATTCCTCTGCGAAACTCTCTTATAGCATCTCACCAAAGGTCTCACCGTTCATGACCCAGGACATACATTCCCAGCGTATTTTAATTATCGATTTCGGCTCACAGTACACGCAGCTTATCGCGCGTCGTATCCGTGAAATCGGTGTGTATTCCGAAGTTCGAGCATTCGATATGAGTGATGACGAGATTCGAGAATTTAACCCTAAGGGAATTATTCTTGCGGGGAGCCCTGAATCGACCACGGCAGAAGGCGCTCCTCGTGCGCCTGAATCTGTCTTCGAGCTAGGTGTACCTGTACTGGGGATTTGCTACGGCATGCAAACCATGGCCGTTCAGCTTGGCGGCAAGGTGCAGGGCTCTAAAGTACAAGAGTTTGGCTATGCTCAGATCAAGGTCGAAACTGAAAACCCTTTGTTTCAAGATATTAAAGATCATGTCGATCAGGATGGAGCAGCCCTTTTAGATGTTTGGATGAGCCACGGGGATAAGGTTACGCAAGTCCCTGAGCAATTTGAAATTATAGCCTCGACAGATTCTTGCCCTGTCGCTGGGATGGTTTGGCGAGAAAAGCAATTTTACGGTGTTCAGTTTCACCCTGAAGTGACGCACACACTGCAGGGGCAGCGCGTATTTGAGCACTTCGTTCTGCAATTATGTAGTTGTGACGCACTTTGGACTCCAGCGAACATTGTTGAAGATGCGATCGCTAAAGTTAAAGCGACAGTAGGGAATGACAAGGTTCTTCTAGGCTTGTCCGGCGGCGTTGACTCATCGGTAGTCGCGGCACTTTTACATAAAGCGATTGGGGATAAGCTGACTTGCGTGTTCGTTGATAACGGACTGCTGAGAAAAGATGAAGGCGACCAGGTGATGGACATGTTCGCCAAAAATATGGGCGTGACGGTTATTAGATCCAATGCTGAGGAGCTGTTCCTTGGAAACCTTAAAGGTGTTTCAGACCCAGAGCAAAAGCGAAAAGTTATAGGGAATACGTTTATTGACGTGTTTGATACGGAAGCCGCTAAATTAAAAAATGTGAAATGGTTGGCGCAAGGTACGATCTACCCTGACGTTATTGAATCGGCTGCCGGAAAAACGGGCAAGGCTCACGTCATAAAATCCCACCACAATGTGGGCGGCCTACCCGATGATATGGCTTTCGAACTGGTGGAGCCGTTACGTGAATTGTTTAAAGACGAAGTTCGTAAAATTGGTTTAGAGTTGGGCTTACCTTACGACATGGTTTATCGCCACCCTTTCCCTGGGCCCGGGTTAGGTGTTCGAATTTTGGGGGAGGTAAAAAGAGAGTATGCGGATATTTTGCGTGAAGCTGATGCGATCTTCCTTGAGGAACTGCACAATGCGGACTGGTATCACAAGACGAGCCAGGCCTTTGCGGTTTTTCTTCCGGTAAAATCCGTGGGTGTTGTTGGTGATGCTCGTCGATATGCGTGGGTTGTTGCTTTGCGCGCGGTGGAGACCGTCGATTTTATGACGGCTCGTTGGGCGCATTTGCCCTATGACTTATTAGAGAAGGTATCTAACCGAATTATCAATGAGGTTCCCGGCATCTCACGTGTGAGTTACGATGTTTCAAGTAAGCCGCCAGCCACTATTGAGTGGGAATAATATAAAATATTGGCAGTAAGAAAGTTAAACAATAAAAAAGGCCCGCATAAAATGCGGGCCTTTTTCGTTTCCTTGGGGAGGAAGGTAAAGCTTTTTGGGCGAACTACTTTTATCGAACTACGTATCGGCCTTTTAAATGCATAATCGTTTTGTGGTCGTCAACCAGTTGAAACAACGAATCAATCTTCTCGTCCATTATTTCTTTTGCTTCGTCATCTGAAGAATAGCTAACGCCTTTTATCAGTGCGTTAAATTCATCATCTACTCGGTCAATCGACGCGAAAATGCGTTGAGTTGTTTTGTCATCGTTAAAGATGCGAGCTTCTTTGGTTAGCTTCATATAGTTGTCGCACTCTAACAACCAGTCTTTACGTTGTGCGAGGTAGCTCTTGGTGTTTTTTAGAGGCCCTTTGTACTTCGTGCTGAAGTACTTAGTTCGGTAGCTGTCTAGGCTACGTACTGCAGAAGTCATAAAGTCCATTGCGATACCGTCGCAATACTTCCACGTCAAAAAGCCAGGAAATGTAACGCTGTGAGTAGCCTCTGCTTTTGATCTCAAGCAATCTTCGTCACAGCTATAGGCTTGCTGGCAAATCAGGGTGATGCTAATGATGGCGATGGTGATTAGCTTGTTCATGTTGATCATCTCTTGCTCAAAGTTGTCGCTGTTCACAGTTGTTTTGTGCGTTGGTTCACATTAATTAAATGCAAGGAGCGCCAAGTTGTCAACTCCCCTAAGGTATGCAAGTTCTTAAAAGGCGGCTCCTTATGCAAGAGCGATGAACTGATGGGTGTTTTTTGGAGTCATTTGTCATAGTTTGAAACGACTAATTCGATATCGTTTAGGTTTTTTTAACAGGTGGCTCTTTTTGACGGGCAGGCATGATTCCCGGATGAAATAGGCGACGAAATACTCGATCAAAACGATTTTTGTGCCGAGGGAAGTGATATTTGTTTTGGGTAGTGCCCACCGCGCGGGCTTATCGGGGTGGTATAGCGTCGCTATAGGCTCAGCCTTAAATCGATTTTTGCGATCTCGCTGATTTTTGGAAGGCACATGGCGCCTTGTTTGGCGCCACAAGCAACAAATAGGCTGTCAGATTTTCTTACACCCTATTTTAGGCTAAAGATTTTTTTAAAATAGTTAAAATATTTTCTGGAAAATCGATGGTTAAGGCTGATCTTTGACCTTTTTCCGACATTTTCTTCCAGGTCTTCTGCACAATGTCGATGATTTTCTCTTCATTATGCTTAGCTTCGAAGTCAGTAAAGTAGTATTTCAGGAAGACGACACATATGACATCTTCAAGGGTTTGTGTTTCAGGGTTGCGCTTTATCTGACGCTTTTGAACGAGGAATTTCACCTTGTCGATATCGTCTTCACTATAGCCCGTCGATAGAATGACTTCGCCTGCGCGTTTGGCGTAAAATAATGAGAGCTGAGAGCTGAGAGCTGAGAGCTGAGAGCTGAGAGCTGAGAGCTGAGAGCGCCATTTTTGTAGCCGCTACGACCCTCGGGATAGTCTGTTCGTGGTGATTTCCAACGTTCGATATGTTGGGCGCGAGCGGCTATCTGGAGATGTTCCGAGGCTTCGGGCTCGAAAAGGTCGAGCTCAAGGCTCATTCGTTGTCCGTAGATTAATTCTTTTGATATCTCAGAACCGTCGACAATTTCTGAGTTTGGGGCTGCTTTATTTGCGGTATCAATTGCGGCTAGCGTATTGGTCAATAGGTTGGAGTGCGTCATAAGCTTATGTAAGTCAGGAAGTGGTGGCGCCACTCAAGCGCGCTAGTTGTACAAACCCGGCTGCAGGGTAGACCTGGCCAGAAGTGCCAATCGAAATGAATAGCTCGCACGCCGTTAGTCTGCGTTCGATTTCCTCCATATGCAGCGGCATTTCGCCAAACCAAACGATAGGGGTCGTAACGTACCTGTCTTGCGGCAGCATGTGCATACACTTGAGGGGTCAATAGGGTGGCTAATATCGAAAACTTTCTGGCTGGATATGCATTGCGCTTTTAGCAATTCCCCGTGCATATGCCTTACGTTTTGACTGCTGCCTTGCTCGTGTAAATCGTCGACATTTTGAGTGATTAACATAAGCGCCCCTTCAAACTGTTTTTCGAACTCGGCTAGGGCGGTATGAGCTCGATTTGGGGTGGTGGACTTTAGTAATTGTTGCCGTCTCATATTGTAGAACGTGTGAACCAGTTCGGGGTCTTGAATAAAGGCCTCGGGGGTTGCGACATCTTCGACGCGATGCCCTTCCCATAATCCTCCGCAGTCACGAAAGGTTTTTAACCCTGATTCGGCTGAGATGCCAGCACCGGTCAGTATGACAATGGCGTTGAAATCATTTGGGTTGAGCATGGCTAGTCCTGCTTTAAAGCTAGTGGTTAATCTTGTGGGGGTGCTCGGTATTAATCAATGTTGGCTTTGGGGGTCGTGCGGACCGAGGGATGTTTTTGCTCTGTTTTAACTGGCTCAGCTTCATTCGTAGTGATGGTAAAGGTGAAGCTTGGCCTGCTGTGAAGCGTTCGCTTTGTAGGAGGGGGAGGGTGACAAACCTACAATTAATGCTAGCGCAGGTATTCACTTGTTGATGAGTTCTCATGCTTTTGAGGTGGACTCAAATCGACCGCCTGTTCAGAGATTTAATTTGCTAGTTTCGTTTAGCCGACGAGGTGAGCGGTTAAGTGAGTTGAGTTGGCCTCTTGAGCGTTATTCCGGTGTTACTCTTTTAAGTGGGAATCTGCGTCTGCTTAAAATTGCTACCTGCTTGGAAGTGATTTCACATGAAAGGCTCGGTTTTCTATCGCTATAGACCGTTTTTCAACCTTATTCTCAGTTTTATATCTGCAGTTAATGTGACCTTCGTCTCGAAAAATTTAACTCATATTGAATGTATCGTTTTGGTTTTCGCTTGTTTCTTCTTCGTTTCGCCGTTTTTATATTGATTCTAAATAGAAATTGATTCCTATCATGCCATACTCGAATTAAAAGTAATTCTATTATCATTGTTTTGCTTAAATGTAAATTGAACCTTAGTCTCATACTCATACCAAAGTATGATATGTAAACTTTAGCTGTACACCTGTTGAAAAACGATTAAATCGCGATCGCTCGACGGTGAACCCTAAACCATAAAATAAAAATAATTATTGGCCTGTTTCCGGTGAAATCTCATCCGGGTTCGCAGTCCCAATTTCTTGTCAGAGGCTAGTTATCATGAGTTTTAACAATCCTATTTACACAAATATAGTGAGAGGGGCGGCGCTTTTTGTGTCTGTCGCATTTTCTTCTTTGGCGGTAGATGCGCAAACGGTGACCGGTACGGGGTCAATAGACAGTGCAACTTATAGCGGGTCCCGCGCTCGTCAGTACAAGGTATATGTCCCTCAATCCTACAATGGCACCGAGGCTGTGCCGATGATTTTTGCGGTACATGGTTGCGCGATGGATCATGTCGACGCAATGAATCTTTGGAATTTTGATTTGATTGCTGATCAAAACAACGTGATTGTTGTTTTTCCTTTCGTGACCAGCTTTACATCTCAGCGTAATACTAACTGCTGGGGTTACTGGGAGCCGGAGCATATTCAAGAGGGGCGCAACGGTGAGGTTGATGATCTCTATGGGATGGGGTTAGAAGTTGAGGCGAATTATAATATTGACCCAGATCGACGTTATATCACGGGTATTTCCAGTGGCGGTGGCATGGTTGTCGCTGCAGGTATTGCTTACAACGATTATTGGGCAGCAATAGCTCCGGTTGAATCCCCTGCTTATGGCGATGGTACTGGGTCAGTGTTGCAGGACCGCTTTGAGAGTTTGTCGTATCACATTAATAAAATTAATGCGGAATTAAATGATGATCGTCCAATTCCGACTCTGGTAATACATTCCACCAACGATACGACTGTTATGATCCGAGGTGGAGAGCTAATTCGAGACTCTCACCTTTCGGTGTTTGGAGCTGATTTAAGCGCTGATGGAACTGAAGATTGTACGTATGAAGGCATCAACTGTACGCTCACAACCTATAATGGTAGCGATGGTAATCCGTTAGTTAAAACAATGTTTTATGACGGAATAGATGCTAAAACAGCTTCGTTAGGTAAAGGGCATTATTGGACGGGAGATGACGGCGTTAGAGATTTGTGGGCTGAAGATGTGGGGCCAAGTGCGTCACAGCATATTTGGGCGTTTTTTGAGAATTATACGCTAGGTGGTTTCGGTGCTTGCGAGGATCCAAATGACATAACGGCGCCTGCGGTTCCAGCGGGATTAAATGCCTACGATATTCATGATAAGTATGTTTCGCTCAGTGTTAGCGCTAATTCTGAGGTCGATTTTAAAGGTTATGCGCTCTATCATTCGAACGGATCTGCGGCTGGTTTTTCAGCTTCGAGCAATATAATGCTTTCGGGTCTTAATCCTCAGACGTCGTACAGTGTGTATGCGAAAGCGGTTGATAAATGTGGTAATGAATCGGCAGCCTCAAATACGGTTAGCTTTACGACTGGTGCTTTGGAGTATGTGGCTCCGAGTGCAACGGATACTGTAAATGGACATTATCTGGACGGTCGAATCGATGTTAATCAAATGTTAGATTATGGCAGTGAGTATGGTTACACCGACTCGTTTACTTTGTGGCAATTGCAAAACGGTAGCTGGACGGATGTTAATCCAAATGCACCCACTGCGACGCCTGCACCTGGAACTCCGACTCCGGTGCCAACTCCGACATTAACACCTGCTCCAGGAACGCCAACTCCGGCTCCTACGCCAAGCCCGACTGCGAGTCCTTTACCGCCAACACCGACGCCTGAGCCTGTTGGGTGTGAGGAGTTTACAACTTATAATTATTATCATAAAACTGGTGGACGCGCGACGAGCTCTGGTTCGTATTGGTCGCCTAGTTATAAGGCTAACGGCAGCAATGATGGTATGCCAGGCTCAACCTGGGGCAGCAATACGCTTCATAGTAGCGATGGAAGTTATTGGAAATTAGGCGGTTGTTAGCTGACGAATAAGTGACGTTGAGTTTGATGTGAGAAGCGCGGCGTGATGCCGCGCTTTTTTTGCTTTATGTAATGGTGGTAATGTTTGGCGTTAGTCTTCTAGTTGAAAGCCAAACCGTTGCACCCATAGTTCGGTAGCCGCTTTAGCTTCTGGAGTGAATGTATCAAGTAGTGCTTGGTACTCTTCGAAGTTGAATTTGTTACTTGAATTATCAATTGTTTCGTCGAGTAGAATCCGGGTTCCAAGGTGGGTGTGATTAGTGTTCTTCCATCGTGGCCAAAATGGAAGCCCCCAGCCTGCATTAGGATTGCCTGTGCGCATAAACCGGCTAATATATTTCATGAGATTTTCAGAAAGTTCTTCGCGACTTGCTTGGTTTTCTTCTGTCCATGCATATCGATGTACATTGTCCTTGTCGGTAATAAAATTACCAAAAAGAAATGCTAAATCGAGCGTGTGCTGTGCGCCAAACGCTTCATTCCACGGTGCTGGGACATCATCCCAATTCATGTCATAACGATATACTCGACGATTATGTTGCCGGGCATTCGAGACGGTTTTATCCGTTGCTAAATTCCATGCGTAGCTGAACCCTTTTTCTACTGATGCGTAAATTGGGTATGTTGCGGGGTCGATAATATCGGTTGGAAAAAGTGTTGCTGGGTCAGCATTAAGTTGGCTCCACAATAATGGATCACTGGCTCCGCCTTTTGAGTTAAAAAATCCGCCCAAAGCGCCAAGAAAATAAGAGCTTTCATTTTTTGTGGTGCCAATCATAAGAGGAACTTTGCTGTAAGCGCCAGCTGTTACGGAGTCCTCACTGAGTTCAGGTAAAACGTAGCCATCGATAAAATTTGATCGAACGCCGGTGACGCCGAGAGAAAATACTTCAGTAGGAACCGAGCGCATAAGCGCTGCTACCCACTCTTCACCTTGCGCAGCGCGCACAGCTCTAGCTGACTCAGGGTCTGCGGCTAGTCCAGAAGATATGATGACGTATTCGACGTAGGAGTCGCTAATTTGTTGTCCCAATTCTGCGGGGGTGCTGCTGGGAAAGCCGGCTGAGCATATCGCTCTGTGAAATAAGTCTTCGGCAAGAGGTGAGTGTAATAGTCCCCACACACTTCCGCACCCAGAGGAATTTCCTGCGATGGTTACTTTGTTAGGGTTGCCGCCAAATTCTCGTATATTGTCTTGAACCCAGGTGAGGGATTTGATCATGTCTAGAAGCGCATAGTTGCCAGAGGAGTCTTCTAGGTTCCCGTTGTCTGTGAATGTGTTGTGCATCCAGCCAAAAGCGCCCAAGCGGTAGTTTATAGAAATAACAGTTGCGTTCGCTTCATCGGCTAAATGAGCGCCATTGTAGGCGTCAAACGAACTGCTGCCGCGAGTGTTAGATCCGCCGTGTATCCATAGTAAAACAGGTAGGTGTTTGCGGTGATTGTTCGGTCGCCAGACGTTCAAAAATAGGCAGTCTTTGCTGCCCAGAGCGGTATTAAATTCTTCGGCTTTATCGGTTCCCCAAAATGTACCATTTTGAGCGCAAATTGAGCCAAACTCGCTTGCGTCACGAACTCCATCCCAGGCCGTTACGTCTTGAGGCGCCCTCCAGCGTAGGCTGCCAACTGGTGGGGCTGCATAGGGTATACCTTTGAATGCGTGCGTGTCGTAGTTATCTACTGTGCCTTGAAGGCTGCCTGTGTCTATGGTCTTCGTCAGGCTGGGATCGTAACCACTAAATGCGCTGGCGTACGTGGATGCTAGCATTATAGCTGCAAAAGTTAGGGTTTTAATGGGGGGTAATTGCTGAACAAAACTGATTTTCATATTGATCTCCGATCAAGTTTTTGTGTTTTTATTTTTTCCGTATCGCTATTGTTGAGCTAATCGTTTGTAAAGGTAATAGGGGTTGGCTGCAGTTCCTTTTGGTTGTGGCCGGCCTTCCCTTGTGTAGAGAACGCGGGGGGAATGAAACCCCTCAAAAAATAAGGTAAGCTCTTGAAAAAATAACGCTAAGCTTTTTTCTGCTAGCGCTTGGGGGTATCGTTTTAAAATCACAGCTATTGTTCTTGCGTTTGGGATTATTTATTTTTGTCTGGTTTTCTGTGTCTGTCTTCGCATTGGTGCAAGCCTCTGACTTTAGTCGAGAAATATCCTTAGAAAACAAAATTGTTTTTTTTGATGTGCCTGCTCAGGCTCTTAGCGGCAGCGTCATAGAGTTTGGCTCGCAGGCGAGTGTCAATGTGATAGTGGCTGCTAACCTTGTGTCTGAGCATCAATCGAATTCCGTGTATGGGCGTTACAGCCTTAAGCGGGCGTTAGAAATCTTCCTTGAGGGTACGCCCTTTCGGTTTAGGTTTAGTGAGGGTTCGGATACTGTTATTTTTGAAGAGAAGTTGACAGTTTCTACTCTGGTTACAAAAAGTTCTGTACAGAAATTCAATCGGGAAGTTGAAGATCTTCTAGTGGTTTCTGCGAGGCGGCGTGAAGAGTCTATATTTGATGTTCCTATTTCCATATCGCTTCTGGGTGGTGATGCTTTAAGTAAGAAAGGTGTACAGAATATTGTTCAGTTGAGTTCATCTCTCACTAACACGTCGTTGTCTGTTGCTCGGGGAACTAATACAACACTAGTTGCATATATTCGCGGGATTGGGCAGCCAGATCCGCTTCCCGGCCATGAGTCGGGAGTTGGTATTTATATTGATGATATTTATCTTAATCGACCGCAGGGCGCTGTGATGGATATCTACGATATTGAACGAATAGAAGTGCTGCGGGGTCCACAGGGAACTTTGTATGGTCGCAATACAATTGGCGGTGCGATTAAATATGTGACTAAGCGGTTGAGTGAGGAGCCGGAATTGTGGCTTAAGGGTGGAATCGGAACGTATAATCAAAAGGATATTGTTATAACTGCGGGTACTCCTGTTGCTGGAGGTGTATTGCGAGTTGGGGGCAGTCTCGCGGCGTTTAATCGTGGCGGGTTTGGAGAAAATATTGAGACCGGAGAGGATCACTACGATAAGGATATTATAGCTGCTCGGCTTAGTTTAGAGGTTCTTCCCTCAGATTATTTTTCTTTACGCTTATCGTTGGATCATACTTATGATCGATCTAGCCCCAAACCTGGTTTTAGAGCCATTGCTAGCCAAATTAATCTGAATGAAGGCGGTAATGTGGATGAGCGCTTTAGTGAGGTTGATGATAATGGAGACGTATACCTTCCGTTAGGTAGTGTTTTTGATTCTCGCGCCGGAGCAACAGAGCAGGGGCACCCCATCAATAAAAATAAACAAATGTCATCAGGCGGAGCTCTAACGATCGCATATGGATTAAGTGACGAGCTGGAATTTCGCTCTATTACTGCATTTCGAGTGGACGAGCAAGAATCGCCTGTTGACTTTGACGGCCTGCCTTCTAATTCCTTCGATACGCATGTTACGTATAGTAGCGACCAGTTTAGTCAGGAACTCCAGTGGATTTATGAGGGGAGTCGAGTTCAAGGTTTGTTGGGGGGGTATTATTTAGATGCGGATGCTTTGGGTGTTTTTGATCTTATTCTCGGTGGGTTTGAGTCGGTTTCGCTTTTGTATGCTGATGTAGGTACTAAAACTTGGGCGGCATATTTAGATGCGAATATTGTTATCAGTGATGTGTTCGATGTTTCTGTTGGGGCTCGTTACACTTCGGATCGGCGAGCGGTGACCCTGGGTCGGAAAGCCTATTTTAACGTGTTTTCTTCTCCTTATTTTCAAGACGGTTTCATTGATACGTCTGGTTTTTTTAAGGGGGCGCGGACTGATGGGGCTATTACTCCTCGTCTAAGCTTTAGTTGGGCACCAACTGAAAATGTGCACGTATATGGCGTGTACAGCGAGGGGTTTAAAGGAGGGGGGTTTGATCCCCGGGCTACCTATACAACTGCAGCGCAACGTGAAGGTTTTGGGCCTGAAACACTTTATTCTTATGAGTTGGGCCTTAAATCCAAATTTTGGGATGGGGTAGCTAGCTCTACTTTAGCTGTGTTTTACAGTGATTACCGCCGGGTTCAGATACAGGGAGAAGCTCCTGACGATCAAGATGGTGATGGGGTGGCTGAGGGTGTCGTTAGTTTTGTGACGAATGATGGTAAAGCGAGAATTACGGGCTTAGAGTATGAGTTTACGGCGTATTTCGGGGGTTATTTTCAGTTGGAGGTTAACCTTGGATTGATTAATGCCGAATATTTGGAATATTTTGTTGGTAGCGGTGATGGGGAGCCTGTCAACTTTGCTAGTCAAGTTGGTTTTCGAAATACTCCCGAAAGAACCTTTGGCTTGGCTCTTTCATACGAAATACCTCTCTTTTTCGGTGAGTTTTCATCGACTGCTTCAGCCAACTATTCGAGTTCTGTGAAACAGTTTAGTTATCAAAATGAGTTTTTTGACCAGCCAGGCTACACTCTGATCAATGCTAGCCTGAATTGGCGTTCAAATGGTGGGAGGTGGGAGGTGGGGTTGAGCGGGTTTAACTTGTCAAATAAGGAGTATGTTGTTGCGGCGTATCATTTTATTGGCTTGGGAGGGCAGGGATCTGCTTCCAGTTTTTATGGTGATCCACGGACAGTTACTGCCACTTTCAAATATCATCTGTTTTAATTGGGGGAATATATTTTGTGGGGGTCGAAGATGCGCTGGTGTTTTGGGTGCGTTGACTTTATTCTGAAAAGTTTATATTTTGAAGGAGAGTGAAAAACCCTAATATTACAGTTAGAAAAAGCTAAGTAATATTAGATGGCTGCCCGTGTGTGAAAATTAACTGTGTTCGAGATCTTCATTAAAAATGCTGCCTGAGTAGAGCTATATGATTTGATTGAGTATGTTTTTGTACTCTAAGTTTTTAATTAAAATGATACTCTGTAATTTGCGCGAAAATTTTTTTATTCTATAGGTTTTTGAAGTCTTTTGAGTTTAACGTAATAAACTCTAATTCATCGTCAACTGAAGAGCTTAGGTTTAGAGAGACCTTTAGTGATGTTAGTGTTGTTGAAAAATTGCCGAGCTGTAATACCGCAACGACTTCCTTTTCTGCAAGCTCTGGGTTGCCGAGTACTATTTGAGAGTCGTAGTAGCGGTTTACGTCATTGATTACATCCTCTAGTCGGTCACCATGGTATATGAGTTTGTTATTTCTCCAGGCGGTTTTATTCGAGGCGTTTACTTGCTTAGGCTGAATACCCCTTGCTCCGTCTTCGATTGATAATTGCTGGTTTTTCGTCAAAGTAATGTCAGCTTCAAACAAGGCTGAGGGAGTGTTTTCTGACGAAAGGCCGACGCGCCCTTCAATTACGGTAACAAACGTTCCATCCTGAGTGTTGAATACTGAGAATTGAGTGCCTAAAACTCGGATTGTTCCTGAGTTTGTAATTACATCGAAAGGGCGATCTTCACCTTTTTGAATATCAAAAAATACTTCTCCTTTGTTTAGTTGGACTATACGGTGGTTTTTTTGATATTTGACGGTTATATCGCTGTCCGTGTTTAGCAGTAGCACGGATCCATCGCTGAGGGTGACTTCCTGCTGTTGGCCTAGAGCAGTGTGATAGTGACCGGTATCTAATGTTGGTTGGTAATATTGAAACATGCCGAGGCCGCAGAACAATACAAAAATACTGGCTGCGATAGCTGGCATTACCGGAAAATTAAATGATAGCCAGCTTTTAGTTGAGTTAGGCTTTTCGGATTCTGAGGCAGGTTCAATTTTTTCAAGCACCTCACCTCGTTCCCATAGCGATTCTGCTTTGAGGTAGGCGGCTTGATTTAATTGGCTTTCGTCAAGCCAAGAAAAAAATGCTTCTTCTTGAGTTGAAGTCAATGAGGGCGACTGTAAAAGGGCAAGCCATTTAAAGGCGGCACTGCGGGCGACATCGTTGTTTATTGCTGATTTAAACATGTGATCTTTCCTCAATCTGTTTTGAGGCTCTTGTTAAATTAGGGTTGCAGTTTGAGTAGCCGATTGGTCTATGGCTTATCTCTATCTAGCCGCTCTCTCAAGTATTCCAGAGCTGTGATAATGTATTTTTCGACGGTGCTAACTGAAACACCTAATTCTTGGCTGATTTCCGCGTAGGTTTTTGACTGGACGCGGCTTAGTAAAAATGCTTTTTTAATTTTGGGGGGCAGCTTAACGACGGCTTTTTGTAAGACTTCTAGGTCCTTACTAGCGCTAACGGATCGTTCGGGCGATAAGACTTGCTCTGTTTTTTCCTGCACCGCAATATAGTTTTCGTGGTGTTTTTGTTTTCTGATCCGGTTCAGAGCCAAATTTCTGGCTGTTTTGTACAGGTATGCCCTTGGGTCTTCAATATCTTCGGGGGTTTCCATGCGTAACATATTGCGAAACGCATCTTGTACAATGTCGTCTGCTTCATGGATATCTCCAAATTTGCCTGCGACAAAGTTACGTAGGTCGGAGGAGTGGGATAAAAACAACGATTTGATGAAACTATGCTTCATTAACACACTGCTAGTTTGTGAGTTTGCTGAGAACATATTTTCTGCTATCTTGCCTTTAGTTGCGAGGGTTATTATTAGATCGTGAGCCTTCTGTATTCTTTTTGCGCTTTGATAAGCCTGTGTGTCGAGTCAAACTGAGGCAATCTTATCGTTTGGCTCAAGACTGATGGCTTTACGATCAAAATCTAGATTACAGTTGTCTGGCCTGCCTCTTACTGCTTTCACTTGGACTCCTATACAGAACACTTTTGTGATGAACCCCCTCAAAAAATAATGTAGAATTTTCACCAAATAATAAAACTTCCGTACTCTGTGCGAGCTAAGCAAAGGATGGTGTTGTATCGCAAAGAATCGAAGTGTCGTTTTTATGTCGTATTTGGCTCTGTTGGGCTGTCTGCTGGTCCCTTTAGTTTCTTCACCTGGAGTGTTAGCTCAGTCTTCGGCTAGTGATGGTTCGAAGAGCGCAGAGAATAGGCTTGTCTTTTTTGATCTTCCGTCACAACCGCTCAAAGGCGGTATCGTAGAGTTTGGATTGCAGGCCAAGGTTAATATTATTGTGCCTGTCGACCTGTTAGGTGAGTTTAAATCCAGCCCTATATACGGTCGATATCGTCTAATTCAAGCACTTGAGATTTTTCTCGCCAAAACGCCTTTTTCGTTTGAAATTGAGGGGGTCTCGGATACGGTGTTTTTAACTGTTGGCAATGGCACCGTTGAGCCTCTTCATGTGGTTCAATCTGCTGGCGTGAACTTAGCGCGTGAGGTTGAGGATGTTCTTGTCGTGTCGGCTCGACATCGAGATGAGGATATCCAAAGTATTCCCATGTCTTTGGCGGTATTTAGTGGTGAGACTTTAGAGATGAGTGGAGCCCAGGATCTTGTACAGCTCGGTCCATTACTTGCCAATACTTCGTTAAGTGTTGCTAGAGGCACAAACACTACTTTAGTTGCGTATATTCGGGGTATTGGTCAATCAGAACCATTGCCAGGCTTTGAGTCCGGAGTCGGTATTTATATAGATGACGTATACCTTAATCGACCTCAAGGCGCTGTTTTGGATATCTACGATGTAGAACGTATTGAGGTGTTGCGCGGCCCTCAGGGTACGCTTTATGGTAGGAATACGATCGGGGGTGCAATAAAATACATAACCAAGCGTTTAGGTTCGGAACCTGAGCTAAGTGTAAAGGGGGCTTTAGGCTCGTTTTATCAGCAGGACGTGGTTGTGACGGCTGGGACTCCGTTTATGGACGATATATTTAGAGTCGGTGGCAGTTTTGCGTCCTTCCAACGTGATGGCTTTGGTAAAAATATTGAGACAGGAGAGGAACACTACGACAAGGATATTGTTGTGGCGCGAGCCAGTGTGGAGATAAGACCTTCGGATAACGCTCTTGTCAGGTTGGCCTTGGATTACGTGAGAGATGAGTCAGGGCCACGGCCTGGGTACCGTGTCAGCGTAGGTAAGGCTGCGCGGGATGAGAATGGAAACTTGATTCAGCCGCTAGATAGTGTATTTGATTCTCGTGCTGGAGCCAGCATTAAGGGTCACCCTATAGACACTAATAAACAGAGGGCGTTTGGTTCCTCTCTGTCAGTGGATTACTCCGTCAACGATGATTTGAAATTGCGTTCAATTTTTGCTTTCAGAAAGGATTATCAAGATTCCCCTATCGACTTTGATGGCTTTTTGGCAGCCTATGGGGATATATACAGTCGTTATGAAAGCGAACAGCTTAGCTATGAATTACGGATCATATACGAAGGTGATGTCGTTCAGGGGGTGGCTGGTATTTATTATCTTGATGCGGATGCGTTCAGTGCTTATGACTTCGTCACTGGCGAAGTGGATGTAACGGGGCTTGTTCCAGGGGTCACTGAGCCGGGTGTTGTGGCTTTTACTTCAGGCACTATTACAACCAAGGCATGGGCGGTATTTTCCGAAGTGAACTTTGGCCTTACTGATGCTTTAGATCTGTCTATCGGTGCGCGGTATACCTCTGATACAAGGGGGGCAGAATTATGGAGAGCAACCTATATCGGGGGGCAGGTTTCTCCATATTTTTCTGGCGTAGAATTGATCACCTATTTGGAGGGCTATTTTACTGGTAGCCGAACAGATCTTGCCTTTACGCCTCGAGTGAGTATTGATTGGGTTGTCGCTAACGTAAATCTATATGCGGTCTACAGCCAAGGTTTCAAAGGTGGAGGCTACAATCCCCGGGGTTTCTATTTCAATAAAAAAAAGGAGGAGGGTTTTGGGCCTGAGACGGTAGATACCTACGAACTAGGGATCAAAGCTCGTTTCTTTGATAGTGCGCTTTCCTCGAATTTAGCTGTTTTTTACAGTGACCATCGAGATATTCAAATCTTTGGGGCGATTGCTGCTGATAATGATAAAATTGATAATGATGGTGACGGCATTAGTGATTCATATATAGGCTCTATCACGAATGATGCTGAAGCCCGAATTTATGGTTTGGAGCTTGATGTCACTGCAAATATTACGGAGGCTTTTAGTGTGAGTTTAGCTATCGGCCTGATTGATGCGGAATACACAAAGTATTATGAAGTGTTAGAGGTTGCTGTTGTAGAGGGGGGAGAGTCTGGAGTGTTTGAGTTTTTAGATGCGTCTGAAAATCATGTTATTTCCCATACTCCTGACACTACGATAAGTCTTTCTTCTCGTTATAGTTTGCCTGTTGGCCCCGGCGAATTATCTTTTCTCGGGGGGCTCAATTACAGCAGCTTGACTTATCCGGCTACTGTTTCAGTCGATTATCTTGATCAGCCTGGGTATACCTTATTTAATGCAAGCGTTGTTTGGCATTCGTTTGATGGTCATTGGCAGATTGGCTTTCACGGGCTTAACCTATCGAATAAAGAATATGTTGTTGATGGTTATAATTTGACCGAAATGGGGGTTCCTACCGTTGTTCGAGGGGAGAGTGCTGAATCCGTTTTTTACGGTAATCCACGTACAGTTTCAGTGAAGATTAAATATTCCTTTTAGCATTGTTGGGCGTGCGTCCTTGAGATATCGTATTTTAGTCGTGCGCTTAGGCCGTACTTAAAATTCGGCTGCCCCCTTGGAATGAAATGCCTCAAAAAATAATGTAAAATCACATTCTCATTACCTATATATCGCTATTCTTGCGTGGGCAAATATTCAGTTGGCAAGTTCTAGGCCGCCTCTGTGGAGTACATTTTTATTTTTATCTCTTTATTTAGGTTTTTCGGACTAGTATTGGTAGGTCTTGTTTTTATTTCTGAAGTCTCTGCTGAAGCAGTTAAATCCCGCCGATCAATTCCTCTATCAAAAAAGCTCGTATTCTTTGAACTTCCGTCACAGCCGCTTAAACTCGCGTTAGTTGAATTCGGGATTCAGGCTGGGGTCAACATTGTTGTGCCTGCCCATCTCGTTTCTCCCTATGAGTCTATTGCGGTTGTTGGTCGTTATGGAATTGGGCGGGCTTTGGAAATTGTACTGTCTAACACGCCCCTTATTTATCGTGTTGATCCTATATCAGATACGTTTGTACTGGAATTTCCTCAAAATACGAATCCAGAAAATCGGGCGCCTCATAAACCGTCTGAAGTTGAAGATGTTTTGGTGGTGTCAGCGCGACATCATGAGGAGTCGTTACAAGATGTTCCCATTTCTTTATCTGTTTTTAGCGGAGAAGACTTGGATCGAGATGGGATACAAGATTTGGTACAGCTTGGCGTTTCTCTCGCGAATACAACGCTCCAGGTTGTGCGCGGTTCGAGTACGACTTTGGCTGCCTATATTAGAGGAGTTGGGCAAGACGAGCCTTTGGCGGGCTATGATTCTGGGGTCGGCGTTTATGTTGATGATATATTTCTTAATCGTCCCCAGGGAGCCGTATTGGATCTTTATGATGTTGAGCGAATTGAGGTCTTAAGGGGGCCGCAGGGAACTCTTTATGGTCGCAATACTATCGGCGGTGCAATTAAATACATAACCAGAAAACTGTCCGATGATCCATCTTTGAGAGTGAAGGCTTACGCGGGGAATTTTCATCAACAAGACATTATTGTCAGTGCGAGCACCCCGCTTACTAATAGCGGCTTAAAAGTAGGGTCGAGTTTTGGTTTGTTTACGCGTGACGGTTATGGCAATAATTTAGTGACGGGCGATGATAACTATGACAAAAATATTTTTGTTGGGCGCGCAAGTATTGAATATACGGCTTCAGAGGACGTATTTATTCGCATTTATGGCGATATGACGAAGAGCAAAACTAACCCCCGTCGTGGCCACCGATTTATTCAGGGGAGTGAGGAGGTCCCTCTTAACAATATTTATGATACAAAAGCGGGGACAACGACCTCGACTCATCCCGTCAATCATAGCAATGAATCTGCGCACACTGTTGCTGGATCATTAAGCTGGAGTTTGGGCGACGGTTTTTCTCTTGAAATGATGAGCGCTTATCGAGAAGATAAAAGTCAATTGCCTGGGGACTTTGATTCTCTTCCTCAGTCAAATATGAGCGTGCCAACTATCTATAAAAATAGGCAGTTTAGTCAGGAGCTTAAACTGAAGTTCGAGATGGACAGGATACAAGGCTTGTTAGGTTTATTCTATTTAGATGCGAATGCTTTACATGCGTATGATCTTGAGCTTATTACCGAAGGCTTTGGTGTCTTTACATTAGCGGATGTGGATATGAAAAGTTGGGCGGCATTTACGTCCATAAACGTTGAAATGACTGAATCTTTTAATGTTTCGATTGGGGCACGCTACACAACCGAGCAGCGTGATATTGTCGCAATAAGAGATGTTTTTATACTGAGAGAAGCAGAAGATTTTATTTCTCCTTATTTCGGCGGAGGCATTATTCCGGTTCCGCTGCGTCAATTTGATAGCAAGGGGGAAGAGGTTGTTCCTCGATTTAGTGATATGCGTGAAGACAGTAAATTCACTCCACGAATCAGTATTAGCTGGCAACCTCATGATATGTTGCATTTGTATTCCTCATATAGCACAGGGTTTCGGAGCGGGGGATTTGATCCTCGGGGGGATTATGGAGATCCTAAAGTCAGAGAGGGATTTTCCCCTGAGACGCTAGACGCTTACGAAATCGGATTAAAAACAGCTTATTTTAACGGGGCTCTTACCTCCAATTTTGCGGTTTTTCATAGCGATTACCGCAAGATACAAATTAAAGAGGAAAACTTGACTAACGCTGCTAAAGCGAACATATCGGGGGCTGAGTTGGAAGTCGCTGCGAACTTGTCTGACCGTGTCAGAGCAGATCTGGCAATCGGGTTAATAGAAGCGGAATATGTTAAATATATAAATAAAGACGGGGAGAATGTCGCAGACGATCGTGTTTTTGCCAACACGCCTAAATCTACAGTGTCTTTTTCGTTAAGTGGTGGCAACCCTGTTGGCGGTGGGGAATTATCGTGGCGAGTATCAGCTAATTACAGGAGTGGGGTATCTCTTTCTGTAAACCCTCCATCTGAGTTAGAACAAGAAAGTTATACTCTCTTTAATGGGAGTATTGTATGGGAGTCAGGCAGCGGCACTTGGCAGTTTGGTTTGTATGGCTTGAATTTGTCTGGTGAAGAATACAAGGTGGCAGGCTATTATTTTCCTCAGTATGACGTAGGCACAGCTTTCTTTGGCGACCCACGCACATTTAAGGTGAGCCTCAAGCGTTCTTTTTAGATGTTAGAGCGAGCGCCTTGCTTAACCCTTGCCTAGCATGAGAACCTTTCCCCTTTGTCTTTATCGAAAAGCCTTAGCGAAAGTGATTTTCTGTTCAGGATGGTAGCCCAGACAACCGGTTTCTCTGCAGTACTTTTCCTAGAAAAAATAAAACGCAGATTAAAAACCATCATTAAATTCCCTATTCATTTCACTTTGCTATAGCCCTCCCCAACCCTTATTTCTTTTTAATCATTCACTGTCGATCCAGTCACATCCCCCATTATCGATTTAATTCTTTTGAATTCTAAAGAAGATGTTTTATGTGACATCCGCTTCACCTTTATAGATCTATTCCGCATAAATTGGCGATTATGTGATTTCAAATTGAAATTAAAAGTGCTTTTATTACAGCGTTCGCCAGCCTAAATCCATCATCCTTTAGTCTAGTGTGAGACTAAGGTATGACCCTATAGAATCGCTTCCGTGTTTTTGATTATCAAATGTATATCGTTCTGTTTTTTGCGGTTGCAACGGTAAATAAAATACAAAAGTAAAAATAACAATAAAAATAATTAACAGTCTCCAGGCGAATAAACTGCAAGAGTTCTTCTTGGGGTAATGCTGCCTGGGCTTCAACTTTCTCCGAGGCCTAATCTTATGAGAATATTTAAATCTATTTGTAAATCGCCCCTAGGGCTTGCTTCTTTATTCGCGCTTAGTGTTTTATCAGCTGCACCGACTACTGCTCAGGTTATGACTGGCTCTGGTACTGTGGATGCTTATACCTATAGCGGTTCACGCTCACGTCAATACGATGTTTATGTTCCACAATCCTACAACGGTACAACTGCCGTCCCCATGGTTTTCGCATTGCATGGTTGTGCAATGGATCATGATGATGTACGTAACCTTTGGAATTTTGACTTAGTTGCTGATCAGAATAATGTGATTATTGTCTTTCCTTTTGTGACAAGTTTTTCTGAGCAGCGAAACACAAATTGCTGGGGTTATTGGTTTGCTAACCATGTACAAGAGGGGCGTAATGGAGAAGTTGATGATCTTCATGGCATTGGTGTGCAAGTTGAGTCGAATTATAATATTGACAGTGATCGACGTTATATCACAGGCCTGTCAAGTGGTGGTGCAATGGCAGTAGCGGCAGCTGTGTCCTACAACCATTATTGGGCAGCCGCTGCGCCTGCGGAAGCATTGGCGTACGGGGATGGTTCAGCGTCGGTAACAGCAGACCAGTTTAATTCTTTGCAATTCCACGTCGATAAGTTGAATGCAGAGTTGAACTATGATCGCGCGGTTCCTATGTTGGTGATTCATTCAACCAACGACACTATTGTCATGCCGCGTGGAGCTGAGTTAATTCGTGATTCACAACTGACGGTATGGGGGCCGGATTTAAATGCCGATGGCCCAACCGAAGATTGTAGTGCTGAAGGTATCAGTTGTACGATTACGACATACAATGATGCGGACGGTAATCCACTTGTTAAAACCATGTTTTATAACGGTGTTGCTGCTCAGTCTGCTTCTTACGGTTCAGGCCATTATTGGTCAGGTGATGATGAAAGTCAGGCCTTATATGCGAAGGATATAGGTCCCAGTAATTCCCAGCATGCTTGGGCATTTTTTGAAACGGTTACATTGCAGGGCTTTAGCGTATGCGAAGATCCGAATGACACAACGGCTCCTGCGACTCCTTCTGGTCTAAGCGCTGATGATGTTCATGATAAATATGCGCTACTGTCGGTTAATGCAAATACTGAATCCGACTTTAAAGGCTATAATATTTACCATTCTGGTGGTGCCGAAGCGGGTTTCTCTTCTTCTGCTAGCATTAATGTTTCAGGTTTAAACCCAGAAACTTCTTATAGTGTTTACGCTAAGTCAGTAGATTTGTGTGGTAACGAATCGTCAGCTTCGAATACGGTCAGCTTTACTACGGGATCTCTAGAGTACATCGCACCAAGTGCCGATGGTACTGCAACAGAGCACTACAATGCGGGTCGGCTTGATCTAGATGGATACCTTTTCTACGGTGACAAATATGGATATATAGAGTCTTTCACTTTGTGGCAGTTACAAGACGGAGACTGGATTGATGTGGATCAAAACGGAACAACAGGTCCTACGCCAACACCTGTTCCCGGAACGCCAACACCTACTCCAAACCCCGCTACACCAACGCCGACTCCAAACCCTGCTACGCCAACTCCAACACCTGTTCCTGGGTGTGAAGAGATTACTACGGCGAATTATTACCATAAAACGGGTGGTCGTGCGACCAGCTCTGGCCCTTACTTTTCTCCGACATACAAGGCGAATGGTAGTAATGACGCAATGCCTGGCTCTACCTGGGGCAACAATACGCTTCACAGTGGTGACGGTAGCTATTGGGAGCTTGGTGGTTGCTAATTAGCGATTAACAACAGCCAACAATGAAAAGCGCGGCATATGCCGCGTTTTTTATGAGGGCTTAATATCAAAATTAATATTTTTTGGCTAGGTGAGGTTTTTCTGTTAGAAATGCAAGGCTTAGATGAGGCGTAATGTTGTCATGTAAATCCTGATGGACTCTGCTGAGTTAAATTAGCTGCTGGTAGTACTTCATCGCGCGCTATCTACATGCGAATATTATGTTGTTTTACGCTCAAAACACTATCCGATCCGGCATGCTTTATCGAGACAAACTATCCCAGGCAGACGTTCGGTGCCTCATGAAAATGAATGCAATGCTTTGCAAGTTACGCGAATTAACAAACATTCGAGTGTCGTTAATTATTCAAATCGAACTAAATACCGTGATGCCCAATATTTCCCAGTTATCCAAAAAGCTTTTTTGTCTTTATCGTATGCAATTCCGTTTAAAACACTTTCGTTTTTAATTAGGTTGTTTTTTTTAGCCAGCTTAGATAGGTCAGCAATTCCCAATACGCTGCCATCACTTGGCGAGATTTTAAGAATCAGATCACTTTGCCAGATGTTTGCCCAAATAGCTGATTCGGCGTATTCCAGCTCATTTAAATTATCATACGGCTTCCATTTACTGTGGACAGAAATACTCTTAGTCTTTTTAAATGTTGACGGGTCGCGAAAAGTTAGAGTGTCTGATCCGTCGCTCATAATCAATTCATTGTCGGAGTGAGTGAGCCCCCATCCTTCCCCTATGTAAGTGAATTTTTTTAACGGTTGCAATGTTTTGGGGCTCAATGCCAAAGCCATTCCAGCTTTCCAGGTCAGTAAGAAAAGCTGATCGTTTAATAACGTTAATCCTTCAGCAAAAAGATTGCTTGGTAGCTTGCGCTGTTTTTCAATTTTCTGTGTTTGGTTGTCGTAGCGTCGAATAAAGGATTTTCCATACAGTCCGCTAGACTCATATACCTTTCCCTCGTTTATTAAAAAACCTTGGGTAAAGATATGTGCGTCGTGTGGGCGTTCCTCAAGAATCGTGACACTGAGCGTGTTGTCAGCAAGGCATAGCTGGCAAAGACCAAGGCTTATCCCGATGATGAAAGCGAGATGGTGATATCTGTTTCGCATGAAGGCTCTTAGTATTAACGGGCAAAGGTTAAGTGATTGGTGGTTTCAAGGGCTTAGTTAACGGGCAGGGTTAGCTGCTGAGGCGGGAGTATAGAAATTAATGCAAGGCATGTCATCTAGAGTGCATAAAACTAGGGGGAGGTTTATGAGTGAATTCAGCAAAACGCGGACGGTTATTCCTCGTCAGTTTTATCGGGCGCGGTTTCCTCACGACTGTCTACATAGTCAACCGCTGCGTTAACGGCTTCGACAACACGAATGACCATTTCTTCCATTTCGTTTGGCGTCATGAAAAACGACATATCTACATCGTGACGGACATAGCGAGCAGGGAGTCGGTTGAGCGCAACACAGGCTAAGTCAGCAAGATGTTCACTGTCTGTCTTTGCTCTGTCGTTTGAGCGTAAAATTTGGTCAAAAACCATCTGCTCATAATAGTTATGAACGGAATCGGTTGCAGTGTCTGGAATGTAGCGTTGTCGACCTATACTGAGCAGCATGCTATCCCCTAATTGGATGTGCCTCTGCTATTAGTCTAGTCTACTTGTCCGTGCCCATCCATAATCAGATGTCTACTGCGAACGAGTTTAAAGCGCCACTTTTTTCCACCGTTGGGTATTATTGGAGAATGGCAAGCGCCCGGGCCTATATCTTATTGCGCATTAAGTCCCGAATGATAAAGCGACCTGGTGACATGTGTCGATACAGCTCGCGAGACACGGGAAGGAATTGACCGGAAATAGCCGAGGCTAGCACCTCAGAGGCCAAAGGTGCATAGCAAAGCCCTCTGGCTCCATGTCCTAAATTGGCATATAACTGAGGGTGATAAGCTCCGTGATTGTCGATAACGGCGTTGGCTTTTTTACGTAAAAAAGCAAAACGCTCTGTCATTGCTGAATAGTCTGCTACAGAGCCCACAATCGGGAAATAATCGGGTGTAGTGCAGCGAAACCCGACTTTTCCGTCAAGGTCACTGGGGGTTGTAGTACTTGGCGTGAGGGCGGGAGACAAGCCTGCCAGCTTGCCCAGGTTTTGTTGGTGGTCCTTATCCGTTAGTTCCTCACCAAATTCGTGCAGATTAAATGTCGCTCCGAGGCTATGAGTGTTATTGAGTGCCGGTGCAATATAGCCATCGCCGCATATGACCCTGCGAAGCTGGCTGCTCGCAGCCGTACTGGGAATGTGACTCACTTGGCCGCGAATTCGTTTTAGTGGTAAATACTGGCTTTGTTCAATCTCCGATGCAGCATGGGCATTTGCTAATACCACCGCATCGGCGCATATAGTTTCCGTTTTGTTTGTGGGGCTCCCATTTGAGCCGCTGCTAAAAGTGATTTCCCATTGACTGCCGTCGTTTTGGAGTCTGGATACTTTAGCTTCCGTTCGGATTTGAATACGTTCGTTTTTGACCAATTGTTTGCACAATGGTGCTGGTGACAGCCACCCAGTCTGCGGTAGGTAAAGGGCTGGGAAAGTGCTGGGGACACCGGATATAGCTTCACACTCTTCAGCAGCTAGCCAGCGGAAAAATCCTGGTGATTCTCGAAAGATTTCGCAAAACTCCTGGTATTGCGCGCGTAAATTATCATTAGTGGCTAAATGTAAAACCCCGCACGGATCACCGCATTTATCGTAAAAGCCTTGTGAATGATAAAACTGAGAAGCGTATAACAAGGCGGCGAGATTAAAGGTGTTTAATGGGGAGTCGTGTGGCGATAATTTTGCGTAAACTACGCCTTGTCGATTACCTGACGCTTCTAGTGCGAGGGCGTTATTTTTTTCGAGTAGGGTGACGCGAATATTTTTTTTTGCTAAGGCAAACGCGGTGTGGCAACCGGCCAGCCCCCCGCCAATTACAATGCAATGCTCGACCTTCTTCGTTGGTGGAATAGCGTTGAGATGCCAAGCGGGTTCAGCATCCAGTTTTTGTTGTTTATGGTCGCGAAAATGTGTGTGGGTAGACTGGTTGTCGGCTTCAGTACTCTTATGTTTATGCTCTGGTGTACTCAGCCACTCCCCAATAAGCATTTCACGCTTGCGCCCGAAGCCTTTGATTTTTTGACAGTCAAATCCGATGCTTATGAGCTGCTTTCTAACAGCGCTAGCGGCGGTAAAAGTGGCAAATGTACTACCTTTAGCGCTGAGTGTTTTAATCGCAGAAAATAAGGCGTCATTCCACATTTCCGGGTTCTTGGACGGGGCAAAACCATCTAAAAACCAAGCATCTATTTGAGGTGGGGCAGAGCCTATCGAGCACGGAGTAGATGAAACGTTTGGGCCAGCCTTTGATATCGGGGCGAGTTGCTGAAACCCCTCCGCAGCGTCGCCAAAACTCAAGGTTAAAGAGACTCTATCGTCAAAAAAATTAAGGCGGTGAAGCCCTTGGAGTGGCTGAGGAGGGTAGGCATTAATCAGCTGCTGACTGAACGCCTTCAATTCTGGCCATAGCGCTAGCGCTTTTGTTAAGTCATTTTTGCTGAGAGGGTACTTCTCGACAGAGATGAAATGCAGTTGTGCATTTTTATTATGTTGGCGTTTATTCCATAATTGCCAAGCCAATAAAAAGTTTAGGCCTGTGCCAAAACCTGTTTCGCCAATAGTAAAGGCAGAGTTTATCGTGCGGCTATCCCAGCGTTCGGCAAGACTGTTAGCATTAAGAAATACGTAGCGGCTTTCCGCGATTCCGTCATCTTTGGAAAAATAAATATCGTTGAAATGTGTTGAGTAGGGAAGGCCGTTTTCATCCCAGTGCACTTGAGCTGTACCTATGGAATTAGACGTTTTGTTGTGGGTCGCCATTACGGGGGGAGCCTTTCATTTTTAGACCAGCGTTTAACTGTTTGTTAAACCAAACTCTTTGAGTATTTGAGCACACCAGGCATCAATCCTATCAGCGGTTTTCTCAAACTCACTCTCCTCGTCTAGCGCAAGACCCAGAAAATGAGACTCATCATCTGTCAGTGCTTTAGAGTCTTCGAATTCGTAACCTTGGTTAGGCCAATAGCCGATCATAGTGGCGCCACGCGCCTGTAATTTATGGTGTAAATAGCCCATTGCATCTAAAAACCACTCGGGGTAACCCACTTGGTCGCCGAGTCCAAACAAGGCTATTTTTTTTCCCTTTAACTCCAGCTCTTCAAGTTCTGGCCAAATATCTTCCCAGTCTTCTTGTAGCTCGCCATAGTCCCAAGTGGGAATGCCCATAATGATGCAATCGTAAAATTGGCATTCGACGATCGGAGTGGTGTCGATGTTATAGATGTCAGTGAGCGCCTCACCAATAGCGTCACGAATTTTCTCGCCAGCCATCTCGGTATAGCAAGTGGAGCTACCGTAAAAAAGACCAATGCGTTTTCGTTCAGACATGATCGGTGAACTTTCAGGCTTGAGTGGATTGTGGCAGTAGCTTGATCCAGTCGCTTAACTTTTCAGCGGCTGCTTTGTCGTGGTCATCAATCTGCGTTGCGTCCAACACCAAGACCTCACCCAGTCGTGCAGCCCCGATATCGGCAAGGGCTTCATCAATGGTGGTTCCGGCTTGCGCAAAGTTAGGGTAAGAGGAGTCGCCCAGGCTGATCACGCCGTAATGCATACCCGCAATGGCGGGAAATTTATTTGTTAAGTGCAGGTAAAAAGGGATAATGTTTTGGGGTAAATCACCCATCCCGGTGCTCGATGTACATACCAATAAGATAGTGCTGGGGTCAAATATCGAGGCATCATCAGCATTAAAACTTTCATGTACGGTCGCTTGGTGTCCGTTCTCATCGAGTATCGATTTTGCTGTTTGAGCGACGCTGAGAGCAGTCCCCATGATGGAGCCTACAATTATATTGATTTTTGCCATGGCGTTAGTGAAATTCCTGATGACGATCTAATTGGGAGGCGTATAGTAGTGTCTTGTATGCATGAGGTAAATGACTATAATCCCGCGTATTCAATGGCATAAAATTGCAGTCTTTCGGTATTTCACTTGTCTCAAGTAATCATCCAAAAGTAGTTAGTGCCTATCCATAGATAGGGGCGTAGCGAGAGCGAATTTAAAATGTCAGGTTTACGCCACAAGATATAGGCGTTTGGTTATTCCAAACAACTATATCTTGTGGTGTGAAAATGGCGTTTTAAATTCGTTCGCAGTAGGCGCCTATTTATGTGTGGGCACTAATTAGTGCTTAAATTTAAGTCAACAATCAGAAAGTTGGAGAGGGTACATAACCATGACGGAAGATATTATTCCGGGTAAATACCGGCACTACAAAGGTAACGACTACCAAATCTACGGCGTAACGCATCACTCGGAAACGCGTGAGGTTTTAGTGCTTTATCGAGCCCTATATGGCGAAAGAGGCCTGTGGGTTAGGCCGCTGAGCATGTTTGCTGAAACGGTATTTGTTAATGGTGAAGAGATTCAACGTTTTTCTTTGACTGAAAAGTCAGAGGGCCCGACGCCTTTCGAATGAGTAGTGTAAGTGGTGATCGTAAAAATAACGTCTGTATTTGGCAGTGTCCAGCCTGCGGCAATGCGC
This sequence comes from Agarilytica sp., assembly GCA_033852165.1. Lineage (GTDB taxonomy): Bacteria > Pseudomonadota > Gammaproteobacteria > Pseudomonadales > Cellvibrionaceae > Agarilytica. The sequence continues at coordinate 69,203 of JAWSUZ010000023.1, read as the reverse complement.
TAGAGGAGTTTTCGGCCGGTTATCAGTGTTCTGATGGGCATAGTTATGATCGTGCGCGCCAGGGGTATGTCAATCTCATGCTGGCCAATCAAAAGCGCAGTAAAGACCCTGGCGATGGGGCCGAAATGGTTGAGGCTCGACGCAATTTTTTAAGCGCCGGGCATTATACTTTCCTGGTCGATGCAATTATCAGTTGCATGCAAAAGAATGGTTTCAAACCGGATGATCGGTTGTTAGATGTTGGTTGTGGTGATGGCTCGTACCTTCACGCAATAGCACAGCACTTTCCCGAAGCACTTTTTTGGGGAAGCGATATCTCCAAATTTGCCGTCAGGCGAGCGGCTCGTTATGTGGCGGGTGCGAAATTTTCCGTGGCCAGCAATTATCATCTGCCTTTTCAGTCGGGCTCAATTGACTCAATATTAAGTGTGTTTTCACCCATCGAGCTAAATGAAATAAAACGCGTATTGCAGGATAAAGGAATATTTATCCGCGTTTTACCGGGGGAAAAACATTTCTGGGAATTAAAACAAGCGCTATACAAAGAGCCTCAAGTACACGAAGAACCTTCTGAGCTTACTGGTGCTAACTTAAAAGAAAGGATTCATGTCCGCGATACACAGAGACTGGATAATCATGCGCTGAAACAATTAATCGGTATGACACCTTTAAATTGGCGAGGCGATTCAGAGGCTAAAACGGCTTTGTTTTCTTTGCCGTCATTTGAAATAACCTTTGATTTTGTTATTCAGGTTTACACCTTTGAAAAGACTAGCGGCGATGTCAGTGATGCATAGCGATGAATATTGGATGCAGCACGCGCTGGGTTTAGCACAAAAAGCCTTTGATGCGGGCGAAGTACCCGTTGGTGCCGTGATAGTTTGTGATGATGACATCGTCGGTGAGGGCTGGAATTCTCCGATATCCACACACGATGCCTCTGCGCATGCAGAGCTCGTGGCCATTCGGGCGGCTTGCGCACAGGTAAAAAATTATCGTCTAGTGAATGCCCGTATGTTCGTCACTATTGAGCCCTGCACGATGTGTGTCGGTGCGTTAATTCACGCAAGAATTGATCGACTGGTCTTTGGTGCGACAGAGCCAAAGGCGGGTGTGCTGGCCAGCCACTCTCATATTGTACAGAGCGATATTTATAACCATCGTTTTGAGTGGCAGGGTGGGGTGTTAGAAGAGCCCTGCTCACAACTGATTAAACTGTTTTTCAAACAGCGCCGAAAAGAAAAAAAGGCTCCAAAGGAGCCTTAAAGATAAGCATAGTGAGTGCTTATGGGAGTCGGTAGAGCATTAGTAGGTTTTAATCGTTAAAACCCGCTAATGAATAAAAGAGCTTACATTGAGGAAGTGGCAATGGATTTCACTGCCTCGGTCATTACTGGGCTAAACTGAGCAAACTGTTGCTGGGTAACAATGTTTGCGCTGAGCAATTGACGCTTTTCTTTTTCGTTCCAAGCGATAATCGTGTAAAAGTTACGAATGTTTTGAACATAATCGACAGCTTCCCAGCCACGTGCATAGCCGTGTTTGGTAAATTTGTAGTACTTACGTTTTGCCAACAGTAATAAGTTTTCTTTTACGTCGACCCACTTGTCAGGGTTGCCGCCGTGATGCTCCGTCAGGATTCGAGCATCTTCTAAATGACCATAACCAATGTTGTATGCGGCAAGGGCTAACCAGGTACGGTCATTCTCAGTGATGCGCTCAGGAATCCGTGAGTACATGCGTTTAAAATATTTTGACCCACCCATAATGCTTTGATCTGCGCTTAGGCGATTGGTAACGCCCATCTCTTTAGCCGTATCCATAGTCAGCATCATAAAACCGCGAACGCCAGTGGGCGATTTTGCTTTTGGGTTCCAGTGAGATTCTTGGTAGCTGAGAGCTGCAAGTAGTTGCCAGTCCAGGTCATATACTTCTGCAGCGACACGTAACTTCTCTTCCCATTTAGGAAGTCGAGCATCTAATCGATGCGAAAACAGCAAAGCGCCGCTGTAATCCAGCTCGCCAAGGTGACCGTAAAAAGTTTCTTTGATGTCATTGATCGTACTGGCGATTAGCTCATCGTTAAAAAACTTTTGCGCTTCGTTAAAGAGGGAATCGTCTATTTGATGTGAAAATGCCCAAGCGAGCTTTTCTTCTTCTTTCAAGTTGAAAGCAACACGTGCACGAGGGTAAACCGATTCGCTCATTTCATAAGCGTTAGAATCGACAATAGTGAAATCCGCGTCTCCGTTATGAACGAGCTCTAATAAATCCAGCATTTCTACGTCGCTACGCTCTTCCCACGTAAGGGTGGGGAATTGGCGTTGCAGTTTACGTAGGTTCTCTGCGTGAGAGCTGTTGGCAATAATGACGATGTGTTTATCTAATAAATCTTCGACCGTTTTTGGTTTGTCTTTTCCTACGCGGTATATAAGTTGTTGTTTAACATTGAGGTAGGGTGTTGCAAATTTGACTTTTTGTAGTCGTTTTTGTGTAACGGTAAGGCCAGCCGCGGCAAAATGAACGTTGTTATTGGTTACAGCTTTTAGCATAAGGCCAAGATCTTCTTGGTCGTGTATAACCAGCTCAACGCCTAGGCGATCTGCAAATTTCTTCGCTAGCGAATATTCAAAGCCGGTTGTGCCGCGAGGGCCTTCGTAATAAGTGGTGGGTCCATTGCGAGAAACCATGTGAATCTCGCCAGAAGCTTGAATAGACTCTAAAACCGTGGGTATACGACTACTGTTAAGGGAACCGGCAGCAAGAATCATCAAGCCCAGCATGACGCTAAGTTTGATTGATCGGGCTACAGTCCTAGCGGCCATTAGTGCGGTTTGCTTACTCATCTTTACAGTTTTCCCAGAACTCGTCTTTCTATAAGTGAATATGTCGTACATGAATGCACGCTTGAATAAATTTTAGGCGATCTTACATGCCATTGCCTGGCGCGCCTAGTGTCCTTTGTGACCGTTTAGAGTGGTTTTCACTCTTTTTTGTGGCTGTTTGAGACCTGGGCCACATTTTATGGGTGTTTCGGCGACAGTTTTGGCTCGAACTTTTCATAGACCGATTCTTCATGGATATCGAAACAATCGGTTTTTGGCGTTATATTTCGCTAAAACCGATACAAAATGTTACAGCGTAATAGCCCAGTAACTTTTTGTGTCTGCAAAAGAAACGGATCAGTTTTTATTCGTTCTTGTTCAAAGCTGGCACCATAATTAACAATGCATTAACCGTGCCTATTGTCTCGCCTGCGATGGTTTTGGCTGACAGGATAGAAAAAACCTGTGAAAATTGAAGTCGATTAGTTTTCACCGTCGGGCTAATTTCCAGTACAATGCCCGCCCTAAACCCCCGAACACTCTAGTCTTACAAAATATCGAGGTCCCCCTCCATCATGCTTACATTGCGTGGCGCTCCGGCACTTTCTGAATTCCGTCGAAACAAACTTCTCACCCTTATAAAATCTTCCGATATCGAAAATATCGAATTGAATTCGTCGTATGTACATTTTGTCGACACTATCGACGATCTGGACGCCAAAGAGCTTGAGGTGCTAAAAGCCTTGCTGACTTATGGCCCGAAAGGCGAGGTTGAAAGCATTGACGGTGCGATAGACCTTTTTGTCACGCCACGACCAGGAACCATTTCTCCTTGGTCCTCAAAAGCGACTGATATAGCTCATAGCGCTGGTCTAACAAAGGTGCGAAGAATAGAGCGAGGCGTGATCTACTCGGTCAAGACTAATGAAGATATCGAACGCGTGATTCCCTTTATCTACGACCGTATGGTCGAGACAGTCTTTGATCATGTCGAAAAGGCTGAAATTTTGTTTCAACGTGCAGATCCTGGTGTTGTAACAACGGTAGATGTACTGGGGCAAGGTTCTAAAGCCTTAACCGAGGCTAACCAAACCTTAGGTTTAGCTCTGGCCAATGATGAGATTGATTATCTTACGGAATCCTTTAGCGGATTAGGGCGTAACCCTAGCGATGTTGAGCTCATGATGTTTGCCCAGGCAAACTCAGAGCATTGCCGTCATAAAATATTTAATGCGAGCTGGACTTTAGACGGTGAAGATCAGCCGCGTTCTTTATTTAGCATGATTAAAAATACCTACGAACAAGGCGGCGAAAACGTCTTGTCTGCCTATGCTGATAATGCATCGGTTATCGTCGGTTCCGAGGCTGGCCGTTTTTACCCCGATCCCGTATCAAAAGAATATATTTACTCGCAAGAAGCGATTCACTTGTTAATGAAAGTGGAGACGCACAACCACCCAACAGCGATTGCACCATTTCCTGGTGCAGGTACAGGCTCTGGTGGCGAGATTCGCGATGAAGGCGCGGTAGGTAAAGGCTCCAAACCCAAAGTTGGATTAACCGGTTTTACCGTGTCCAATTTGCAAATCCCTGACTACCCACTTCCATGGGAAGAAAATTACGGCAAGCCCGATCGCATTGTTTCGGCCTTGGATATTATGGTTGAAGGCCCCATTGGCGGTGCAGCCTTTAACAATGAATTTGGTCGTCCTAATATTTGCGGTTACTTCCGAACCTTTGAAGCAAACTACGACGGTGAACGACGCGGTTACCATAAGCCGATTATGTTGGCTGGTGGCTACGGTAATATCCGTGAAGAACATATCGCTCAAGAAACCTTTTCGCCTGGAACGAAGTTAGTCGTACTAGGTGGCCCAGCCATGTTAATTGGCTTGGGTGGTAGTGCGGCCTCTTCGATGACATCGGGTAGCTCAACTGAAGACTTGGATTTCGCATCCGTACAGCGTCAAAACCCAGAAATTGAACGGCGTTGCCAAGAAGTCATTGATGCCTGCTGGCAGCTGGGGGAGAGTAACCCGATAGCCTTTATTCACGATGTGGGCGCAGGTGGCTTATCCAACGCTTTTCCTGAACTGGCAAAAGACGGCGGTTGTGGCGCAAGTTTTGAATTGCGAGACGTTCCGAATGACGAACCGGGAATGTCACCCTTAGAAATTTGGTGTAATGAATCGCAAGAGCGTTATGTGATGGCGATTACGCCGTCAGATCTAGCGGTGTTTGAAAGTATCTGCCAGCGTGAACGTTGCCCTTATGCCGTTGTCGGTGAAGCGACAAGTGAAGATAAAATCGTCTTGAACGATAAGCACTTCGATAATAAACCCATCGATTTGCCGATGAATATTTTATTCGGCAAAGCTCCGAAAATGCATCGTGAAGCGGAAACGCGTGAATACAAAACGTCCGCGTTTGCCTATCAAGATCACCCCATTAATGAAGCGCTAGAGCGTGTGATTCAACACCCTTCGGTTGCGAGTAAAATGTTTTTGATCTCCATTGGCGATCGCTCGGTAACGGGGCAGGTAGCACGTGATCAATTGGTCGGTCCATGGCAAGTGCCCGTAGCCGATTGTGCGGTGACGACTGTTTCTTATGACAGCTTGGCTGGCGAAGCCATGAGTATGGGGGAGCGCACACCGCTGGCTTTATTAGATGCTCCGGCCTCTGGTCGTATGGCCATCGGTGAAGCGATTACCAATATAGCGGCTGCCCGCATTGGCGATATAAAAGATATAAAACTTTCTGCAAACTGGATGTGTGCAGCAGGTCACCCTGGTGAAGATGAAAAACTCTATCGTACCGTTGAAGCGATTGGCATGGATTTATGTCCGGCTCTAGGGATTACCATTCCGGTTGGCAAAGATTCTATGTCGATGCGAACAGCATGGGAAGAAGACGGTAAAGCTAAGTCAGTCACGTCTCCAATGTCCGTAGTGATTACGGCATTTTCCCCTGTTCTCAATGTTAACAAAACCGTTACACCTCAATTGCAACCGGATCGTGCTGCGGGCTTGTTCTTTATCGATCTTGCGGAAGGTAAGGCTCGAATGGGCGGCTCTATCTTTGCGCAAACATATAATGCGCTTGGTAACGATGCGCCGAATGTTGAATCGGCTGAACTCTTAAAAGGCTTCTTTAGCGCAATGCAGTTGTGCTTAGAGGAAGATTTACTGCTTGCTTATCACGATCGCTCTGACGGTGGTTTAATCACGACCCTAATTGAAATGGCATTCGCCGGGCATTGTGGTGTTGAAATTGATATTGCGGCTTTGGGCAACGATAACCATGCGTCATTATTTAATGAAGAGCTGGGCGCAGTGGTGCAGGTCGGGGCTGAACACTTTGATCGCGTTCGCGATATTTTTGCTTCCTTTGGTTTGGCTAATGCGCTTAAAAGTATTGGTCGTGCTTGGCCGCAAGATCTTATTATTGTGCGCAATGGCGAGCACACGGTATACGAATCTGATCGGACTTCATTGCATCAGTTATGGAGCTTAAACAGCTACCACATTCAAAAACGCCGTGATAATCCTGAGTGTGCTCAGCAAGAATTTGACGGGCTGGCGAAAACGAACCCAGGCCTGAGTGTAAAACTCTCTTACGATGCCAATGAAGTTCCGTGTGCGCCGTTAATTGCGTCGGGTGTTCGTCCAAAGGTGGCGATATTGCGAGAGCAGGGCGTTAACAGCCATGTTGAAATGGCAGCGGCGTTTGACCGTGCGGGTTTTGCTGCTATAGATGTGCATATGAGTGATGTGCTGGCTGGCCGACTTAACCTCGATGAATTTAAAGGCCTAGTGGCTTGCGGTGGATTTTCTTACGGCGATGTTCTTGGAGCGGGTGAAGGTTGGGCGAAATCGATATTATTTAATACGCGAGTGCGAGACGAATTCGAAAACTTTTTCCATCGTCGCGACACCTTCAGTTTAGGTGTTTGTAATGGCTGCCAAATGATGTCGAATTTAAAGGCGTTAATTCCTGGTGCCGCACACTGGCCGCATTTTGTCCGAAATGTTTCGGAACAGTTTGAAGCACGTTTTGGTATGGTAAAAATCGAAGAGTCGCCGTCTATCTTATTTAAAGGTATGGCAGGTTCGCATATGCCAATCGTAGTTTCGCATGGAGAAGGTCGAGCAGAATTTTCTGACCAAGCATCGCTCGCGATGGCTGAAGAAAACGGTACGGTTGCAATGCGATTTATAGACAATAATTTGAATGTTGCCAGCGAGTACCCGGCTAATCCTAATGGTTCTCCTAACGGTATCACCAGCCTCAGTTCTTTGGATGGTCGTGCGACGATTCTTATGCCGCATCCTGAGCGTATATTCAGAACGGCTTGTAATTCTTGGGCGCCAGAAGAATGGGGCGAAGACAGTGCTTGGATGAGACTGTTTTATAATGCTCGGGATTTTGTGGGCTAGTAGAATTTTAATCTTTATTGTGTGGTTGGGTTGTTTTTGATTGGTAATAATAAAAATTTTAAATCGCTGAAAGAGTCATGATTCAAAATCTAGTCTCGATTATTATGCCTGCCTTCCGTGCTGAAGCCTGCATAGCCGACGCCGTTCACTCTCTGTTAGCCCAATCCCATACTGATTGGGAGTTGTTAGTGGTTGCTGATGACAATGCCGACTATCGGTTGGTATTGTTGTCTAGCGGTATTGACGACTCTCGCATTCGCTATTATTCAACTGATGCTATTCAATCTGGGCCCAACGTGGCCAGAAACGTTGGTCTTAAGCATGCTAGAGGTGAATGGATCGCGCCCCTTGATGCCGATGATGTCTACTACCCAAACCGCTTAACATATTTAATAGCTGCCGCTAGCGAAACCGGGCTAGCGCTGGATAATGTTAATGTTGTGGGCGATGGCGTGGCGGACAGTTTGGCACTTAATGGCCCATCAAAGACTCATTTCTCTCTTGCTGACGTGAAAAGTTCTCTTGTACCCTTACTGTTTTTATTTCATTATCGGCATATTAAGCAAGGTTGGGATGAAGATGTCGTTCGCGGTGCGGATACCTTGTTTAATTTGCGCGCCTTAGAAAACGCTGGTCGGGCGGGTTATCTGAGTGAGGCGCTTCATGAATACCGAGTGCATAATCAAAGTATGTGTCATGCCGAAGGAGCTGAAGGACTGTTTCAGCAAGCCTATCGGTACACGCTTATGCGATTACGCGAAGATGGTTTAGGGTTTGCTGACGAAAAATTTCGTCGGCAGGTGATCGATATGATTGAAGAAAAACAAATGATAAATCAGGCTTTTGCAGAAGCGGTAAACGAGGGCTTTGATAGTAATTATCAGAGTTTTGTACAGGCCTTTCCCGAATTAGCTGGGGAGGTGTAATTCGAATGTCGAAAACCGATCCCAATATTCAATTAACCTTTTTAGGCGTAGGTGGCGCGAGCCAAGAAGGCTTAGGGCATGCTTCGGCTGTTGTGGAGGTGGGCGATAAAAAACTGCTGATCGACTGCGGCCCTGGGACGGTAAAATTATTTTTTGAGCGATACCACTGCTTACCCGATGCGGTATTCATTACGCACTGCCATTTGGATCATATCGGTGATTTTGAAAACCTCTTTATCAAATCGTGGTTTCATCAGCCGGAAGCTGTTCAGCCAAAAGTATTTGTGCCCGCATCGATAATCCCTCTTCTTCATCAGCGTGTAGGTTGCTATCCCGCGGTATTGGCGGAAGGCGGGGTTAACTTTTGGGATGCCTTTCATCTGGTCCCGATTGTGAACGAGCTGATATTTAACAATGTGTTTTTCTCTGTCATTCCGGTTCGGCATCATGCGCCTGAAACCGCTTATGGTTTACATCTACCTCGCAAGTTTTTTTACACTGGTGATACTCGTCCTATTCCCGAAATATTGGAACACCGGGTCAATCAAAACGAAACTATCTTCCACGACTGTGGTGTAGTGGGGAATCCATCTCACACAGGGTTAGACGACTTAAAGCGGGAATACTCGCCAGAACTCATAAAACGTCTATGCTGTTACCATTACTACACAAAAGATGATGTGCAACAGTATTTTGCCGAAGATATTCAGGTTGCAAGACAAGGCGATACCTTTAGCTTTTGACTCTCATCCCAGCTCGTTTTGAGTGAGTGCGTAAACGATGACGAAGAACGGTTTCCATGTGGTCGGTCATCGAGGGTTCCCCCAAAAATACCCGGAAAATTCCCTAATAGGCATCGTTGCAGCGGCAAAGGCCGGAGCGCCTTATGTCGAACTGGATATTCAGATAAACCAAGACGGTATCCCCATCGTGTTTCACGATGAAACCTTAGATCGTATGTGTGAGAAACCGGGTAATATCTGGGACTATAGTCTTGCAGAACTCAAAAATATAAGCTGCCATGAGCCTCAACGTTTTCATCAGCAGTTTTTCCCCATCCCAATTGCCAGTTTGCAAGAAGTGTGTGAAGCACTATCCAGTTTCGACGTTAAAATATTTATTGAGATAAAAGAAAAATCTTTGGACCACATATCGAGAAAGGATATGTTTGAGTGCGTTGTTCAAGCAACTCAAAGTATGACATCTCGTGTGACCTTAGCGTCTTTTGATTACGATATGTTGCCCCAGGCTAAATCAAAAATGCCGATCGCTTGGGCCTTGAGGGAAATGGATGCCGCGCATTTAAAAAAGGCCCAAACACTAAAACCGAATATATTAATTTTTGATGTTAAACGGCTTGATCAAAATTCCACGTTATGGCCCGGCCCCTGGAAATGGTTCCTGTACGATATCGTCGACAAGAAAAAGGCCCAGTTCTGGGCGAATAAAGGCGTTGAATATATCGAGACTTGGGATGTTGAAGCATTATTGTGATTGGGTACGGGGTACGGGGTACGGGGTACGGGGTACGGGGTACGGGGTACGGGGTACGGGGTACGGGGTACGGGGTACGGGGTACGGGGTACCAGAGCTAGTTATTGCCTTTGATTGTAGGGTGGAAAAGCGAAGCGCCTTCCACCATTGAACAATGCCAACCGCCAGCTCAACATCTTTGGGTTGGGGGCTGTTCAGTTATGGTAAGTTTTAATTGGATTATTTTAGATTGGGCTGTCTAAGACGGAAGGCGCTTCGCTTTTCCGTCCTACGAGGGTAAAACGATCTCGTAATGATTAAGTCAGCAGGGGCGGGGCTGACAAGTGTTAAACCTCTATCGTCAATTGGTCCAAAGTTTCGTACATATTAGTTGGCAGTTCCAACTCTTCTAATACTTGCATGGCTATTTTCTTATTGCGTTTTCTTATGGTGACATGAGCTTCGGCAATAATATTGGCCTGATACAAAACATGCGCAAATGGCGTCACCTTCGCGCCGGGTTTAATAGCCGCTTGTTCGGCTAAAGCCGCGCATACCTCTGCGGGCAAATCCCAGTCTTTAGAAACCCAATAGCTCACAGGGTGCCCCATAATTTTCATGATGGGAACAAAAGCGTTATAGCCGGGCTTAACTTCCTCGCCGTTCTTTTTAAACTGTTTGCAAAGTTCACTAAAAATCGTAGTTTTACCAATGTCGTGTACCAAGCCCATGACATAAAGTTTAAATTTTTCCATATTTCGATGTTCAGCAATGATCTCGCAAGCAACGGCACAAGTAAGAGAGTGCTGCCACATTTTGATTCCCGTGTGCGAAAAGTAAGGTGAATCTCGCTGAATAATGGGCTGCATTACCGCAGCCGAAAGAACCGACCGTAACCCGTCGATCCCAAGCTTAACTACAGCACGTTCAATATCGTGAATACGTTTCCCTACAGGGTTAAAGTAAACACTATTCGCTAGTTTTAGCACTGCAGCACTCATCACCGGATCTTTATTCACAATATCGACATAGTGTTTCGCTGCGCTCGTAGGGTCACGCAGGCTTTTGAGTAATTTGGGTATTACCGTGGGCAAGCGCGGCACAGCCTTGGCGCGTACTTCTTTTTGTTGTAAGGAATTCTTCACCATTCCCACGACGAGTTTTTGGGGTACGGTTAGGCGTTGCGAGGTTTTTTTGGGGTAGAGATAGCGATAGTAAGCCTCTTGGGAGTACTCAAGTGTATAGAGTTCGGGTTCTGTGACGACGAGTTTTTCGTCCTCTTCCGCGTTTGGATGCCTGGAAAAAACTTTACTTAGTTTCAATATGTTACTCGTGTGATTCTGTGGATATTTTTATTCGAATATCTCTTAAGTGTAGTAAGAATTTCTATTGGGTGTGGGTTCTGATTTGGAAAGTTTCTTGTGGTGGGGTAAGACCGCATCGCCTATCCGGGGCGATCTTCCAAGACACGCCACAAGTATGTCCCTATAGACTCAATAATGCCATTTATCACATGGATGTGATGGTTTAGACCGTGCAGGAGCGCGCTGTCGCCTTGGCATTAGATTGTCTTGGATGAGCATCCCAGACAGCCGAACCTCAGTGCTTTCGATCTAGAAATATTCAAAGATAAAAAAGGGGGTATAGTTCGTTTTTTGCCTGAAATTGCTGTGATGCTCAATAGTTAAGATAGGCGCTGTAAAAATGCGGATTCTTAGCTTCGAAATAGTTTGGGATCGTCGAGTTTGTTGGGGGGCGAAGGAGGGGAAGCACTTTGAATGCGGTTTGTGTTTTTAGAAAAATCAATCCCCGCACGTAGCTAGCGTGCTTCGGGAAGTGGTTTCAAGACCATCTGTTGCCATGGCGACAGCGTGCTCCTGCGCTGTCTAAACCATCACATCCATGTGAAAAATGGCAACAGTGAGCCTATAGGGACATACTTGTGGCGTGTCTTGAAATTACCTTCCGAAGTACGATAGCGGGCTAGCAGAATGGACTGATATGTGGAGGTAATATAACAATAGGGGCTTAAGAACTCTGAGGCCGAGCCTCATGCTTAGCGCGAATAAAATCGCTATGCGAAACATAAAGAAGGCCGCAGGTCTTCCGGATAATATACTCCTCGTACTTATCCAAATTCCCATCAGCAAAAGCAATCGTCCACATCCCTTTCACCAAATCGAACTTCTCCTCAGCACTGCAATGCTGATTCACCTTCTGCGTAAACTGATACATAGACGTCGCATTCTCACACTCCCGCAACGCCATCTGCGCCAGAGCATCACACTCATCCTCAGCAATATCATACTGATCGACCAAAATCTTTTTAAGCGCCGCAAGCTCCGTCGGATCAAACTCCTGATCAATCACCGCAACCTCAATTAACAAAGCCGCACAAGCAAGGTTACGTTCTTCTTGATTGAGCTCCCCCGAAGAGGGAAGCTCCGTATCAAATAGTGCTTTAATTCTGCCGAACATAAGTCTACTTTTTCGCGCTTAAATAGTTTTCAAGGTTAACTTGGTCTTTCACAAAGTTGCGAATCCCCTCAGCTAACTTCTCAGTCGCCATCGCATCTTCATTCATAGAAAAGCGATATTGAGCCTCATTTTCAATCGTCTTAGCAATTGAATCACCGGAATTGTCCGGAGAAAGAACACGCTCAAGTGGAGCCGTATCTGCTTCCAGCTCACCTAGCAAAGCAGGGCTAATCGTCAAACGATCACAGCCTGAAAGGGCTTCTAACTCACCCGTGTTACGGAAGCTCGCGCCCATAACAACCGTGCTGTAGCCATGCTGCTTGTAGTAGTTGTAAATCTTAGAGACTGACTGAACGCCGGGATCTTCAAAAGCCGTGTACTCTTTCTTATCCGTATTGGCCTTGTACCAATCCAAAATACGACCCACAAAAGGCGATATTAAAAATGCGCCAGCATCTGCACAAGCCGCCGCTTGGCTAAACGAAAATAATAAGGTTAAGTTACAGTTGATGCCTTCTTTCTCAAGAACCTCAGCTGCACGGATACCTTCCCAAGTGGAAGCCAATTTAATCAAAATACGGTCTTTACCGTAGCCAGCTTTTTCATACAGGCCAATTAACTGCTTAGCTTTTTCAATACTTGCATTGGTATCAAACGACAGTCGGGCGTCTACTTCAGTCGAAATACGCCCCGGAACAATCTTCAAAATTTCGGAACCGATGGATACGGATAGGTGATCACAGGCTTCAGTAATGCTGCTAGTCGTGCTCACGGCAGTGTCGACAAGCCCAGCGTATTGCTCCATCTGAGCGGCTTTGTATAGCAACGAAGGATTGGTTGTTGCATCAACGGGTTGATAGCGTTTTATGGCTTCAATATCTCCGGTATCGGCGACGACTTGTGAATACTGTTTGAGCTGCTCAAGTTTATTGCTCATTTGACCCTCGTTATGATGAATATGATGTGTGCGGCTATTAGATTAGTGCCCATTCATTAAGTAGATGTCTACTATGACCCGGTTTATGGACGGACACTAACTAGCAATTATCGATTAAATCGCTATCAATAGCGTAAGAATAGGCCGCGCTATTATCCGGTTGATGGCAGATGAACACAATGCTGAACTTAACCCGCTTTAAGACTTTTTCGTTAGCGTTCAGCCCGAAATCGAGTCGGGCTCCACGATGGCTAGCGCTTCACGCAAAATTTCAGTTGTTGCACCCGGTTTTGGAGAGTTTTCCGTGATATGCCGGCGGAATAAGCGTGCGCGAGGCTGGCCTAGGTAAAGACCCAAAATGTGCCGGCTCATATGATTCAGCCGTGAGCCTTTTTCCAATTGCACCTCACAGTAGTCGATATAGCGCTCCATCACGCTTCGACGCGTTAGGGCATGCTCGGGGCCGTCGAAAATGGCTTGGTCTATATCACGCAAGAAATAGGGGTTGTTATAGGCCTCTCGGCCAATCATTACGCCATCGACATGCTGTAACAGAGACTTTGATTGCTCCGTCGTCTTGATACCACCGTTAATGATAATCTCAAGCTCGGGAAATTCTTCCTTAAGCTGATAAACCAGCTCATATTTAAGCGGAGGAACTTCACGGTTCTCTTTCGGGCTAAGCCCCTTCAGCCAAGCTTTACGGGCATGTACGATAAAGGTCTCGCAGCCCGCTTCGGCAGTGATTGCGACAAAGCGTTTCATGTCTTCGTAATCTTCCATATCGTCGATGCCGATACGGTGTTTAAGGGTTACGGGGATATTGCAGGCTTTGCGCATTTCGCGCACACATTTCGCGACCAGCTCCGGTTCGGCCATCAAAATAGCACCGATTTTTCCCGATTGAACGCGATCACTGGGGCAGCCGCAGTTAAGGTTGATCTCGTCGTAGCCCCATTCCTCTGCCATTGCCGCGCATTGGGCCAAGTCTTTCGGGTCGTGGCCGCCGACTTGAAGGGCTATCGGGTGCTCTTCATCGTTGTATTGTAAAAAGCGTTTGCGATCGCCGTGAATGAGGGCGCCGCTTACTACCATCTCGGTGTATAACACGCTGTGTTGAGAAAGCAGGCGCCAGAAATAGCGACAATGTCTATCAGACCAATCCATCATCGGGGCAATGGAGAACTTTCGGTCAAGTGAACGTGTGCTAGCGATTTGATCGTGGGGTGTGTTTGTTGTCATTAACAGAATTGAATCGCGGAAACTATCGGGCGGGCATTTTATCAGGAGAGGCGACTTTTTTCCTGCTCTAATGAAGAGGTGATGGCGGGCGATTTTAGGACGGGATTCGAGGGGATGATCGTTGACAGTGCCCTTAGCGCGACTACGCTTATTCTATACAGTCTCAGAGCTTTTTCTCTCAGTGAAATTTTTCAAAATAGCGTTTATTTCATCTTTTTTGTGCTTGGTCTCATGTATTGAAAAACCGCTGGAGCCGATCACAATAGGTATTAATCCTTGGCCGGGTTATGAATACCTGTATCTTGCTGAAAATAAAGGGTTTTTTGATAAGGTTGGCTTGAATATAAAGCTCATCCAATTGTCGTCTTTATCCGATGTTCAGCGAGCATATTTGGGGGGGCGGGTTGATGGTTTGGCCAGTACGCTTATCGAGGTGGTACAGGCGACACAATTGAGTGATCGTCCCCTTAAAATAGTTTTGGTCCCGGATTATTCAAATGGCGGCGATGTCATTGTGAGCCACAAAGAAATTACATCGATGATTGGGCTGAAAGGAAAATCGGTTGGCGTTGAGTTGGGGGCGCTCGGAATATTTTTCCTGCATCGTGCATTAACAAAGGTTGGTTTACGTTTATCTGACGTCAATGTCATTAATACAGAGCAAGCCGAGGCGGAAGAGGCCATGTTATCGGGGGGCTTAGATGCCTACGTCACATACCCGCCCACGTCGATTAGTATTTTAAAGCAGGCCCAGTTTCACAGTGTATTTAGCAGTGCCGATATTCCATTTGAGATTATTGATACCGTGGCAATTAGCGCTGAAACATTACGCGCCGAACCCGGGTTTGTGCCCAAGTTACATCAAGCTTGGCAAATGGCCTTAGATTTCGCTAAGCAACACCCTCAAGAATCCTCGGCGATAATGGCCGAGCGAGAAGGAATTAGTGTTAGCGAGTTTGATGCGGCTGCACAAGGCCTCGCTATTTTAGATGCCTATGAACAAATACCATTGTTTGAGAATGCTGATGGTTTACAAAAATCAGCAAAAGAGGTGTGTCAGGTGTTGGTTGATATTAAATCATTGGAAATGGGCTGCGATTCGCTCCCCGATATCATTTACAGGGGTCGTTTAGACCATTAACCGTTGGGCATAAGTTTTGTAGGCTAGGGCCGATGCAGTGAATTTATACAGGCGCGCAACAAGTTCTCTATCGTTTAAGCTAACTGCACCGATTGTTGTGTTTTGCTTTGTGATGTTGTTCGTGGTGGAAAGGCTTGGTCGAGAATTGACTAACGAAATTATTACTGCTGGGGTGGAGAAAGAAACCCGCTATATCACCGACAGCTTAGTTATGTTCTCTGAGGTGGATAGCTCTAAACCACAACTGGTTCGTTTTGTTAATGCCTTGGCTTCGCAATATTCGATAGTGAACCTGCGTCTGATTAATAATGCTTCTCGGGAAATCGTAACGGATAATAACAATCAAAATATTGGGAAAAAAATAGATATTGTTGGGCTTGGCTCTCAATTTTCCTCTGCCTCCTCATTTACCCTCTCACCAGAATCCATCTTGAACCCTTCCACTGAGTTGTCTGTATTCGAAGAGCATCTTGCCGGTAACGGCGTAAAAACAACACAGCGAGTGTCAGGTAATTATATCTACAAGGCAGTTCCCGTTAGTTTAATCAATTCAGAAGAGAATAGGCTGAGAAAATATACCGTGTTATTGACGTTTGATACTAGCATGAGCCGCTATGAAGCCGCTCGCATAGAGCGGTATTTTATGTTGTTGATCATTGCTAGCGTATGCCTTCTTTCTTTCGTTTTTTATTTTGTTCAACGAAAAATACTGCTTCATCCCTTAAGTGAGATTCGCGATATATTTATGCGTCAAAAAGATAGCGATGAGCTTCTGTTGTTGCCGCAACATGGCAATGATGAGCTGGGCGCGGTTGTTACACATTACAATGATTTAGTAAACGATCGTTCGCTAAAAGACGGTGAGCTTAATCAGATCCGACAATACGTAGATGGTATCACTGAGCGTGTACCTGTTTTATTAGCATATATTGATAATGAATTTATTGTCCGTTTTGCCAATTATATTCATGAAGGTTGGTTCGATAAAAAGGTGGATGAAATTGTCGGTAAGCATGCAGAAGAGGCGTATATGGAAGATGTGTATGCTCGCTTGTCGATTCACAAAAAACGTGTGTTTCAGGGCTGTATTGAATCCTTTGATATGGAGATCTACTTTGGTCAAAAGGATACACTTTCCACTTATGTTACCTGGACGCCAGATTTCGGTCCGGATGGACAGGTCGTTGGCAGTTTTTTGTGTGTTGAAGACCGTACTTTACTAAAGGAAAGCGAAGAAAAGCTTGTAGAGTTTGCAAACGATTTAGAGTTTAAAACTTGGGCGTTGGAAGATGCGAAAGAAGAGGCTGAGTTATCAGCTAAAGCTAAATCAGAATTTTTAGCAACGATGAGTCATGAGATTAGAACACCGATAAACGGTGTTATTGGCATGTTAAATTTACTGTTAAAAGAACAGTTAAATGAAAAACAATACCACTATTCAAAGCTGGCACAAAGTAGTGCCGAGTCATTATTGTCTCTTATTAACGATATTCTCGACTTTTCTAAAATAGAGGCGGGAAAGTTAGAGATTGAAAATATTGAATTTAATCTCTACGAAGTTCTTGGGAATATTGGAGACTCATTTGTTTATTTGATTGAAGAAAAAGGCGTAAGTCTATTTTTTGATGTCGACCCGGAAGTGCCGATCAATGTCGTTGGTGACCCGAGTCGAATTCGTCAGGTTCTCGCCAACTTTATGAGTAATGCAATTAAGTTTACCGACAAAGGACAAATATTTGTCGAAATAAAACTGTTAGACAAGAAAGATGGCGACTTGAGCGTAGAGTTTTCAGTTAAAGATACTGGAATTGGTATCCCGGAAGAAAAGCAAGAAAAGCTATTCCAGTCTTTCAGTCAGGTGGATGCATCGACTACCCGGAAGTATGGTGGAACGGGGCTTGGGTTGGCCATCGTTAAACAGCTCTCTAAACTCATGGATGGTGATGTTGGCTTTGAAAGTAGCCTCGGAGAGGGCAGTCGTTTCTGGTTTCGGGCGAGTTTGGGGATAGTCGAGAAGGACAGAGCTGGCGCAGGACTGGAACATTTTGATGATGTTTGCGTGATGTGCGTTGGCGAGGATAAGGGGTTTACTCTGATTGCTCGGCACGGTAAAAATTGGGGCGTCGATGTTACGTCGATACCAACAGACCATGATTGTTTGAAAGCATTAAGGGACGGGGGCGGGAAAAAAATTCTCATACTGATTGTATATGATGCCGCCGACGGAGACGTTGATATGGCTCGGGTATTGAGTAAACTAGAGGATCAAGATTTATCAGATAGAATACGCTTAGTGCCCTTGTTAACCATGGGACAAATATCTAATAGTAAATATCAAACAGAATTGGCAAGTGGAATTTTTCTTTCAAAACCGGTCAAGCCACTTGCACTGTATAAGTTGATCAACTCTATTGTGAGAGGCCGTTCTATTTCTAACGTTACGGATGAAAATAGAACGTTTTCTTCGGGGAATACTCCCACCAATATTCTTTTGGTGGAAGACAATCCGATCAATCAGGAGGTTGCCTCAGGTATATTGGAATCGATAGGGTTTAATGTGGAAGTTGCACCAAATGGATTTCATGCGTTGACGATGTTGGTGAGCCATGCAGCGGATTATTATGCTCTGGTCTTTATGGATTGCCAAATGCCGGGAATCGACGGGTACGAAACTACGGAGCTGATTCGGCGAGGTCGGATTGGATTTTCGAATATTACGATTCCGATTGTTGCGATGACAGCAAACGCAATGAAGGGCGATAAAGAGCGGTGCCTTGCGGCTGGTATGAATGATTACCTGACGAAACCTATTGACCCGAATATAGTTGAAAATAAAGCTGCGCAATGGGCCAAAATTGATAAAACGGCCGAGTTGAGCACCGTTCCATGCAAAGAGCCGCGGCCGTCGCTAGATATAGGCGAACCAGTGATTTGGAAAAAAGAAGAGTTTCATCAGCGGGCGAAGGGGAAGCAAGCGCGCATTATTAGGTTGATAGGAATGTTTATCGACGAAATGCCCGGTCGAATGTCACGAGTTGAATTAAGTGTAGATACGGGAGATATGGAGGCTTTGCTTAATGTTTCGCATGAGATTAAGGGGGTGTCTGGAAATATGGGGGCAGAGCGTTTGCAAAATGCTTCTGCTGAAATGGAGATGGCGGCTAAATGTCAGGACCAGGATCTTATTGAAGATGTGCTGGCTCGTGTTAAAAATGAGTATTCGGAAATTGAGAGAGTGATGATGAATGAATTGGCTGAAAATTCTTAATGACGAATAATATTCCTAGTAGAACTGTAGGTTAGAAAAGCGAAGCGCCTTCCGACACAGCAATACGTAAAACTCCCGGTAGCTAAAAAATACCCTCTTTATACTATCCAGAATTAAACGTTCAGATGACTCGATTTTTGGTGGAAGGCGCCTTCGGCTTTTCCACCCTACGCAAGTTAATCAATGTGTGACGAGCAAGCTAGGAGATTGTTTAGTCTCTGTAGTGATACTCATGTTGACAATTTATTCCGCAGACTGAGCGTCCGATGGTGAGGTTTTGTTCTTCACCTTCACGTAAAGCAAATAACCGCAAAAGAATGCAATTGAAGCTAAGGACGCGTAAGCACATGAATTCGCGGGATTGTATACACCGCCAAAAATATTGAGATAAAGGTGGCCAAGTAAGCCTATCAGAGATGCAACTAAGACGGCGTAAGGGTTAATCTCTTTTGGGCCGATAACCCCAAACAATATGGGAACCAGGGTGGCGGCGCCGAGACCATAGACACCTTTTTGTGCGAATAGACCGACCATTCTGGGGGGGTCCCATGCAAACGCTAAAGAAATAAGGCCGATGGCGACAAGAACCCAGCGAGATAGAATAAGCCCTTTGCGTTGAAATTCTTCAGGGCATGAGGCCCTGGCGAGTGGTCGGTAGATGTCAGACACGACCATCGCGGAAAGTGATACCAAAATACCATCTAATGTACTCAGTCCTGCTGCTAATAGCGTTATCGTAATAAAGGGTAAAAGGTAGGGGCCAATCGTTGTGGAAGAAAATTCATGCAGTAAATAGTGGGTCACTACAGTATTTTGGTTTTCGACTTCAATTCCCGCAAGCTTTGCAAATATTCCAATCACTATGAATGATGTAAATATGATGCCTACAATACCGACAGTGATAAGGAATTTCTTTATTTGCGCATCGTCTTTTATATAGAGAACCTTTGAAAGAATATGAGGCTGCATTGCAAGACCGAAAGTCACGATAAAAACACTCCCTGATATAGAAAATACATCATTGAAAAGTTTTGAATCGGGATTTATTGGTTTTGCGTAATTGGGTCCAATATTCTCTAGCGCGGCGATAATGCCGCCGTCGAAATATTTTAATCCGTGCAGTATCAAAAAAACAGAGACAATGATCATCATAAAGCCTTGAAAGGTATTGGTATAAACGTGAGCGTAGGTTCCCCCCATTAATACATAACTAAATACAAATCCAAGGCACAGCACCAATGACAATTTTTGAGAAATGGGAAAGATAGAGCTCATTAATATAGAGCAACCCACTAAAATCAACATAACAAAGGCAATGCTTAATAAATTAATAAAAGAAAAATACAATCCTAGGACTCTGCTTTGGTAGCGATCATTGATCCACCCCGGAATGGTGAGCGACTGATGTTGATCGCCAAACCGACGAAAACCTTTGGTGATGAGAAGCAGTGCTGCAAATAATCCTAAAGGGGCGAAAATACCGAAATGGATATACGCGGATAATCCGTCTACATAAAGAAACCCAGGGTTAATGACGAAGGTCGCAGTGCTGGAAATTGCGGCCATCATCGTGATGCCGATAAAGTAGGGGTTGATATCTTTATTGCCAATAGCAAAGCCCTTGATATCGTTGGTTTTTTTCATCCCTATCCACGATAGGCGAAAGGTTAATGCCACGAAGGCGATGAGCAGGGCATACTTAAATATTTCTGGACCCATGAGTGGCCTCTTAACCGGACTAAAAATGGCTGAATATCACGAAGACAGGGAGGCGCCCTTTGATCAATCGGAATTATTCTCACCGGTTCATTTAGTGTAGTTGATAAAAACACCGGATTATTGGTCAGGGTAAGGCTCTATAAACTGAGGGTTCTGTAAGCTGAGAGTCTTGATTTGAATGTTAGCTATTGCTATATTAGCATATTCTAATATGTGTGGGCGTTGAAGGTATGTCAAACTTGAAGGTCGTCATGACACAAGAAGAGCGCCAGCAGTTGGCTCGTAAAGCGGGGAGAGCCGCTGAACTGCTGAAAGCCATGAGCAATCAAAATCGGCTGATGATCTTATGTGCGCTCTTAGACGGTGAATTATCCGTAGGAGAACTAAACGCCTTAACGCCATTGTCGCAATCCGCGTTATCACAGCACTTAGCCGCGTTAAGGAAAGCAGAATTAGTCAGTACACGCCGCGAATCGCAAACTATCTTTTATTGTATAAGCAGTGATGCAGCGTTGAATATTATTCTGGTTCTTAAAGACACTTTCTGCTCGTAGAGGTGGATGTTTTGGCGTTAATGGTCGGTATCATCATCGGCGTTGTTTTGGGGCTTACCGGGGCTGGCGGTTCCGTGTTTGCCGTCCCGTTACTGATTAGCGTTCTAGGGCTTTCTGTCTCTGAAGCAGTAGGTCTATCGTTAGGGGCGGTTGCGGCCAGCGCAACTTTTGGTTCGTTAATGAAGTGGCGGACGGGTGATATTCAGTGGTTACCGGCAGTCATCTTTATCATTCTTGGTAGCGCGGCCTCACCTCTCGGCAGTTGGTTGAACCGGCAATGGAGCGAGTCATTTATTTTGATGGGTTTTTGTTTGTTGATGTTGGTGGTCGCTTTTCGTATGTGGCGACAAGCGTCTTTGGACCCCGTATCGACAAGTGTCGTCAGGGCAAATGTAAGATCTGGCAGGTATAGAGGCATCGTTTATCGCAACACAGTTTCCCCTAATTATAAAATGGCTTGGCCCTGGGTTATAAAGATGGGCCTTAGTGCTGCGACCACAGGGATATTGTCCGGTTTGTTTGGTGTGGGAGGTGGCTTCTTGATTGTGCCAGTCTTACTTTCGTTAACCCAGATGTCTGTTCGACAAGCGGTATCAACATCTCTTGTTGTCATCGCTGTAGTTGCATCAGTCGGCTTTTTTAATTTTATATGGGTCGTCGGCGATGTTAATGACGGCGTATTATTTTTGCTAATATTAGGAGGCGTGCTCGGTATGATCGTAGGTGTTTTTTCGAGTCGATACTTGGCTGGACCCTTATTGCAAAAAATATTCGCTGTTTTAATCATTTTTGCATTACTCGTTACAGTATTCTCGAGTTTGTAAAAGATGTTTTTCGTTGGAGGTTCTTATGCTGCTAAGACAGCTATTTGATAACGATTCGTTTACCTATACCTATTTACTTGCGGATGAAAAGTCTGGGGAGGCGGTGTTAATTGATCCGGTGCTTAATAATATCGATACCTACAGGCAGTTGATTCGCACGTTAGGGCTAAATTTAGTGGCCGGAATCGATACCCACGTACATGCAGATCATATTACGGCCCTAGGTGCTTTACGAAAATGCTCGGGCTGTTCCACGTATATTGGAAATGTTGGTGATATAGATTGTGCAGATAACGGATTGTCAGATGGTCTTGTTATTTCTTTGGGGGTATACCAACTTAATGCAATTTATACCCCTGGTCACACGGATGATTCTTATTCCTTTCTCGTTCAAGATGATCAGCTGCGATATCTCTTTACCGGGGACACCTTATTGATTCGAGGTTCTGGTAGAACAGATTTTCAAAATGGAAATCCGAAGGACCTTTATCATAGTCTCCATAAAAAAATAATGACCTTGCCTGAGGATACTATTGTGTACCCTGGGCATGACTATAACGGAAAATCACAGTCAACAGTGGGCGAAGAAAAAAAGCATAACCCCCGAATTAACCTTCCGAGTAAAGCCGAGTTTGTAGCTCACATGAATAATTTGAATTTACCTGACCCGAAGTTCATGGATGTTGCTGTGTCGGCGAATCGTTCCTGCGGTAAGGGCTAGGGTAGAGGGGGGTTTATTGATAGCGCTCATGTCCAACGTTTATCGGCGGAATGATGATAGGCGTAGCTGTTTCGTTGCGGATGCTGTGCTTTGGGCGAGTAACAGGGATTAGCGGAATTATCCGTCACGCAGTATTCGTTCGTGGTATGCCGATTTCTTTTGATAACGCTTGGCGCCTAATGTTTTTGATTGGCATGATTGGCGGCTCTGTAATTATGGTCAAATTTACAGAGATGGAAAAACCGATTGAAGTGAACGCTAACAGGCTAGTGGTTGTTTTGTCGGGGTTAATTGTGGGTGTCGGTGTTTCTCTGGCTAACGGTTGTACCAGTGGCCACGGCATTTGTGGCATTTCTCGACTATCAATTCGCTCTGTTGTGGCCACGCTTTGTTTTATGTTGTCTGCAATGCGAACGGTTTTATTTGTTCGGCATATTTTATAACGTTGGGAGGGCACTATTAAATGAATTTTGTTGTAGTGCTGCTAGCCGGTGCTGTTTTTGGTGGCGGCTTGGTAATCTCGGGGATGTCAGACCAAAATAAAATACTGAATTTTCTCGATGTTAGCGGTCAGTGGGACCCTAGCCTACTGTTCGTGATGATTGGAGCGTTGGCGGTATCCATTCCGTCGTTTCATCTGATATTAAAGTGTCAAACGCCTTTAATGTCGAAAGTCTTTATATTACCAAGAAACGGAAAAGTGAATAGGCCTTTAGTATTAGGTCCAATACTATTTGGTATTGGGTGGGGTATTTATGGCTATTGTCCCGGCCCCGTGATTATTTCACTTGTTTACTTTTGTGTAGAAACGTATATATTTTTAATAACAATGTTATTGGGTGTTTATATGACCCGAAAATTAAAACGCGATTGATCCCTATTTCTTTTTGTTTTAATAGTATTTAGGTTTAATCGAATTGATCGTATTAATTCATATCAAAGCGGAATGCTTCTATCGTTTTTATGATTTTTTTGAAAAAGGCGATTTTAATTTAGCTTTTGGCGTCAAAATGATTATACTAGGCGTTAGTTCTTTTTAGTATATAGATTGTATTTTTATATGTTTGTTGGGACTAATACTCGTTTGGTAAGTTGGTAGTCGAATATAGATGTAGGAGGGATTGTGTTTAAGCGTTTTCAGAAACAACTGTTTTTTTGCATTGCAGCGATTGGCATTGCAGTACTTCCCTCTATTAGTGTTGTTGCTTCTCCTTCGGATGTGGTGTACCCCAAATCAAAATCTCGGCAGGATGTAATGTCTGAGTACCCATTGCAGTTGCTTCAACTTGCGATTGATAAGTCCAATGCTTCGATAGCTCTTACCCCCAGCACCAAATATCTCCCCGAAAAACGCGCTTTATACAAACTGCGTAATAAAGATGGTGTTGATATTTTGTGGTCGTTAACGAGCGAGCAAAACGAAGAGGATTTTCTGTTCGTTAAAATCCCTCTTTTTAAAGGTTTGTCTGGTTGGCGGGTGCCTCTTGTCAGTGAAGAGCACCAAGTCCCCACTGAAACAATTAAGAATCTTGAAGATTTAAAGGAGTATACCGTTATCCAGGGCAGTGATTGGCCTGGCCGATTTATTTTCGAGGCGAATAAAATATCGGTGCATCACGCCTATCAAGAAAAAAGTCGTTTTGAAATGTTATGTAAAAAACGTGGTGACATGTTGTTTCGATCAATTGTTGCGGCGGGATCAAATAAAAGCATGCAAGAAGATTACGGTGTGAAAGTAGACACTAACATATTGGTGCGTTACCCCAGTGCCATTTACTTCTTTGTTCATAAGAGTAATCAAGAGTTGGCGAGTTATATTAAGATCGGATTAGAGGCAGCGGTAGAAGATGGAAGCTTTGATCAGCTGTTTTACAAATTGGTAGTGCCAGTCATTGAGCGTAGCGAGCTCAATAAACGTGTGATTCTGGATATAGACAATCCATTTTCTCCAGAGACTATGCCTGTGAGCGAATCAAATTTATGGTATCGGTTGGATGCTCAAAATAGATCTATTTAGCCTGAGTACTATTGGATAGTTTGTCGCTTGGTTCTCGCCGTTTCTGTTGCTTTCCTTTCTATTATTTTTTTTCCTGTATTTTTATCGATTTAAAAATTAAGATCGCCTCTTTGATATCAATCTGCCATCTTTGAAAGGAGTCCATAGCCAGTGGTTTTTTTGGCTTTCTTGGGTTTAGATATTCTGAAAACGAAAGAATGACCTGATCGAGTAGGGCGTTGGTATTGTGAGGGTTATCTATGGCTTGAATGGCTAGCTCTAGATGGCTCGATGCATCCGACAGCCATTTCTTGTCTTCAGCGATATTGGAGCGGCCCTCAGAAGAGTAGGCGTTGTTCATGCGTAGGGCTAAAGAGACCTGGCTAATTAGGTCGTAGACTTTTTCTAGCGTTGCCTCATTCATTTTCTATTGCTCTTGCCTAGTGATATTGTTTACGTAACTTCAATTCCTCATTAGAACATATTCGATCTCAAGGCGGTTACCGGCAGGCAAGGTCACATTAACGCCCAGACCGGCAACGATGCGTTTACCCGCCTGTACGGGGGCTGCCAAAGGGCTCATCATGGGGTTTAGACTCTCATCTTCGCCATCAATATTACGCCAGTTTTGGTAATCAATTCTGGCTGAAAGCGAAACGTGTTTGTGGATGGGCTTTTGCAACCAGGCTTGAACGTGGTCGCGATTTTCCAGTTATAGTCGCGATCATTTCCACCTAACCTGATCGTCGCTGTGGCTTGGGCGCCCCAAGAAAATTGACCGTATTGTGCGAGATAGGTGATGCCTGGCAATGCATCGTAGGTGCCGGAACCGAGTTGCATGCCGTAGGGGAGAGCCTGGCCTCTGCTGTTGATCCGGTCGGTAAACTCATCTGTAAATTAAGATGAACTTTATGTTGAGCAGAGGCATAAATGCTATGCAAGGCCCCAAGTTTTAAATCACCTACACCCGAACTTTGCATCGACGCTTTAACTGGCGCGGCTGTATTCATCATATTGCCCATAGCGCTCATATTGCCCATACAGCTCGGCATACGTCGTTTATGCAAACGGAAGGACACTTAAGATCAAAGAAGAGCCTGCGTGACGGATTTCAAAGCTTAATAGGGCGCCGTCTTAAATTTGTCTCGTTGAGCTTTCAAAGCCCATCTAGTCAGTGGAAAAGTTTGATGATTTGAACGTGAGTAGGCAATATCAAACCCCCCACTCTTGCGAGTGAGGGTTTGATATTGGTGGGCCTAGCGGGATCGAATAGCTGAACACAAAAAAGCCGACTACGATGAGTCGGCTTATGTTTTGTCCCGAGTTTGTCCCGGTTTGTCCCGGTTTGTCCCTGTAGTGATCATTAACCTTACAGGTCTTTCGTATGGTGGAGCCTAGCGGGATCGAACCGCTGACCTCAACACTGCCAGTGTTGCGCTCTCCCAGCTGAGCTAAGGCCCCAAAATCTGAGGAGGCGCATTGTATCAGCCCTCCCTTGCGTGTCAACTCTATCTGCTTAACTGCACAGAACACGCACAGTTTTGCACTGGTTTAGCCTTCTGGGGCTGCTTTGCCGAGTTGGTTGTATTCCTTTTCAAAGCGCTTTAATACTTTCTTGCCAGCGCCACCGAGTACTTCGATGCTGTCGCGTAAGCGAGCCCTTGTCACGTCAGAGCCAAGTAGCTCCATGGCATCCATGACAGAGAACGAGTCTTTCGTGCCCACAACGGAAACGAAGAGAGGCGCGTTAAAATCACCTAATTTAATCGACATGTTTCCCGCAAGGGTTTTGATCGTTTCGAAGAGCGTATCGCGTTCCCAGGTGCTGGTTTTTTCCAATTCCCAGAGAGTAAACTGCAGAGCTTTCTTTTGCGTCTCCAGGTCGAGCTTGTTGGCGGCGAAGCTTTGCTCGCTCAGTGGCAGCTTGCCAGATAGAAGGAAGGCGGTTGCGGGTATAAAGTCGGAAAAAGTGCTGATTCTCGGCTTTACCAACGATACGACTTTCTTGAGCTTTTCTGGATCGATAGCCCATTCGGTAAAGCGTTTAATGAAGGTCTCGGTGTCGAGGTCTTCGCGCAGCCATAGCCCGTTAAGCCAGTTGAGTTTTTCGATGTCGAAGACGGGCCCACCCAGAGAAACACGCTGAATATCGAAGTTATCAAGCATGGTTTGCAGTGAAAACTTCTCACTTTCATCGGGCATCGACCAGCCCATACGCCCTAAATAGTTAGTGATCGCTTCTGGTAAAAAGCCCATTTTCTGGTAGTACAGAATACTGGTGGGGTTTTTCCGTTTGCTGAGTTTGGTTTTGTCGGGGTTACGTAAAAGCGGCAGGTGGCAAAACGTTGGGACATCCCAGCCAAAGTACTTATAAAGGAGAAGGTGCTTAGGCGTTGAGTTAATCCACTCTTCACCACGGATCACGTGGGTGATTTCCATTAAGTGGTCATCGACCACATTGGCGAGGTGGTAAGTTGGCATTCCATCGGACTTCATGAGTATCTGTGCGTCGACGAGGGACCAATCGCATTCGATGGTGCCACGTAGCATATCGCTTACTTCACAGATGCCGTCAGTCGGTACATTCATGCGCACAACGTAAGGCGCGGTTGCACTTTCACGTTCAGCGACAACGTCGTCGGGCAGCGCAAGGTCAGCGGGTTTGAGTGCTGAGTGAATGCCCGCTTCTTTTCTTTCCGCGCGTAAAACGTTCAGCTCTTCTGAGGTGCGGTAGCACTTGAAGGCATGGCCAGCTTCTAGCAACTGATCAACATGTTTGACGTAGATGTCTTTTCGTTCGCTTTGGCGATAGGGGCCGAATTCGCCGCCGACATCGGGGCCTTCGTCCCAATCAAGGCCTAGCCAGCGGAGGGAATCAAAAATGGCTTGTTCGGACGCAGATGTTGAACGCGTCTGATCGGTGTCTTCAATGCGTAAGATAAATTTGCCGCCATGTTGTTTGGCAAAGCACAAGTTAAATAACGCGATATAGGCAGTGCCTACGTGGGGGTCGCCAGTGGGCGATGGGGCTATGCGGGTTCTGACCGTCACGGAACATCCTCTTTGATTCAGAGCGTGAAAAAAGCGGGATTATACCCCCGTTTACTTTGTTACGCAGCTGCGCCACTATGCGTTTCGTCGTTGGTTTGCAGATAGTGAATATTTGCAGTCAGTCGTTTATGAATATTTGGTTAATCGCCAGCTAAAAAGATAGAAGTGTATGTATGAATAAAGCCGTAATGGAGTCGCTTTTAACCCGCCGTTCAGTGTTGGCGCGTGACATGGTTGGGCCGGGTCCGTCCACAGAGGAGAGAGATCAAATTTTAGCCGCTGCCCATCGGGTGCCGGACCACGGCAAAATTGGTCCTTGGCGTTTTATTATTTTTGAGGATGACTCGCGGGTGGTTTTTGGAGAGTCGCTTGCTGAGATTTTTGAGGCAGATAACCCGGATGCGTCTGAGGGGCTTGTGGCTTTTGAGAAAAAACGGCTGACGCGGGCGCCTTTGGTGATTGCGGTTGTGAGTTCTCCGCTTGAACATAAGGTTCCACAGTGGGAGCAGGTGTTGAGTAGTGGTGCGGCTTGCCAAAATATTTTACTGGCGGCGCAGAGTTTGGGGTTTGGCGCGCAATGGCTTACGGAGTGGTATGCCTATCATGAGAAGGTCAAGAGTTTGCTTGGTTTGAATGGCGCTGAAAAGGTTGCCGGTTTTATTTATATTGGGAGTTTTCAAGATAAGCCTAAGGAGAGGGTGCGGCCTGATCTTGCTGAGCGGGTTTCTTTTTGGGGATAGGATTAAAGCAGTATCGGATTTTCGGGGCTGAAGTGTGAAAAGAGCGATTGTATTGTTATTTTTTGTGCTGTCTGTGTCTGCGGCTTATGGTGAAATTTATAAGTGGGTGGATGCGGATGGTAAGACGCATTTTAGTGATGCGAAGCCTAAGTCGGAGGCGGTTGAGGCGGTCACACTTAAAATAAATACGTACACGGATGTTTCGTTTGATGATGGTTCTGGCGATGTCGGGGAGAAGGTTGTGATGTATTCGACGTCGTGGTGTGGGTATTGTAAGAAGGCGCGGCGGTATTTTGAACGGAATAATATTGCGTTTGTTGAGTATGATATTGAGCGTAATCGTCGGGCTAAGGCGGAGTATGATCGTTTGGGTGGGCGTGGTGTGCCTGTGATTTTGGTGGGGACGCGGCGGATGAATGGTTTTAGTGTGGATGGGTTTAAGCGGATTTATCGTTAAGTTGGTTGTGGTTAAGTTCCTGGTTCGGGGGTGATTTGATAACGCGTTATCTATTAGGGGAGTCTTTCTAAGACACGCCACAAGTATGTCCCTATAGGCTTGGCCAGAATTTCAGGCTTCGATTGATATTGCAGGAAAGGAGACTCACGGCCTAAGACTCGCTGTCAATACGTCCTTGTACGCTCGACCGCCGCATCCTCGACCACATGCTCCTGCGTGGTCTATACACCCCATCCATGGGGTAAATGCGGCGCACGGTCTTAGCCAGAGAGTCTCCTTTCCTTTCGTCCTGCTAGTAATTTAACGTGTTCTGAATGTCGTGATTTTTTGTTGAATTTGGAGAAGTGTATTGTCGATAAAAAGTATCGTTAAATGGACAGCTATTTTTTTAGCTGTGATTGCCATTTTGTATTCCATTATTCCTTTCGCTGCGGGTCCTGTTGCGTCTTATTTTTTAGCGGGGACGGGGGTTAAACTGCTCACATTGGATCTGGGGTACCCTCTTTGGGAAAAGATAGCGATTCATCATGTTGTTGTCGATGTTTCTGGTGTTGGCCGGTTCGAGCTTAACGAGGGCTTGTTCGAATACGATGGGTTCGTGTTGGTTTTCCAGTCGGGGAGTCATAAAGAAACAAATTACACATTTTCTTCTCTGCAAGAGGGCGAGGGATTTGTGGTCGCGAATTTACTTCCCGCTAAAATTATTCCGCGTCTTCCACTCTTTGACGTAAGGCTGGAAAGTTTTAGTTCGGTTCAATATCCGGGGGCTTTAACGAAGACAAGTGTAAAGCATACATCGGGTGGGATGTTTTTGACTTCGCTTTTTAATGGCGAGGTGAATGTGATTGCTAACTCCTTAATTCTGAGGGCTTCGGCTCTGGTAAATAATGCTATTACTGTTGAGGCCGTATCTCCTGATAAAGGGGCTGTATTCAGAATGAGTGGACGTTTTAATGAGTTAGAAGACCGTTCGGGTGGAGCTGTATTTGATGTGGATATGGATGTTTACCCTAATAGTTTGGAGGCTATTGCGTTAGGTGATTTTGAACGGGTGAAAATAGATGTGGATGCAAAAATAATATTGCCTGCGCACATTGTTTCAATGAATGACCTTATGGCGCTTGATGTTCGAGGGCGGGCTATGCTTGCTTTGTATGATAACTTTGAAAGTGATTTGGAGGCGGTTGTTAACGTTTCGTTTGGTAATCAGGATGCCGACATCGTTGATGGGGATAACAATAGTGCGAATAAGGATGATGATAGAAATAAAAAGGGAATGATAACGCAGGCTTTTAGTCGTCTACCGGGTTCGGTGATGTTAAATCGTCGAGAAGCTTTAGACTTTGTTGTTTCTGATTTGATCTTTGACACCGCTGGTCCGTCACTTTCTTTTCGTTTAGATTCAAATATTCATCACGAAGTGCTTAAACAATTTCAGCAAGATATCGATCTTGTGGGGGATGCAACGTCGGCTTCCTTTGGGGTTGAGGTGGATTCGGAAAAGATCCGCTTAAATTTTATCGAAGTTTCTCCCGTTGGTTTTCAGGTTGAAAAATTTTCCGATTTGGGTTTTTCGGGGCTTTCTATAGCAGTGCCCAAGCAATCATTATCGTATGGTTTTGAAAAACAAGAGTTGAGCGAATTTCGTTTGGAGTATTCTGCTTTATATGTGCCGAATGTGAATGGCGTCGGGAAGAGTGGAAAAGGCCTTAGAGCAATAAGTAGTAGAGCTAAGAGAGGAGGCAACGAACAGGGCAGTGAAATCTCAGGGACCGTGTTGTTGTCAGCTAAAGACGGAACCGTAAGTGTTAATGTGAACTCAAGTCGAACGAGCATTATGGGTTTCGAAATTCCTGAGTATCTGGTGAGAACAAATATTCAGTATGATGAAAGTTTATCTGCAAGTTTCACGTTATTAAATGCGTGTGAGCAGGAAGTTTTGTCAGGAACCTGGAGTTCGGCAGGAGGGGAGCTTAGCCTCTCGTCTAATCAACTGTTTTCTACTGAATCGAGTCTTCAGCATTGGCTGAATATCTCAGGTCTTCCTATTAATCTTGAGGAGGGTAGTTTTTCTGCTGAAGCGACGCTCCCCGTTGGTGAAGGCGAGGTGGTTAATGAGGGGACTTCAGCTGATAAAGAGCCTGCTGCTAATAACGAACTCTCAAAGGATAAGGAACCTTCATCGAATAGAACTCGGCCAAGTATAAGTATTTCTCTTAAAGAGGGCGTGATGACCACATCTTTTGGACGATTTGAAGATGTTCAGTTCTCGTTCAGTTCACTTCTGTCAGAATCTAAACTAGATCACGTTTATGGTTTTGAGGGGAAGATTGCTTCTGCAAATGTAGGGATTCCACTTGAAAAAGTATTAATTAAGGGGCAGGTAATTCAATCTCCAAGTGGATGGTCTGTGGATTTGTCTGAAGCGCGAGCGACGATATTTGAGGGCGTGGTTGAATTGAAGCAATTTCCCAGTAACCACGGTAAAGGAATTCGTTACGCTCTAGAGTTTGAAAATATTGACCTCGATAAAGTGGTGAAAACTCAGGATGTTAAAGGCTTGTCGACGACAGGAAGTATTTCGGGAGGATTTCCTTTTACTATTGAAGCCGGAGTGTTTCAAATGGGGCTTGGCAAGGTGCAAAACTATGATGGTGGAATTATTCGATATCTGTCTTCGATGACGGAGTCGGCAGATCTTCATGAGCAGTTTAAATATACGCTAAAGGTATTGGAAAATTTTAACTACGATTTACTGGACACAGTTGTCAGTATAGAGGGTGAAAAAGTAATGTTAAAATCGAAAATAGTGGGTCGTAATCCCGATTTTGATAATGCTCAAGCCATTGAACTCAATTTAAACACTGAACTCGAATGGCGGCCGGTGTTAAAATATATGCGGCTTCAATCGGGCTTGAAAGCGGCTGTGGAAGATTTTGTTAAGGCTGGCGTCAATCGCCAGAGTGATTTTAATGTATGCCGATTAGGAGGTTTATGATGAATCAAAAAATAATGAAAGTGGGTATGTTGTTGTTATTTTCCGTCGTTGGTGCCAGTGCGTGTACACCGACGGTAAAGATTGAGGCGTCGGATAAACCGATTACGATTAATCTTAATGTAAAAATAGAACACGAGATTCGAGTGACGGTTGATAAAGAACTTGATGATATTTTATCTGACGATTCCGGTCTATTTTAAGGGGCACTTATTATGAATAAAAAAAATATGATGGGTTTAGTATTTGGGACGTTGATGGCTGTCTCTCAAATTTCTTTTGCCTTGGGTTTATCGCAGGCGAAGACAGATGGCTTGGTCGGTGAAATGACAAACGGTTATCTGGGATCTCCGTCGAGTGGTGCTTCTACTGAGGTTAAAGCGCTAATGAAGGATATCAACGGTAAACGAAAAGCGAAGTACATTGAGATATCTAAAAAAGTGGGCAAGTCTGTTTCTGTGATTGAAAAGCTAGCGGGTGAAAAGGCGCAGGCTAAAACCACGTCTGGGCAGTATGTTCAATCGTCTAGTGGTCGTTGGGGAAAGAAATAAGGCTCTGATCTAGGCCTAATTGACGTTATATCCTTAAAACCTCGGAAGGCGTGTTGTTTTTCGAGGCTTTTTTATGTGCTTGGGGCGGGGCGCTGATGGAGACTCTATATCAGTTGTGAGTCTACAATAATGGTTCGGTTAGACCCGTCTTGAGCGATATTAATAGCTTGCTCTGGTATTCCAGCGGCTACACAAAGCTGCATAAGTGATTCGTCATTTCTTTCTATCGCTGGCCAGGCATCTTCTTGATCGGTAAAGGGAAGCAGTGTTTGTTTCTGTAGGCTATTGGTGAAAAAAATGACGCCGCCATCTTTGATGAGCTTTGACCAGATAAAGGTTAATATCTCGCTCATTGTCGTATCTTTAATATAATCAAAGAGGCCGCCCAAAATGACGAGGTCATAGGGCTTAGAATCTCGAAACTCCCGGTCAATTCTGAGTATATTACCTTGGATGAATTCGCAGCTGCTGCGGATATCCGATAGAAGCGCCTTTGAGCGTGTGAGAGCGTCGTGATCATGGTCAAACAAGGTGAAGCTGGGACCGTTTGTGAGCCATTTTTGAATGCGGTTTAAGTCTGTATGGTAACCGCCAGCAATGGAAAGTATTCGAGGTGTTTTTTTCTCTTGGTATTGCTGCAATATCAATTCTGCTGGATAAATGGCAGGATTATTTGGGCCTTCTGATGA
Source organism: Agarilytica sp. (assembly GCA_033852165.1). Lineage (GTDB taxonomy): Bacteria > Pseudomonadota > Gammaproteobacteria > Pseudomonadales > Cellvibrionaceae > Agarilytica. The sequence continues at coordinate 36,177 of JAWSUZ010000023.1, read as the reverse complement.
CAACGAGTAATGTGACCTAAAGTCCGATATTAGGTTGCCATTAGATGATGGCTGAAAACCTTGTGAGAGGTCGAGTCGTAGTTGAGGCCATAGTTCGGACCATAGTTGGGACCATAGTTTGGACGATAGTTCCGAGAGTTGTCTTTTTATGTCTTCTATCATGGACTGCATTCCTTTATTACAAGCTCGCTTAAATTCCTATTACTGCCAGTCGGAGTTTAAAGCATGAACTAAGCTATCGAAACCGTGATTTAAGGGTGAAGTAGTAAAAACAGCAGGCTTGCTGACATCTGTCAGCATTTTCCATGTTCACTATTCAGTATTTCTACTTTTCGTCCCTGTCCTATCCGTGTGAAATGCAACCCGGGGGTGCATGTCCGTAGCCTGTGTGAAAACACTGCGGTTAAGCGGCGTTTAATAATAAGCAATTAGCTGGCGTGCTCCCTGAATGCCGTAAATTGGCTTTCGTGCCGATCAACCTGATACATATTCCTTGGTCGGTGTTCGTCCTTATTTTGCGTGCCACTTGTGTTGCTACTTAATGAGACCCGTCAGAATTGAAACCCCTCAAGAAAAATGGGGTTTTTTTTAAGTTAATGAGTGTTATGTTAAAAAATGCGCCACATCAACTACTTCATCGTCTGGTTTCGTGGTTTCTACTGTTATTCGCTATTTTCTAGCTCGCACGAAAACTTTTCTGTGTATGTCACCACTCAGAACAAGATGGCGCGAAAATCATTTATTTGGGGTGTGGGACTTGATGGATACTGCAATCGATTTAAATGCTGGGGTCTTACTGCGAGGGTCCGTTGCTTGGCTAACCAAAATATTGGCTTCTGGGAAGTAGGCCATAACGTTTCCTTGTGGAAGATCAAACACTTTTACTTCGAGCTCTTCCATCTTTCCGCTACATGACTGTATCGTCACTTTTGATCCTTCGGATAGGCCCATTGTTTTTATATCGCTTGAATTCATGAGTAAACTCCAGCGATGATCCACTCCGCGATAGCTGTCATTTTCTTCGTAAACGATGGTATTAAATTGTCCTTCTGAGCGAACGGTCATTAGTGTGAAAGGGTACTTTTTTGATTCTCGTAGCGTATTTGATGTTGTTTCTGGAGGGCTATTGGTGTGGCATATGAATTTTGCCTTGCCCGACTCCGTATTAAATTGAGGAGTGTGTAAAAGTCTTCCTTCAATATGAAATTCACGTTTCGTATTATCGATGTCTTCCAGTTCTTTCATTCCGGGAACACACGCAGAGATAACTTGACGGATATTTCGGTGTTGTTTGAATAACGAAAAATTAAAACGAGAGGCGGGGACTATCTGACTGGCTAGGTCACATAGTATCTCTGATTCTGCACGTACATTGTCTAATCGAACGATGCCGCCGTCACTCATTCGAAGATAGTTAAACATGGACTCTTGAGTCGTAGGTTGGGCCTCTTCGTCACGAGCGCTCACGGGCAAAATCAATGCTTCACTGTTTTCAACTCCGACCACGTGCCCCTTATTGAGCGTTGTTGTGAGGTAAAGTTTGAAGCCGACTTTATTCAGAGAGTCTCTTGCCCAAGAGGAGTCAGGGCTGGCTTCGTATAAATTACCGCCCATGATTAACGCGGCGTCTATTTGATTGTTTTCAGCGGCCTTTAAACACGCGAGGGTGTCTAAACCTGGAGTGCGGGGAAGTTCGATGTCGAGCTCTTCTTCTAGCGACTGAAGTACATCTTTCGCTAGAACGGGTTTGACGCCGATCGTTCCGATTCCTTGAACGTTACTGTGGCCGCGTAAAGGTAGAAGTCCTGCGCCGGGGCGGCCTATCATTCCCCTAATGAGAGCGAGGTTGGCGATGGCCTCGACATTCTCACACCCGTTTAGGTGGTGGGTGATGCCCATACCCCAGGAAAAAATCGTATTTTGGGACTGGCTATAGCAATTCGCGACTTGTTCTATCTCTGATTGTTTCAGTCCGGTGTGCTGTTCGATCTCCTGCCAGCTGAGTTGTTTCAGGTCTTCCTCTAATGCGGCGAAATTTTCACAATGTTGCTCAATAAAATGGCTTGCTGAGTTCCCTTGTTGGAGGACGATTTTGGCGATGGCTTTTAATACCCAAAGGTCTGAACCAATTTTGGGTTGCAGGTAGTAGGACGCAATGTAGTCCCCGCCCTTTATGAGAGACTTAGGGCTTTTAGGAACGGCGAATTTTATAAGGCCCGGCTCTTTTACCGGGTTGATAACTATTACATCGCCGCCGCGATCGCGCAGCGCTTTTAGCTGGTGTATGAGGCGAGGGTGGTTGGAGGCGGGGTTCGCGCCGATGAGGAAAAAAACATCGCAACGGGCAATGTCCGCGAGTTCTATTGTGGCGGTGCTTGTACCAATACTGGATGTAAGCCCGACACCAGTCGCTTGGTGACAATAATAGGAGCAGTTATTAACGTTGTTTGTCCCATACAACCTGGCCATTAATTGCAGGATAAACCCGGCTTCGTTTGATGAGCGGCCAGAGCTATAAAAAAAGCTGCGTTCTGGCGCTACGTCGTTAAATCGCTGACCAGCGATGGATAAGGCTTGGTCCCAATCTATCGGAGTGTAGTGCTTGTCTGTAGCGGATTTATATAGTGGTGTGTTCAGTCTCCCCAGGTGTTCGATTTGGTGACCGCTTAGTTGCTGTAGCTCGGTGATGCTGTGGTTAAAGATGGCATCTGGAACAGGAGCTTGTATGTCGGTGGACTGGGCTTGGATACTCTTATTACACACGGCTGGAAAATCGTTAAGTTCATTTGTCATGCCGCCGCGTTGCCCGCCCATGCCGAGACCGCAGGCCTTGCAGGTGTTTTTGGCCATCAGGGCTTTTGCGGATTTTTTAAGGCCAATACGTTTTGCCGTTTTGAGTGTGTATAGAATTTTTTTGGCGCCGCCGCCAACAATATCGGTCATAACTAAGCCTTGGGTTTATAAAGCTCTAGGGGTGCAAAGTGTTTGGGGGTAGTGGGCATGGTAATTCTTCAGGGCAATGGTTGCATCAAAGTATGCTGCTCATTTGCCATTTATTTGAGAGGCTTGAGTCTCGAATAGACGTAAGTGGCAGAGCGCCTGTACAGATTGATTGGGGTGGGCGTAATTCAAAGGTGCCTTAGGTTGTATGTTTGCTATCCTCAATAAAGAAGATTCTTGCTCGATATTGGCGTTTTAGGTGAAAGAGTCGTCATTTAAGGGGTGTTTAAGGCGTTCTATTGGATTGAACTGGCACGATCGAGTGTCTGTGCTGGTGAGGTTAGGATTTTGTGATTAAAGAATCATCGTTTAGCACCAAAACACTTGCCTTAGTGGCCTCTTTTTTCGTGCTGTCGATTATTATATTGGCGTTGTTTATCGTAAGGTTGCAGACAACTTTGATTGAAGCTTCTGCGCTTGAGAGTGCAGGGCTTTACTCTGATGCGTTATCTGAATTTCGAACCATCTATACCGCTCAGGTCGTTAAGCGGGTCAAGAGACACCCTGACTTTACCGTAACCCATGATTACCACGACAATGAATATGCGATTCCTTTGCCTGCCACTTTAAGTATGGAGCTAGGAAAAAAAATCGGTGAGCATTTGTCGGGTGCGGAAACCCATTTGTACAGTGCTTATCCTTTTCCTTGGCGTGTAGAGACAGGGGGCTTATTCGAAGCGTTTCGGCAAGAGGCTTGGGATGCTTTGAATGCTAATCCGGATATTCCTTTTTATAAATTCACCAAATATAAAGGCCGCATGGTGTTGCGTTATGCCAAGGCCGATTTGATTCGTCCTGATTGTGTGAATTGTCACAATACTCACCCGGATACGCCAAAATCGGATTGGGCCGTTGGTGATGTTCGTGGAGTGTTAGAAATTATTCATCCGATCGATGTGATTACGGATCAGCATAAAGCGGGTATGCAGGGCTTGTACATTATCTCCACGATGATTGCGTTATTTGGGTTATCAGGTTTGTATATTTTGATGGCAAATAGTAAAGCCGCGTCGAAGCAGTTTTTAAAGAATAAAAAATTAGCGTCGCTGGGTGTTATCTCGGCCAAAATGGCCCATGAAATCAGTCAGCCTTTAGGCGCTGCACTGCTGAAAACACAGCAAATGAAGCGCTATATTGACGAGTCACAGCTGGAGAAGCTACCAAAGCATACGGATAAACTCATTCGTAATCTTCACCGTATCGACAATATTGTAAGGCAGCTGGCAGCCGTTGGAAAAACGGCACGAAGAGATAATGATACGCTTTTCGATCTGAATGATATTGTTCGCTCTACCTGTGCGGAAATGGAAGCCGAAACCCTCGCGGCAAAGGTATCGCTCGGTGTTGATGTTTGCAAAAAGTCTCTGTACATCATGGCGGATAAAACAGAGGTGGAAAGGGTTTTTATCAATCTGTTTCAGAATGCTTTGCATGCAGTTAAAGATAATGCTGGATCAAGGGTGGTGAGCGTACGGACGGCGGTTGATAAAAGTAACGCGGTTATGCAAATAATTGATAACGGTTACGGAATGAATGATGAAACAAAAGAAAAAATATTTGATGCATTTTTTACAACGAAGTCGGTTGGCGAAGCAACTGGGCTGGGGCTGGCTATGTGCTATGGCATTATTACTGCATTAAATGGGTCGATACACGTGACGTCTACAATAAATCAAGGGGCGACATTTACAATTAAGCTCCCTTTGCATTCGGAGAAGGAGAAAAAGGTATGACAGTAATATTAGTCGTGGACGATGATGAGGATTTTAGAGAATCTGTTGTTGATACGTTGACTGATTTCGGTTTTCAGTGTGATGAAGCTCAATGTGCAAATAGCGCAATTGAACGTTTGTACAAAACAGACTATCCATTGATTATTACGGATATTTTGATGCCCGGCGAAGACGGAATTTTTCTGATCGACTACCTGGAAAAAAATGGCATTAAAACGAAAGTTATTGCAATGTCTGGTGGTGGGCGGATTGGATCGGATAGCTATTTGGAGATGGCGGATGATTTTGGAGTTAACGCAACATTGAAGAAACCATTTTCGGAGGCGGAACTGATCAATTTAATTCTGTCGTTGAGTGTTAAACCTTAGGTAGGAGTGCCGATCGCCTAATCCCGTTATTTCCCCGTGAATAAAGGATAGAAAAACGGTCTAGCTATGAATCTGTTTTACTTATTAGACGGATACGACTAATCAATCCCCTTTCTTTCCTCGCTGGTAGTTATCGCTAGCGAAATAAAATACGCTCGGTTTTCTCAAGTTGTTTTATGTTGATATTTGTTTTTTCTGGAAACACTGCAATAATTCTTGGACTATAATCAGTTCCGTTTCCATCCCGGTCTACTTTAAGCGTTACGTTGTCGGTATTGTGTTCTATGGAAAGGAATTCGTCAGCCTTTGAGTTGCGTTGAACTCCAAAAATAATGGCTCGAATGTCTAGTTGGTCTTGGTTGTCGAAATCTGTAATGGTGTCGATGTCGTTAAAATTCGATGTAAAAACAAATCGGTCTTGACCGGGGCCTCCACTGAGAGTGTCATTGCCAATTCCGCCAACAAGGGTGTCATTTCCTTTTCCTCCCGATAAGGTGTCCTCTCCTTCACCTCCGTGCAGTCCGTCATTATTGTCTCCCCCGGAGAGTTCGTCATCGCCGCCTTTTCCGATAAGGAAGTCTTCTTCGACAGTGCCCTTTATTTTATTGTTAGCCCTGTCGCCGAATGTCATAATACCTTGATCAAATGCCGTTTTTGATCGTTGTTCCCAGTTTCCCGGAAATTTGTTCGCGAACGTAATAAAATCCCAGCGCGCACTTTTGTCTTCTAAGTGCCGCAATGCACCCCATGATCCGAATTTGGAATGCTTCCCTACATCGTGAAAATGATTTAACAGAGTAGCTCCTGGGATTTTTTTCCAGTGCTTATAGAATTGGTGGTATAGCTCGCCCATACGAGGGTCGTTATTTACGCTAACAAAAAAATCGGCCAAACTTTCATGATATTCCTGTTGTCCTAATAGGTGGGTTCCCCCTTCGTAAGTGATCGTTGATAATTGATGCTGTCGGGCGAGTTGGGCTTGTACTTGGATGCTCTCAAGGGCGATAAAAATATTCGGTTGTTTGTGTTTTTTGTTGACGACGAAATGTTGTTTTTTATTGCTTAACTGCTCAAAAATCATATCGATCGCGATGGCTTCTCCGTACTCTTTTATCCAGGCTGTGATTTGCTGACTTAGGCTGTTGGAAATATGGAAATACCACGTGCCTGCAACAGATTTAAATAAGTCTGATACGGTTTTCTTGTGTTGCGGAGCATCTACTTTACGATTGTTTATTTGTTGGCTTAAATAGTACTCGACTCCCCGCAGTGCGGTGGAAAGAGGGTAGTGGTTGTCAATTGTTTGAGTGGCCAAGGTAAAGTGTATGCGGTGCTTTTCCGCTTCGCCAAAGACATCATGAACGATCTGGCTCATCTCCGCGCTGCGAAATCCATAGTATTCGCGTAAGGGGTATTCTCCGAATTTGTCACCGAACATGGCGAGCCCAGCATTTTGTGCTGCGCGAGTTTCTGCAAAGATCCAATTCCAAACTTCATTGGAATATTCAAAATAAGCGGTGAGTTCCGGATCTAGGTTATCTGCGATATAGCGTGAAAAATTTCGGACATAATCATCGCTGGCGAAAAATGGAATGCAAAACCATGGGTCTGCTCCTATCTGATTGGCGAGTTCAACGAGTACTTCTATAGGTACGCCTTTTTCCTCTTTTTTCTCGATAGTTACGCCCCAAGAATTATTGCTGAATGTGGCGCGAGTTGACCATTCTTTTTCAAGTGATCCGGTGGTGTTCTGCCAATTCATAAAGCGGAGTACGCGCATGTCTTTTACCAAATTTAGCCATTGGGGATTGAATATTTGGCCTGTTTGGTGAAGCTCTAAATTTTTTTCCTTAACGACGGTTATGTCTCGTATGTAGTCTCCTGTATTTTCAGGGTCCGTAATATCGATAAAGAGTCGCATGTAAATCGTATCGGTGTTGACTGAAAGTACAATTTCTCCGGGGGTTTGATTTTCAATTTTCCCGTTGGTGACAACTCTCACATTTCCTTCGCCTCGATATTGAATGACATATCGGCCTTTTTGGCTGGGAACTTCGCCTGCGTCGGCAGTAACAATGGATGACCACGTGTAGTTTTTCGGAATTGATGTTGGCCAACCGTTTATATCGAGCAGCCTTTTAGCGTTCATTTCGTCAAATCGAATAAACGGCAAGCCCTTTGGCGCATTATAGGTGGGAACCATCACACCTCTGCTGGCTTGTTTCATTAAATCAATAAAAGGAAAGTTTGGCCCCCAGTAGCTTATGCCGTTAAGCCCTAATCCCATCGAAGGATTTAATAAGCCTTTTGCGAATTCACCACTGTTACTGAACGTTGGTGGGCAGAAAAAGAGAGCGAGGGTTAAAAAGCTTGAGGTGAGAATGCTGGCGAGCTGGCGCATAGTTGTTTAGCTTCGACCTGTGGTTGTATGTGTTTACACGTATTCCTTGAGTTTCGCACATTGGAATATTGAATAGAATTAAAATGTTGGGTGACGGGTGACGGGTGACGGGTGACGGCTACCTATATCGAATTACCGTACTTGAGCGAACGCCTTCCTGACTAATTTGGCTGTGCAATTCGCCACGTTGTCCGTTTAGTTTGGCAAGAAGCGTTTGATAAAACTTTTGTTCAGCCGCTTCGTCATTATGAATAACAATAATTTTGCAGATACTGGTACGACAATCTACGGATTCAATTTCGCTGGATTCTAGATTGGCTTTGTAAAACGCCTCCCAGGTTTCTGATTCGACCATCGCAGCCCATCTTACATCGTAGCTTTCTTGCTGAAATTTTTGGTTAATTTTGGCCAGTGCTGGCGATACGCCACCTGTTTCTATTGCGGGATCTTGTATTGGCAAAATATCGTAAGGTGATGGCGAGTTTAAGGGGGAGCTTAGAGCCGAGGTGAGTTGGGCGCTGGATGTTGGGGAGAGGCTACTGGACGAGCGTGCTTCCACGGAGCGAATAATGGGCGTCTCATAGGGTTCTGTACGGCTGGTTTTAGCCGCAAGCGCTAAACCTACGTTCTCTACTTGTACTTTTTCTGGTTGAGCGACGATGGTCTCGGGTTGCTGAGAATTTTTTGTGCCTAACGGAGATTGCGTTGCGTAGAAGGCTATTGCGGCAACTGCAAAGGCAAGTATTACCGAGATTATTACGGGTTGTTTGGTCATGTAGGGTTCATCCATTGTAACTCCGTTATTGTACCTCTTTTTGAGTGGCACCTTAATAAATGATTCACGATAAGTGGGGGCCCGGTTAGTCCTCTTGCTAGCTTTCCTGTCAATATAATTGACCTGAAACCCGCTCTACACGGCTTCAACTTATCGTGAATGTTATACGCTTATTCCTGCCTTTCGGATTGAATTCGCAATAGCAGGCCTATGATGGAGCCCTAAAAATGACGAAGGGAATTGCATTGCTTGAGTTCGAGTAGGTTTTTGCACAGCTTTTTGTCAGCCAGCCAAACCAGCTAGCGGCTTTACCGTTTTCGCGTCCGAGGCATTCTAGCCCTACCTTATCAAAAGTGCTGTATTCGTCGCCGTCTTGTATCGCACGTATGGCGGCGTACCAAATATCGTTTGCCGGGTCTTGGCGCCAGCAGTTCGAGGGTAGGACGTTTTTATAGGCCGCGCTGTAGATGCGTGATCCGGCGGGGTCGAGAGCTCCGGGCAATTCCGGGGTTACCGTAATAACCTCGCTCCAAACGGGTCCCCAATACGGGTATAGACCGCCATGATAAGCAGGCGAACATTCAAATGTGATGTCCTCGCTGCTGTCTGTTGTCCATGCCTGTAGAGGGATTTGTGCGGTATGGCTGCTGAATTCTTGATTCCAGTAGGGGCTTGTTAGTAAGCACCCGCTTAGAGATAACAATACCGCGAAAATACTGAATAGTTTTATTGCTGACATGAGTTGAGTTTTGATTTTATAGCTAGAGACTTTCATGTGAAGATCCTTTTAACTGATAAATATTACGTGAAGGTTGTGTCAAAAAAACGCTATCGTGTAGACGATACGAGTGGTCGCTAATGTAGGCTTCGCAGTGGTGAGCTACAATGCTATATCGGCAACTAAAGCAGAGAGGATTTTAAGTGTAATCGAGGGTCAGAACGTGACAAATTTACATCGGTTTGCCGAACGATAAGGCTTGGGAATATAAAGCGTGAATTGTTTGTGCTTTAAGGAGTTTTAGTTTGGTTGGGTGTAAATATTACCCTCGCTCACGATATTTAGGGTTTTAAAAAGGGCATTATTTTGCCTCTTTGTAATGCTTTTATAACAGACTTAAATTTGGATGATTTGTGCACTATCTTACCGTTGATTTACATATCTCTTCTGATGAATATATAAAAATGTACCAAACACCAGGTGTCGCGGTACTGACGCATTCTCGAGATGGTCGCAGTATTCGTTTTCCTGCGAAGATATTACAGCCCTTCGTGACTCGAGAAGGGGTGTCGGGGAGCTTTCGAATAGGCTTTGACAGGGAGATGAAATTTCAATCGATTGATCGACTGTGAGCCCCGTTTTCTGTATTCTTGCGGGCGTTTCAATTCGACGTATTCCAACTTTATGTATTCACTCGCACGAAAAATATTATTCCTTCTGGACCCCGAGGTCTCTCACGATCTTTCCCTAGACGTTATGGGGGCTGCCGAGCGTTTACGCTTGCTCAAGCCCTTTTGCTCTGTACCGCAAGTAGAAGCAACAGAGGTCATGGGGATTCGCTTTCCTAATGCTGTGGGCTTAGCGGCGGGCCTTGATAAAAATGGTGATTATTTTAACGCTCTCGGCCAGCTGGGTTTTGGCTTTGTAGAGATCGGAACTGTGACGCCGAAGCCTCAGGTAGGTAATCCGAAGCCCCGACTGTTTCGTTTGACGGATCAAGAGGCGATTATTAATCGCATGGGCTTCAACAACAAAGGCGTTGAGCATTTGGTTGAGAACGTGAAGCGGCGGCGCTTCCAAGGTGTGCTGGGAATCAATATTGGTAAAAATAAAGCCACATCGGAAGAAGATGCGCTTTCTGACTACACCTATTGTATGGAGCATGTATACGAATACGCCGATTATATTACGGTCAACATTTCATCCCCTAATACGCCTGGTTTGCGTAACCTGCAGTATGGAGAGGCCTTTGATCAGCTATTGTCCGGCATCAAAGAGAAGCAAGCTCAGCTAAATACAGAGCATGGCCGTTATGTGCCCGTTGCCGTCAAAATCGCTCCGGATATGAGCGAGTCTGAGTTGAATGAAGTCGCAGATAAGCTACTTCAATATAAGTTGGATGGTGTCATTGCGACGAACACGACAATAGGGCGTGTCGGTGTGGAATATTCTCCGCACAAAGATGAAGCCGGTGGTTTGAGTGGTGCGCCAGTGAAAGATCTTTCTACCGAGACGATTCGACGATTGTCCGAGCGATTAGCAGGAAAAATTCCTATTATTGGCGTTGGCGGTATCAGTAGCGGTGAAGACGCAGTTGAAAAGCTTAACGCTGGTGCGAGCTTAGTTCAGATCTACAGTGGCTTTATTTATAAAGGGCCGAGCCTAATAAGAGAGGCGGTTGAACAAACGGCTGCAGCTAATTCAGCAGAAGCTTGAGTTGCTAAAAATTACAGTGGCGGAAAATAAAGTTACTAAAAAAAGGTTGTCGAAAACCGGCTCATAGGACGTATACGAGAGAGTTAGACGCAGAGCCATCACTCAGACGCTGGCGCGCCTGAGTGACTACAACGGTGTGAAGTTTATGGAGTATTTGACATATTGCTTAGCTTCTGGACTTGCGCCAGAGTATTGTAACCGTCCCAGAGGTCTTCTCTACCTTCACGCCAACCGCTCAGCCACACATGTCGGGCGTCTCCTGTATCGTGGGGGCATAGGCTGCGAGACCTCCCCTGCATTCCAGCTTGATAACCACGAGTAAGGGCACGATCTGTACCAGTTCTTTTTTGGCGTTTCATAGGCAAACTACCTTAAGGATTAGGGTCAAATAGATGGTTCGGGAGTTAGGCGAGCACGCGATGGTAGAGAAGTATGAATTCAACTGACCGTAACTACGTGCCCGCAAAGTGTAGAGTCGATTGGACTCTTGGTTTATCCGCACAAACATAGGCGGACCCCAAGTGTCCCAAAGCTGGGACCAAAAGTGAACGACTAAATTTTTATAGCCAGCCAATCCTATATGGCCTTAACGAATAAAGAATGATACAAACGTGAAAACTGATTATTTTGCCAGCTGCCCAAAAGGCATCGAAAATCTCTTAAGTGAAGAGTTAGCACAGATAGGCTGTGAAAATCTGCGCCAAACGACAGCCGGAGTGAGCTTTTCTGCCCCCCTAAAGACTCTGTATAAAGTGCTGTTATGGACGCGCTTGGCCAACCGTATTTTGATGCCATTGGCGCGAGATAAGGCAAAAACCTCTGACGAGATATACAGTTTGGTGTATCAAATCCCTTGGGATGATTACATGCTGCCAAGCTCCACAATTTTGGTGGACTTTGTGGGCAGCAATGATGACATCACAAATACGCAATTTGGCGCACAACGCGTGAAAGATGCGGTGGTTGACCGCTTTGTTCGTCTTGGTATGGAGCGGCCCAGTGTTAGCAAAATAGCGCCAGATGTACGGATCAATGCACGTTTAACCAAATCCAGCCTTATTCTCTCTATTGATATGAGCGGTGACAGCCTACATCGCCGTGGCTATCGCACAAAACAAGGTGCCGCGCCCTTAAAAGAAAATTTGGCTGCGGCTGTTTTAGTGCGAGCGGGTTGGCCGCGCCTGTTAGAAAAAGCCAGGCAAGAGAAAAAGCAAATTGCGTTGGCCGACCCGATGTGTGGTTCCGGCACTTTCTTGATCGAGGCGGCCATGATGGCGGCCAATATGGCGCCAGGCTTAAAACGAGACGTTTTTGGTTGCGAAAGGTTGCGCACGCACGATAAAGAACTGTGGCAGTCGGTGAAGCAAGAAGCCGAAGCTGAAATTTTACCCTTAGATGACGGTATATTTCCGATTATTCAGGGCAGTGATATTGATGAGTATATGCTTCGTATCTCTCGTGAGAATATAGCGGAAACTCCGTTTGGAAATTGTATTCGGTTAAAGCACCGCGCACTAGAGGATTTCACCGCTCCAGATAGTGAAGGTGATGAGGATCTAGAGGGGCTATTGATTTGTAATCCTCCTTATGGCGAACGTTTGGGTGAGGCTGAAGACTTAAGGGCTGTTTATCAAACGTTAGGTCAAGTGGCCAAGCAAAACCTTTCGGGGTGGCAAATTGGAGTCTTTACGAGCAATATTGAATTGGCCCGCGAAATGCGCTTGCGAGCCAAAAACAAGTACAAATTTTTTAACGGAAAACTCCCGACTGAATTACATCTATTTGATATTCTCGGCGGTGAAGCGAAATTGCGTGAAGATCGCGATGTGCAAACGACGCCTTTGTCGGACGGGGCAGAGATGGTCTTTAACCGTCTGAAGAAGAATCGAAAACGTCTTGATCGTTGGATTAAAAAAGAAAATATCGAGTGTTATCGACTATACGATGCCGACATGCCAGAGTATTCTGCCGCGATTGACGTATATGGCGATCAATTTCATATTCAAGAATATAAAGCCCCAAAAACCATTAACGAAAGTAAGGCCCAGGTTCGTTTCAACGAAATTTGTCATGCCACGGTTAAGGCCTTTGATCTTCAGCCTGATCAGGTGGTATCGAAAACGCGTATGCGCCAAAAAGGACGAGCGCAGTATCAAAAACTTGGCGAGTTGGATCAAAAACATTTCCTTGAAGTCCAAGAAGAGGGCGCTAAGCTTCGCGTTAACCTGCATGACTACATTGATACCGGTTTGTTTTTGGATCACCGCCCCTTAAGGAAAAGAATTCGCGCTGAGGCGAGCGGCAAGCAATTCCTAAATTTGTTTTGTTATACGGCTACTGCAACTGTTCAGGCTGTATTGGGCGGGGCTGCAGGTTCTGTAAGTGTGGATTTGTCGAATACCTATTTGGATTGGGCGAAAAATAATTTCGCTCTCAATAATATTTCCACCGCTCGACATTCGTTGGTTCGTGCAGACTGCATCAAATGGTTAAATGAATGTCGCCAGGGTTTTGACATCATTATGCTCGATCCTCCTAGCTTTTCGAATTCGAAGAGCACCACGACTATTTTGGATATTCAGAAAGATCACGCTCAATTGATTCAGCGTTGTATGGATATATTGAATCCGGGTGGCGTTTTATATTTTTCAGTGAATCTACGAAGCTTTAAATTGGATGAATCCCTGGTTGGTCATTTTCATGTTGATAACATATCAAAAGAAACCTTAGACCCTGATTTTGAACGGAACCCTAAAATTCATTCGTGTTGGGCAATTAAAAATCAGTAGGAAAATTACACTTAAGCACATATCGGTTATTGATGAAAAAAGCATTTAAACTTTATAGTAAATACAAGCCTGCAGGGGATCAACCTGCCGCTATTGACGCTTTGGTGGAAGGTTTAGAGTCCGGCCTCGCCCATCAAACCCTTTTAGGGGTAACCGGTTCTGGTAAAACTTTTACCATTGCGAATGTAATTGAAAAAGTGCAGCGGCCTACGATATTAATGGCCCATAACAAAACACTTGCCGCTCAATTATACGGAGAGCTAAAAGATTTCTTTCCCGAAAACTCGGTGGAATATTTTGTCTCCTACTACGATTACTACCAGCCAGAAGCCTACGTTCCGTCTTCCGATACCTTTATCGATAAAGATGCATCGGTCAATGAACATATCGAACAGATGAGGCTGTCTGCGACAAAGGCTCTGTTGGAACGCCGAGACTCTATTGTTGTGGCAACTGTGTCAGCAATATACGGCCTAGGCGATCCCAATGCCTACCTGCAAATGATGCTGCACGTTGTGCGCGGGGATAAGCTCGACCAACGTCAAATTCTGCATCGTTTAACTGAGCTTCAGTACGAGCGTAACGACATTGATTTTCGTCGTGCCACGTACCGTGTACGTGGTGATGTGATCGATATCTTCCCCGCTGAATCTTCTGCTGAAGCCGTTCGAATTGAATTGTTTGACGATGAAGTGGAACAGATATCTATTTTTGACCCCTTGACCGGTGAAGTCTTTCAAAAAGTACCGCGCTACACCATTTACCCTAAATCGCATTATGTGACGCCACGTTCTCGTGTTCTAGAAGCGGTAGAATTCATTAAAGTCGAATTAAAAGAACGCCTTGCACAGTTGCGCGACAATAATAAATTGGTAGAAGCTCAGCGCTTAGAGCAGCGCGCAAAATACGATCTCGAAATGATGCAAGAGTTAGGTTACTGCAGCGGTATCGAAAACTATTCACGCTATCTTTCGGGTAGAAATGCTGGAGACCCTCCCCCCACACTGTATGACTACCTACCTGACAATGCTTTACTTGTGGTAGATGAGTCTCATGTAACAGTGCCGCAAATAGGTGCAATGTACAAAGGAGATCGCTCTCGAAAAGAAACGCTGGTTGAGTACGGCTTCCGTTTACCTTCTGCGCTTGATAACCGTCCCATGCGATTTGATGAATGGGAGAGGCTCGCACCGCAAACTATATTCGTTTCTGCAACGCCAGGTAAATATGAAGCAGAAAAGCAAGATGCCGTTGTGGAGCAAGTGGTGCGTCCAACAGGCCTGATCGACCCGGGAGTAGAAGTTCGCCCCGCGCAAACTCAAGTTGATGATTGCTTATCTGAAATTGCGAAAAGCGTAAAAGCCGGCGATCGTATTCTCGTCACGGTGCTCACCAAACGCATGGCAGAAGACCTGACCGAATATATGAGCGAGCACGGTGTCCGTGTTCGTTATTTGCATTCAGACATTGATACCGTAGAGCGGGTCGAAATTATTCGTGATTTACGAATTGGTGTGTTTGATGTGCTTATTGGTATTAACTTACTGCGAGAAGGCTTGGACATGCCTGAAGTGGCTTTAGTCGCGATATTCGATGCCGATAAAGAAGGCTTCCTTCGTTCAGATCGATCGCTTATTCAAACCATCGGTCGTGCCGCTCGAAATATTAATGGCAGAGCCATTTTGTATGCCGATAAAATTACTGGCTCGATGAAACGAGCTATGGATGAGACGGATAGGCGTCGAGCCAAGCAAGTGGAGTTTAATGAAAAACATGGCATTACACCGCAAGGCATTAAAAAGTCAGTTGCCGATATTATGGAAGGTGCGCGAGCGCCTGGCGCTAAAGCGGGTAATCGAAGAAAAATTTCCGAAAGAAATAAAGATTTCCAAATCAACCTCCCTGAAGGTAAATCTTCTTGGGAACAAATTGAAATTTTAGAAAAAGAAATGTTCACCGCAGCGAAGGATCTGGAGTTTGAGCGAGCTGCGAATATTCGCGATCGAATTCAGAAGCTGAAAACGCAGGTTGTGTAGGGTGGAAAAGCCAAAGGCGTCTTCCACCGAAAGCTGGTTGTCTCTCGGAAGTTTCTATTATCGTCGAGTGTAATGGATCGGGTTTGCGTGGCGATTGCTTTATGGGGCATCTGTAAGATTGCTGTGCCGGAAGGCGCTTCGTTTTTTCGGCCTACGGTTGAATCTTAAAGTGATCGTAGGGTGGAAAAGCCAAAGGCGTCTTCCACCACAGCACTGATCCAGTGTAGAGCTTCTATTTATTTCGGCTGAGCATCTATCTGCTGCCCACTCACCTCAACACTATCTTCACCCATCAAAAACAAATAAGCCGCCATAATGTCTTCGGGCGCCGTTACAGTGCCAGGGTTTTCAGCGGGATAAGCTAGCGCCCGCATCCGAGTGCGAGTGGCGCCAGGGTTGAGTGAGTTTACACGCACATTCCCATTGCCATCGTATTCATCTGCCAGTGTTTGCACCATATTTTCACAAGCCGCTTTAGTGGCCGCATACGCTCCCCAAAAGGCACGGCCTTTTACGCCAACAGAAGAGCCGGTAAATACAATGCTAGCGTTGTCAGACTTTTCTAATAAAGGCAGTAACGACTTGGTCATTGTAAATGGAGCGGTAAGGTTTACTTGAATCAGCTTCTGCCACTCGCCAAGAGGGTATTGAGCTAAGGGTGTTCTAGGCCCGAGCTCACTTGCGTTATGGAGTAAGCCATCTAAGCGACCAAACTCTTCATGAAGACTGTCAAACATCGCTTCATAATCATGTTCCGCCGCACCTTCCAAGTTCATGGGGAAGATTGCCGGCTGAGGAAAGCCTTGCCTCTCAATCTCATCGTAAACAGACTCCAGTTTTTGCAAGGTCCGCCCCACCAAAATAACCGTTGCTCCAAATTCCGCGAACTTTAGTGACGCGACTCGGCCAATACCGTCTCCAGCGCCAGTCACTAATATAATTTTATCTTTTAATAAATCGCCTTCTGGCGAGTATTGATCAAAAAAAGTCTTATCGAACATTAAATCAGTCCTAAATTTGTTTTCACTACAACCGCGTTTAATTGCCGTTGCTTTTAAAAAGAGGTGGGTAAAACACAATCCTAGGAGCGTATTGGGAGATAGTTTATTTGACCGTCTGCTGCAGGGATGCAGCAGCCGAGCCCCCAAGGATGGGTTTACGGCGTGTCAAATAAACTATCTCCCAATATGATCCGAGCAGCGTCCCCGAAGCTGAATTAGATTAAATCTTTCCAGCTAGTAAAGGCCAAATCTCATCCCCAGTTTCAACCACATAATCAGCTCCCCAGTTATGCGCACTATCATCCGCAGCAATATACCCATAATTAACCGCTATCGTCTTCATATTCGCATTGATACCACACTCAATATCCCGAATGTGATCACCAATATAAACCGCCGATTCGGTCGCGCACTCAGCCTGCTGGCAAGCCAACAACAAAGGCTCCGCATGAGGCTTCCTATGCGCAACATGCTCAGGACAAATAACGCATACGGGCCGAGAAGGAAAACGAAACCCCTTAATCAGCGGAACGGCATAAACCTCAGGCTTATTCGTCACAATACCCCAGCCGATATTGTTCTCAGCCAGCCGAGAAATTAAATCTTCAATACCAGGAAAAAACACCGTACGCGAAGAAAGATCCTCCAAATAAAACGCAAGCAAAGTTTTACGCAGCTCCGCCGTTTCAGGATCGCCCTGCTCAACACCAAAGCCTAACTTAAGCATGGCATAAGCTCCGTCGGATACAACCTTGCGAATCTCACTTTCCGGAAGGGTAGCTTTGTTCTTCAGCTTAAGTAAGCGATTTAATGCATGGGATAAATCTGGCGACGTATCTAAAAGCGTACCGTCTAAATCAAAAAAAACTGCATTAAGCGTCATTATTGAAAATCATAGTTAAGCGATAGTTAAGCGTCATAAAGTTACGAGAGGTGAAAACTGTAATTAACAGTTCTACGCTTTCTTGGCGTGAATAATATAATTCGTACTGACATCTTTAGGGTTTAACTTAAACGTTTTCATAAACGGATTATAAGTCATGCCCGTAATGTCGGCTAACTGTAGCTTTGCCGCCCTCATCCAGCGCCCAAGCTCAGAAGGCCGAATAAACTTCTTATAGTCGTGCGTACCCTTAGGCAAAATTTGCAGCACATACTCTGCGCCGACAACAGCCAATGCGTAAGCTTTGGGCGTGCGGTTAATTGTCGAAAAATAAATGTCGCCACCAGGTTTGCATAGATTTGCACAGGCCTGAATAACGCTGCCGGGATCGGGCACATGTTCCAGCATCTCCAAGCAGGTCACCACGTCATATGTTTCGGCGTGTGCCTCTGCAAATTCTTCCGCGGTACTCAACTGGTAATCGATGGTTAGCTGGTGTTCTAATTTGTGTAGTTGGGCGACTTCAAGCGGCGCTTTCCCCATATCGATGCCGGTTACATTTGCCCCGCGATGCGCCATCGCTTCACACAAAATGCCGCCGCCGCAGCCCACGTCGAGCAAGTGTTTTCCGGCGACAGGAGATTTCTCATCAATATAATTTACACGCAAGGGATTCATATCGTGCAGGGGTTTAAAATCGCCTTCCAAGTCCCACCAGCGACTCGCCATGCGTTCAAACTTCGCTATCTCCTGGTCGTCTACGTTTGGGGCGGTATTTGAGGTCTGGGCAGTCATATAGATTTTCTCGCAAGTTTTTCTTGCCAATTTTTAGCGTTAGATTTTAAAGCTTCTGTATCGATGTGCAATGGCGTTCCATTTGAAACCAAGTGCTTGCCATTAACCCACACTTCAGAGACATTTTGGCCCGCCTGGGTGTAGACCAGCTGGCTTACCGGGTCGTGTACGGGGTGATATTGAAACCCGTTGAGGTCAACCGCGACAATGTCGGCTTTTTTCCCGACCTCCAGAGAACCGATGGCATTTTCTAACCCGAGGGCTTTGGCACCATTGATGGTGGCCATCTCCAATGCTGTTGAGGCCTTAATCGCAGAGGCGTTATTAGCGGCAAACTTACCAATTAGAGCCGCTGTTTGCATCTCAGAAAACATATTGAGGTCATTATTGCTCGCAGCACCATCCGTCCCTAGGCATACATTGATTCCGCTGTTGAGAAGTTTCTCACTTGGGCATATGCCGTTGGCGAGTTTTAAGTTTGACTCAGGACAATGCACAACATGTGCGCCAGTTTGTTTAAGTATTTCGATATCGCTCTCTTCTATTTGCGTCATGTGAACACATTGTGTCAAAGGCGATAATAATCCTAAGTCGAATAGTCGCTCGATGGGCCGCTTACCAAAGGCGTCAATGGAGGTCTGCACTTCCTCAGCCGTTTCGTGTAGGTGGATCTGAATGCTGGTTTGAAGTTCTTCCGCATAAGTGGCAATCCGCCGTAAAGGCGCATCCGATACCGTGTAGGGGGCGTGTGGGCCAAAGCCGATATTAATGAGCTCTTGAGCGCGATACTGATCGTGAATGGCAATGCCTTTGCGAAGGTATTCGTCTGCGTCGTTTGCCCATACCGTGGGAAAGTCGAGTACTGGAAATGAGATTTGAGCGCGGATCCCACACTCAAGTGCGACGGCCGCGGTCTCGCCGGGATAAAAATACATATCGGCAAAACAGGTTGTACCGCTGGACAGCATTTCAGCAATGGCTAAACGTGATCCGTCAGCAACAAAAGTATCGGACACCCATTTTTGCTCTGCGGGCCAAATGTGGTTTTCGAGCCAATCCATTAACGGCTTGTCGTCGGCATAGCCACGCATCAGAGCCATAGGGCTGTGCCCATGCGCATTAACCAGGCCGGGAATGATCGCGTGTCCCGGTAAATTTTGTTCTCGCGTGGCGTCGTAGCGAGATTGGAGTTCGCTGGTGAGGCCAATGTCGACAATCGTGTCGCCCTTGATTGCAATTGAGCAATTTTCTAAAACTCGCCCACGCGGCACGACAGGAATTATCCACGAAGCATGAATAATAAGATCAATTTTTTTGTCGCCGCTTGAATTGTGGTCGTTATGGTTGTTTTGCATGCTGCTTTCCCAGGCCTTAAGTGAGGGCAGTATACCGTCAAATTAAAATGGTGAAAGAATGCATGTGTGTAGAGGCTTCAATTGCTTCAAAACTGCCTACTGTGCTGATTTTATGGTAGAATTCGCCGTTTTAGTCAGGGGGAATTTTTAGCCCTCTCTTAGCTCTCTTATGGTTCTACAGGCTTAGTTCTTCAGGGGCTGCACGAAGTGATTGCCAGATAACGATAAAATAATGTCAGTCGACTTTTTTCGATGACTCTTTTAGACCACTCGTTAGCGATTAGTTAATTAACTAGTCTCTAACCTCTAGATTAGGAACGCCATAGCTGTATGGGTGAAATTGCCAAAGAAATCGTCCCCGTCAACATCGAAGATGAACTGAAGCAGTCGTATCTAGACTACGCCATGAGCGTAATCGTAGGTAGGGCGTTACCTGATGTTCGCGATGGACTAAAACCGGTTCATAGGCGCGTACTTTTCGCGATGAATCAGCTCAATAACGATTGGAATAAGCCCTACAAAAAATCAGCGCGTGTCGTTGGTGACGTTATCGGTAAATATCACCCGCATGGTGATACGGCTGTTTACGATACGATTGTACGTATGGCCCAACCTTTCTCTTTGCGTTACATGCTGGTCGATGGCCAAGGTAACTTTGGTTCTGTTGATGGTGATAGCGCCGCTGCGATGCGTTATACCGAAGTGCGTATGTCTAAGATTGCGCATGAACTACTAGCTGATCTCGATAAAGAGACAGTCGACTTTGTTCCCAACTACGACGATACCGAATTTATTCCGGATGTAATGCCGACGCGTGTGCCAAACCTATTGGTTAACGGCTCCTCAGGTATTGCTGTAGGTATGGCGACTAATATTCCGCCGCATAACTTAACCGAAGTCGTCAAAGGCTGTATTCACCTTATCGATCATCCTGACGCTACGATTGATGATCTGATGGAAATTATCCCTGGCCCTGATTTTCCAACAGCGGGCATAATTAATGGCCGCGCTGGAATTTTGGAAGCGTATCGTACAGGCCGTGGTCGTATTTACGTCCGTGCAAAAGCGGAAGTAGTCACGAACGAAAAGAATAACCGTGAAAGCATCATCGTTCACGAGTTGCCTTATCAGGTCAATAAAGCCCGGCTAATCGAAAAAATTGCTGAACTGGTTAAAGATAAAAAGCTTGAAGGTATATCTGAAATCCGGGATGAGTCTGATAAAGACGGCCTCCGTATTGCCATCGAGATTAAACGCGGCGAAATGGGTGAAGTGGTTCTGAACAACCTATTTGCCCAAACCCAAATGCAAAACGTATTTGGTATCAACGTCGTGGCCTTGGTTGATAACCAGCCTAGAATCCTTAACCTTAAAGAGTTGATATCACACTTTGTTCGGCATCGTCGTGAAGTTGTCACGCGCAGAACGATCTACTTGTTACGTAAAGCCCGAGAGCGCGGGCATGTGCTAGAAGGTTTGGCGGTTGCGATTGCCAACATTGACGAAATGATTGTTTTAATCAAATCCTCATCCTCTCCTGCAGAGGCAAAAGAAGCTTTGCTGGCAAAAGGATGGGCTGCTGGCACTATTGAACAATACCTTGAACGAACGGATGCGGATGCATGTCGTCCCGACGAATTGGGCGAGGAGTTCGGCCTTCGAGATGGCGAGTATTTCCTATCTCCTGCTCAGGTTCAGGCTATTTTAGATTTGCGTTTACATCGCCTTACAGGCATGGAACACGACAAATTAATGACTGAATACGAAGAGCGCTTGAAGCTTATTGCTGAATACCTTGAGATTCTGGGTAATCCTGTTCGTCTTATGGAAGTGATTCGAGAAGAGTTAGAAGCTATTCTTGCTGAGTATGGCGATGAGCGTCGAACAGTTATTCAGCATTCGCAAACCGATTTGTCAGTCGAAGATTTAATTACCGAAGAAGATCGTGTTGTCACCATTTCTCATGGTGGCTATGCGAAGAGTCAGCCTCTCGATGATTATCAGGCCCAGCGCCGTGGCGGTATGGGGAAAGCGGCAACTTCAGTGAAAGACGAAGATTTTGTCGAGCATCTCTTAATTGCCAGTACCCACGACTATATATTGTGCTTTACCAATGCGGGTAAGGTCTTTTGGCTTAAAGTTTACCAAATTCCCGTGGCTGGGCGCCAAGCGCGTGGTCGTCCTGTGGTGAATTTATTGCCTCTTGATGAGGGTGAGCGCATTACCTCGATGTTGCCGATTCGTGAATTTGATGAAGATCATTTCATCTTTATGGCGACGGCAAACGGTACAGTTAAGAAGACGCCGCTTACTCAGTTTTCTAGGCCTCGTTCCGTCGGTCTGCGTGCGATTGAGCTTGTTGAGGGTGATCACCTTGTTGGCACAACCGTAACGGATGGTCAGCAAGATATTATTTTGATGTCCTCTAATGGTAAGGCTGCTCGTTTCACAGAAGAGCAAGTACGCTCTATGGGCCGTGTATCTCGCGGTGTGAGAGGCATTCGATTGGAAGAAGGCCATAGCGTTATTTCTATGGTTGTACCCGTTGAGAATGGCAAAGTACTTACTGTGAGTGAAAATGGTTACGGTAAGCGTACCGCTGTTGAGGATTTCCCGACTAAAGGTCGTGGTTCTAAAGGCGTTATCGCCATGCAAACATCTGAACGAAATGGCAAGTTAATTGGTGCTGTTCAAGTCTTAGATGGTGAAGAAATCATGATGATTTCTGATCAGGGCACTTTGGTGCGAACACGCGTTAATGAAGTCTCTGTCCTCGGGCGTAATACCCAAGGCGTTCGTTTGATTAAAGTGAAAGTAGGCGAACATATTGTTGGTATTGAGCGAATAGAAGAGCCTACTGAAAGCGAAACGGATGCTGAAGGTGATTCTTCCGAAGAGGCATCTACTTCTGATGCGACAGACACTTCCGAAAACACGCCTACTTCCGCAGATGCAGAAGGCGGCACTGAAAACACTTCCGAAGGTTCTTCTGACGATACTTCCGAAGATGACAGCTCAAGTGCAGAACCGGAAGATTAAGGCTTAATTCGTGTCAGATAAATCATCGGGAAATGCTCAAAAAGAAGCTCAGCTACTAGGCAAGCTACGCGATAAAATTGACGACATCGACTCTAAGTTAGGTGAGTTGTTCAGCGCTCGCGCGCAATGTGCAATGGATGTTGCTGAGGTTAAATCTCAATTTTCAGATCAGACCCAGACAACATTTTACCGCCCTGAGCGTGAAGCTCAGGTGTTGCGCAGAGCAATGGAGCGAAACAAAGGCCCTCTTAAAAATGAAGAGGTTGGGCGTCTGTTTCGTGAGCTTATGTCTGCCTGTTTGGCATTGGAAAACCCCATCAATGTTGCATATTTGGGGCCTCAAGGCACCTATACACAAGAAGCGGCTCTCAAGCATTTCGGTCAGTCGGCTGTCACAGAATCTATGTCTTCAATTGATGCCGTGTTCCGCGAAGTGGCCTCTGGAGCTGTGCAATACGGTGTTGTTCCGGTGGAGAATTCTACTGAAGGCGTTGTTACGCATACCCTGGATAGTTTTCTTGAGAGTAACGTAAAAATTTGCGGTGAAGTGGTTTTGCGTATTCATCACCACTTATTGATTTCTGACGTAACCAAAATTGAAAATATTTCGCGTGTTTACTCACATTCCCAATCGCTAGGGCAGTGTCGTAAATGGTTGGACGAGCACTACCCAAATGTTGAAAGAATAGCGGTTAGCAGTAATTCTGAAGCAGCGAAACGTATTAAAGGCGAATGGAATTCAGCGGCGATTGCCGGTGAAATTGCAGCCAATTTGTATGATTTAAAAAGTCACGCAAAAAATATTGAGGATCGCCCCGATAACTCCACACGCTTTTTAATTATTGGGCGTGATGACATCGGGGTAAGTGGCGAAGATAAAACCTCAATTGTCGTGTCGACTAAGAATGAGCCGGGCGCTTTGCATGACTTACTTCAGCCTTTCCATGCCCATGGTGTTGATTTGACTCGTGTTGAAACAAGACCATCGCCATCGGGAACCTGGAATTACGTGTTTTTTATCGACTTTGCTGGCCATGTTAATGAACCCAGTGTCGCTGAAGCTTTAACCGAAGTGAAAGCGCGAGCAGCTGATGTGAAGGTGCTCGGGTCCTATCCCGTGGGCGTCCTTTAATTTAACGGATTCTTCCCGTGATAAATAAACTCGTTGTAATTGGTATTGGCTTAATTGGCGGCAGCTTGGCGGCCGCCCTTAAGCAGCGTCATCTATGCAGGGAAGTTATTGGTATTGCGCGCCGTGAAGAGGTTGCACTGCGTGCTTGTGAATTAAAGCTGGTCGATCGTGCTTATACGGATATCGCGGAAATTGCTGAGGAGCTTGGTGAAGGCGACCTTATCTTTATTGCTGTTCCCACGTTAACCGTTAATAAAGTCTTGCGCCAAATTCACGAGACAGTGTCTCCCAAGGTGACTATCACCGATGGAGCAAGTGTCAAAGGCAGTATTCGCAAAGACGTTATTGAAATCTATGGCGAAGAGCCCGAGCAAATCGTTCTAGGTCACCCGATTGCGGGTTCAGAAAAAAGCGGTGTTGAATCGTCGAATCCAGATTTATATGAAAAGCATCGCGTTATTTTAACGCCCTTCAAAAATAACAGCGAAGCCCATGTCGACAAGGTTCGGGATATGTGGCGTTCCGTGGGTGCTGAAGTGGTTGAAATGGAGGTTGATGAGCACGATATTATTTTGGCTGCGACCAGTCATTTACCTCATGTAATAGCCTTTTCATTGGTGGATACCCTTGCTCACGACAATCAGAATCAAAATATTTTCCGTTACGCGGCAGGTGGTTTTCGAGATTTTACGCGAATAGCATCCAGCGATGCCTCTATGTGGCGCGATATTGTGCTTGCCAATAAAGATGCTCTTTTGCAGTCTATTGAGCTGTTTTCTGATAATTTAGCGCGCTTAAAGGGCGCAATTGAACAGGAAGATTCGCAAGATATTACCGGTATTTTTACGCGCGCAAAGGTCGCACGTGATCACTTTACTTTAATGCTATCCAACCAGTCTTATAGTTCCAGTATGCAAAAATCAGAAGAACAAATGATTACTTATAAAGTCGCTCCAGGCGGCAACGTGAAGGGCACAATTCGTGTTCCTGGCGATAAATCCATTTCTCATCGTTCGATTATGTTGGGCGCGCTTGCCGAAGGCGTTACGCATATTGAAGGCTTTTTGGAAGGCGAAGATGCTTTGGCCACGCTGCAAACATTTCGTGACATGGGTGTTGTGATTGAAGGCCCTAACGATAGTTGTGTGACGGTTAATGGCGTTGGATTACATGGCCTTACTGCTCCGAGTGGTCCTCTTTACGTGGGTAACTCCGGCACATCAATGCGTTTGCTATCGGGGATTTTAGCTGGGCAGACTTTCGATGCTGAGTTAACCGGAGATGTTTCTTTATCCAAACGACCCATGAATCGTGTTGCTAATCCTCTTCGAGAAATGGGGGCGGATATCGAAACGGCCGACGAAGGTCGTCCGCCGATGAAGTTTAACGGAGCAAAATCGTTGCATGGAATCGATTATCATCTGCCAATGGCGAGTGCGCAGGTAAAATCTTGTTTATTGCTCGCGGGTTTATATGCCGAAGGTGAAACGAAAGTTACTGAACCAGCACCGACACGCGATCATACCGAACGTATGTTGCGTGGCTTTGGTTACGAGGTGAAAAGGGAGGGTGACACCATTTCCCTTTCATCTGGTGGTTCTCTAAAAGGTTGTGACATTGATATCCCTGCGGATATTTCTTCAGCGACTTTCTTTTTGGTTGCTGCTGCGATTACTCCAGGTTCTGATATTACCTTAACGCATGTTGGAATTAATCCAACACGAATCGGCGTGGTTAATATATTGCGTTTAATGGGAGCTGATCTAACTCTGCTTAATGAGCGTGAGGTTGGTGGCGAGCCAGTTGCGGATATTCGCGTTCAATATGCTCCTCTTAAGGGCATTGATATACCAGAAGATCAAGTGCCGTTGGCTATTGATGAGTTCCCTGCTCTGTTTATCGCCGCTGCCTGCGCAACGGGTACAACGACCTTAACCGGGGCAGAAGAGCTTCGAGTGAAAGAGACTGACCGAATTCAGGCGATGGCGGAAGGGCTGACGACCCTAGGTATTCAGTGCGAAACACGTGACGATGGAATGGTGATACAAGGCGGCGAAATGACTGGCGGAGTGGTTGAAAGCCATCATGATCATCGTATTGCTATGTCTTTCACTATCGCGGCTTTACGTGCAAAAGGGGAAGTTACGGTCAATAACTGCGCGAATGTGGCGACATCCTTCCCTAACTTTACGCAATTGGCTCAACAGGTCGGCATAAGCTTAGAAGTTATTTCCTCTTAAAATCCTAGAGTGCTTTCGCTATAATCCGGCCCGCTGGGCGGTGAAATGGCGAAATTGCTTGTTTAACGCTCAAAGTCCACGTACATATACAGTCGTGGACAGACATATACAACAGATATTGGTGCGACTTTACCCATGACTTCAGATTACACAATGACTCACCTCAAGCAGCTAGAAGCGGAGAGTATTCATATCATCCGCGAAGTAGCCGCTGAGTTTGATAACCCCGTGATGCTTTACTCTGTTGGTAAAGATTCTGCTGTCATGTTGCATTTAGCGCTTAAAGCTTTCGCGCCAGGAAAATTGCCATTTCCTTTGATGCACGTTGACACCACGTGGAAGTTTAAAGAAATGATCACTTTCCGTGATCAAATGGCGAAAGATAAAGGTTTTGAACTGATTGTTCACAAAAATCAAGAAGGCATCGATATGGGCATTGGCCCATTCACGCATGGCAGTGCAAAACACACCGATGTGATGAAAACTCAAGGTCTGAAGCAAGCGCTGAACAAATATGGTTTTGATGCTGCGTTTGGTGGCGCTCGACGCGATGAAGAAAAGTCTCGCGCAAAAGAGCGGGTTTACTCGTTTAGAGACAAAAACCACCGCTGGGACCCGAAAAATCAGCGTCCTGAATTATGGAACATATACAACAGTAAAGTGGATAAGGGTGAAAGCATTCGCGTATTCCCTTTGTCTAACTGGACTGAGTTGGATATATGGCAGTACATCCATTTAGAAAGCATTCCTATTGTGCCGCTATATTTTGCAGCTAAAAGGCCCGTTGTCGAAAAAGACGGCGTCATGATCATGGTTGACGATGATCGTATGCCGATTGGAAAAGACGATGTCGTCGAAGAGAAAATGGTGCGCTTTAGGACTTTAGGCTGTTACCCATTAACGGGCGCGGTTGAATCGACTGCAACGACTTTGCCGGAAATCATTCAAGAAATGTTGTTGACGACGACCTCCGAAAGGCAAGGGCGTGTGATCGATCATGACAGTTCTGGATCGATGGAAAAGAAAAAACAGGAAGGCTACTTTTAGTTGAGCCAGGCTGTTTTTCTGAACGCTGTTGTTTGCGTACAAAGGCCTCTTAATAGTAAAAACGACTTTAGTCTAAAACCCGTAATTTAAAACCCAAATGGTAACTGGAAAACCGTCCAGGCCACTTTTTTGAAGAAAAGAATATGTCTCATCAATCCGATCTAATTGAATCCGATATCGACGAATATTTAAAGCAGCACGAGCAAAAAGAAATTTTACGCTTTTTGACCTGCGGCAGTGTGGACGATGGTAAATCAACATTAATCGGTCGTTTACTTCATGATTCGAAAATGATTTATGAAGATCAGTTAGAAGCGATTAAGGCGGATACCGTCAAGCACGGTACAACTGGCGGAAAGTTAGATTTGGCTTTGTTGGTTGATGGTTTGCAAGCTGAGCGTGAGCAAGGTATTACCATTGACGTTGCGTACCGTTATTTCTCCACGCAAAAGCGTAAGTTTATTATTGCTGATACGCCGGGCCATGAGCAATATACGCGCAATATGGCCACAGGAGCTTCGACCTGTGATTTAGCCGTTATTTTGATTGATGCTCGTTACGGTGTTCAGGTTCAAACGCGTCGCCATACCTTTATCGCTTCTTTGCTGGGCATTAAGCATTTGGTTGTTGCGATTAATAAAATGGATTTGGTGGATTACAGCGAAGAGACATTCAATAAAATTAAGTCTGATTATCAGTCTCTATTGACGACGATCGGTCAAAGTAACGATGCTCACTTCATTCCAATGTCTGCACTCGATGGTGATAACGTTGTGAATCACAGTGACAATATGACCTGGTATGAAGGCGAGTCGCTAATGGGAATTTTGGAAAGTGTAAAAATCTCCGGTGACAAAAACATCACCGATTTCCGTTTCCCTGTTCAATACGTTAACCGTCCGAATCTCGATTTCCGTGGTTTCTGTGGAACCGTTGCGTCAGGTGTGGTGAAAGTGGGTGACGATATTAAAGTCCTCCCATCGGGAAAAACCAGCCGTATTAAATCGATTGTTGTATATGAAGGTAATATCCAAGAGGCTTTTGTTGGTCAAGCGGTGACACTTACCTTAGAAGACGAGATCGATACCAGTCGCGGCGATATGATAGTGCTTAAAGACGCTGAGGTGACGCAATCTAACCGATTACGCGCACACCTAGTTTGGATGTCTGAAAGTGCAATGGAACCAGGCAAGCAGTATTGGTTTAAATTTTCAGGCAAGATGATTCCGGGTATGGTGAGTAAGATCAATCACCGTGTAGACGTTAATACTTTTGAGGAAGCATCAGCTGAAACGGCAGAGCTTAACGACATCAACGTTGTTGAATTGGAGTTAGAGCAGCAAGTGGTTGTCGATTCGTATAAAGCGAATCGTGCTACCGGGGCTTTTATTGTGATAGATCGTATTAGCAACATTACTGTTGGTGCGGGCATGGTGAATGAAGCTCTCGATCAGGGCGAAACCAAGCAGCATGACTTTGCCGAATTTGAATTAGAACTCAATGCTCTCATTCGTAAGCACTTCCCGCATTGGGAAGCGAAAGATCTTAGCTCACTATTGAAATAGCCTGCTTGTAGGCTGAGACAACCTTATGCGAACCCTGATATTTACAGTAGTCATGTTGATGGCTATCTCTGTCCAAGCCTCAAAAGATAAGGGTATGTATATTGGTGGAAGTTTTGCTTTAATCGATGTTGGTGCAAAAGGTCTGTTTGAAAATGACGTGACGTTTAAAGCCGGGGAGATATTGATTGGCTATAAGCACAATCAATATCTGGGCATGGAAATTCGCGGCGGAAGGAGTTTACAGGGGGAGGTTATTTCTATCGAAGATTCGGGGCAGGAGTTGAGTGTTGAAGCCTCGATTGACCGTTATATTTCGTATTATTACCGAGCAGAATTGGCAAATGATATCGCCAAGGTATATTTGTTGTTAGGGCAGTCAACTATACAAACATCATTGGATTTCGAGGATGACCTTCGTGCTGATAATGAATCGAGTGAATCCGGCATGTCCTACGGCATTGGTTTTGGACTTTGGCTGGACGAGCGCATGAATTTGAACTTCGAATTTAAAACACTTCTCGATACAGATAGCGATGCTTTTACTTCTGGCACGGTAAGCGCCGACTTCCGGTTTTAAGTTTTAAAACCATACTAGTTTCCGTACCCCGTACCAATGCTCTTACAGTCCTAGATCGTAGGGTGGAAAAGCGAAGCGCCTTCCACCATTGAGCACGCCAACCGCCAACTCAACCTTTTTGAGGTGAGGGAGCCGCTTTCTAATCGTGGAGGTTATTATACGGGCTGATGTAAATCGGATTACCTATGTAGCAAGGCGCTTCACTTTTCCGATCGTCGAAGGTAAAAAGATCTCGTAACGCTTTAAACCAGCAGAACTGCTACCTTATACTCGTACCCCGTACCCCGTCACCTGATTCCCCAAACTTCATCCTTAAAAATGCACTCGTACTGTAACGAGTCACCTGGGCGTAGTATTTATCAACCAGGTCTTTCACGATCTCAGTGTAGGTGCTCACCAAGTCGGGGCGGATAGTAAAATTATCGTAATTGACGATCACATTCACACGTTTGCTTAAGGGCTCTAAAAAGCTTTCGACGGTATTTTTGATCCGTGTAATTTCTTCTGGAACATTGATAGAAAGCGATTCAAAATTAATAAATAACACATTCGATTCCGGATCGAAGTCTATTCTTTGATCAATAGGGACGTGAAGTAGCTCTGAATCTAATCCTATAACCTTGTCGCGAAATATTCGCGCGTCCATCAATGTTAGGTCATCGGAAACGATGGGGCGGAAATCCATGTGAGCAAAAATGTCCTTTTCCAAATCCATGCCTGGAGCGATTTCGATAAGCACTAAGCCATCTGTTGTCAGGCGAAATACGCAGCGCTCTGTAATGTACAAAACTGGCTGAGATAACTGTGCTGAGCGTTTACCACTGAAAGTGACTTGTTCCACTGCGTTGACAAATTTAATTGTCTGTTTTCCTTCTCCAATGACGATTTGCTCATTTTTAATTTCAATTTTGAATTTGCCAGCGGCAAAGGCGCCGATAAAGACCACTTTTTTCGCATTCTGGCTGATATTGATAAAACCGCCTGCGCCCGCAAGGTGAGAACCAAACCTAGAGACGTTAACGTCGCCGTTTTGTGCGGTTTGAGCAAGTCCTAAGAATGCAATATCGAGACCGCCGCCGTCGTAAAAATCAAACTGGGCGGGTTGATCGATAAGCGCATCAATATTGGTGCCAGCTCCAAAATTGAGTCCACTTGCAGGCAAGCCGCCTATCAGTCCTGGTTCGGCGGTTAGCGTAACAGTATCGAGAATATGTTCTTCGTTAGCGACGTTGGCAATGCCTTCAGGCATTCCAATGCCTAGGTTTACCACTGCGTTGGGGCGTAGTTCAAAGGCTGCACGACGCGCTATGATTTTTCGTGAATTTAGCGGCAGGGCTTCAATGTTTTCCATCGGGACTCTAATCGCTCCGGCGAAGGCCGGATTGTAGGGCTCAGCAAAGGTTTGCCAGTGATTTTCTGGTTTCGCGACGACAACGCAGTCGACCAGTATTCCAGGAATTTTGACATTGCGGGCGTCCAAACTATTGCTTTCTGCAACACGCTCCACTTGAACAATGACCAACCCTCCAGAGTTGTGGGCGGCGGTGGCAAGGGCTAAAGACTCTAGATACAGCGCTTCTTTTTCGCAGGTAATATTACCGGATTCGTCGGCTGTGGTGCCCCGAATGAAGGCAACGTTGATGGGGAACGCTTTATAAAACAGATACTCTTCGCCCTCTATTTCAATAAGTTTAACGAGATCTTCCTGGGTGGAGGCGTTAAGTTTGCCACCGCCGTTGCGAGGATCAACAAATGTTCCGAGCCCTACCTTCGATAGCGTTCCGGGTTTGCCTGCTCCAATATCTCGAAATAGGTGGGCGATTGAGCCCTGGGGTAAATTGTACGCTTCGACTAGGTTCTCGTTTGCCAGTTTTTGCAGGCCGGGGACGAGCGCCCAGTGCCCGCCAATGACGCGTTTGAGCAGGCCCTCGCTCGCGATATGATTGAGCCCCTTGTCTTTTCCATCCCCCTGGCCAGCGGCGTAAACAAGTGTTAAATCTCGTGGTTGTTGGGTTGTATCAAAGCGCTCGCGAAGCGCGATCGCCAATTCTTCCGCGAAGCCTATACCGACAAATCCGCCAGTTCCGAGGGTGTCGCCATTTTGAATGAGATTGACGGCTTCTGCCGCTGAAACGATTTTATTGCGCGCGGCGGACTGGCTTTTTGATGTTTGAAGCTTCGAATACATAAGACCGGTTACTTGTATTTATAAGTTAGACGATGTTCAGTGCTTAATTCCCCCCGTCAGTGATAGTTCGGAGCGAAGGGCGAGGGCTAAGTTCGGCGTTAACGTTGTTTTATTCTTGCGTGCAATCCCTTAAGTGTAAGACATTTCTCACACGGATTGCCGTCGATGTCGCCTTTTAGTCATAAAAGAATGTCATTAGTATGCGCTTCGAGGCCATGCAAGGCCCGCCAACTCTTTAATCAAAGGAATTGAATTATGAAAGTACTTTCTCGTGTTTCCGTATCTTCAGCTGTTAGTTCTAGCCGCTATTTTGTACAGGAAAACCTATTTTCGATCTTTGTTTTGCTCGCAATAGCCCTTCTAGTCTCGGCCTCTCCGGCAACATTTGCGGCTGAAAAACAGTCCAAAAATCAAACGGAAGCTGTTGAGCAGGCGGCGTCAGCAAAAAAGGTGGATACGATAGTTAATATTAACCGCGCAGGAATACCAGATTTGACGACATTGGTCGGTATTGGCGAGAAAAAAGCGATCGCGATTGTAAAATATAGAGATGCGAACGGAAAATTTAAAACGATCGAGCAACTTACGGAAGTAAAGGGTATCGGGTCGAAAATCATTGAGAAGAACCGTAAGCGCTTGGTGTTGTAGCTGTGCTCCCCCCAAACCAGCTCTCGTCCAGAAGCAGCGGGAGTTTTAAAGTGTGTAGAAATAGGCGTGGGGGATAGAGAGAGCTGAAATGTCAGATTTTCAGCGCTAGGTATGGACGCCTAGTTTTTACTTCAAACAACGATATCTATCTGTGTAGCCATGGCGTTTTAAATTTGCTCTTTGTTATCATCTATTTCTATATCGGGGCTAAATAGTTCGATTAATGCTGCGCGAGCCTGGGCCTTGGTCTGGGCTTTTGTGTAGAATGCTCCCGTCTTTAGTTTCTTTGAGGAATAGATCGTTGGCCGATCCAAAGGTTATTGTTGCGCTTGATTACCATGATCAAGAGAAGTGTTTAGAGTTAGTTCAAAAGCTCAACCCTCAGTTTTGTCGTCTCAAAATCGGAAAAGAAATGTTTACGCTGTTTGGGCCTCAGTTGGTGGAGCGTGTACAGAAACTGGGTTTTGAGGTGTTCCTCGATTTAAAATTCCACGATATACCCAATACGGTGGCTAAAGCTGTTTCTGCCGCTGCCAGTTTAGGTGTATGGATGGTGAATGTTCATGCCTCGGGCGGTAGCCGAATGATGGAAGCAGCCGTGCAAGCTCTTGCTTCTTACAGCAATGCTCCTAAATTAATAGCCGTAACTGTGCTTACCAGCATGGATGAGGATGATTTAAGAGGAATAGGCCTGGCGGTAAGTCCCGCTGAGCAAGTGGCTCGCTTGGCAAAACTGTCTGCAGATTGTGGATTGGATGGTGTTGTTTGTTCTGCTCAAGAAGTGATCCAGCTTAAACCCCTTTGCGGTGAAAATTTCTTGTGTGTCACACCGGGAATACGTCCGATTGGTAGTGATAGTGGAGATCAGCGTCGTATTATGACGCCGGAACTGGCCGTTAAAAACGGAAGTGACTATCTTGTTATCGGTCGCCCGATAACTCAGGCAGAAGACCCTGAATCCGTATTGCAGAGTATTGTGCAATCCATTCAAGAGTAAATTGTAGATCTGAATTTCATAAGCAGGTTGCCAGAATAGGCAGTCAGAATTAAATCGTTAACGATCGTTCATAAATAAGGTGTGGTCATGATTTCTGTAGTTACCATTGATGGGCCTAGCGGTGCGGGTAAAGGGACAATTTGCCGCTTAGTGGCTCAAAAAACGGGATACAGTTTGTTGGATAGCGGCGCTTTGTACCGTTTAGCTGCTATTGCTAGTCTGAATGCTGCAATTGATTTAAATGATGAGTCTGCGGTGGCGGACTTAGTTGCAAAATTGGATATTCAGTTTATTGCAGAATCTAATACCACGCGCGTGATGTTAGATGGCGAAGATGTTTCGACTGATATTCGTACGGAGCGGGCGGGAATGGCTGCCTCTAAAGTGGCAGCGTATCCTCAAGTACGTGAAGCTTTGCTTCAGCGACAACGAGATTTCTGCAAGGCTCCAGGTTTGGTTGCAGATGGCCGCGATATGGGAACCGTTGTTTTTCCCGATGCGCCAGTAAAAATCTTTTTAACCGCGAGTTCCGAAGAGCGAGCTAATCGACGGCTTAAACAGTTAGAGGAAACGGGTGTTTCGGCGGATTATGAAAAAATCTTAGCTGATATTCAGGCGCGGGATGAGCAAGACTCCAATCGCGCCAGTGCACCGCTAAAGCCCGCGGATGATGCTTTGATGTTGGACTCGACTACTATGGATATTGATGCGGTACTACGTGCCGTTCTGACCGAAATCGATGTGAAAATCCCCGATGCTTAAAAAACTATTCCGACGAATTGCGGTAACGCTACTGCTGTTGTGGTTTATGTTAACCCTTGTTGTTGGGATGTGGGTTTGGAATGAAAACAGTTCGCCGGTTGTGGTGAGCTATTTTGGTTTTGAGTTTCATGACCAGGCTCTGGGTACAGTTATGACGGGAATGTTCGTTGCGGGCTTTCTTCTGGGAGCTTTTCCCATGTTTGTTACGGCAGCCTTCAGAGAGTCGGCGCACAAACGCCATGTTAAAAAAATGGTTAAAGAGTTCGGGCGACATGATTCGGCTGACGCTAAGTTGGATACGGAAAGGCTAAATCATGTCCGAAGTCGAGAGGTTGGTGATCGGCAGGGTAGCGATTCCGACAAACTCAAATTGAAAGTGAAGGCTTAAGCTCAGGAGTTGAGTGCTTTGGTTTTAGGATTGGTTTGTCTTGCCCTGTTTCTCGGTTTTATCGTTGGGAGGTATACGATAAATCTGCGAGATTTGAAGTTTTTTTCAAAATCGCCGAGCCTAGATCGTCGATATTTCGAAGGGCTTACCTTTCTCTTAAAAGATGAGGCAGACGAAGCGATTGATCGTTTCGTTACGGATATGGAAGTGAACAGCAATACCTTGGAAGTGCACTTGTCGCTTGCGGGTTTATTGCGACGTAAAGGCGAAGTCTCCAGAGCCGTTAAAGTTCACGAAAATCTATTGAATAGCTCTCAGCTTTCACAATCCCAAACCCATCTTGTTCAGCTGGAGCTTTCCCAAGATTATTTTCATTCTGGATTGCTGGACAGGGCGGAGCGTTTGTTGCGCGAGTTGGTCGATCAAACTTCAATTGCTCACGATCTGCGCGGGGATGCGTTAAAGCGCTTAATCGAAATTTATCAATCTACCAGTGAATGGCTAAAAGCTATTGATATTGCTGACCGCCTTACCGAGCGAAAATTTTCCGGAGAGCCTGATGAGTGGCGCAAAGCGCAGGCGCATTATTGTTGTGAGCTGGCTCTCTCGGCCTTTGATAATCCCGATGGCGCTGAATGTGCTCAATGGCTCAGGTCTGCATTGTCGTATGATGTAAAATGTGTGCGGGCGAGTTTATTGCAGGCAAGATTTGATCTTAAGGCGGGCGATATTGAGGCTGCAATAGGGGCATTAAGATCGATACCATCCCAAAACTCTGAACTAGCTTCTGAAATGGTTGCGCCGCTTTACGAATGCTATATTCAGCGGGATAAAAAAGCAGAGTTTGTTGGAGTGCTTAATCAGTACCTTGGAGAGCATAAAGATATTCGAGCACTGCGTTTACTGTTTGAGTTGTCGTGCGACTTTGAGGGGGTGACTTCAGCATTAAAGCGGATTGTCCATTTTCTACCGAGCTATAGCATATTGGGGGCTGTGAAAGAGTTGTGCTTAACGCTTGATGCGGTAGTTGCGCCTCATGATGTGGAGCGATTTCGGTCTGTATTTAATCAACTTTTAAATGTTGACGTATACTACGAATGCGTTAAATGTGGTTTTAACGGTCAAGAGATTCATTGGTTGTGCCCCAGCTGTACATCTTGGGGAAGTATGCACTTAGTTAACGGCTAATTTCATTGGCTAGGTGTCGAGTTAGAATTGCAGGTTTAGGATAGTAGACTGGTGTAGGGGCGAGTGCAGTATTGGGCATTGCCGTAATGAATAGGCTTAATTTTATGACAAACCTAACATGGCAGAATCATAGTGTTAGCAAGCAAACGAGACAAAAACAGCACGGCCACAAATCGTGTTTAATTTGGTTTACTGGCTTAAGCGGGGCCGGAAAATCCACCGTTGCGAATGTACTTGAACATCGTTTAGTCGAAGAATTTAATATCAAAACCTATTTGCTCGACGGCGATAACGTGCGCCTGGGACTGTGCAAAGACCTGGGCTTTAGTGAGGACGACAGAGTTGAAAATATCCGGCGAGTAGGGGAGGTAAGCAAGCTCTTCGTGGACGCAGGGCTCATTACCTTATCAGCATTTATCTCCCCCTTTAAAAAAGACCGGCAGCTCGCAAGGGAAATGCTTAATAAGAACGAGTTTATAGAAGTCTTTATCGATGCTCCTCTAGATGTGTGCGAAACCCGCGACCCAAAAGGCTTATACAAAAAAGCCCGCAACGGCGAGATTAAAAACTTCACAGGCATAGATTCAAGATACGAACCCCCGGAAACCCCCGAGATCCACGTAAAAAATGCTGAACAGACGCCAGAAGAGTCCGCCAATCAAATAATTGCCCACCTAAAATCCAAGGGGTATTTGTAAAGACGGGAAACGGGAAACGGGAAACGGGAAACGGGAAACGGAAAATCGGATTTGCATAGTTCAGAGTAGCGGTTAAAATTTTTGGTCACCCGTCACCCGTCACCCGTCACCCGTCACCTGATGTGGCTTAATGAATCC
>JAWSUZ010000101.1:0-12875 GCA_033852165.1 Agarilytica sp. | reverse complement strand
TAACGGTTTCGGGTTTAACACTTGATTCCGGTGATGCTTCGGGAATTACCATCGTCGATAATATTGTGACAGTTGATCCCAATGCTTACACCAGTTTGGCAGTGGGTGATGCGGATGTTGTGATTCAATACAGCTACAACGTTATTGATGGCAACGGCGGTAGCGTTGCGCAAACGGCCACAATTACTATTACACCTGAAAACGATGCGCCGGTTGTTTCTTCCGTAACATTAAACACCGATGAAGATACCGCAATAATAATCAGCGAGGCTGACTTCCTAGTGGGGTCCTCTGATGTTGATGGCGATGCCTTAAGCGTCACCGATGTCAGAGTCGTTTCTGGTCAAGGCGGGCTTGTCGACAATGGTAACGACACATGGACCTTCACACCGACTGCAGATTGGAGTGGCGATGTTAACTTCACCTTTAACGTAACAGATGGAACAACTCCTGTTGCGAATACTGGGACTTTGACTGTCGATGCTGTTGCAGACGCCCCAACACTTACACTCAATTCCAATATAGAGAACGATGGTGAGCAAGAAGTCAGTCCTCCAATATCTACAGGGCTCTTGCTCAGTTTGTATGACTATCTCAATAATTCAAATACCGACGCAGCAGCACAAGAAGCGGTGATTGATGCAGTCGCTCCGACATATGAAGTTCGAGTGTTTGACGGGTTTGGTACAACGAAGGAAGTAACGAATACAAATATTATTCAGACTGATGGGTCGACCATCGAAATAGAGACCTCAGATTCTTATTCGATTACTGGCTTGATATATCTCGAGGCAGGGTCAACATACGAATTCCAAGGCTATCACGATGATTCTCTAAGAGTTGAGCTGGGAGGTGAAACACTTATTAGTACGACGGGTGATTCGTATGGGAATTTTGGGCCTAATGTTATCAATGAATTCATTCCCGTAACGATCGATTCATTTACTGCTACTGAAAATGGCTACTATAGCCTTGAGGTCTACACCAATAATATCATAGGCCAAGGGCAATTTTCTTTGAACCTGGTCGTTGATGGTGGTGAGCCGCAGGAGCTAAGCGCAGCTAATTTCAATATATACGCAAGTGTAGAAGACTTGGCTTCGGTCGGCGGGCAAGTGGGTACGTTTATACAAAGCACTGAAAATACAGATGGTGGCTACTATCCGATTCAGCTCAATACGGGCGGGATCAATTCTGTCGTTGAAATATCGAATCTTTCTGCAGCCCTGAATGATTTAGATGGGTCTGAAAATCTAGCCTCAATCACGATTGGGGGAATATCTTGGGGTGGGGTTCTGACGGACGGAAATAATATTTTTTACGCCAGTGAAGGTAATGATGAAATAGATGTACTAACTGCTGGCTGGGACCTTAGTAATATTAAAGTCTATCCAACAGCAGGGGCTACTGAGGATTTTGACTTGACGATTACGGCTGTCAGCGAAGAGTCTAGCAATGGTGATCAGGCAAGTGTTAGTCAGACTGTTACTATCACTGTAAATGAAATTGCCGACATTCAGGGCAATATTGATATCGATTTGGTCGCAACGAGCGATGTTGTCTATGGCGGTATTTTTAGCGAGACAACTGACGGTACTGCTGCTGGCGATGTTATTTTGGCTCAGTTTGGTAATGATCAAGTTAACGGATTAGGCGGTAATGATGTGCTGTCGGGTGGGCATGGTAACGACACGCTTAACGGCGGTGATGGAATCGATTTGCTGTATGGAGGCGTGGGCAACGATATTCTTAGCGGTGGCGATGGTGAAGACATTATCTTTGGTGGTCTCGGTAATGACACGCTAAGCGGTGACGACGGTTCAGATACGTTTGTATGGCGTTCGAGTGAATTCGGTGAGCAAGACACCGTTACTGATTTTACCTCCGGTGTTGGTGGCGATATCCTCGACCTTTCGGATTTACTGCAAGGCGAAAGTGCAAATGCGGTCACACTCGATAGCTATTTGGGATTTACATCCGATGGCACCGATACAACGATCTCCATTGATATTGATGGCGATGGTTTGGCTACAGATATGACGATAGTGCTAGAGGGGGTTGATTTGACCACACTTGGAAATGATCAGGCGATCCTTCAGAGCTTATTGGACAACGGTAATATTGTTACCGACTGAGTTCTTGGCCAGAGGTTGATGATATTTCGTCAATAACCTTTGTGTAAGCCAGTTCCAATCGCTGCTATTCAACAGTCGGTCTCAATAATACTGGACCGGCTGGTTTCTAAAATTTTCTCTGTCTTTCCAATCCGCTCAATAACTCGCGAAGAGTCATGAC
Organism: Agarilytica sp.; assembly: GCA_033852165.1. Lineage (GTDB taxonomy): Bacteria > Pseudomonadota > Gammaproteobacteria > Pseudomonadales > Cellvibrionaceae > Agarilytica. The sequence goes on along the minus strand of JAWSUZ010000101.1, from coordinate 10,580 downwards.
TCTCCGTGGGTGCTTTTCAGATCTTAGATACAGTCTCTTCAGTTGTTTACGTTGCTTTAACACGATTGCTCATCGCAGAGCATTGCGGTGTAGGTTATATTGTTCAAAATCCATATTATCTAGGTCAGATGTTTGTGCGTTATTTCGTTCTTGTTATTACTGTGTGCTTCGCATCATTCGTTTATTCCAAGCCCCAAATTCAAGGCGATTGGACTCAAGGCGGATTGCTTCAGGGGGAAGTAGCTCCAGGCAGCAAAGTATTCATCTTCAATCGAGAAGCGGCAGTCAGCAAGGAAGGGCATTTTGTTTTTGGATTGGGCCGCGATACGGAGAAAACCATTGAGCTGGTTGTGCAGGGTGTTGATGGGGAACGTCAAACCTACCGGTATTCCGTCAGACAGCGTAGTTACAAGACCCAGCGAATAGACGGCGTTGATAAAAAGTACGTTGCTCCGCCTCCTGAAGTCAGCAAGAGAATTAAACGTGATGCCTCTCAGGTTCGGCAAGCCCGCAAGTTAGATACATCGACTAGGTATTATGCCCAGGGCTTTGATTGGCCCGCTGAAGGTCCAATCACTGGCGTGTATGGCAGTCAGCGCGTTTTCAATGGCGTCCCGAAGCGGCCACATTACGGCTTGGATATCGCAGGACCTGTGGGGACTCGAGTTGTTGCTCCGGCCTCAGGAGTTATCACCTTAACCCATGACAATATGTATTATTCGGGGGGTACCATGATCATCGATCATGGTCATGGAGTGTCTTCGACCTTCCTTCATTTGAGCAAAATTCTCGTAAAAGAGGGGGCGCTGGTTCAGCAAGGCGAGTTAGTCGCTGAACTGGGCGCAAGTGGACGAGTGACCGGCCCTCACCTCGATTGGCGGGTTAATTGGTTCAATCAACGCTTAGACCCTCAGCTTTTACTTCCTCCAGCGCCAAAGCGTGCGCAACAAAGCGTCAAATAGAGACATAGGTGGCTCAAGCAGTGTAAAATCCGCGCCTTGTCAGAAAAACCATCAGTTGGAATATTATGATCGATCAAAAACTCCTCAGCATCCTCGTTTGTCCAGTGAGCAAAGCCCCACTGACTTACATCGAAGAGAAAGAAGAACTCGTCTGTGTCGCAAGCGGCCTAGCCTACCCAATACGGGATGATATTCCTGTGATGCTAGAGACAGAAGCGCGTGAACTTACGCTAGAAGAAAAAGAATCCTATCAGGCGACTTAGTTATAGTTGTTTGTTTTAGCTGCCTGTTTTGACCTGGCTATTTTGATTGTGCTATTTAACCCAGAGGTTAAACGCAAGCAGCCCCCTATCTAAGGTTAACCATGTCCGAAGAGACTATATTCAGTAAAATTATCAACGGTGATATTCCCGCCGATCTCGTCTATCAAGACGAGCACTGCATTTGTATTAACGACATCAACCCGCAGGCACCTACACATGTCTTGGTGATTCCTAAAAAGCCAATTCCGTGTTTGGCGGATGCGACACCTGAAGATAAAGCGTTGCTAGGGCACCTGATGTTAGCTGTGGGTACGATTGCCGAACAGCTAGGTGTGAGCGATGCATTTCGCGTGGTGATTAATAACGGCGAAGCCGCAGGCCAAACCGTGTTTCATTTACACCTACATATTCTTGCCAATAAGACCTTCAGTGAAGGCTCATTGGGAATGCAGTAAACCTGCACGATAAACCCCTTATTCTGACCCAACCTATATCCACGGATTTAATGTTATGAAGTGTGCGGAAGTTCGACACGCCTTTTTAAAATTCTTTGAAGAAAAGGGGCACACTGTTGTCCCTAGTAGTTCCCTTGTTCCGGGTAATGATCCCACTCTGTTGTTTACCAACGCAGGAATGGTGCAATTTAAAGATGCATTTCTGGGTCAAGAGAAACGCGATTACAGTCGTGCGACAAGTTCTCAGCGTTGTGTTCGTGCTGGCGGCAAGCATAACGATCTGGAAAACGTAGGTTATACCGCGCGTCACCATACATTTTTTGAAATGTTAGGTAACTTCAGTTTTGGTGATTACTTCAAGCGCGATGCGATATTTTTTGCTTGGGAGTTTTTAACCAAAACCCTGAATATTTCAGAAGAAAAACTTTGGATCACCGTTCATATAAGTGATGACGAAGCCGCTGATATCTGGCAAAAAGAAGTGGGTGTAAGCCCAGAACGCTTTTCACGTTTAGATGAAGATAACTTTTGGCAAATGGGTGATACCGGACCATGCGGTCCAAGCTCCGAAATATTTTACGACCACGGTGAACATGTTCCCGGCGGCCCTCCCGGTAGCGAGAATGACGAACTAGACCGTTATATTGAAATCTGGAACCTTGTATTTATGCAGTACGAGCGTCAGACAGACGCTTCGCTAGTGCCGCTGCCCAAACCTTCCGTCGATACTGGTATGGGTTTAGAGCGCATTGCAGCAGTGATGCAAAACGTACACAGCAACTATGAAATCGATTTGTTTAAAGCGTTGTTGGATGCGACGGCTTCAGTAACCGGAACAACTGACCGAGAAGATAAATCTCTCCGCGTCATTGCCGATCATATTCGTTCTTGTGCATTTTTAATCTGTGATGGTGTGACTCCGTCGAATGAAAAGCAAGGCTATGTTCTGCGAAGAATTATTCGTCGAGCTGTTCGCCACGGCTATAAATTAGGTGTTGAAGAAGCCTTCTTTTATAAACTCGTCACCGCACTTGTTAAAGAAATGGGCGAAGCCTATCCAGAGTTAACGGCAAAACAAGCATTAATTGAAAAGCTGTTATTACGAGAAGAAGAGCAGTTTGCCCGTACCTTGAGTAAAGGCATGGCCATTTTTGAAAAGCATGTGGCGGAATTAGATGGCGAGACTATTTCAGGCGAGACAGTATTTTTATTGCATGGAACCTATGGCTTCCCTGCAGATTTAACAAATGATATTGCGCGCGAACGAAATTTGAAAACCGACATGGAAGCCTATAAAAATTTAATGGCTGAAGAGGCCGCGGGTGGTGCGAATACGTTTGAGATCGATTACACTGATCGCTTGAATATTTCAGGTAAAACTGAATTTTTAGGTTACAAGGACTTGAATCAAAAAGGTATTGTGACCGGTTTGTTTTCCGGTGCCGATGAAGTCGATTCGTTAACGGAAGGTCAAGAGGGCGTTATTGTTCTGGACCAAACGTCGTTTTACGCTGAGTCGGGCGGACAAGCGGGCGATACAGGTTACATCTGTTTAGGCGACGCAAAGTTTGAAGTTCGCGACTGTCAAAAGAGTGGCAGCAACCATCTTCATATCGGCATTGTGCTCAGTGGCGAATTTAAGAAAGAAACAACGGTAGAGGCGATAGTCGACTCCTCTGTTCGCCAAGCGACCGCACTGAATCACTCGGCCACGCATTTACTTCATGCAGCACTGAGGAAAGTCCTAGGTGATCATGTCACCCAAAAAGGATCATTAGTCGATTCCGAAAAACTTCGTTTTGATTTCTCGCATTTCGAGGCCGTAACCCCAGAGCAACTTGCAGAAATTTCTCAGATCGTCAATGCTCAGGTGCGCGCAAATACGCAGGTTAGCACCGACGTGTGCGACATGGATACCGCTAAAGAGAAAGGCGCCATGATGCTGTTTGGCGAAAAATACGGCGATGAAGTCCGTGTACTCTCGATGGGAAATGGTTTTTCCGTCGAGCTGTGCGGTGGAACGCACGTGAGTCAAACCGGCGATATTGGCTTGATTAAAATCGTTTCAGAATCTGGCATTGCTGCGGGTACTCGCCGTTTAGAAGCTGTGACAGGGGAGCTAGCGTTAACTCACTTTGAAAATGCTGAGCATACTCTTGTAACGATCGCTAAAACCTTGAAGGCATCACCAGCTCAAGCAACCGAAAAACTCGACCAACTTATTGCTCACAGCAAGCAGCTCGAAAAACAATTGAGCCAAGCAAAGGCCAAGCTTGCGGCATCTTCTGCGGACTCGTGGTTGGCTGAAGCAGAGGAAGTTTCCGGCGTTAAAGTGCTAGTAAAATCGCTGGAGGGAGCTGATCCTAAATCCCTGCGAGACCTCGTTGATCAACTTAAGAACAAACTGGGTACATCTGCCGTTGTTCTTGCGAGTGTTAACGATGGCAAAATCTCACTGATTGCTGGCGTAAGTAAAGATGCGACCAAGCAAGTGAAAGCGGGCGATATCGTTAAGCATGTCGCTTCCCAGATTGGCGGGAAAGGCGGTGGCCGACCTGACATGGCTCAAGGTGGCGGTTCGGATGTTGAGGCTTTACCAGCTGCTATGTCCTCTGTTATTCCTTGGGTAAAAGAGAGTCTGCAGGGCTAGTTGGCTCTAGGTTAATTCCCTGCAGATTAATTAATTCGCCGCTGGTGTTAACTTCTTGGCGGATTTGGTGTTTAATTGCTGCCCGATTTTGGGCTGAATTTTCAGCAATACGTAACGGTAAATACAATTCATGAGTTTGTTAGTACAAAAATTTGGCGGCACCTCAGTAGGTGACACCGACCGAATCAAAGCAGTTGCGAAAAAGATCGCAGGTTTTCGTGATCAAGGGCACGATATTGTGGCCGTTGTGTCAGCGATGAGCGGTGAAACCAACAGGCTGATTGGCTTGGCGGCGGATATGCAGAGCACTCCAGATCCTCGTGAGATGGATGTTCTTGTTTCGACCGGTGAGCAAGTGACAATCGCTTTACTGTGTATGGCCCTTAAAGACCTCGGTTACGAAGCGCGTTCATACACCGGTGGTCAGGTTAGAATCTTAACCGATGACTCGCATACAAAAGCCCGCATTCAAGAAATTGATCAAAAGAACATGAAAGCCGACCTCGATGCAGGTCGTGTTGTTGTTGTGGCAGGGTTCCAAGGTGTTGATGGTGTTGGCAATATCACGACCTTAGGGCGTGGTGGGTCAGATACCACAGGCGTAGCCCTAGCAGCAGCTTTGAAGGCCGACGAGTGCCAAATCTATACGGATGTGGATGGTGTCTACACCACCGACCCCCGTGTAGTTGAGGCTGCACAGCGGCTAGAAAAAATTACATTTGAAGAAATGTTAGAAATGGCCAGTTTAGGCTCCAAAGTCCTGCAAACTCGAGCTGTTGAATTTGCAGGCAAGTACAACGTCCCCTTACGGGTGATGTCCACATTTAAAGAAGGTCCGGGGACCTTGATTACCCTCGACGAGGAATTCTCAGATATGGAACAACCACTTGTTTCAGGTATCGCCTTTAACCGCGATGAAGCCAAACTCTCAATACTGGGAGTGCCCGATTTACCGGGTGTAGCGTCAAAAATTCTCTCCGCCATAGGCGAGGCAAATATTGAAATCGACGTGATCGTTCAGAACGTTGCTGCGGATACAAGCAACGACTTAACATTTACGGTTCACCGCAATGACCTGCCTAAGGCTAAATCAGTACTCGAGGCTGTTGCCAAAGAGCTTGGGGCTAGAGAAGTTCTCACTGATGATAAGATTGCCAAAGTTTCGGTAGTCGGCGTCGGTATGCGCTCACACGCTGGTGTTGCATCCAATATGTTTAAAACACTTGCTGAAGAAGGTATCAACATCCAGATGATCACAACTTCTGAGATTAAGATCTCAGTGATTATCGATGAAAAGTATCTAGAGCTCTCTGTCCGTGCCTTACACACGGCGTTTGGGCTTGATAAAGAAGAGCAAGAGCCTTAAAGGTTTATTGAAAAGGAATGTGCTAGGCGTTTGCTTAAGCGCTTAGCATGCTAAGGTAGGGAGGATTAGCTGGTTTACATGGCTCGCTGACCGCTTAGTTTAGGTGGAAAAATATAGAGTCGTTGTTGACCCCCAGTGATAGCTAATTCATATGCTGCTAGACCCATCACTGAACTCACAGGAAGAAGGAAGGAGAAACAACAATGCTAATTTTGACCCGCCGTATAGGTGAAACGCTTATGGTTGGTGACGAAGTCACCGTGACCGTACTTGGAGTTAAAGGTAATCAGGTGCGTATAGGTATCAACGCTCCAAAAGAAGTGGCCGTGCATCGCGAAGAAATATACCAGCGAATACAGCGCGAAAAGCAGGAGCAAGAGGACAATCCAGGGAATAGTTAGTTCAAGAGTTAAGGGTTGGTTTGATAAACATTAAATACCCCTCAATTAGTATTTGAAATTGAGCCATTTATTGCTATTATGCCCGCCCTAAATCGCTACAGCTGTTACATGTTAATCATGTACAGGGCACTGTTTAAAAGGTGTTCGATAGCTGAAGCGTAAGATTTACGGAGAGGTGGCCGAGTGGCCGAAGGCGCGCCCCTGCTAAGGGTGTATCGGGGAAACCTGATCGAGGGTTCGAATCCCTCCCTCTCCGCCATTACAACTAAAAAGCACCTATCTTTGATAGGTGCTTTTTTTTCGCCTACGCCCCAGTAACGGCGGGCTGTGGCGGCGTTTCATCGGTCATTTATGGGTTTGCTAGCAAACGATAAAAGGCCCCTTTTTGCTCAATTATCACTCATTTTTCTCTCTGCTCTCCGCTTTCTCCATTCTCACCGGTCACCGTGCGTTTTTTCGTGACCGATGAAAACTCCTTATAAAACAGTATGTTACGAAGGTCGGAGGAAAAAGTTCCTTTCGTTGCTATGCCTACCGATAGAAGAGAAAAAACTTTATCTGACCGGTGAACGGTTGAAGGTTGATCGAATTGTTTGTGTTTTATTAGATGCAGAGAGGCGAGCTACTCAGACATTTATTTTGATCTGGAATACAGGTTAAAAATAAGGCAGAATCATTATCTAAATAAATTCGTAAGGGATTTTTTGAGTGATGCCGTAAAAGTATTGTTCAGGTGCGTATAGCGCTGAAGGGAGTCTTCCTCTCTGCTGAACTTCCTTTCTAAGTTAAAGATAAATAATTGTGTGGCTGATTTATGACATCAGCAAAACGCGCATGCGGCATACGAACAGTCTTAGGGCGCAATGAAGAACGCAATTAATCTCCTATATATAACGGTACTGATGATCATTTTGATGGGAGTTGTTTTCTATATTTCAGACGTACAGAAATATGATGAAAAATACAAAATATATGAAGGCGCATTTGTAAATGGTTTCGAATATATAATGTTCGTTTCGTGTACGGAAATTGAAGAAATTGGCAAATCGAAAGAAGATAGGTTTGGCACAGATATAAGTTATCGCAGAGTTGAGGGGTTTGATAAAAAATATAGCAAATATTTCATAAGCGAGTACGAACCAGTGTATTTAAAGGTTCGTGCGGATATATCTAAAAATGATGGTCATACTTGGATGGGCTTTAGTCACAACTTAGATATACAAGAGGTTCTTGATATACAGCCTTACGAAAAACGAAAATGTGACCCTCCGTATAAACCAGGGTTTGAAGAGATTAAAGTTGAATACGACGCAGAAACACCTGCCGATGTATTCAAAAAACTTAAAAAGGGTTTGCCCTAAAAATAAAACAACCGCCCGATAGGTGCGGGTTATCAGAAAGTTGGACGAAAGTGAACAAACTAAGGTATCTGTTGATTGCATTATTTCTAACCCAGGGAGTTTGTGCCTTGGCAGGGGGGAATGCACATGTACGCGACTTAATAAAAAAAGATCAATGGAGCGTTGAGAGCGGTGAAAAACAAATTGGACCATATGTCATTAGGTACCGAACACCGGTTCTGAATTCAGAAAAAACTCATGGCTACGAGCGCTTGCTCAGAATTGTATGGATATATGCTGATGAAAATACTGGCGCACTCCCATCTAGTATTGATTCAGAGCAAATGAACGAATTTGAAGGTTATTTATTGGACTCTCTTGAGAAAGATTATTTGTCGGTTCTTACAGCCGTGTTAACGTTTGATGGAGCAAGGCAGTGGGTGTTTTATACATATGATATTAGCAAATGTAGTGAGCGTATTAATTCTATCTCGCAAAAAAGTAAACCATATCCAATTGAGTTAGATACACAGTCAGACAAAGGCTGGGAATATTTAAATGAGAGAATTCTGCAAGGTAGAAGCTAGATTTTGTCTAAAAACAAAACAACCGCCCGATAGGTGCGTTTATCACAAAGTTAAGCATCATGGAGAATCTAGTGAACATTACCGGTGAGTGTTTTTGCGGGGAAGTGACGTATCAGATTGAAGGAAAGCTTCGTGACGCTAGATCATGTCACTGCTCTCGTTGCCGAAAGGCCTTCAGTTCACAGGCGTCTGCCTATGCGCTAGTAGAGCCGCGGGACTTTAAATGGGCGTCTGGTGAAAGTTTGCTCACATCTTATGTTGGCGAACATGGTTTTGGCCTACAGTTTTGTAGGAAATGCGGTTCTACGCTTTGTGGTATTTACAAGGGAGTTGTCCATGGTGTTACATTGGGCTGTGTTAATGGAGATCCGGGAATAGAACTTGGTAGGCATATCTATGTTGGCTCCAAAGCGAAGTGGGAGGTAATCCCAGCAGGAGCACCACAGTTTGAAGAGGGGGCGCCAGAAAATGCTTAACAAAACACACCCGTTTGCAGCGAAAACCGCAGGACGCTCGCTGCGCTCTCGCCTCTGGGTTAAGGGTAGTTACCACCTATGAAATATCTAATTTATTTAGCGCTGTTGATGCCCGTGTATTCATTCGCGTGCTCTTGCGTCGATCGTCCGTCATTTGAAGATAATGTTAAAAGCTACGATCAGATATTTGTCGTAGAGCTAGATAAATACAGAAATATAATCCTAAAGGAAAAGTACAGTCTTAGTGTTACGGAAATATTAAAAGGTATTAAGCCAAACGCGTTGCCCCCCCTTATTCAAGGCCGTACATCGTGCGACCCAACACTCAAAGACAAAGAGAAGTGGATTGTATTCAAAAATTTTGGTGATAATGACATATTGCTTGGCCACTGCGGGCCTCATAGAATTCTTGAGCACATAGAAGAATGGAAGCCAGATTGGAAAATGCAGATAAACCCCTAGCAAATAAATATTGCGGAACGTCTTACGCTTCGCTTCAGCCGCTCGCAAATTTGGGCACTAGATAAGAATCTATGAGAAATTTCAAAGACAACAAAGACTATGAAGTGTGCGTGTCATCAATTAGCGGTGACAATGCATTCTCAGGCTTGCTTGAAGGCACTCCCTACATGGCTAGGAGGGTACGCTTACGTAAAGCGAGGAGAGATCTCGAACAACGCAAGGGAATGTATTGTTGGGGTTTGGACGAACTTGAGAAAGAGTTACAACGTCTAGATAAAGATACTGGTATATGGCCAGATAAAGAGCGCTGGGTTGCAAGCGTTGGTGTATCAGAATATTTAGGCTGTGAAAATGAACTGTACAAATATGAAAACAAAAATTTGAGAATCCATTGGTTTCAAGAGGGTGGAGACCCCATGGAAAAATTAAAATTCATCGTCAGCAATATAGACTTCTTATCTTTATGTGTCACCGAAGTTGTTGAAGAATACGATTAACCTAACAAGCACCTTCATTGCGGTTTGACGTTCGTTTCTCACTACAAAACCGCAACTGTTACAAACGTCAAGTGCGCCAGAGAATATATCGTATGATGAATAAAGAAATAATAGAAGCTGCGCACGCTATTGAAGATGCCGATGCTATATTTATCTCAGCTGGCGCAGGGATGGGAGTAGATTCTGGCTTGCCTGATTTTAGAGGTGATAAAGGATTCTGGGAAGCATATCCACTTCTGAAAGAGGAAAGGTTGTCTTTTCAGGATTTAGCGAACCCATCATGGTTCAGTGATGACCCTAAAAGAGCGTGGGGGTTCTATGGTCACCGCTACTATTTGTATAAAAAAACAGTGCCGCATGATGGTTTTAATATTCTCCAGGAATGGTGTAAAAATAAAGAAATTGATCCTTTTGTTTTTACATCAAATGTAGATGGCCATTTTCAAAAATCTGGCTTTAATTGTGATGCTGTTTATGAGTGTCATGGCTCTATTAACCACTTACAATGTACCGATAGTTGTACTAATGTAATTTGGCCTACTAAAGACCTAAACATATCAATTCAGGAGGATCGGCTAGTAGCTGAGGGGGATCTCCCTATTTGTCCTCATTGCTCTGAAGTTGCGCGTCCAAACATACTAATGTTCGGCGATGATGAGTGGTTATCAAAACGTTCAAGACTACAAAATCAAAATTACAAATCGTGGAAGTCGCAACACGCAGATGCAAATATAGTTACTATAGAGTTAGGGGCTGGTAAAGCAATACCTACAGCACGATATGCTTCTGAGTCAATGAGTGGAAAGCTGGTGCGTATTAACCCTCGAGATTCAGACGGGTACAAAAACACTATTTCTATTCCTTTGGGTTCGCTTGAGGCGTTAACGGCAATAGATGGTGTGCTTAACAATAGAGAAAAAAGCTTTTAAAAATAAAACAACCGCCCGATAGGTGCGTTAATTACAAGGTTTCGCGCTATTGGAGAGTGAATGAAAAAAGTACTGTTCCTATGCAGTAAGAATAAGCTGAGAAGTCCAACCGCTGAAGCGATATTCAGTAACGTTGAAGGCTGGGAAGTGTATTCTGCTGGCATCAGTAGCGTAAGCGCCAAACCAACTGCA
>JAWSUZ010000100.1:0-31244 GCA_033852165.1 Agarilytica sp. | reverse complement strand
CATATAAACCTAAAATGTTATGTGGTTGAAATACATTGGATAAGCAGCAAATTCCTATCTATATATGCGTTTATTGAAAGATGAATGAAATATAGGTAAATATTCGTAACGAAAGCGTTTCTTTGAACTGGGTCGTTTTGCTGATTATGGCGCCATGATGTTGATTATAATTCAGCGTAGGAGCGGGCTGAAAAACCATCAAATTGAAGCAATTTTAACAGTCTTTTAGCCGCTGGATTTTCGTGTTTAAATGCAGCTCTTCACATCTAATTATTCGGATTTTGGCAGTATGTTAAGAGTTGCAAGAATAGATGACAAAGCGAATATCGCTGCATTATTAATCCAGGTTTGGCTTCACACTTATGCAAAAAAAGGGCTTAGAAATTCGATATCGCGATATGTTTTAAATGAGTTCACGGAAGATAATATTGAGCGTGACATGCGTTCGGAAAATAAACAATACTTTGTCGCAGAAGAAAATCAGCATCTTGTTGGCGTTGTGGTAATCGATTTGTTTTCAGAATGCCCAATATCAAAAGCAAAGTCACCAGAACTTACAACGTTATACGTTCAGGAATATTTCACGGGTAGAGGGATAGGTGCTAGCCTACTTGAAATGGCCATCGAATATTGCCAAAGCTTGAGCTTCCCCAAACTCTGGCTAACGGTTAATTCAGAGAATGTGCGAGCGATCGACTTTTACAACGCCCTAGGCTTCACTAAATCGGGTACTCGTCAGTTTGCGTTAGAAGACGAAACGCATGAAAACTTGGTGTTGGAAAAACTCATTACATCCGCCGTACAAAATTTAATCTAACCTAAAAGCCAATCCCAATTCTTCCGGACTGCCATCAAAAGATATCAGTCCGACTGAGAATGGAGTGGTTAATTTGGCGTATCTCACTACAATTGATTCGAATGATTACACAACAATAAAGGTATAAGCGTGACGAAAACCCTGCAAGACGTTTACGATGGCTTTGCTGAAACGTATGAATCAAACCGAGGTTCGTTTGATATCTCCACCTTGCTTGAAGGGTTTTATACCTCGCTTGCCTCAGAAGAAGGGCACTTACTCGATTTAGGCTGTGGTTCAGGAGAGCCAGTTGCACGTTTTTTCATTGATAATGGGTGGCAAGTTACTGGATTAGATTTTTCTCGGCGGATGATAGAGCTTGCGAAAAAATGCGTACCTGAAATGAATGGCTTGCACGGTGATATCGTTGAAGTTGATTTTGAGCCAGAATCGTTCACCGCAATTAGCGCGACCTACAGCTTATTTCACATTTCATCAAAGCTTCACTTTCCGCTATTTGAAAAAATTTATGGCTGGCTCAAGCCCGGCGGTAAGATCTTGTTTACATACGCCACTCAAGACTATACCGGTAGTTTAGTATTTGACGGTTACAAATCATTTCTAGGAGAAAGACTTTACTACAGTCATAAAACACCGGACGCGCTCTATTCAGACCTAAACGAAATTGGGTTTATCTTTGAGCAAAAGGAGCATCATGAAATTGGCGGCGAAAAGTTTTTATGGGTCACAGCAGTAAAACCTCTATAGCGGTGAATTAACGCGTATTAAACACGCCGGGTATATACCAAGGCGTGTTTAATTTTCTTAAATCAATCATTTGATGGGCTTCATTACCAAGTTTCTTCTCACAAATCTATGCGTGCGAAAATTGAGCTCGAATTCTATTACCTAACGCAAAGCTACCCCCGCCAAGATTCACCTGAGCTGCAGCCATGACCGCCAAAAACAGGGGATATTCCCAACCGCCACCGGCATTACTAAAGACCCAGCCATTACCCATATGTGCCCACGTAGCACCTAACAACACCGGAATAACGAGAGCCGAAAATTCGCGGGTATAGATACCCAGAATTAAAGCTAATCCCGCTACGACCTCTATGGTGAAGACGATATAAGCAAGAGAGCCAGGCAGCCCAATAGATGCAAAGTAGCCAGCTGTTCCCCCTAAAGTAAATACGGTGAGTTTTAGGTACAAACTATGGGCAAGTAGAACAACGCCCAAAGAGATTCGAGATATAAACGCGCCGGTTTCAGGTTTAATTACGTTATTCATTGTTGTGATCTCCAGTTGAATTAATATGCTGCTATCCTCTCACTTGCAGGTATGATCGTAAATTGGCAATATTTGCAATCAAGCATTGCATCTATGCAATGCCACAAAGCTAAAGATTATCGATTCTTACTCGTAACATTGGGCTACTTTGGAGTTCATCATGGACTGGAACGCTTTAAAAATATTCTTAGCAGTCGCTCAGACAGGCACTCTAGCCGGGGCTGCCAACAAGTTAGGTGTGAATCATTCGACAGTATTTAGGCGTTTACAGTCATTTGAAGAAGAGGTCGGGGGGCGGTTATTCGAACGGATAAACAACCGCTATACCTTGACGCTAATGGGGCAAGAAATGCTCGAAAAAGGAAAGGGCATTGAAGATTCTTTCGATACCCTAGAGCGTCAGGTAGTCGGTAAAGACTTTCAGCCAAAAGGCATCGTTAAGATCACGGCTCCCACCAATATTGCTTATCGACTGCTGCCGGGCTATCTAGAAAGCTTTAGATTGGCATACCCCGATATCCATATCGAACTATTGGTGAGTAATTTAGAGTTCAATATGAGTAACCGCCAAGCCGATATTGCGGTCAGAGCAACACCTTCTCCACCCGAGCACCTAGTGGGCCGTAAAGTTCGTAACATTACTTGGGGTATTTACGCCGGGAATGCCTACATTAGAAAATTTGGAAAACCTAGCAACATCAAAGACCTCAAGACGCATTCGATAATAGGAGCTACTGGCAACCTTTCGGGATTGCCAGCGTTTACCTGGCTAGATAAAGAACACTTCCAGCAAATCAGTATACGCAGTGATGAGTTAGTCGCGATTTCCTATTTAGCGGAGGCGGGGCATGGCTTAGCGCTTTTACCCGACGATCAAGCACGGCCTGAACTGAACAAATTATTTACGGTAGAAGTCGGCAGTAAGAGTGATTTATGGTTGCTGACTCACCCAGACCTTCGTAATGTTGAACGGATTAAGCTCGTTATGCAGCACTTAACCCAAGCTTTTGCGAATGGTTAATATCCAATATCGTTAGAAAAGGAGCAATGACAGATTGTCAGGTTTTAGATGTTCTCTTCCGAAAATAACTGCAAGCGATGCGTAAGCGCCACCAACTGAACAACGTTAGAAACCCCCGTTTTTTGCATGATATTCTCCTTATGTTTATCAACCGTTCGTGAAGAAATGTTCATAGTCTCAGCAATTTCGGCTGATGTTTGCCCCAGCACAATTAAACTAAGCGTATGAAACTCACGACTGGTTAAATTAAAATCTGTATCGTTTAACTTATCGAGAATACACGGGGAAATAATCCTTTCACCCTTAAATACACGATTGATCGCATCGAGAATCGTTTCCACCGGTTCTTCCTTGTGCAGAACCCCATCAACCTTGCTTTCGGTGATGTGTTTCAAGGTGAAGCTTGCCTGAGTGCCAGTGAGAAAAAGGACTTTAGTGTCTTTATATTTTTGCTTTAGGTACTCAGCCGCCGCAAGCGATCCACCTTCTGGCATATGATAATCAATGAGAACTAAGTCCGGCAGATGCTCAGCAGCCAGTAGTTTGAGCTGGGCACTGTTTTCAGCCATTGCAACAACCCTGTGCTCAGTCTTATTTATCAGTAAAAACTTTAGAGAATCTCTAAAAATAGCGTGATCGTCCGCTATAATAATCTTCATTTTTATCCACTTCTTATTTCGGCTATTAACGTTACGCACTCTGCACATTGACAGGGTGATACGGTTGAGCAACTCATGACCTACTCAAGAAAAACACTGATCCTATTCCTGATATTCATCAGTTTAAGCCTGCGTATTGAAGCAAATGATGGCCCGATACTCAAGCTCGCAGACCAGGAGCGGATGGGAGCAGTCGATGAATATATGACCAGCCTGGGAAGTTACCCCATTAACAGCAAGCACTTCGAATGGGAGGAGAGCGGCGCTCAGGAACATGTTGATGACGTCTCAATATACACGCCTCGACAGGATAGGCGCCAAACTGAGTCACCGGTATCGATAGACCCCGTATTAAAACCCGAAAAATCCCCACTTTCTAAAACCATAACCTCTGAAAGGAGATCCCCTGAATATTTGGCCTCAGAAGTCAAAGCAAAGTGGTATCGCCTCACATTAAAAAACACACTGGATACCGATAAAGACTGGGTTATTTCCACGGCACTAACACAAGCACCTTTACTGAAAGTGTACTCAGTGTCAGACAACCAAGCCACACTCCTGCTGAACATCAATAGCCAATCAAATTTTAGCGATCGTCATAACCACTATCGTGTACTCACCATCCCCTTAAAAATGAAAGCCCATGAAACAAAAGTCATTTACTTTCAATACCGAGGCATTGCATCTAACCCAATTTTTCCAAAAGTGACAACACCCGATGCATTGGGAAAACGTAACAGCCTATTTGAATTTGCTAACGGCATAGTTTTCGGCACCGTCATCGTATTCTTCCTTTTCTTTTTCATGCAATTTTTAGCACGGCCCAGCCAAGTAATGGGCGTCTACTGCATGCTCGTGCTTTCAGTTGGCTTTCTCATCGCACAAATGACCGGCTACAACTTCAAATACCTCTGGCCTGAATCGGGTGAATTCAGCATAAGATTTTCATCGGTGACAGGGGGCATAACCTATATTTGGTACTTCCTATTCGCTGTAACTCTTTTTAACCTGAAGAAACAATCAAGAGTCCTGTACTCACTATTGCTATGTGCAACCGTCGTGGCGATTGCTTTTGTCATCCTCGGGTTTTTTATAAACGTTTCAAAAACCCTCTCAGCATTCGCCATCGTGGCTTTACCATTACCCCTAGTTACTGGGGTAATGGCGCTACGAAAAAAATTACCGTCCTCACTCTTTTTCCTCTGGGGTTCAATTTTTCATTGTTCTTCAGCGTACATATTCGTACTGACTGTGATCGGCGTAGATCTAGGTTTGCATCGGAATATCTTTCCAGTAGCGGGTATAGGCTTGTTACTTGATATCTGTCTATTTGCCGGCGCACTAATATATCAATCAAAAGTCGTACGGGATGACTTAAGTCATAGTTTAAGAGTAAGGATTTCCGAAGCGGAAGAGCTTGCACAAATGGAAAGGGAAAAATCAGCTTCTTTAGCGAAGTTACAGGACTATACCTTGCAGTTGGCCGCGACAACACACGACCTGACGCAACCGCTTGCGTCAATTAAAATGACCTTATCCGTAGTGGATGATAACGAAAGTGCAGAGGCAAAAGCACGGATGCAAACAACGCTACGTTATACAGAAAAGATTTTGCATTCCCTTCTACAAACCACAAAAAAAGAATTCCTAGAGTTGGATGAGAGCCTAAAATTAAGTGACCTTGGTGCTGAGCTAAAACTTCGTCATGATAATAAAGTTGAGCTGAAGGGCGTTGAGCTACGTGTATTTTCTTCCGAGGGTGCGCTTAACTGTTCGTCTGTGGTTGTGAATCGAATTCTGGATAATCTCGTTTCGAATGCGTTTCGTAACACCGTGATAGGGGGCGTTCTCGTTTCTTTTCGGCGGCGTTCTAGCGGGGTGTTAATTGAGGTCTGGGATACTGGGGCGGGAATTGATTCTGCTTTGCTTTCTGAGATCAGTCGGCCATATTCTCAGTTAAATCATTCCGGTCAAAAAACTGAAGGGATGGGCTTGGGGCTTTATATTGTTAAGGCTTTATGTGCTAAGGCCGGTTATACGCTTTCAATTCGGTCGCGTGTGGGGCGAGGTTCTTGTTTTGGTTTTTTTGTTCCGGGCGACCTATTTTAGATTGACGCTTTTTCTTTCTACACTAAATTGTAATTCGAGTCCGCTAGAGCAATTCAGGGTTAGTTTCCATGACACGCCACAAGTACATCCATGTAGGCTCTCGGCTCGGGCATCCTGCTTCGCTCTAGCGACTATATCCATATAGTCGTCCACCACCATACTCGACAGTGTGCTCCTGCACTGTCTACTACACCACATCCATGTGGTAAATGGCGGTGAAAGGTCATGAAAACTAACCCTGAATCGCTCTAGCTCAGTGCGTGTGTTCAGGTAAAACACACCTATATTCAACTCAATGTTTATGACACAAGAGAGACACATAAATACAGCCACGCGGCCAGAATAAAAGCGTCTGCGTAGGTTTAAATGTATTGAACGCCTATGCGGTGAGGTTGCCGCACGTAGCTATAGGGCTTCGGGAAGCACTCCCAAGACCTTGCACCGCCATGGATGGCGGTGCAGAGCCTACATGGAAGTACTCGTGGCGTGTCTTGGGAGTGCTTCCCGAAGTGCTGTAGCGGGTTAAAGCAACAAATCTAAAGCCTTCGAATTTTTCATTCAATTAAAATTACGTAATTTTACGTATTCCCCCAGAAAACCAAAATACATACTATTACCCCCGTTGGACGCCAATGGATCAAAACACGGTAGTTGGTACAAAGCCAAGGAATGGCTCAGCATCGGAGCTGTGTGGGAAGTTGTAGTTGTTGTGAGGGATGAAAATAAGCACATGGAAGTGCAAGCCCAATCTCACAGCACCACATGACTACGAGTCAACGGCGTAAGTATAAGAAGGCAGTAAACCAAAAAAAGTTGCAGGAGATAAAAATGAAACTGGATCGATATATCGTAATTGCCTACCTGATATTCGCAATACTCAACCTTCAATCGTGCGTTGGAAGTGGATGACGAAGTAACGTTTTTACAAAGTCGTAACAGATAAACCTAAGACCATAGTGCAAAATTATAGAGTGCCCTCAACCTCAAGAAAAAGGCACAGTTAAGTAACCCTAAAATTGGAAAAGTAAAAGGCCTGGATATGAAAACTAACAACATAATCGGAGCAGTAGCGTTCTCCCTCATACTTAGTGCCTGCGGAGGCGATGGTGGAGATAGCAGCGCACCAGAAGGCGGAACAAACGGTGGGGTGACAGCCAACACTGGAAACGCTGGTGTGACCGCCAACACTGCAAACGCAGGTGGGTCGACAGCATCCGGCGTGAGTTTGCAAACGAACTTAGTTCTAGCGACCCCAGCCCCAGACGTACCTCCTGGAGAAGAAGGCTCGGGAGACCCGGGGACAGTCGAAGGAAACTTCTTCTTTTTTTCCTACGACGATTCAGGTAGTACCGCATCCAAAGATCTAGCCGTTTTTAGTATCCAAAACGGACGGTTACCCCAGACAAGTCTCGGTCGATCATACGAATATTTAAGCGCTGAAGAATTTTCTCACTTTGATGAAACGAATCTAGGTCCATTTGAAGTTTCCATGGGACTTCACGCTTTCGAACAAAACGGAATTCCTTTAGATCAAGAAACGTTATCTAAACTTTCCGAAGAAGGTGGTGGGGCAGTTTACGCCTTAGGTGTAAACCTTACCGGACCAATTATGACGACTGATGAGCGTCCAAATGTAGTCTTAACGATACTCGTTGATATTTCTGGATCTATGTCTTCATCATATGCTAACGAGACGCGATCCGATATTAGTTCACTACTAGACGTTACAAAATATGCATTAAGCGCACTTCCAGAAAGTCTAAAAGATGGAGACGAAGTTAATATTGTTACGTTCAATCATGCTGCAAGTATTCGACTTGAATCCGACACCTTTGATGAGGAAGTTTACCAAAGCGTCGTTGAATCTCTCAGCGTCGATGGCAGTACCAATCTAGATATTGGTATCGAAAAGGCCTATGAAGTCGCGAACCGACAGTACAAACCTGACAAATCAAACCGTGTAGTCATCATAACCGATGCCTATGCCAATACCGGTGTTGTTGACCCCGAAATCATCTCACAAAACACGACCATAAATAACGCAGAAGGAATTTATTTTGCTGGTATTGGAGTAGGAAGTCGCTTTAACGATGCCTTCCTTAATGAGCTAACCGATATCGGAAAAGGCGTATATTCCGCTATGATCACACCGGAAGATGGTAGACGCATATTCACACAAGGTTTTTCACGCTTTCTCGATCACGCCGTTTCAGATGTGCGCTTCAGATTAGAATTTCCAAATGGTTTTAGCCATTTATTATCCGCCGCTGAAGAAGTCTCTAGTGTCGCTGCAGACGTGCAAACGATAAACTTTTCATTTAACGATTCACAATTCTTCTTTGAACTATTCTCAACGCCGGGTAGCTGGAGTTCAGATGACGAGTTTATTCTAGAAGTCAGTTATGTCGATAGTGAGGGCGAGCGTGTGTCACACGAGCTAACCCAAACCGTTGATACGCTTTTAGGTGCAGAGAAATCTCAAATATACGCTGCAGCCGCAGTTTCTGTTTTAGCGCGATTGGTATCCGGTGCAATTGGCTGTACCGATGTTACCGGTAGCGCTTTATATTCCCTGAACGTAGAAGATGCCATATTCGATACCTATAAAGGATTGATCGATCAGTATTGTTCTATTTGATTAGCGTGCATTGAGTTGATCTAAACGAAGACCTTCGCAGGTCCTTTAGGATATGGAAATAAGGGCGGAAGGCGGGGAAGATCGGTAAGTATGCTTATCCAATAATCCCATCGCCCATATTCACCCCAACGAAGGGGTGAATTGTTTGTGGTCGACCGCCTTGTTTTGTCGTGACAATATCCCCCGAAACAACCTAGGATCATGGGGGGAGAAGTCATTGATTTACGTGGTTTATTTTCTATTTGGGTCTGGGCTTTATCCGCTCGCCTACCTCAACGCCGACTACAGAAAAATTCAATGACTCCGCCCCCAGTCCATGCCGTCATCCGTCCCCCGTCCCCCGTCCCCCGTCCCCCGTCCCCCGTCCCCCGTCCCCCGTCCCCCGTCCCCCGTCCCCCGTCCCCCGTCCCCCGTCCCCCGTCATCCGTAACCCGTAACCCGTAACCCGTCATCCTCCCCCATTTTATTAGCAAATAACCCCCAACCTTTTGTTATACTTTCCAACTTAAAACATAACCGCAACCCGAGTCTTAGAGGCGTGAAGTAATGGAAATGAAGTTGGCTTGGCAGTATGACGAATCTAACGTCGATATGAATATCTTATCTGATCTATATAAAATCGCGCCCCTTGGTGATAAAAAACCGGAAGACCTAGCCTTGGCCTTTAAAAACAGCATGTTCAAGTGTTTCGTTTTTGAACGAGACCGGCTTGTTGCGGTAGGCCGAGCTCTTGCTGATGGCGTAGATTGCTCCTATATCTGCGATGTTGCAGTTCATCCAGACTTTCAAGGAATTGGTTTAGGAAAGCAGTTAATTCAAAAGTTGACGCAATTATCATTTGGCCATAAAAAAATAATTCTTTACGCCAGCCCGGGAAATGAAGGGTTTTACGGAAAGTTGGGGTTTAGTCGTATGAATACAGCAATGGCCATATTTGAAAATCAGGAAGTTGCCATTGAAACGGGGCTTGTCACCGAAGTGTCGTGAGGAGAGTAAGAGAAAATACGACTAAAAACCCGTATCAATAGAAAATCGAAGTGTGTGTGGGTCTGCGCTAATTTCTTGGTTTTCAGTGGCCTACGTCATCGGCTGCCGTATGATGGTTTTCCATTTCTCTGGTGCTGAACGTCGGATATCACTTAAATACACCTCATGATGCTTACCTCTTCTCTCACTTCCGCATTCATGAATATATTGATGCACACGTTCAACCGTTGGCCCTTCTTCAGAAAATGGCCCGATATGCAGTGTTTGTGCGACCTTGCCTTCATCAAATGACGTAAAGCGGAGCCGAGGTAATGCAGTGGGACTTTTCTTTTTCTTGACTGATTCTATCGCGGCTTGAACCATTTTTTCAGTCACTAGTTCAGGCTGCATGATCATTAAGGTCCACTTCCAATTGTCCTTTTTTTCTTCTGCGAAGTCAGACATATCGTCAGCCCACCATAAACCTTCGAGTGGAAGAACACCGTAATCGATTCCAATCGTTCCCTTTTTAATCATAAATTTTAAGGTGTAAGAAAGCGGGTAGAGTGCTTCAATCGCATCTTGAAACTCCTTATTTCCAGGTCTGCCTTCGCCATCAATCATAAGGTAGTTCATCGCTGGCATATTCACCGTTTCGACTTTTTTAGCCGAGGGTCGGTAAAGGTGTTTTAGCTCTTTTTTATAGTCAATTTTTGTCATCGAATTTCCGAAATAAAAGGACTTCTGTTTTAATGGCTATAGTACTGGAAGTGCTGACTAATAACCCCGGTAATTCCACAGCAAACGTTTGGCCAAGCAATGCCGTTCGGCTGTTTACTCTACACTCCCAAGTCATAATGATGATTTTGGTGTCGGCCTAATTTACACCTTGCATTCACCTAAAGTCCAAAATAATTTGCCTTCATTTTAAAATGAAAAAAAACAACGACTTACAAGCTCGTATTGCAAAAGGGTATACAAATTGCGGGAAACACAGATTGGTATTTTACTTGGTATAGGTGGTGGGGTTATGTTTACACAAGCGGGCCTGAAGTTATTAATTGTAACGATTGTTATATCCATGGTTTCTATGAATACGATAGCCGATCATTCATGGGGGAAGTTTAAATGGAAGCCGTCAAGCATCCCTTTCACACTCAAACTCGGGGACAACGTCGATTCGAGCTGGGATGGCCACTTACTTATTTCCTCTACTCAATGGTCAGTCTCGACCGTCTTGGATACCGTAGTCGATACAGGTTCAACAGCCCCCCTTGACTGCAATCCGGAAGCCGGGAATGTACAAATTTGTAACGCTGAATATGGTGCTAAAGGTTGGCTGGGTATCGCTCAAATTTATACGCGTGGCAGCTCCATCATCGCCGGAGTCGCCAAGCTAAACGACACTTACTACAATATGGCATATTACAATACGCCCGCTTGGCGATTGATGGTGATGTGCCAAGAAGTGGCCCATACCTTCGGTTTGTCCCATCAGGACGTAACTTTTGATAATGTAAATCTAGGCTCATGCATGGACTACACCGATGACCCCGACGGAACCATCGATGGTGAGCTAAGCAACGAATACCCCAATCAACACGACTACGATCAATTAGAAACAATTTATGCTGGCTCGAAAGGGGGTAAAGATGGCGGTGATGATGGTGGTAGCTGCAATCCAAAATCACCTAAGTGTAATCCGGCAGTTGTAGCTAATCACTCTGAATTCGGACAACTAATGTCACGACGTGGCGGTAAAGAGGTTTATGTAAAAGATCTGGGCAATGGGTTTAAAGTTGTGACCCATGTGACTTGGACGTTAGAGCATGAAGCGGAGCACCATTATTAACTTGAATGTTAAAAGGCAGGCAAGGCAGGCTTATTGTTTCGACACAGTATAAACCGACTTGCCTGCAATCCCTTTGATAGCACCCGAGAGTATTTTACATATTCGGTTGAGTATCGTAAGTTTCAACGCCTTCCGGAATTTTAACCCAATCCTGCTTGCTTTGCAGCCAAACGTGAATTGTTGGGTTGATGATGGAGGTATCGTCAAGAGTGCCCGGCTTCAAGCGTATTTTCTCCGGCTTATCGGGGTTTTGGTGATAAATTCGATTTCCGCAGTTTGGGCAAAAATAACAGTTATTGGTTGATCCACTGTCAGCAACACGTGTGTAAGATGTTAATTCACCTGCGACCAGAGTAAAAGCCTCCTGCGGAATGATGGCAGTAATACTAAAGGACGTAGCCGAGAGCTTTTGACACTCGCTACAGTGACAAACAATTTGCTTTAAGAATGGCTGGCTTATTTCATATTTGACCTTGCCGCACTGACACTTTCCAGTAATCGGGGTTTTCATAGTTAATCACTTTATTAAATGAACATTTGTTAATTTTATTGTGGCATCTATTATTGCTTTAGATAATTCCCTTTGCCAATTGATTTCTAATAATTTCGACCGAACCCTTATCGTGACCAGCGACCATAACCCATAAACGACTTTTATTACCCTGTGCCGTGCATTTTTCCACTACACGGTTTCCTTTATAGATCCCATATATTCCGTGTGCATTTTCGACTACACCTTTAATGCCTAGCCTATCAAATTCAAACTTACCCTGCATTTTACAGGCCGCTACAGATTTGTCTAAATCTTTGAAGGTAGACCACAGGTGTGGTGGTTGGCTATTTTCATGGGCTATGGAACTAATCGATAGCAATAAAAGTAAAAGTGCTGAGTATTTGCTCAAGGTCGTACTCCTTCGGGTTGAATTAGGAACTCGGATTTCTGCCGCTGGCGCCAATTTCACATATTTAGTAGCGTTAGGAAAATGAAGAGAGTAGCACCAGGTGTCCGATATCATCAACTCATCTAGGGAAACGTTATAGGCAATGCTTTACACGTTCCGCAAACAGATCGTCTTATGTGTGATGATCCCTCACTACTCACTTCACAAAGCCCAGCTCTCAACCTACATCCACGTCTAACTATTGACCACATGTCAATAGTTCTAGGCACGATCGCATAACTAGTGAATTGAATTTATTGTATATTACAAACCATTTCAGCTTATTACATGCTATTTCAAACTATTGCATGATTTTGATATTTTGCTTTACGGTACGCACAGTAGATTGTTTTAAATTGGTGGGTTTATAACGCACCAAGAATTAAGGTGAACTGTTTCATTCGAGCTAGCCTCTTGAGATTAGACAGCAACAAATAATCCCTGAAGATCCACTAGCTTGGATAAACACTTAATACTAAGCAATCCACAGTGCTGCTGAGTAGTTGATCGGCAATGTGAAATTGCATACCTTGCAATGGCAATGAAAATGACACGTAACTCATTAGGGTGGCGGTCAGTGTTTCTTGTAGAACAATCCGCATCCTTCAAATTAAAGCTATACGATAGTGTTTTCTGTTTCTCCCAAAAAACCTTTTCAACTATAGCCAATACAGACTAAATATTTATCAGTACTTTATTCGTCGTGGGTTAACAAAACTAAATATTGACGCCTATGTTAGTTAAAAGACGCGGAATGGTTTAGTGAATAATAACAAATGAGGCAGTATTAAAAGTTCACCAAAAAATACATACATGCTGTCGGCGTCAAAAAAACGTCGCAAACACATTGTGAAATATTTACTTGTATAGTTAAAAGTCGAGACTATATATTGCCGTCATAATAGCTGGCTCATTCGCCTTCTCTATGTCGTTTTTAAGTCAGCGTACTAATTTATAAAAATATAACCATAAAAATACGGGGAAAATGTTACAAATGAAATTATTCTGTATTGGCGGATGGGGCGCCAAGCCTCACTCATATATTCTCTTTCTTATTCTATTGATGTTTAGAGGTTTAGCGCTTACCAGATAAGTCGCAGCTCTACATGCATATATTCAAAAGCAAAATGAAACCGGCTGATCGACTGAATCGAGCCGACTAATTTTTAATTGCGATAGTACTGCTCTCAACAAACCATCGGCCAGGTGATTTGAGCTTTCGCGTGCTCAAATGTTTAGTGTTTACGACCACATGTTTCGCGCACTGCTGCTATTGAATAAAACTATTTCAAATTTACACGTAAATCGGCGTGGGATTATCCCTGCCTTATTAAAACACAAAAGAGGAAATGTCATGAAAAATCAAAATACCGGTAGTATCGTTCTCAACTCAGCTTTGCTTAAAGCTTTGAGAAAAAAAAGGGCTCAGCCAAGAAGGTCTGGCTGAGCAATGTCGAAGCGCTCGATTACCTGTTTCAGCTTCATCAATAAAGCGTGCAGAAACCGGGCATCAGATCCGCTGTCGTGTTGCCACATGCCTGGCGCGATTTTATGATCTTCCCGTTGATCAACTTAGTAGTGGTTCATTGTATGTAGAGAACCAAGGCGTTCAAGTTATTCTCCCCGTTGAGGAGGGGGTAGATACTATTAGAGAAGGGGCGGGTAGCAACAGTAAGCTTCGGGCGCTTACAGAAACTCTTTATGGAAAGTCTAATCCTGGATGTTTTTCCATGCTGTATCTTGTGATCGAAGTACGGCTGCAAGAGGACAGGAGGGTGGCTTCTCAAATCTTAGAGAGAACAGGTGTTCGTACCGTTGGCGAATCTGCGATAAACAACAACCCCCATTCATCTTTACGGTCGATTAGTGCAATGATTACTGGAGGTGAATCCGGGTTTGAACCATGTGAGTTATTTCGACTTTTGGTGCTAACGTTACAGCGCCATTGCGACGGAGGCGTACGGCTTTACGGCTATGTAATGTCAGCGACACGACAGAAACCTAATACTACTTCGTCGTACACGAATCCAAAAAATAAAAAACCTCATAGCAGTAATGGCACTAATAATAGTAACGACAAAAAACTATCGCTAGATCATTTAACACTACACAGCGCGAACCAATCAAAAAAAATACTTTCGTCCATAGATTGGGGGGATATAGCGATTAACAGCAGCGTTATTGAAATCATTTCTTCGGACGAATGCATTGTAATGTGTGATTGGATAAGCCCGCTAGTTAGGCTCGATGACATAAGTGTATTGAGAGGGCTCGAACAACAGGGAAAGCCAGAACAATGGTATAGAGTAAGGCTAGCTGATCCGGTTGCAGGTGACTTTGTTGGTTATAAGCTTGAGATTATTCAAATACGGAGTTTACTTTCCCAGTTTCAAGAAGATAATGTGGGCGTTACCGTCAACCTCCACGGCATAGCCGGAGTTGGAAAAACACGTTTAATCAAATATCTATTCGATTCCATTAATGAAAACTCGCCGCGCACCCAACCAGCGCGTGTCATCCTAACGCATCTTCGTCGGGAAGCATTTATCTACGGGTATACGCAAGCACATGTATTAGTCATGCAATTGCTAGGGGTTGAGTTATCAAGTTCTACTGACGACCTTAGGGCACAGCTTAAAGCGTCAGGCATCAGTCCTGCCTTACATTTAGTCATTCTAGAGTTGGCCGAAATAGCCTTATCGGAAGGAGAGAGCCGTTTGTTAGCCATAATGCCTAGGGGTTTCCATAAGGCCGAAGAGTTAAGAGCGGTTACTGAATTGATTTCCTACGCAACTCGGAGTGGTTCACTCGCGTTGGTGATCGATGACTGTCAGAATGTAAACCCTAACACTAAGTCAGGGAATAGCATCGCGCGGCTATTAAAGGCCATTTTGACAACAGTAAAAACCTTCCCGTTATTCGTCCTATTGAGCACCCGAAATAGTGATTCCTTTAGAACTTGTTCTAATTACCATTTTAATCACCATTCCAACATCCCTTCTAACCGACTCATTAATTCGACAACCAATAAAACTTCAAACGACGCCTATTGTGATAATGAATTCTGGCCAAAAGAAACGCAAACAATTGAGCTAAACGGTGTAAATAATGTTGCCAGTAAATCAATTGCAGTCAATCATATTTCCAATTTTAAAAGTGTTATTGAAGCAAATTCCTTAGATATCACCATAGATGTAGAGCGCTGCATTGAGATCGCAGATGGAAACCCGAGATATATCCGACAAACCGTATTTTCTACTTTGTTATCCCCGCCTTCAAATACACAGGGGAATGGATCGAATGATCAGATAGTTACATTAAGTATAGATAGTGCGGCAGGGAGATATCATAGCCTATGTCATACCCAGCTTAACAACCAGATGCAGGCGCTGAATGCCATCCAAACAACCTTAATTAAGGTTATCGCGCTTATGGGGGAATCTATTCCGAAGCGTTTAATTGACAACATGAAACAATCGTCGTCAGTTAGCTTTTATACCAGATTAGGGTGGCTCAAGAACCTGCCAGACAGTTATCGTTTTGTTCATCCATTTATTAGGAGAGGCGTATTAGCGAGTATTGCGCCAGAGGAATCAAAAGAGTTGCACCGGTTTTGCGCGGAACTCTATAGTGATAATAACTGTATAGCGTACTTGATTCACGCCACACAAGCGGCTGACCATTCAGCGACAAACCAAGTGCTACAGTTGGCGAGCCAAAAGCTAGACAGTTTCGAGTTCGAAGACGCACAAAGTTTAGTAGAGCATGCGTTAACCTGCACCATTGGCAAGCAACGAATTACGGCTCTCATGATTAAAGCCGAGAGTCTAGCTGCGTTACATCAAGTGAAAACGGCCATCGAGGTATATGAACAAGCTTTACGGGAAGTTGAGGATCGTAATCAACGTAAAGAACTGTTTAATGCCTTAGCCTCGCTCTATAAGCTTGTATTACGTAAGCCAGGCGCCAGAGAAAAAGCCTTTATTAACCTCGAACTAAAATATGGGAGTAGTGAGCAGAATAGAAACGAGCATCAGAGAAAGAAAGGGCTAGACGTCACTAATCTACAGAATACAGATCTGCTGGAAACACTAATTAAAGCCAAGAAAGACTTCGAAGAGGGCGATTGGGAAAAAGCACTTGTGACCTGTCAGCTGGGACTCACACAAAGTCAGAACGGACAAAAACGAGTCAAAGAGGCTCAATTCAGCGAATTGTTGGCCCGTATTCAACGTGAACAATTAGAAATTGGTTGCTCCATCGGAGCTGGGGTGCAGGCTATTCAATTGGCCGGAATGACTGGGCGCCTACAGCTGGAGCTTAACGCCCGACTGGTATATACCGAAAACCTTCTGTCAGCTTGTTCCTTCGATAGCGCCAATAGCGCACTAAATTCGGGGCTCGCACTAGCAGAATCGATATCGGCTCCCCGTTATACGGTTTTATTTTTATCGCTACAAGCTTGGTATTTTCATCTCACCGATCAACAAGCAGATGCGTTTAAGACCATCAATCTGTCGATATCCCTTATGCATCAATACGCTCTCGAATCTAAGGCTGGCCATCGGGTCTATGCCATCCAAACATTAATCTTCTGTTCAAAGGAGTCAAATTCACAGGCTAGCGCTAATATTAAAAATCAGTTGGGACACACGATTAAAGGACTCAACAAACCAAAAGTACAAATGGCAAGCCAGATACTTTCAAAATTTGAAAACCTTGAAAAAGAGTCTTCAGCTTTTCTGCTTCCATTTCAATCTTACCCACAAGTAATTACCGCCGCGTACTATCTAAGAGATGAGGCCAGCCTAAATCGACACATTTACAGCTTGATAAATAGAGAAAATCCAAACCACCTATTATCAGCATTAACACCTCGGCAAGAATTTTTCCTTTGGCAGGCTAGGGTGGCTGTTCGCATTATTCATGGAGAGGCGACAATAAACGAGGTCAATGAATTTAATCGCCGTGCTTGTGAGCTTCAGATAAAGACAGCCTGTTTTAACTTGTCGGAATTTTAGATAGGCTTTTTTTAACGCTATAGCGCTCCTTCAATTTCTTAACCCTTAGCGAAACCAGCCCCCAGCAATGGGGGCTGGTTTTTTCTTATCGAAACTTCTTGCGTCAGCTCGGTATCAGTTCGGTATCAGTTCCTCAATATCGACCCGGCTATTCCGGTTTATAAATATCCATATTGGCGGCAATAGCATTTATTCGGTTTTCATTTCTCTGCTCAACGACACCAAACTGATACGGATGCGAAGCCTGCCAAGATATATATTTTCCCCACAAATACGAAATACCAGGAATAAATATTATTCCTTCGAAAATGAATAAGGGTATTTTTCAATAATAAACTGGAGGGTAACTCTAAAAATTGAGTTTTTTGTGTGGGTTGGGATATACCGCGCTCGAATCTTCATGTACCGCAGTGTACATGAGGATTCGAGTACGGAACTGACGCTGCCATCGCGGAAAAGTGCACTTTTAGAGCTTCCCGATATTCCATAAAGAGAATATTGATGATAGACAAACGCCACAATAAAAAAACGCTACAAACTATGCCAAAAGACCTTTACGTCTGGGCAGAAAAAATTAAGAACGCAGCCAGCAATCACTGCGACCTTGATGTCGAAGGTCATCACGCCATACTCCCCACCCAAACTATTTGCGAGCTAGTCGACAGCGCGACTCTGAAAACCGATTTCGCTACGCTTATCGACATGGTGCGCTACGCCGAATGCCTGGGAATCGGCTCAAAAAACCACACCACGCTAGAGAATTTTTCAGCGCTTGCAAAAAAAATCATATGGCCCTGGGGCAACGTTATACCGGGGCCGCATAAACATCACCGAATCGACTTTTCCAACAAAGATAGTCAATGGGAAAGCCCTGAATCCCTACTTAAAGCGAGCGGATATTCACACGCTTTAGAAGCTGCTTTACAGAAGCTAAACCAGCATCAAAGTCTTGAAAACTGGACATCCCTTATCGACCACATCAACCCCAAGGGAAAGCACAACCTAGAATCCCAAATTGACATTATTCGCTGGTCCGATGCCTGGGGCACCCATAAAAAATACCAAATTTACACACGCTTAAACAAACTGGAAACCCTCGACGCAAGGCGTAATGGCCGGGCCCTGGGTCATGGCGCGTGGGTCGTACAAGATCACCCAGAACTCGAAGAAGTGGCCCAACAGTTAAATGACTGGCAGCAAAAAATCGATGTTTGCTTTTGTACAGACTTAATGGAACTGGTTGAGGATATGCGCAAGAAAATTGGTTTCGAGTACTGCGAAAAATGGCTGACCTTGCACACCGCCTGGCGCTTCCGAGATCGACATAAGCTCACCGACAGAGAAAAAGTAAATGGCGGCCACAGGCGGGAACCGTCTAACAACCCGCTCATTAGCACACCCTAAAGTTGCCAGTAACCAAAGGTAACCATCCACTAAAAGGCTCAGAGCCAAACGACTAACCACGCCGAATAACCGCCATTACCGAGTTTAACCAAAAAACTCGTTACGGGGTTTGTTCGCCTAAAATTTGGAGAAATACCATGTCCCTCACCCTGGGTGTACAAGAGTTTAGCGTTGACTGTGTTAACAACGACGTAGTTACAGGAGCGATTCAAACTCTTGAGTGTAGCGTTACGCCACTGCGAGAAGAGCAGGAATTAGATGACCAAACCCACTTGCTACGACTCGCTAACGATCGCCATTATTTTTGGATCCTATGGAACGCCTTCAAGAAAAAAATCTATCGATACTGCCGTTATCGTTTGCGCACCAATCACCACGACTCAGAAGATCTGTGCAGCGAAACCATGCTAAAAGCATATGGAAAATTACATGCCGTCGACTCCGGCGTAAACATACTCGGCTGGTTATTACGGATATGTCGCAATACCCACTACGACATATTAAGGCGAAACAGCACCCATTCAAAATTTCAAGAAGAAGTCGTGGAAGATATAACCATTGAAGAGCTAAGCGCATTCTTCCATCGCGAGAAATGCATCGCCACGCTTCAGTTCGTAAAACGTGTAATAGAAGAATTACCCGAACGCGTCAGTGCCATCTGCTGGTCCTATTTTTTTGAAGAAAAAAGTTACCGAGAATTGAGCCAAGAATACGAGTGTACTGAGTCCCACATACGCAAACAAATATTCAAAACCCGTCGTTACCTTATGCCCGCATGTCATCGATATATGAATGATGGGTGATGAGTACCCCGTACCCCGTACCCCGTACCCCGTACCCCGTACCCCGTACCCCGTAACCCGTAACCCAGAAAAACAAAATAAACCGGAACAAACAACACACCTTATCCGACTACAGTATGTGGCTTTTCATTCTGGCCAAACTTACCTGTAAAAGTCGTTGAAAGAACAAGAGGAAGCCCGTGCATGAGCACCCAAAAAACTGGAATCGTGTATTCCAATCTATACGGCAGTATCTACCAGCTCGGTCAATGTTTACTGCAAAGCGAACAATCCCTGAGCATTGAACAAACCATTGCACAACTCCAACAAAGCCTCGATGAAGTCATCACACAAAGCCCCTACAGCCTGTTACAAGAATATCTCTACCTTTCGCCACTATGCCAGCGCATATTATGCTTAAACGTAGCCCTAGCGCGTGAGCCAGACCTGCTGCATGATTTTGCCCGACTCGCGGCCTACGAGCAGGGGCCGTTGTTGTCATTAGAACGCAGCCTTTTGTTTTGTCAAAATCCGGGCGATGACAAAGACGATAGCCTCCATGAATACCTAAAAAGCGCCTTAAATCAGTGGCAATTATTGGCCCCCGAATCCAACCAATGCTCTGGTCGATTAATGCAAAGCCTAATTTTGGCCGATGGCCTGTGGAGTTTTCTCCATGCGCCGACAATAATTAATGCTTGTAGCTTTCATCGATTACAAAGCCACGTGCTTTCTGCACGTCAAAAATCGAAGGTGGGCTCAGGGCTCTACGACAATCAAATACAGGGCAACTTACCTAGGGTATTATTTATTGAAGGGCTAAATGCAAAAGAGCATTTAGCCTATGTTAAAGCGCTATGCTCCAAAGATAACAAAGAGACCAAAGCGGATAGAGCGGATAGAGCGGGTGGGGCGGGTAAAGAGAAAAGCGCCTCCATTCACCTATACGAAGTAGGAGAGGGATTAGGGAGTGGGTCAGGAGAGGGATCAGCAAAACTATCGACGAATAATAGTGTAGAACCCGGAATGACGCATGAGCAAAACATTCCAATAGAATCGCTTAAACAAAGCTTGGTCTGCGCATACCTACACGCACGAGTTCAACAACAAAACTTTTACTGTTACTGGCCCGACTTCACCCAACAGCTACACCAACAACCGGCACTAAAAGGCCTGTTAACCATATTAAGCCAGCTACCGCAATCGCATATTATTCTGACCGGCTCCGAAGAAGTATCGCTTCCTGAACTGAACCATAAACGCCGCCTTAGACCACCACATGCGAAAGAACGCTTAGCCAGTTGGGGAATGCTACTCGATATTGATTCCGGTAAGCCCAGCTTAGACATCAGTAAAAAAGAACTGGCTCTTATCGCCACACTGTACCCCTTAAGCGGTGATCAGATGCAAAGCATCGTGGACCAACTACTGGGCGATAAAGACAATAGTGTTGCAGGCAAGAGCGTTTCAGACCAACCAACGGTTTATCGCATACAACAAGCCTGCCTCGACCAACTGAATACTCGCGACGAAAGTCTGGCCAAATATTGTAAACCGCGCTTTAGTTTTTCCGATATGCAATTGGCAGACGAGACACGCGCTCAATTACAGGGCCTGGTAACACGCCTTCAATACGCAGAAGAAATGCAAGACATACTCCCCAATTACCGACCAGGGATTCAGGCCTTACTTTACGGCAAACCCGGTACCGGTAAATCCATGGCCGCAGAAGCCTTGGCTAATGAACTTCAGCTTCCCCTATACAAAGTAAACCTAGCGAATGTTGCAAGCAAATGGATAGGCGAGAGTGAAAAACAATTGGCTAGTTTGTTTGACCAAGCCGAAGCGCAGAACGCCGTTTTACTCTTCGATGAAGCGGATGCGATTTTCTCCAAACGCTCAGAGGTAGAATCCAGCCATGATAAAAATGCCAACATGGGCGTGAGTTACCTTTTACAACGAATGGAAAGCTACACCGCCTTACTGCTATTAAGCACCAACTTTAAAAGCAATATCGACAACGCATTTTTACGGCGTTTCGATGCCGTAATCGAATTTTCCCTACCCGACAAAATCCAGCGCTATCAACATTGGCAACGCCTAAGCACAAGTGGCCCCAGTTTCGAATCGCGGATAGATATTGTCGGCCTATCCGAAATTTTTGAATTGAGCATAGCCCAGATCGATAACGTGTATGAACACGCCTTATTAAGTGCTTTAGAGCGAGGAGGCGATCTTCAAAAAACCTACTTAATAGAGGCACTAGGGCGTGAATTAGCGAAGGATAAGGCGCGCCTACTCTGCCAGCAGGACTTGCAGCGCTGGGGCTAAGCAAGCAGTTCCACTTTACCAATTTAGTAACACATACCGCTAGGAGTTCACCATGTATTTACAACAAGCACACAATATTCAACACAATGAAATAACTGAAACGCCAGCAGTACAGC
This sequence comes from Agarilytica sp., assembly GCA_033852165.1. Taxonomy (GTDB): domain Bacteria; phylum Pseudomonadota; class Gammaproteobacteria; order Pseudomonadales; family Cellvibrionaceae; genus Agarilytica. The sequence continues at coordinate 9,314 of JAWSUZ010000100.1, read as the reverse complement.
GCAAAACCTTCTGGCCAAACGATACCGCTCAACTTAAAAGTGAGGGCGGCCTAGACGACAGTGTTAACGGCATTCGCAATCGCGATAACGCCGCCTTTAACCAAATGTACGGCTACAGCCTACACGACGCAGGCGTTAGTGTTCGCCATACCAGCGTGAGCGACAGTGCGTTACAGAGTGTAGGCGCAAGCTCCTTGATTCAAGGGAATCAAATAGTGTGCGGTAATCCCAATGACATACATCATGAATATGCACACGTCCCCCAGCAGCTAAGCGGCTTGGTTCAAGCAACAGAAACGATTAACGGACAGGCAGTGAATAGCGATAGCCGCTGGGAATCTATGGCCGATACCGACGGTTCACGAATGAAAAGCATTGCCGATAGTTTCTAAACCTACTCAACAACCAAATTTATAAATATCAAAAGGTAATCTTATGAGCGTTGAACGATACGTGTCTTTTGTTTTTTTGTGCTTGATATTGTGTGTCCCGGTTTCCGCAAAGCCAATGCCAAACGTGTATACAGCCGTTTTACTGAAGGTAATTGATGCCGACACCATAAAACTTAGGCTAGAGCTTTATCCGGGTTTATATAAAGACGTAAATTTACGCGTCTCAGGGATAGACACACCAGAGTCGCGCAGAGGAATGAAGAGCGGCGTGCGGATCGAAGAGTGTGAAGTCTCGCTCGGCAAGTCCGCCACACGAAACGCAATTGCATTGCTAGAAGCGAGCAAGAGCTTATTAGTCAAAAATGTTGACCCCCAAAAGACAAAATATTCCGGTCGCATAAATGGCGACTTATTGTTTGATGGTCAGGACTATGGCAGTTACATGATCAAGCAAGGTTTAGCGGTGAAGTATGAGGGCGGGCGTAGAGCCGGGTGGGACTGCGGGTAAACCAAAATTTACCACGCTAGTAAAACCCAGCTAAGTATTTAAGAAAAATATCTAGCATTGTCAGGGTGGACGAATATCCAACTCACTAAGTCCCAGCTTATCAACGGGCTGCTAAAAATAGGAAAATTAAGACGTGTTCGATTTCTTGGAAAATACGATAAGAACAAAAGTTGCAAACGATATCGCGGCATCAATACCGAGCTCCGGGCCACCAGTCGGGCTAGCGCTCAATAAAAGTCTTAATTATAATCCAGGCTATCAATACACTCTTCCAGGCAATACACATGTAAGAGCGGGTTATGCCTCATGTGGGATATGGGGGCGTAGCGATCATAAGGATGGTGGTGGTGATGCAGAAGGCGGGGGAGATTTAGACCGTACAGTGTATCGGAATTTCCTGCGCGAGAGCTACGGACTCGAACTCGAACGATGTCATTTGCTCAGTAACTCTGTAGGTGGTAGCGGCGAAGCCAAGAATTGGTTCCCTGGGCCGCGTGCGACAAATATGCTTCAAAGCACGAAATATGAAGGCACACACACGACTGCCGTAAACGGAATAGACACCTTGAGAGGCTACAGAGGAGGAGCAATAGATTCTTCCGGGGATATTAAAAGTAAAAGCTTTTTCAGCCCGGAAAAAGTGTACCTTGGTCGCTATCAAGAGGTGGCCTACGAAGAAATAACGGCTAGCCAGGCCGAAGGAAAATTCAGCGGGAACCTCGGATATGAACAGGGAGAAATAATAATCCCATCCGGAAATTGGAATAATGAAATACATTTGGTCCCTGATAAAACCGGAACAATACCCAGCCTCTATGTATTGCCCGAAAATCTAGAGAGTTCAGCAACTCAATTCGGTGAAGACCAAGGGCGCGAATATGCAGCCAATGATTTGAAAGCAGAAATTAAAATATTGATGAACCATTGGTATTCAGAAGAATTTCCGAATCTGGCATTGGAGAACATACCCAACGAACAAAAATTGATGCTATTTGACCGTATTATTAGCCATCAAAATATTAGGGGGCTCACTGCAGATGGCTTGGAAATGATGGAGTGATCGGACTAGAACGGTAGCCAAAACTTAAGTGATAATTTTCAATACATTAACGAATCCAGCCCAAAAAATATTGCGCGACACATTATTAATTTGTTTTTTAAATATAAAATCACGTCTCTTAAATCTTCCTTTTGACACAAGAAAGTAAAACAGCCACACCAAATATAATCCACAACATGAATGACATCACAACAGCCAAATAAACATGTATTGGCTGTTGATTTGAATTGTCTTTTGGGCTTTACTAATAGGGCATACAAAGAAAACAAGTTCATTGACGTGATGTGAATGGTCTTGATAAATGATTTAAACGAAATATAAAACCAAAGATAAAACCAAATATTCACGATTTTATAAAGAACGAAAGAATAAATGAAATAGCAAAGGAACATAAAAATCGCCACCCCTGAAGTGTTCGAGCACAACAGAGGTGACTAACCTCAACAGACTTACAAGAGTCCATTATGGCTAAAGACAATTCTACGCTAGACTTCCGCACGACCCAAGTAAATTCCCCAATAACTCGCAACATCCTCGTATTAGAGACGGTCACCGAACCCACAAAGAAGGTTCGCAATGTCGGTTTAACCTTTTCTCCTGTCCAACTAGAGCTGTGTATCGTGTTACGCGGCAAGTGGTTAAGTGATATGGGCTTTAAGAAAGGTCAAAAACTAACCGCCTATGCGGAGCATAATCTATTGCAGATAACGGCATTGCCTACTGATGATGAATAGCCTAGGTGCTGGCGGATAAGGCAGTGTTATGTCGCGCCATTTCTCTTCTACCTTTGTGGTGGTGGGCTAGGGCGTGATGGTGAAACGCGGCAATGGAAATTAATTATCGCTTCTGATCTCTTGTGTCGAGCACAAACTAAATTCGCCATTCGTAACATCTAATCGCCGCTATAAAGTAACGGAGGTGTGTTGCTGTGCTTGCTTTACGCGAGCCTTGTGCGCGTTTTGCCCCAGAGAGGTTGTTTGCTTCTTGCGAATTCTTTTTTAAATCAAAGAGTTTCCTTAGTGTGTCGAGTTTTGTAAATCTGCTAAACACGCATGTGGCCTATTAAAATGTTAGAAAACGTAGGTCTTTTTGTTGGATATACCGCTGGTGCGTCATATCTCCGGCTCTGATATTTGAGTAATTACAGACGCACGAATACTGGCAGGCCGTATAGGGCCGATGTGGCGTGGGGTTTAGATGGAGTCATATGTATTGTATAGTGCCTGTCACGTTGAAATCATGGCTTGGCGGCGGGAAAAGGTCGTCTGGGCGGTAGAATAAACTGTTAGAAATACTCGGCACCTATTTACATTCAGGTGGATAATATTAAAAGGGTTTTATTTTGTCACAAATCAGACACATTCATATAAAAAATTTCCGTGTGATTAGAGAGCTTGAATGGCTGCCAAAACCTGGTTTAAATTGCCTGATTGGTCCTGGTGACTCGGGTAAATCAACTGTTCTAGATGCAATCGATTTGGCTCTCGGTGCAAGGCGTTCTTATCCCTTCACAGATGCCGATTTTTTTCAGCTTGATACAACTAATCCAATTGAAATTTGGGTGACTCTAGGTGCATTAAATGACCAGCTTAAAAATATTGATTCTTACGGGATGTTTTTACGGAGCTTTAACGCAACCACTGGTGAGATTTCAGATGAACCTCAAGTGGGACAAGAGATTGTACTTACTGTAAAACTAACGGTTGGTGAAGACTTAGATGCTGACTGGTTACTCTATTCTGTACGTGCACAAGCTGAAGGTATTGAACGTAGGCTTTCTTGGAAGCATCGTGAGTTAGTTACACCAGCAAGACTTGGCGTTGCTTCAAATCACCATTTAGCTTGGGGCAGCCGATCTGTATTAAATAAATTGTCAGAAGATAGTTTAGATATTTCATCAACATTAGCTCAATTGGGTCGAAATTCTCGTACAGCATTTTCTGATCATCAGGTTGATGGAATAGATAATGTGTTAACTCAAGTAAAAACTATAGCCAACAACCTAGGAGTTCCTGTTGGTGATTTAAAGGCCTTACTTGATGTCAACAGCATTTCACTTTCACATGGTGCTATTAGTCTTCACAATAATGACAATACACCACTAAGACAGCTAGGAACGGGGTCATCTCGTTTGCTAATTAGTGGGCTTCAAAAAGCAGCAAGTATGTCTAAAATACTTATCGTCGATGAAGCTGAGTATGGGTTGGAGCCATATAGGATAACCAGATTGTTAAATGAACTAGGCTCTAAAGACACTGAACCAGAACAACAAGTATTTATTACTACACATTCTCCATACGTGTTGAGAGAACTTCAAGCATCGCAACTTCATGTCGTTAGAAAAACTACCACGGAACCATTCCCACCACCAAACACGCACTTTTCACATTTGATTTACTCATTAACTGGCGGTGATGAACAACAAAGTACATTACGGGTTTGTGCCGAAGCTTTCTTTAGTAAGGCTGTTATTGTTTGTGAAGGAAAAACTGAAATAGGGCTAGTTAAAGGTATTGATCTCTATTGCCAAGGCTCGGGTGGCATAAGTATTCAGGCATTTGGTACATATTGCACAGATGGTGGTGGGGATAGTATGTTTCAGCGAGCCAAAGTTTTCCGAAGTCTTGGGTATTCAACTGCCCTTTTTAAGGATTCTGATAAGAACGCGGAACATATAGCCTTGAGCATGGAAGCCAAAACCCAAGGAATTAGTATTTTTGAATGGGATCACAATTATGCAACTGAAGACGCTATATTCTTTTGCTGTCCACCGAGTGCCATTGCAGAATTGATTAATTATGCCATTGAAAGAAAGGGCAGAGACTCTATAAATGCCTGCATACAGTCTTGTTCAGAAAATAGAGTTTCCTTAGATGATTGCTTGGTAAATTTTAATGACGACATAAGAACTACCCTATCTATAGCATCCAAGAAAAAATCTTGGTTTAAAGATATTGAGCCTGCAGAAATAATTGCTCGAACTATCATTATGCCAAAATACCAAGAGTTTCATGAAAGATTTAAAAAACCTATAGATAACTTATTCACATGGGCTAAACCAGCAGGTGGGCAATAGTGACCGTAGAGGCTGTCTTAGACTCGGAGCGTGGGTTAATTGTTGCTCCAGCAGGATGTGGAAAAACACACCTAATCACAGAAACACTTAATATTAATGCAGGTAAGCCATACCTTGTACTAACACATACCACTGCTGGAGTGGCTGCATTAAAGCAGAGATTGAAACGCCTTGGAGTGCCAGGCCGTAATTTTATTGTTGCTACTATAGACGGCTGGGCAAGGCGGATAGCAAAGATGTTTCCCGCGTCATGTAATGTGAGGGCTACACCTGATAACCCGAGGGTTTTCTACCCAGAACTACGCAGAAATGTTCATGATTATATAGGCTATGGGCATATATCCGAAATTATTAGTTCATCGTATTCACGGCTGTTAGTTGATGAATATCAGGATTGCGATGCAGATCAGCATGCTTTGATATGCTCATTATCAGATATTTTACCGACTATTGTTTTCGGTGACCCTATGCAATGTATTTTTAATTTCGGCGGACCGATGCCACACTGGGATAATGATGTTAAATCGAGATTTCCAGTTATTAGTGAATTAACTACTCCTTGGCGATGGATAAATGCAGGAGCTCCGGACCTAGGCCAGTGGATTTTAAATTGTCGCGAGTTATTACTACAAGATAGATCAATTGATTTATCGAGTTGCCCTAATTATGTATATTGGAATCAGCTGATGGGTAATGTGCAAACTGATAACCAAAGCCAGAACCAAGCTCAATATCGAATTAGGAATGACAATGATGCTAATGATTCGTTGTTAGTTATAGGTGATTCACGGAACCCCCGATCAAGGCATAACTTCGCTAGTTCATCAATAGGAATTGAAGTTGTTGAGCCTGTCGACTTAGCAGACGTAACATCTATAGCTTCTCGGATAGACAACTTAAGTGGGGAGGAGTTATCCAATCAAATACTTGTAACTGTTTCATTAATGATGACAGGAGTAGGAAAATCAAATTTAAGCAAGCGGATGCCAACAATATTGGCAGGTAGAAATCGTACGCCTGCTAGTCAAGTCGAGTTGGCAGTTAAGGATGTAATCGAGTCTAGTGATAAAAACTCCATTGCTAACTTGCTTAGTACCCTTGAGCTTAGCACCGATACGAGATTATTTAGGAGAGCTGCATTTTCTGCTTTAAAAAGCGCGGTATCATTAAGTATTAGTGACCCAACTAAAACAACTAAACAAGCAGCTGAAGTTATTCGAGAACAGCGAAGACATCAAGGTGATCGTCGTATACCAATACGAGCTATTGGTTCAACTTTGCTCTTAAAAGGGCTAGAGGCAGACCACTCGTTAATCCTTGATGCAGGGGCAATGAATTCGCACAATCTATACGTGGCGCTGTCACGAGGGGCAAAGTCGATAACCGTATTCTCAAATTCTAATGTCATACTTTAATTATCATAAAATTTCTAACAAGGCGCTGCTACGGAAAATTTACTCGCTGGCGGCGTTAAAGAGACAGGCAATCTAAAAACTAATATGGGTTTTAAGAAGGAGTGAACAGAAATAATAAACAGGACAGGCACTCTTAAAATTAGATATGTAAACCGGGCTACATATCTTCAGGGTCTAAATTTGTACGTGATTCAGCGGGCGATTAGTTAGAGAGGCCTAGAGTGCAGGCGTGGTGCGGGCTTTAGCTTGGGTGGCGCGTGCTGTATAATGCCAGTCACGTTAAAATGAAAGCGCTACGGCGGAGAAGTGTCGTCGGGGCGATAGAATAAACTGTTAAAATCTAAAGGAAATAAAGTGCCCGTTGCGAAAGGTCCACATTTTAACGAAAGAGATATTTACGTTGATTATCCATTCGAAGACGTGTGTTTTAGGTGGTGTTACAAGTCACAGATGATATGTAGGAAATTTTATGGTGAAATGGAATCTACAGAGGCTATTCCGCACGATAACGGGCTTTGGAACGAGGCACTGTTGTCAGGAAATGAAATTACTGAATATGACTATAATTCTAAGTAAAGTTTTAACAAGGCCAGCCAATTGACCTCCGCGAGCTGTCACATTTTTTGCGGGGCAAAAAAACTGCCAGCTCGCTCCGGCAATTGCTGGCGGCGTTAAATGCTATGAGAGATATCGATTTAAGAATATCTGATGAATTGATTGAATATCTTCAGGGAACTATAGATATCAATCCTTCATCTGGAAACGAAATGGCAATATTTAAAGGGCAGGTCAACGATGCTGGACCGGATGTCTGGTGTATGTCGGTTGTGCCGGCAGACATTGCAGAACAAATCAAGGTTGAGCCTGACTCATACATAAACGCAAAAGGATTGGCGGTGTTAGTTTCACCCTCTAATCTGGCAGAAGAACTAAATGGTAAATACATGGACTGGGGCGATGATGGAGTGTCTCTCATTGATCAAGCTTAAATGTCGCCTTAGGCCCGCACTTAATAAACTGTTATGTTCTAGAGGAGAAGAAGTGAAAAACATATCGTTTGCAGTCTTAATGGTCTTGCTCACCACAAATATGGCATTTGGTGTTGAAGAAAGCATCGAAGAAAAGATCACGAAACTTAATAGTGAATCTATTCGTTCATTGGGTATTTCGCTAAAAGAACTAGGTTATCTTTCGCAGATATCAAAAGGAAAATCTATGCCACTCTGGGCGGCCGAACGTACTGGTGAAATTAGGCTTATGCGTAGCCTTGAAAAGGCTGGTTATGTACAGGTTGTCGTTAAGCAGGGGCTGCCAGATGGTACTAGGAAAGATGTTACATTTGTTAAAGTAACTTCTTTAACCAAAGGTAAATTGGTTTGCGATTCCATTTAATCGTCAAAGTAGACAAACATAACAAATGTATTGTGCAGCAGTCGCTACGCTCCTTGGACGGCCATTCCGACGTTTCACGCCTCCATGTCCGCCGCACATACAAACGTTATGTGCCAGAGTAAGTAGAATGAACGAAATCATAATTGTGCCAAAGGAAATTGATAATGCCGTAAGCTACGAAGGCATAGATTTTTCTAATTGTACGTTTATTGATATCTACCTAGATGGTATCTCTATCGAAGAAATAGAAGATTTTGATAGTGGCGTTGTTTATTGGGAGCAGTTGCAGAAATCCTGCGAGCAAGAAGGGCAGTATCTTTTATTTACATGTTACTGTGGCAATCCTGAAGATGCTGGATGGGATTACATAACGGTGAAGCACAATGAAAACGAAATAATGTGGAGCTTCGAGAGAGATACTGAATTACAGTTTGTTTTTAACAAATCTGAATATATTAAACAGGTCGAGTCCTGTAAAAATCTGCTAAATTTGTCACGGTATCCTTTGGCGGTCCCTATTTCAGGTCTACCTAACTATTAGGGTTTAGTTGTGAGGCCGGCACATAATAAACTGTTATACAACGATACATTTAATCAACGGCAGGTAAAAAATGAATAAAAAAGACCTTGTCAAGAAAGTTGCAGACGAAGTGGGAATTACTCAAGCTGCAGCAAAGAAAGCGCTAGCTATAATTCTTGATGAAATAGCTAGAACTACCGATAAAAAAGATAAGTTAAAAGTTCGCGGAGTGAAGAAAATTGCTGTAAAAACTTCCGGCTCACCCACTAAACGGGACGTCAGAACCGGGAGGTTTAAAGTTGCAAAGGTCAAAGCGAGATCAAAAGCTAAAGCCGCTAAAGTAGCTGCTTCTTCTGGGCGCAGAGGCGGTGGCACCGGTGGCGGCGGACCCGGTATTAGGAGTAAAAAATAGTGGCAAAATTACAAAAATTTCGTGACTACCATTACGAATCTACGGCAAAAGTTTCGGATAATACTCGAACACTCGCTATTTCAGCTATTGCTATAATATGGCTATTTAAAGTTCAAGTGGGCACAACTTATCAGGTGCCCAACGGCTTGAAAATCCCTCTATTGCTTGTGTTTTTAGCGATGGCATTGGATTTCTTTCAATATGTCTATCGAAGCATAGTTTGGCACTACATTTTCAGAGCGAAAGAAGTTGAATTGGAGAAAAATAAAATAACTGAGGATAGTGAATTGTATGTAAGCGCTAGCATTAATTTGGTGGCATATATATTTTTCTATACTAAAGTTGTTGCTTTAACATTTGCCTATATATACCTAATTAGTTATCTTTTTCAGGGCGTAAAATGGGTATAACAAAAATGTCAATGCGACGCTCCTAGCGTCGCGCACATTACATTAGCGTTAGGGTTTGGAATGTAAGTCGATATCGAGGTTTTCATGGCAGTTATAGTCTATCTATGTTTAATTAAAAATAGGTAAACC
>JAWSUZ010000099.1:0-15226 GCA_033852165.1 Agarilytica sp. | reverse complement strand
AAGAAAGGAGGCCACCTCTTTTGGTCTCTCGAACTTTTCTATCTAAGCTATCTCCCTGACATAGCAAATCTTTATCCAATATTTCACATGACTCGCTGGGGAATGTTCTTACTCCCTGCAGCATTCAGCCTTCTGACCCATCAATTTTTCGGAGGTAAAAAAAATTATTACTTTAGATATATAGTATTGCCATGTTGCTTTGTTTCGCTATTACTTTGCGTTCTAAATACTTTCGTTTTTCCATCCACTTTAAAAAAAGTTGAAAATGGTTTTTTACCAGAGAGAGATTTGATCTACGCGGCATTTGCTCTTGAACTGGCTTACGCTGCCATATCTACTGCCGTGTATTCGATAATACGATTTAAGCGTGCTTTCAAAAAAGACAAGCAAAGAATGATGTGGAACACTCTTCCAGGAGTAGTGTTTTTTTTCTTTGGCCTAGGCCTTTCTATCGCTATGGGTAAAAATAACTACCTCTCCACACTCCTAGGGTCTATCGCTAACATTTCCTATATAAGCAGCGTACTATACGTAACCAATCAAAAAAGCTTCATGGATTTTCGTAAAGCTCTATCCTTAAGCACATCCCACACAACAATAATGCTTTTAATATTGGCAATGAATGCAGGCCTTATTTCAGCGCTATCCGGTTATGAATTTTCATTTGCCAACATACTGATCATCAGTGCCGCGTTAGCACCAGCAATAGTATTGTATTCAAAAGCCACCAAATCAGGATCATCTGCAGTAGAAAATATCATCTACAAAAACAACTACGACGAAAGAAAAGTTATTTCAGATTTAAGCGACTCCCTCAGTGAGGCCACGACTTTAAGCCAGGTCACTTTCATACTAAAAAATGTCCTGATTAACATTGTTAAAATCAAAAACTTTACCCTTACAGAAGTAATCCCCCCAAACAAACACTGTATCCCTCGCCATTTTAAAGTAGACAACAATCTGAACACTACTACCTCATCAGCCCCTTCCGCAAGATATGCAACAAAGAAAAAACAGTTTTTCTTCTCAGACGAATCCCCACCTGAAGTTAGTTTATACATGGAAGAAAATGCATACGAAATTATTGTGCCTATATTCTTAAAAGATCAATTATGCTTTCTTCTTTGCATAGGAAAAACAACATACTCAGGCTACTTTCGTCAAGACGATATCGCCATCTTTAAATGGATACAAAAAGAACTCCCTCAATCTATCGAACGCATAAAGAAACTCGAAGAAACACAGATAGAACTCAATAACGCTAGAAAATCGCTATCTATGCTAAGCATCATGAACCAATACCATCACGACATAAAAACACCGCTAGCCGTCATAGATGGTGTCGTATCTACCGACATATATGACCAAGAAAAACAACGAGAGATCATATTGGAACAAGTAGCAAAGGGAACTGAACTTATTTCAACAATGGCGGGTATTTTACGTGGCGAACGAGATAGAAATATAACGACCCTATACCTACACGATGTCATCCAACACTGCGCATTACTTTTTGAAAGCCGTTTTGAAAAAATCGAAACTGCCTTTTCTAAAACACGAAAAATATTGGGCGATGAGATAGACCTAAAAATCTTATTTACCAATCTCATTAAAAATTCAACCGAAGCATCATCTCCAAACAAAGAACTAAACCTTTCGATAAAAATATGGGACGATAACAACCAGACTTGCATTTCTCTATGCGATACAGGAACAGGGATGACGAAGGATCAAATTGATCAAATATGGAAAAACAATCACTCTGACAAAAAAACAGGCAACGCTATTGGGTTACATGTAATAAAAAGAATTGCCGAAGAGCATAACGCCAATTTATCAGTCAAAAGTAAGATTGAAGAAGGCACAACATTTGAGCTAAGATTCCCTCATGCAGACCCTATAACCTAACTACAAGTTAATGTAAGTTAGACTACGCCTTAAGGTTTACTGCCCCCCAAGCATCCGAAGCAAAAAGATACCCCTTATTTCTGATGGTAACAATTCGTTTTGGAGAGCCCGCGTAATCACACATTTTTTTCCTCAGACTAACTATTTTAGTATCAACAGACCGATCCACTCCGTCAAACTCGATACCTCGTAGTAACTTAAATAGGGTAGCACGATCGACAACCTCGTCCGCACGAACCGCAAGGCTCCAAAGAAGAATGAATTCAGAATTAGAAAGCCGAACCCTCTCAGAAGCTAGAGATACTTCTTGGCTCACACGCTTCAAAAAGAGATCACCAAAACGCAAACTTCCGGCGTTCTCTCGCTCATCAGTACCCTCAATGTCACTGCCTCGTCGTAATAACATACGAATCCGCGCTAACAACACTCTCGGGTTAACGGGTTTAGAAACATAATCGTCTGCACCTAGTTCAAGACAAGCGACATGATCAAAGTCATCGCAACTCGATGTTAAAATCAGGATCTTTCCATTATAACCACTACGAATATTTCGGCAGATATCAAGACCACCGATACCGGGAAGACCTAGATCCAACACAATGAGGCCGGGAGCGAAATGCACTAAATCCTCAGAAACGTCTCGACCATGCTGCCTCCATAACACTTCAAACCCCTGCTGACAGAGGTAATCTTTCTGCAATTCACCTAAGCGAACATCATCCTCAATTAACAGAACCTTCTCATATTCCATCTCAATTCAATCCCCACAAAATGATACAAGGAATAACAAACCCATATCATTTTATATACAAAGCATTACAAAGTGGTGGATTATCGCACTTTAAGAGAGACAACTGCAGCACTCTATTACAATGATAGGGGAGAATTAAAAAGGGGGTTAAAAATGGAGTGTTAAAAAATGGAAACCAGCTGCCAAACGTATATTGGAATGTAAGCCATTCACAATCGCTTCTGTCCTTTGAGTCAAACAATCCTCACCATTCATCCAATGAAGGCTAAGCTACAGTGATTTCCAATACCTGGCAGTGCTGTGATTCCCTTACAGACAAAGAACCAGATTGCATTGAGAGGGCTACGACAGCCCTAGCCATCGACGCATGCTGCGAAACGTCCATGTAAACTCCCTGGCAATTGTGCATAGCATCGTGCTAATTCATGTGCCAAAACAACATACAAGAATGGTATCGCAAAGCTAACAGCAGTTATGTAGCTCATATGATATAAAATGTTATCAACGACAGCTCACAATTCGATCAAAACTCAACCGAAAACATAAAATTAACGCTTTCAACTTTAATATCAATTCCATCGGTCCGATACAGCTCACCAGAAGCTGGTATCCCCCCAGAAAAAGCCAGATTCGTCAACGTACCGCCGACAGATCCGTGAACTAGCCAAAACCGGATGAGCCCTCGCAAAGCTACACGAATTAGCATTGATATTTGGGGGTTAAAGAAATGACAGAACGGACTTAAAATAATCGGAAATTTGAAAATGCAAACAACCAGAAATCTAAACGTAAAAAAGAGAATTAAACTTTAAATTTATCCGCAACCTTATTCACATCTTCAGCCAGATTCTCAAGCGTCTCAAATTGTTTTTGCGATTCGCTCGAACCTCTTCCGACTTCCTCTGCTAGCATCGCAATATTATTGACAGTCTCTGCAACATCATCAATAACGGCTGATTGCTCGGTCGCGGCGGTCGCAACCAATATATTCATATTGGCCAAGTTTTCAATGGTAGAAGATGTAGAGCCAATGAGGTTGCGAATTTCACCCATGGCCTCTAACGCCGCAGCACGTTTCTCTGTCGAAGCAGCCATATCACCTTTTGTTTTTTCTGCGCTGGTACTTAAGCGCGATAGAATATTGGCAATCTCAACGGTCGATTCTTGTGAGCGTTTCGCAAGATTTCTGACTTCATCTGCAACAACGGCGAAGCCCCGTCCTTGCTCACCAGCCCTTGCAGCTTCGATCGCGGCATTCAATGCCAGCAAATTCGTTTGTTCCGAAATACCCTGAATCACCCCTAATACAGAATTGATTGAGTCAACATTACCCGCGAGTTCATCAATAGATTGTTTCACACCTTCTAACAGCGTATTTAGCTCGTCCAGACGTTCGCTCGAAGTTTCCACTTGCCGTAAAACATCGCCAACCTCCCGCGTTGCGCTTTCCGCCGATACCCGCGTCTCCTCAGCATGAGATGCCATTTCGGAAGAGGTAGAAGCCATTTCATCAATCGACGCGGCAATGTTGACCGTTTGTTGTTTTTGTTCTTCAGATGTACGCGTAAGTGCAATTTGCCGCTCCGTAGCTTTTGCCGCCATTTCAATTAATGTCGTACCCGTAACTTTAAGAGAGCGAACATCCGTCGCCATAGAGCCGAGAAACACATTAAAATTCTGCGCGATCTTGTCGAGCAAGCTAATACTGCTGCGATCGATAGTTTGGGTTAAGTCACCTTGCCCTTTAGCCAAGGCATCGACTGACGCCGATAGGTTCGCCAAGCTAGAATAGATACGGCGTGTAATAAAGGTCACCAATAAGGCAATCACCAATGCGACAATGCCCGTTATCATAAGACCTTTGAGTAAATTGTGTGTTTTGCTCTCTTCCAAGGTGTTATCGATGCCGCTTAGAACAGGTCCTAAACTGTCGATGTAAAACCCAGTGCCTATAGTCAGGTCCCACTTGTCGATATAAATGGTGTAACTGTATTTTGGCTCCGCGACTTTCTTCCCTGGTTTAGGGAAATAGTAGGTATAGAAACCGCCGCCAGCCTTCGCAATTCTATCCATATCGCGAACAAGGTAATTGCCCTTTTTATCTTGTATACCGATATAGTTTGTACCAATTCCTTTACCGGATTTTCCAAAAAGTAGGCGGGTACCATCCCCATCCGAACCATACAAGTAACCCGCGCCATCGTCATACTCCAATTGCGAGAGCATTTCCAAAGCATCAGCCATGCCTGTGCTACCCGGCATATCGACATAGGGCTGGATCATACTGCGAGCCGATTCGACCACCGTTACAAGACGGGTTTTTTCGATATCGAGAATCGATTTTTCGACAGTTCCGGAAATACCTTGTCCAAGAGAATTTAGAACCTGGACATCGATAAAGCTTCCCAAAACTGCAATGAAAAGGAAAGGCGCAAACGCGATTGCGTATATTTGAAACTTCAGTGAACGTAACATTTATAAGAAAGACTAGGTTAGAAACCGCAATATTGCGCAGTAATTCGTTGAAAAAAACCGAGTTTACCTTTATTTGTTCAAAAACCAAACTACAATTAAGCACTGGAAGTATAAAGATTGATCAACCCTACAATATTGACGAATTGAAACCCCACATCCCCAATGCGGTTTATTTAAGTATTATTGCTCTAGGTCGTAGGGTGGAAAAGCAATGCCCCTTCCAACATCGACCAATCCAAACCGACAACTCAACATCTTTGAGATGGAAGGAGCTGCACTCTAATAATCATCGTGGTTATTATGAGGAGTAGATGTAGGTTGGGTTATCCATGTCGGAAGACGCTTCGCTTTTCCGACCTACGAAGGTAAAACGATCTTGTGGTGCTGAAATCAACAGCATTGCCCCTCTCCTGTAATCCAAAACAAACCCAAACAAAAAACCTGAAGAATCTCATCGATCGCTTCAGGTTTTATGAGCCGTACGGTTATGGGCAGCAATTATGGCCCATTAAGCACCCTCTAAGGAATCGGAGGGCAAGCGCCACAAGCTGCGCTGTCTGTACAATCTGGACCTGCGGACACTAGTTTCAGAGCAAAGGTGAACAATGGGTTTGAAAGACCGTCCTCGTTCTCTTGGCTATTGCGATCGGGATTATCATTCGCGTAGCCACTAGGACACATCAGCGTGTTCGTACTTGAACTGTTACCAGCAGTTGGGTGAGGGAGATCCATGGAATGGCCTAGCTCATGAGCCAAATGATTGAAGTCGACGCCTGCATCCACGTTGCCATCACTTGAAATAATTTTTGTGTAAGACTCACCGCCCCAGAACGATGCGCCACCGCCCCAGTTATTGTGCATGCCGTTATCGCCTTCAACAAAAAAGACTTCAACACAATCGCTGTCATCAACCGTATCCATTAGGTCATAGGCCTCTGAAGTGCTGAAGAAAAATAGCGAAGGGTTGTAAATCGTTTTCCAATCACGCCATGTGAATAACACGTCCGCTTTCGCCCACTGGCTATTCGACTTTGGTTGACCAAAGCCCAAGCCAACTCCCGTGTAATCCCATGAAATGAGTGGCCAGTTCCAAATTAAGCGACTGAAGCGTACTGGCTGAACACATAAACGCTTAGCCACTTCGATCTGCCACCAAATAATATATTCCACCTCATACGCAGGGCGTAATTCCACACCAATTTCGTAGGCACGTATTTCCGGGTCACCATCCGCCTCAATACGAATTGTCGTCTGCGCTTGTGCAAACGCGCCCTTATCATTTTCTTCCAAAATAAAGGGTCTATCCAACCGCATGCTAACAGCCATGCGAGCTTTTTGACGCGGGGCTACCGTGTTATCCGCCTCTGGGCTGTCTTTTAAGATAGGCGCATAATCACCCATATAGTTAGCCCCGATAAAACCTTCAACTTCGCCTTCGATCGTGCCATTTGCGGCATCGTACCGAAACGATTGGCTGTTTTGCGCAACGAAAGAAAGATTCCCGCGGCGTTCCTTATTTTCTCCGCCGTAAGTTAAGGCATCTTGAGCCACATCGAAAAGTACGATATTGAAAGCACCGACATTGACGATACCCTTTTTAATTTCTTCTTGTGACGCTGTAACATTGAAGCTTGAACGCCCCTTCACTTCTATTTTCTCACCATTCACAAGCAAAATAGCTGTTAACTCACTGTTACCCACCGCCTTAAACGTTGACTCTTGCTTCTGCTTGACCACCCTAGCTGAAACAAAAGGATCAACTGTTAGAAAGGTTGGCGTAGCCGACTTAGCTATTTGCGCATCCACGACTTGCGAGAAAAGAGCCAAGGCACCACCGTAGACGACGTATTTTATCGAGAACATAATAATTTCCTTTTAACCAATTACATGTTTAAAAGCCAGCCCCAAGACAAACCAAGATCATCTGGGTTTAAGGACTGGCGACGGAGGAAATTGTAATGATCTGAAAAATAGCCACCGTAAATTAGTTACGGAAGCGCTGTGATTTATTGCAACAAGGAAAGGGCCAAAAAAGAAACAAAAACCCCAATAAACTTTCTTTAATGGAAAGACGGTACAAAATAGCGCCGATTACGATCAAAACACCGCCAAGGTGGCGTCATTTGAACCTAACATTAGAATATGGCGCTAGGGCTATTTGTAACCCAGCGCCAGGTTCACTGATGAAACAACACTAAAGCAGCTGATAAATAACGCCAAGGCTGCTTATAAAACAGCGCCACTCGACAGGAGGGATTCCACTCGCTGACGGATATCCTCATACCGGAAGGACGCGCACGATCCAAATCCCGATAACTTCTTCACTCTATACCGGCTGAACAGTGGCACACTAATACCCGCAAGAAAACGGCAATAGCTATCAATTGAAATATCTTGTTGAACCTTTGCCTTCATGTGTTTTGTCAGACCGCTCAACGAACTCGTCATCTGATCATCCGCTGGCCATTGCATTTGTTGCGAATAATTTAATTGAGCGACCTGCCCCCGGCACACTGAACAATGACCACATTGCTCTGGGGATGCCGCGTCATCAAAATACATAGATAGATTCCGGCTTAGGCAACGATCCAACTCAAAGAATCGCACCAAGGCAGCAATACGTTTAATTTCTTTTTGTTCTTTTTCAACAAAATACTGATGTAGCGTTTGTGATAACGCAGAATCATTCAGCGCCGTTTCGTTGACACTAAATACTTCTGTCATTTTTTTGCTTTGTAATTCGATCAGATTTTTCTGATCCAAATACTCCAGCGCCGTTATCACGCGATCCCGCTCACAGGCATGATTCTGATACAGATGATCAAAGTCCAAACTGCCCCAAACCTTTTTAAAACGGGTTTCGGAAAATACCGTACTGAGGAAAGTCTGACGTTCGCCTTGGAACTGGGACAAGACCTGTTCTTTCGGCGTTATAAACTTATACTGAAAGTCGGCGAAATAGGAATATTGCGGTTGGATAATTCCCAACAACTCCAATTGAACCAGCAATGTTTTGAGTGGCAACTGCCGAATATTACTCGCATTCGACAAGCTGGCTATCTGCACCTCCCATTGACCGCCTGTAGACTCACTGCGAATATTTTGCAATATATGGTCTAACCCTTCCAGCTCTGGCGTATCGCCGTAGACAAAATTTTCGAGCGTATTAATCGTATCCAAATTCGCCAAGGTCATGCAACGAGAGGGCTGGCCGTCTCGCCCGGCACGGCCAATTTCTTGACTGTAATTTTCGATCGACTTAGGTAAATCGTAGTGAATAACAAAACGGATATCCGATTTGTCAATCCCCATACCAAAGGCAATAGTCGCCACCACAACCTGAACTTTCCCAGCCATAAATGCTGATTGAATCCCTTGCCGCTTTTCATTTTCTAATCCCGCGTGATAAGCCTGGGCGTTCACCTGGTTACGACTCAGAAAATTAGCTACCTCTTCCGCCGAGTGCTGCAACGTGACGTAAACAATACCCGGACCATTTTCCTGCTGAATCAATGCGAGAAGCTGTGCGTCTTTGTCGGCAGAGGCTACCGGAAAAACGGATAAGTCTAAATTACTGCGATAAAAACCCGTTGTCACAACATGTTCACTCTGAATAGCAAAACGCTGTGCCATATCCCTTTTGACTTTTTTAGTTGCCGTCGCCGTTAGTAGCAATGCCAAAGGAATATTTAATTGTTCCCGATAGCTCGGTAATTTTAAATAGTCCGGCCTAAAATTATGGCCCCACTCGGAAATACAATGCGCCTCATCCACCACAAGCATGGACACCTGGACAGACTGAATAAACTGACGAAAGCGTTCATTTTTAAATCGTTCGACCGACACCATCAGGATTTTTATTTTCCCTGAGCGAACATCAGCCATAACGTTGCGATGCTGATCAGGCGTCAACGTCGAATCAATACTCGCCGCAGCAATGCCTTTATCCGCCAAAAAATCCAACTGGTCTTTCATCAACGCCAATAACGGTGAAACCACTAACGTCAGATGCGGCAAAAGCAGAGCCGAAAGCTGATAACACAAAGACTTTCCCGACCCCGTGGGAAAAATCGCCAAAGACGAATCACCGTTTAACAATTGACGAATGGTTTGCTCTTGTCCGCCTCGAAACTGATCGAAGCCAAAAACCTGCTTCAACGTTTCAATGGGGTCAGACTCGATTGAAACGGGTTTAATCGGGATATTAGTCATTGGAATCACTTTTGTTTTCAGCGGGTTTATTTTCAGTCGCGTCTGAAGTCATTGAACTAGACACCTTTGAATCGAGCCCCATTGAATCGCTCGAGTCCGCCGCTATTGATGAATTTGAAATTTGGCTTTTTTCTTTATCCGAGAGTTCGCCGTAGGCGCGTGGATAAGGCCAGCCATAGCCCCAACGAAATGTCGTGGGTAAAAACGGCGTTCCGCCGACTCTAACCCCCGTTAACATCAACAAGCTCACGACCTCTTCGCCAAGCTGAGCAACGCATTTTTGAAGGTCTATATCCGCTTTTAAGCGTTGGCTATAGCTGCCACCCTTCCAATACGCGCGATCATGCGTCGTGCAACATGAGAGCCACAATTCATTTTGTGCAATAGTCCCATCCGGAAATGCACTGCAACCATCACTGGTAAAAGGCAGAAGAGATTGTTCGCTAAAAGCGTCCGCAGGCAAAAGAAGAGCTAGGCTTATAAATATATGGTGAAAACAAAACGAGCGCATAGGCTTACGACTCAAGAGTAAGTTCATACAGAGGTTGACCACTACCGGCATATTTTATTTCAAATAAAGTCATAGGCTCTTCCATCGTAAATGAATGCACCTCCGATTTATTCTGCGTGAGCAACTCCCACGCCTCGTTAAACTCGTCAAGGTAGGTTTTCCAATTACTACGTAAAATCGTTGTCGTTGCCAAAGGTTTTAAATACGGAAAAGCCGGATGCCCATGCCATCGCCGCTTCAAGTGAACAGACTTCGGCCACGGGTTTGGGTATAAAATATAATGGCTGACGAAGTGAAGATTATGATCGAGACAAAGCCGCCAAATATCCTCACAATTCGCTTGAAGCATGATGCAATTTTCGGGTGCAGAACCTGCTTTCTTTTCTAGGCGATGCCCCGATTGATCGACCCCGACAATCAGGTGATCAGAGTAACGCTCTGCCAAAATGGTCGAACTCATGCCCGTTCCGCAGCAAGAATCCATTAACAAGCCAGCATAGTCACTACTTTCTATTTTTCCCCTAAGCTGATTAAACGCGTCTACATTATGTGCTTGATAAGGTTTTCGGTATTTCGTGCCTATATGCTTGTTGACGATATCGTGTAAGCGATCGTGAACGCCAGTCTGATTGGAATCGACAGATTTTGAATTGTACATAAACGACTTTTCCATATCTTTAATGGAAAGGGGTCAGACTCGTTTGAAACCAAGCCTAACCCCGATTAACAGAAATTTTTACTTTTCAATCGAGGCACCATTAAAAACTAGCCTGACCCCATTGAAAATTTAGAAAAAACTAGAATCGCATTCTAAACGTTATTGCCGGGATAATACCAAACGATACGGAGTCTTCTGTCTGAACACGATCATCCGCACTATCCACTTTATCGTAGTCTAAAGTACGGTCTTCTACATTGTGCTGATTGAGCGCGTTGACGATATCCAAGATCACGGCGCTGTCCCACTTATGAATCATAAAATCCCATTTAAAACGAATATCTAAACGGCTATAGATTGGCAGCCGGTCAGAATACGGTTCGTCGTATACCGGGATAACACTGTCTTCAAAAAACGGATTATCTTGCACACCAACAATAGGGGTATACGCCGCACCCGAGCGAACGCTCCAACGCCAGCCGACGTTAAACATTTCGCTCCATTGATAATTGGTTACCCAGTTAAAAACCAAAGGCGTATCCAAATGGTAATCAATAGACTTGTCGGTACGTAAATTTTTTCGTTTACTTTCTGCATAACTTAAAGCGACCCAGCCATACCAACGATCGGTGAGTTCTTTGTTAATAAAGAACTCAATACCATTCGCGGTTCCGTCTACATCATTGGAATACAATTGAGCTGCATCTGCGTCACCAGCACCTAAGCCCAAGGGTAACTGGCTAAGTTCTTTATGATAAAACTCTACCGTCCAGCTCCAGCCATTATCGAGCAGATGCTCGACGCCCAAAGTGGAATGAGTCGCGCGCGGCGATTTTAATTCGGGGTTGCCTATTTGTGGAATGATCTGCTCTATATTGGGAAAACGGTTATATTTCCCGTATTTAGAAAACACACTCCAGTTATCATTAACTGCCCAATGTGCCGATATTCTCGGATGCACAAAGCTTTCATCGGTGTAATCATTTTCTTGCCACTGCACGCCAACATCAAAAGTCAAAGCATCGGTAACACGCCAAGTTTCATTTAAAAATAACGATCTCTCATCCGATTCGATTTTAGGATTACCAGCAATTCGCTCCACTCGATTCAGTAAACAATCAGCGTCAAACTCTGTACAGATAAATAATATTTGGTCGTAGTGAATATCGTACTCTTGCTTTGCTAAACCGCCGCCGATAGTGACTTCGTGCGAATCACCAAAATTGTAAGCGTAACGACCGCGAAGCGTTTCTTGCGTTAATTTATAATTAAAGAAAAATCCGTCGCCCCAATCTAAATCGTATTCTGTTATGTGATGACCAACACCAATTTTTGCAGAACTATTTTCGCCATCAAAGCGCCACACTAAACTCTGACCGTTGTAGATATCTTCAATTTTTGAATCGCCCTCAAAGTCCGGGTTGCTGCGCACAAAATCAGATTCCCGAGTTATCTCAGCAGCAGCTAAGTCGGTTGCGCCACTGGCCAAAAACTGAATGCTGTGATCATCGTTCAGCTCATAAACATACTTAAACTGATAGTCGCCTTCCTGGGGTGCCTCCTGAATAATAATCCCATCTTCCTCTTCACCTTCAGGAATGAAAAGATGAATCAAGCTTTCTCTGTACGACAGATAAAAGGCTGACTTTTCAGTAACAGCACTTTCGATAAACAGACCCGAACGCAACATACTGAGATCGATTACAGCTTCAAATTCCTGATTTTTGGGATCGCGCAGGCCAATATCAAACACGGCACCCGTCACATCCGAATACTCTGGCCCAAATCCAGCGGAGTACAATTGGAAATCTTTCAGAATGAATTCACTAAAGACTGAACCCAAGAACGTGTGAAATACGTAACCTGAAGGCATAAAATCGGTGTAGTAGCGATTATCTTTAGGAGATGAGCCTCGAACCGCTGGATGACCACCATCATTGATAACACCCGGCAAACTGAATACTGCAGCTATTGGGTCACCCAAGGCACCCGGCATATCGACAAGCTTCTGCGCATCTTCCGTAATAATATTGAAGTTACCCCGGCGGCTGCCCATGACAACCACCTCTTCTATTTTGCCCGTATCCGCTTCGGAGGATTGATCTGCGCTCTCTTGGGCGTAAGTCAGCCCGCTAACAGCTGAGATGGCGACGGAATAGAGCAGTGGGGCCAATGGCCCGGTAGGGAACTTCATCGTATGTCCTTCCTTTTACACTTAATGACGGTAATTCGTACTTGTGCAGAGGTGATTGAGTGGGTGACGCTTATATTAAGGAGTGCATTCTAACGAAGGGCGGGAGGATTTCAATGGGGTCAGGCCTGATTGAAAGCCTATATATGTGAGCTTATCCACTTCGATTATTTTCAATCGAGTCTGACCCCACTGAAATCTCACGCAGGTACGGTTATCGAGGAAGCCAAAATCGATCATGCGATCAAGGATACGGCATCCGCCCCCATGGACGGGTTTTGAGCCCGCCCCTAGAACAAGGCGAGAGTTTTGGGTACGGCAAGACTGAGGAAGTAATACCGAATTATTATCGGGGAGAAATCACTTTCCACTTAACCCTCCGATATTGCTAGCGCCAAGAATGTCACCTTTTATTTAGCGGAAACAACAACAGTAGATCCAACTCGATTGAAATGTGGCTATTAGCTAACAAAAAAAAGACTTACATGTTTACGAAAGGAAAAAGAACAAATATGCTTGCTACACATAAAGGGAACGCGATTTATTCAGCGAACTCCATTTAAAATAATAATAAGTATATACAGGAGTATCAGGGATGGATCACATCGCTCTGATTTTAAAAGCACTCGCATTTTTATCGATTTTTTATTTATGCTGCCATATCTTGCGCACTTACATTACTCACGTCTTCGCTTACGGTGACGTCGCGGTTGGCTTTGCGCCGGCACAAAGTGCTTTTCCACGCTATCGACACACCCCGCTTTTTATCAAAGTTATATCGCTGGCTTTATGCTTACGACTCTTAACATATATCGTTACTTACGTCGCTTACAGTATATTACAGAACAAACCGGCCTCTTTTCTCGACTCGTTTCAATCGGTTTGGCACCATTGGGACACCGATAGTTTTTTAATCATTAGCGAAGGCTGGTATGCAGCAGACGGGCCAGAAAAATACCGACTCGCATTTTATCCTCTGTATCCCATCGCACTTAAACTCACCCAGCTAATAGTGGGCAATTACTTTCTCGCCGGAATTATTGTTTCTCTCACTTCATACTGCCTTGCCAGTTGGGTTCTATTCAAAATAATGATCGATGAATTTCACGATGAACAACTTGCGTGGACAGCGGTTAAATTTATGGGTATTTACCCATTTTCGTATTACTTCGGAATTGTATATACAGAGAGTTTATTTCTATTACTGTCTATAAGCTGTTTTTATTTTATGAGGAAAGAAATGTGGCTGTATGCAGGTATTTTTGGCGGACTAGCGGCATTTACTCGAAACCAAGGTTTACTCCTAACCGCACCGCTTATTTTAGAGGCCTGCCTACGCTATCCAATATACAACAAGCTCACTAAACGATGGACATGGAGTCGTCAATTTAGTATCGCCCTACTTTGCTCTTCATTAGTAGCCATGGGTTTTGTGGGATACCTGTTAATCAACAAACAAGTTACCGGTGACTATTTCAGGTTCCTTACCTACCAAAAAGAAAATTGGGGCAATCAGTTTTCATTTTTTGCCAATAACGTAGGAGAAATTTATCTACGCGCGCTCAATGATAACTTCCGTATGAGCGTAGGAATATGGCTACCGACAACCATCACTTTTTTTGGTGTTGTTGGGCTTATCACCTATACGATTAAACGAATCCCGCCTTGCTACAGCCTTTATGCGGTTATTTTATTGGTAGTTTCTTTCTCGCCAAGCTGGCTGTTGAGTGCGCCAAGGTATACGGCCATCATATTCCCTATTTTTATGTCCATGGCGTTTATCGTAAAAAACCGCACAAACTGGGATCAGATACTCACCATATGCTGCGCCAGCCTACTCACCTGCTATGCGTTTTTATTTACACGAGGGCATGTGTATTGACTTTAAAATGTCACGTCCGATAGAAGGAAGGAAGAAACGGGTTTCAATGACTTCCTATGCATTGAAACTCGTTTGAATCGAATCCGACCTATAGCCGACCCTTTATCATATGAAGATTCGGGTATGGAGACTTAGCCTTTGACTTTTCGAGAGACATATCTCCGAGTTTATACCGATCACTCAAAATAGTAGTCGAGGAAGCTATTTTAGTTCTCGCGTAACGCAGAAGCTTTTTATTACTTGTATTATCTTCGACAAATCGCAATACATCGCTGTATCTATCCCCTCCTTTTTTTGCCAACAATTTGCAAAGCCAAGAATAGCTATCGATCATTAAAGGGTCGTCACTTTCCATGAAACCGGTAATCAGCAGCTCCGCTGCAGTATCAAGAAGCTCTGTATTTTCACCACCGTTATTGTGAATTTTTTCCGAGACTGTTTTAATCGACGAAGGCGTGGCACTCATTAGCATAGCAATGTGCAAATACTGATCACTAATTAGTCCTAATTTTTTAGCCTGCCTGCGGTATGGCATATATTCTTCAAATGCCAAAGGATCAAGTACAGTGTTTCTATAGACCCACCCCTGCCCAGGGCCCTCCCACTTAAAAACGTATAACTTTTAACATGTTCGACGA
>JAWSUZ010000098.1:0-19207 GCA_033852165.1 Agarilytica sp. | reverse complement strand
CTAGAGGGCATAGCTACAATAATTACCTCACGCCAAATATGACGGAACAACGAAATTCAGCCAGTTAAGCACCTAGCGCGTGGTACGGAAATGCTTGACCACATCAAACCCGTAACCCGTAACCCGTAACCCGTAACCCAGTCCCTACTCCTCCCAAACCCATCGAACAGGCTCACCAAAATCATCTGTAATGAGTATTTTTCGGGGTTTTTTACTCGCTTTTGGGGCGGGCTTTTTCTCTTTCTTGCGGGCGTCCATCTCTTGGATCGTTTCGGTAAGAGGGGTGCGGTCTTTTTTTGGTTCGAAATTTGTTGATCGGGTAAAGAGGTTAATGTTATTTTCATTACCACTGACACCAGTCGGAATATCTTTAACTTCTCCGCCCCCAGATAGAAAATTGTCGATATCATGTGAAATATCGCTCCGAGTATCGGACTTTGTCTTCGAGCGAGTGATCATGTGGCGTTGACTCATGGGCGGATCTTTATATCGGCTAGTAGAATTAACCTGTAAGTTTAGCGTGATGTGCGGTTTTTCACCATCTATTGGCGTAGTTTGGTTCAGTTTGGTTGAATTTAGCCTAGAATTGTAGGAGTCTTGGGCGCTAAAAAGTATTAATTACTCATATTCTGAGTATTTAAGGGCCTTCCCTTTGACGCGTTCAGCGGGGTACTTTTGCTCGTTAATTACCATTTTTTCAGCTGAGCATTTCAGGAGGTCGATATCCATTCGTTTAGCCATTAGTAATGGTATACATAAAAACATCAGCTAGCTCGTAGCTTACTTTCTTACGTTTTTCACCGCTGAGCGTGACGGATTCTTTGGGAGTGAGCCACTGAAAGTGTTCCATCAGTTCAGCGGCTTCAATAGATATGGCCATCGCCAAGTTTTTAGGCGACTGAAATTGCTTCCAGTCGCGGGCTTCCGCAAAATCGAGGAGTTTCTTCTGTAGATCTTGCATGGTGACGGCCTGTTTCTGTTCGGGCTAACGTAGAGAAACGATTACTGAACTCCCTGTTTTGAACGGGGGCTCTAATAATTATTCTTAAGAAACGATGTCCAATAATTCAACTTCAAAAATAAGCGTAGTATTCGGGCCAATTTGACCACCCGCGCCGCGCTCGCCATAGGCAAGGTTAGGCGGAACAAATAGACGCCATTTAGTGCCAACAGTCATCAATTGTAAAGCCTCAGTCCAGCCAGCAATAACGCCGTTTACAGGGAATTCAGCTGGCTGGCCACGATCGACAGAGCTGTCAAAGACTTCACCATTGATCAGAGTACCGTGGTAGTGGGTTTTTACCGTTGAAGACGAAGTAGGCTTCTCGCCATCGCCAGATTTCATCACTTCATACTGTAAGCCAGATTCTAGAGTAATAATACCTTCACGCTCAGCATTTTCTTTTAGGAAAGCATCACCTTCAGATGAGAGTTTTTTTCCAGCTTTAGCCATTTTAGCCTTAGCTTTTGCTTCGTGGGCTTGATAAGCCGCTTCGATGTCTTTTTCGGCAAGTGGACTTTTATTGCCTAATAAGGAATCGATAACCGCTTGGGCGACGACTTCAGCGTCTAAGCCTTCGAACTGCTGTTGTGCGAGCTGCATTCCCATTTGTCGGCCAATGCCGTAGCTGACTTTCTGTTCGTCAGTCTCGTAGATTGTTGATGACATGAATGTACCTTGTATTAGTAGAATAATAAAAAGAGGTGAGTTTTTGAGTGGGCGGAGTTTATCACAGCTGCTTTGGGAGGTCTTAGGCACTGAAAAATATGGTAAAGGCACAACGCAGTGACGTTGGGCTACTTAATGGGAGGAGTCATACAAACTGCTACAGCTTCGACATGAATGTGGCATCGCTCTCAGCCTCACAATAAGCCTGGCCATGGGGCTCGGACGCAGTATTCATCGGCAATTACGCCATGCGTTGCTCAACTATACGCCGTTCTGGCGCAATGCTGCGTACGGTCGTGAGAGCGATACCGCATTCATATTTACCCTCGCGCTTGGACTTTGGAGCGGTAATGATCCGGTTTGCTTGGGACGGTTTTTGTAAGGACGAAAGACGGATATTTTGTTGAGATCTAATTGTGCTGGGCGTTTCTGTGTCGGCGCTTGTGTTTCCGGGCTGACATCGGTTGCACTGGAGAAGTACTTCCCGGAGCGATATGAGTAACGCGCAGCGGTTGGGGTAATTCAGGAAAATCATTAAGATTTGTATGTGAGATCTGACCCGAATGGCACTTCCTTAAGAGCCAAATCCAATGATTGTAAGGCTTACAGCAAGATACCGACCCCTCGTTCCCCACGCTCCGAGGCTGTGAAAGTATTACGAATTCGAACACCCTCGTTCCCATGCTCCGCGTGGGAATGCAGACCGGAGTATGTTTATTGCACTTAATTCGAATAGTGTTTGTTCATATCCCAGTAAATTCGATAATTCTGGTCGGTTTTCACTTCACGTATGCATTCCCACGCGGAGCATGGGAACGAGAACGTTCAAGTTTTGGAATACTTTCACAGTCTCTCTGCGTGGGAATGCATACCAAACGAGGGAAAAAACATCCTAATATTAAATACTGAGTACCGTATGCATTCCCACGCGGAGCGTGAGGAACGAGAATAATGCGCTGCAACGCCTATGGTTATCTGATATTAAGACCTTAAGGAAGTGCCATTCAGATCTGACCCCCTATAAATAAGGTCGTAAAAGGTCAGATGGCGTCACTTGCTGAGCTTCTAGTGTCGTGGCTTTTTGTTGCCCAAGTGCGATGTTTTCGAGGCACCAGTCACCGGAAATTTCCGTTGGTGCGTCCAAAGTATCGAAAAAATCACCGAAGTCAGTGTTCGGAAGCAGGATTGAAGCCGTAAATTGCGCGCGAGGCTTAACGCTTTCGTGGCCCAGCCTATTTCGCTCACCCCAGCCAATTTGATAATAATTACAGTAGCGAGGGTCTTCAGGAACGTTTGTGAATGCGAGCTCATAATCTGCGTCGAAGAAGTATTTCATCATCGTGGCTTCAAACAGCATCGCCAAGTCTTCAAACTCTGTTGTATAGGCGTAGTCATCACTGGCCCCGTCGTCGGCAAAGGCTTCGCCCACTTCGCTGGCAGTAATTTCAAGATCTTCGATCGATGGGTCATTCCCTCTATACATAACGCCAGCAAGAGAAAACATAGTGTTAGAGTTGAGAGGGGTGTTGTCGTTTAGGCGGCTTGATACCCAATTATTTTCTAAGGCTTCAATAGCTTCTATCAACGTCACATTCGTAGGGAGGTTTTGAATGTTTTCGGGGGGCGCAAAATCGTTGGCGTGGGCCAGTTCATGCAGTAGCAGTCTCGCTACCAGCAGAGTGATATCGCCAATTTCTCGTGTGGAGTTATCTTCTAGTGATTGATGGCTATAAGCGGCTTGACCATTGCTGGTGAGGTAACGGTTAAGCTGGCGGAATGCTAGAGGGTCATCAAAACCCGCGCGGTAATCTTCTTTGGTATTGATTGTTTGTTTTTCACTTACGGACAACCACAGAAATGCGGGGTCGAGATAAATGGCGCCAGTTCTGGGAGCGTAATAAGCCGGGCGAATGTCCGCGTCGATCACGATAGCGGTCACACCCTTGAACAGAGGCAACATATCTTGTGGGAATTCGTATAGCAGTTCTTCAAAGCGCTCGCCCATCCAGCTGTGAGATACGACGACACGATCCATTATTTGAGGTATGCCTGGGTCGTTAAACACCATGCCAATGAGGGGAAGTGCGCTCAGTTGGCAATACTCTGATTCGGTCTCTGCGCGGACACATTCTGCAATAGAGGTGCGGTAGGAACTGTCGGTTTTGTATACCTGGATGTCAGATAGATCGCCTTGGGTTTCTGATTTGTTCTTAAGGTCATCGCCACCGCAGGCGCTTAAAGCGAGTGCAGTTAAGGCTGTCAGTACCAATCGTGATAATTTGGTGTGCTTCATTAATCCGTAATCCGTGTGCAAATTATTTGGGCGCGACTGATCATTGTATGCTGCTAGGGAGTTAACGAAAAGGGCGAAAACTCTCTTCTAGGGGATAAAAATCTGAAAAATGATAAAAATGCGACAAAAGGTTGATTAAATTTAGTGAAAACAGGTGGTTAGGTGGATGTCTTGATAGATTGGGTTACGGGTTACGGGTTACGGGTTACGGGTTACAAGGTGACAATGATGTTGACTTTAGTGTGGCGAGATCGTTTTTACCTCGTAGGTTGGAAAAGCGAAGCGCCTTCCGACTATAGGTAACCCAACCTGCCCCCCTATTAATAACTACGATGACAATTGCAGGTCTGCTCTCCACCCCAAAGATATTGAGTTGGCGGTTTGTATTGGGCAGTGGTGGAAGGCGCTTCGCTTTTCTACCCTACGAGCTATTAAATCAACAGAACTGGTATGGGGGTAGGGTTACTGGGAATTTAAGTCTCCCCAAAGAAATTGCATGATCGAGAGTGCGGCTACCGGAGCAGTTTCTGTGCGCAGTACGCGATTGCCAAATTTTAGGGGTGTAAAGCCATTGCTCTCAGCGTTCTGAATCTCCTCATCGGACAAGCCGCCTTCGGGGCCGACCAAAATTACGACTGATTGAGGGGGAGTGTCATTACTTAAAGAATGTTCACTGCGGTGATGCAGCACAAACTTTAATTCTGCCTCTGCCTGGGAGACGAATGAATCGATATTAAGTGGTTCCGACAGTTCCGGTAGTTCATTCCGTTGGCATTGCTCACAGGCTCCAATAATGGTTTTTTGCCACCCCGCCATTTTTTTACTTAAACGCTCTCCGGATAGCTTAATTTCACAGCGAGAAGTAAAAAGAGGGGTGATTTTTGAAACGCCAAGTTCGGTAGCTTTTTGAAGGGCCCAATCAAAGCGATCACCTTTAGATATGCCAATGGCAAGCTCGATTTGAACGGAGGAACTATTGGGTTTATGTTCTTGGCTTAGAATACTGACGAACGCCGTTTTTTTTGTCGTTCGCGTAATCGTTGCAGAATATTGGTTTCCATTCCCGTTAAACAAAATAAGCTCACGCCCGACGTCCATTCGGAGAACTTTAACCAAATGATGGGCAGCTTCTGCTTCAAGCTCTTTTTCAGTGTGAGCGTCTAAGGTTTGCGGGGTATAAATACGGGGAACTCTCATGGGTTTTTGGGCTTACTGATGTTTTTATATAAAGGTAGTGTCTGTGATGTCGGCTGAGTAAAAGGAGAAAAGCCGAACAAAAATAATATTCGTTCGGCTTTTGATTTGCTATAGCTAGAACTAATTTAGGTTTAGGTTAGTTCTAGCTAGGTTTAAGTTGAAGCTTTACAGTTGTTTAGAATTTTAGGATCGATATCTCGATGATCTAAACCTACGCTATAGCGTTCTAATATTCTAATTTACTGCGAGCGTTGATTGAGCCCTAAGCCTTCTACCAACTTCTTGGTCGGGTCGATTTGGTTCATCGTATAAAAATGCAACCCTGGTGCGCCGTTATCTAATAGTGTTTCACACAACTCACCAACTAGATCCAGGCCAAAAGCCGCAATACTATCCGTATCGTCACCGTATGATTCTAAACGTTTACTCACCCAGCGTGGAATCTCCGCACCACAACCTGCGCTAAAGCGCGCTAAATTTTTATAATTCGTAATGGGCATAATGCCGGGATAAATGGGCTTATCTATGCCGATGCTTTGGCATTGGTCCATAAAATAAAAATAGGAATCCGGATTATAAAAATATTGCGTGATGGCACTATTAGCTCCGGCATCAAATTTTTCTTTTAGAAAACGGATGTCGTCATCGTAAGAAGTCGCCTCAGGGTGGACTTCAGGGTATGCCGCAACTTCCAAATGAAACTGATTGCCAAAATGTTGACGAATAAACGCCACCAATTCAGATGCGTGCACCATCTGCATTGCGCCACCAACACCGGATGGTAAGTCACCGCGCAACGCAACAATGCGATCGATTCCTTTATCTTTATATCGCTGAAGCAGCGTGATCATCGAGTCTTCATCGTCACCACCAAAAGATAAATGAGGAGCAACAGAAAGCCCCTCATCTTTCATGGCCGTAACAATGCCAAAAGTATTGTCGCGAGTAGAACCGCCAGCGCCGTAAGTTACGGAAAAGAAATCCGGTTCTAGAGCGTTTAATTGTGATCTCACGTTGATCAACTTTTCCAATCCGACTTCAGTCTTCGGAGGGAAAAACTCAAAACTCAATCTGAGATTGTCTGTCGTAGTCATAATAGTTCCTTTTGGCACTTAAGGGTTTTCACTTAAGTGCCAGGGAATGAATCTCAATACCTAACGAGTAGGTTGAGTACTGCTTTGAGTAATTTTAGTACTTATAAGATTCAGGTTTAAATGGACCGTCGCGTTCGACTTTAATATAAGCCGCTTGATCTTGGGTTAGTTTGGTCAATACACCGCCGAAGCCTTCAACCATATCTTTTGCCACTTCTTCGTCAAGCTTCTTAGGAAGCACTTTAACGTAAAGGTTTTCAGTTTTCTTCTCTTCAGGTAAATCAGCAAACTTTGCTTCGTACAAATAAATTTGCGCGAGAACTTGGTTCGCAAAAGAACCATCCATAATACGAGAAGGGTGACCCGTAGCGTTGCCTAAGTTTACCAAGCGACCTTCAGACAACAGAATCAAATGATCCGCTTTATTGTCTTTGCTGCGGTGAATTTTGTGAACCTGAGGCTTAATTTCTTCCCATTCCCAAGTGTCACGCATAAAGGCCGTATCGATCTCGTTATCGAAGTGACCAATATTACAAACGACAGCAGCATTTTTAAGTGATTGAAGCATAGCCGAATCGCACACGTTCATATTGCCCGTTGTCGTGACGATAAGGTCTGTTTTACCAAGAAGAAGAGTATCGATGTCTTCAACTTTACCCGTATTCTCACCGTTAATATAAGGTGAAACAACTTCGAAGCCATCCATACAGGCTTGCATCGCACAGATAGGATCAATTTCAGAAATCTTAACGATCATACCTTCTTGGTTTAACGAAGCGGCAGAACCTTTACCCACATCACCGTAACCAATAACAAGCGCTTTTTTGCCCGCGAGTAAATGGTCAGTACCGCGTTTAATCGCATCGTTCAAGCTGTGGCGACAGCCGTACTTGTTGTCGTTTTTCGATTTAGTCACTGCATCGTTAACGTTAATCGCAGGTACTTTTAATGAACCTTCTTCGATCATTTCAAGCAAACGGTGAACACCAGTGGTCGTCTCTTCGGAAATGCCGTGAATAATGTTAAGCATGGCAGGGTATTTTTCGTGAACCATGGCCGTTAAATCGCCGCCATCATCCAAAATGATATTCGCGTTCCAGGGCTTACCGTTTTTGAGAATACTTTGCTCGATACACCAGTTAAATTCTTCCTCGGTTTCACCTTTCCAGGCAAAAACCGGAACGCCAGAATGGGCGACTGCTGCGGCTGCATGGTCTTGGGTTGAGAAAATATTACAAGAAGACCAGCGAACTTCAGCGCCTAACTCAACCAAAGTCTCAATCAGAACGGCAGTCTGAATCGTCATGTGAATACAACCCATAATGCGCGCATCGGCAAGAGGTTGGGTGGCTTTATACTTTTGACGTAAAGCCATTAGCGCTGGCATTTCGCCTTCAGCAATTTCAATTTCGCGACGGCCATAGGCCGCGTCTGCTTCGAAG
The DNA here is from genome assembly GCA_033852165.1 of Agarilytica sp. Taxonomy (GTDB): domain Bacteria; phylum Pseudomonadota; class Gammaproteobacteria; order Pseudomonadales; family Cellvibrionaceae; genus Agarilytica. The sequence goes on along the minus strand of JAWSUZ010000098.1, from coordinate 11,512 downwards.
GTATCTTGTGCGTCTGCCGCAACTTTAAAATCAGTAAAATCGTTTAAGCCTTTTACAGTGCTCATATTGTTCTCTCGTTAATATTCGTTAAATTATAGAGCAGCTTTTAGTGCAGCGGCTTTGTCAGTTTTTTCCCATGTAAAATCAGCGTGTTCACGGCCAAAATGGCCGTAAGCTGCTGTACTACGGTAAATGGGACGGAGTAGATCGAGCATTTCGATAATGCCGCGAGGGCGCAAATCAAAATGTTCTTGTACGAGTTCAGATATTTTCGCATCGGCCACTTTACCGGTACCGAAAGTGTTCACAGCAATAGACGTTGGCTCTGCAACGCCAATCGCGTAAGAAATCTGTATCTCGCAACGATCAGCGAGACCTGCGGCAACAATATTTTTGGCAACATATCGGCCAGCGTAAGCAGCTGAGCGGTCAACCTTAGAGGGGTCTTTACCTGAAAAGGCACCGCCGCCATGGCGAGCCATGCCACCGTATGTATCCACAATAATTTTTCGGCCTGTTACGCCGCAATCACCAACAGGGCCACCAATAATAAATTGGCCCGTTGGGTTGATGTGATATTTAGTATCGGCGTGTAGCCACTCCGCAGGGATTGTCGGTTTGATAATCTCTTCGATAACCGCTTCGTGAATTTGGCTTTGCGAAACGTCAGGCGAGTGCTGGGTTGAAAGTACAATCGCATCGACAGCAACAGGTTTGCCATTTTCATAGCGCAAAGTCACTTGGCTTTTCGCGTCTGGGCGAGACCAAGCATGGGTGCCGTTTTTACGCAGCTCTGCTTGTTTTTCGACAAGACGATGCGAGTAATATATTGGTGCGGGCATCAACACTGAGGTTTCGTTCGTCGCGTAACCAAACATAAGACCCTGGTCGCCAGCGCCCATTTCTTTATCGTTAGCTTCATCAACACCAACAGCAATATCGGCAGATTGTTTGCCAATTGCGTTTAATACAGCACACGAAGCGCCATCAAAACCCACATCGCTAGAGTTATAGCCGATATCCAAAACGACTTCGCGAATCAAGTCTTCCAGCTCAACATAAGTAGATGTACGAACTTCACCAGCAACGATGACCATGCCAGTTTTCACCATCGTCTCAACCGCAACGCGTGAATTTTTATCGTCCTTCAACATGGCATCTAAGATAGCATCCGATATTTGGTCAGCCATTTTATCGGGGTGGCCTTCTGAAACAGATTCAGAAGTAAAAAGTGAATATTCAGACATCAGTCATTCCTCATGTGTAATTTTTAACGTGGGCAAAGCCCCAGGTTTAATTTTTAATAAATTCTCGAATTTGAATTTGAAAACCGTTACGCAAAGCAAAATAGCTACTTTGCCCTTCCGATAGTCCACTAGAATTTGCCCAACGACATAAATCTTCCGGAGCAAACCCCAGCCATAAATCACCACAGGCATCGCGCGTCCAATCTTGATCGTGTTGACACAGGTCACACACAATCATCACGCCCTTAGGTTTCAACGCGGTGGCGACATCTTCAAAGATGTGTTGAGGCGACGGCGTGTGATGTAAAACCATACTAATAATGGCGCAATCAACAGTGTTCTTAACGTCTCGGCAGTGCGTCGTGTCGTTATGTACGAAATCGATATTGGACAGGCTCAGAGCGTCGCAGCGTTTTTGGGATTCAGCGAGCATTTCTTCGCTGTTGTCGAGGGCCGTAACCTGCGTAAATTTTTGGGAGAGCACACCTAAATACTCTCCCGTACCAGGGCCGATTTCTAAAGCCACTTCATAAGCGGGCATAGCGCTATTTTCTAAAGTCTCGCTGACATGTTTTGCATACACATCAAAGGCGACAATCAAATCTTGTTGTTGCTTAAACTTCGAAGCATTTTCAGAAAAGAAGGTTTTAGAGGTTTGGGAGCGTTGTGTGTAAATACGATCGAGGTTTTCCCTGCTGACTTTTGATATCGATAACTGATCAACGCTCTTAAATATTGAGGCTTTGATAGATGCGAGAGGGTCTTCAGTATGGGTCACCGCGCGGCGGTAAAAAATTGAATTACCTTCTTTACGCGTCGTAACGAGCTGAGCTTTAGCAAGCACCTTTAAGTGGTGGCTCATACCGGACTGCTTCGCATCGAACAGCTTGCAAAGCTCCAACACACCAAACGAGTCAGTCGACAATGCGCGCAATACTTCCAGGCGAAGTTCGTCGCCAGCGGCTTTTAACAGTTGAGTCAGCTCGGCGGAATTTGTGGTGTCGCCATTTTCTATTGGGAGTCCGCTCGGATTTGTGCCGCTTTTGTCAGTCATTTGAGGAGTCTAGCAGTATAATTGAGCTATATCAAAATATTTTGATATAGCTCTTTTGTTGCTGGTTTTCCCCTGGGTTATAACCGCTCGATATGACGCTGAGAGGCTAAAGCGTGTGTTGTGGCGTGACGTAGAGAGGCGCGCCAGTGCAGAGTTTTTGTCCGAGTATTAAAAGGAGGAGAGGTAATGGCTTGGGCACGTTGATAAAAATGCCGAACTGGTCGCCAGTAATGCCCGATTCCGAGTTTACTCAACACCTGTATTAGTGGAGAATACGCCCTCTTTTTATTCAGGGGTTTTGCCTCATCGTTTGCACCAAACCAGCAAACGGTCAAAAGCTCCCACTACGATTCTGGAGAATACCAATGCCGTCGCGCAGAGATCTAGCCAATGCCATCCGTGCCCTCAGTATGGATGCCGTTCAAAAAGCCAATAGTGGACACCCAGGTGCACCCATGGGTATGGCTGATATTGCCGAGGTATTGTGGAATGACTATTTAAGCCATAACCCGCAAAACCCTAAATGGTCAGACCGAGATCGCTTTGTACTGTCGAACGGTCATGGCTCCATGCTCATCTATTCGCTATTGCACCTATCGGGCTACGACTTACCGATGGAAGAGCTAAGAAACTTCCGCCAGTTGCACTCAAAAACTCCAGGTCACCCAGAATACGGTTATGCGCCAGGTATTGAAACGACTACCGGCCCACTAGGCCAAGGCCTTACCAACGCGGTCGGCATGGCTATCGCGGAAAAAGTTCTCGCTGCTCAATTTAACCAAGATGGCCACGAAATCGTTGACCATAACACCTACTGCTTCTTAGGCGATGGCTGCATGATGGAAGGCATCTCGCATGAGGCTAGCTCATTGGCCGGCACTCTAGGTCTTGGCAAGTTAGTCGCCTTCTGGGACGACAACGGCATCTCAATTGACGGAGACGTTAAAGGCTGGTTCACCGACGACACGCCCAAGCGTTTCGAAGCCTACGGCTGGCATGTAATCCCCGTTGTAGACGGTCATGATTCAGAAGCCATTAAAGCTGCGATCGAAGAAGCTCGTGCAGAAACAAGCCGTCCAACACTTATTTGTACACAAACCGTTATTGGTTTTGGCTCTCCTAATAAAGGCGGCACAGCAAAAACTCACGGTGCACCATTAGGCGACGATGAAATTGCCGCAACTCGCGAACAATTGAATTGGCCGCATGCACCCTTTGAAATCCCCGCTGATGTAGATGCTGCGTGGGATGCCCGCGAAGCCGGTGCTGCTCGCGAACAGGCTTGGTCAGACAAATTTTCAGCGTACAAAAGCGCTCACCCAGAATTGGCGGCTGAATACGAGCGTCGTGTTATCAAAGGCGAGCTTCCTGCCGAATTTGAAGCAAAAGCCAATGCCTACATTCAAGAATGTCAGGAAAAATCAGAAAAAATTGCCAGTCGTAAAGCGTCTCAAAATGCCATCGAAGCTTTTGGTGCTGTGATTCCAGAATTTATCGGCGGATCAGCGGATTTGGCAGGTTCAAACCTAACCCTATGGTCAGGTTCTAAAGCGATTACTGCAGAAGATGCGAGCGGCAACTACCTATTCTACGGCGTACGTGAATTTGCCATGAGTGCCATTATGAACGGTATTTCATTGCATGGCGGCTTCATTAACTACGGCGCAACCTTCCTAATGTTTATGGAATACGCGCGCAATGCTGTACGTATGTCAGCATTGATGGGTATTCAAAACATCTTTGTCTACACCCACGATTCTATTGGTCAAGGTGAAGACGGCCCAACCCATCAGCCAATTGAGCAAATCGCTAATTTGCGCACCACGCCGAATATGAATACCTGGCGTCCATGCGATGCCACAGAAACCGCCGTAGCGTGGAAATCGGCAGTCGAGCGTCGCGACGGTCCAACAAGCTTGGTCTTCAGTCGTCAAGGCTTACCCCCTCAATCTCGTAATGCCGAGCAAGTGGCTGATATCGCGAAGGGCGGCTACATCCTGAAAGACTCTGTTGGCGAGCCAGACCTTATCTTGATCTCTACCGGTTCAGAAGTTGGCTTAGCAATGGCCTCAGCTGAAGCGTTAACGGAGCAAGGCAAAAACATCCGTGTTGTGTCTATGCCGAGTACTAGCGTTTTTGACCAACAAGACGCCGCTTACAAACAGTCAGTATTGCCGATCGAAGTCGGTGCGCGCGTAGCCATTGAAGCCGCCCACGTAGACTTCTGGTACAAATACGTTGGCTTCGACGGTCGTATCGTCGGCATGTCAACATTCGGAGAATCAGCACCCGGCGCTGCACTAATGGAACACTTCGGCTTCACAGTCGATAACGTCGTGAGTACAGCTCTAGAGCTTCTAGACTAGTATCCCAGATAGAAAGCAATAAGAAAAAAAGAGAAGGGCTTGCAAACTCCCTTCTCTTTTTTTGCTTTTCATAATCCCGTCTCCAGTTTTTACATCTTCGATCCGTTAGTGTTAGGGCTTTATCATTTAAAAACGCGTGAACCCATCCATGGGCGCTTCGGCATTTCATCCTGAAATGACGATTTTAAATGATAAAACCCAAACCCTAACTCAGATAGGGGCAATCGAAGCCTGTCCCCGTCTCCTGTTATCAGTCTCCCGTTATCCGTCCCTGGGTATCCGTCTCCCGTTACCCGCCTCCCGTTACCAGTTTCCGATTGCCCGTCCCCCAAACAATCCGCTAGAATACCCCACCCCAAATTCCCAATGCCGCACAAGACTGCCTTCGATGCGTCGGTGTGGGCGAATGCTAATTCTCCAGGAGATTTTAATGTCCATAACATCCATGAAGGACGTCGACCTCAAAGGTAAGTACGTTCTCATTCGCCAAGACCTCAACGTGCCGATTCGCGACGGTAAAATCACCTCCGATATCCGTATTCAAGCTTCTTTACCCACGGTAAAAGAAGCCATGGAGCGCGGTGCAAAAGTGATGTTGATGTCTCATTTAGGGCGACCAACAGAAGGTAAGTTCGAAGAGGAATTCTCATTAAACATTGTGGCCGACCATATTTCCGGCGCGTTGGGCATTGATGTCCCGTTAGTTAAAGAGTGGCGCGACGGCATCACAATGGAAGATGGTGAAGTTGTTTTACTTGAAAATGTTCGCTTTAACGAAGGCGAAAAGAAAGACACTGAAGAGCTTTCTAAAGCCTATGCCTCACTGTGTGATGTATTTGTTATGGATGCTTTTGGCACTGCTCACCGTGCGCAAGCTTCAACGCACGGCGTTGCTAAATTCGCACCGATCGCCTGCGCGGGACCTTTATTGACGGCTGAACTTAATGCCTTAGAGCTAGCTTTGGCAGAACCTGCTCGCCCACTGGTTGCAATCGTCGGCGGCGCAAAAGTGTCCTCCAAATTAACCGTGCTTGAATCGCTTTCAAAAATAGCAGATGTGCTCGTTGTTGGTGGTGGTATTTCCAATACCTTTGTTGCGGCACAAGGCCATGAAGTGGGTAAATCTCTTTATGAAAAAGACCTTATCCCGACAGCGAAGGCCTTATGTGAAAAAACTAAAGTTGAGTTTGCGACCGATGTCCGCACGACAACGCAAGGTTTTAGCGAGTGGAACGATAGCTCTCCGGTTGAAGAAAAAAGCGCTTCAGAAGTCGGCCCCGATGATTCTATTATCGATTGCGGACCAGAAACCGAGAAAAGACTTGCCGAAATCCTCAAGAGCGCGAAAACCATTATTTGGAATGGCCCAACGGGTGTATTTGAAATAGAGCCTTTTTCAAAAGGCACTGAAGTAATGGCCAAAGCGATTGCCGAGAGTGACGCGTTTTCAATTGCAGGCGGCGGCGATACATTGGCCGCGATCGATAAGTTTGGCTTGGCCGACAAAATCTCCTATATCTCCACGGGTGGTGGGGCGTTCTTGGAGTATGTTGAAGGCAAAGAACTGCCTGCAGTGGAGGTGTTGAAGCAGCGTTCGACGGATTAGCCCTTTCTTTCTAAACTCTCCCCGTATTCGATCCTCGATAACATAAGATAAAAAGCCCAGCCTAGAATAACCCTAGGCTGGCTCTCTCCCTCATTTCTGCTTTACTTGTTAATACCAATTGCCTTCCTTGGCTGCATGTTTTTGCGCGGTCGAGTACGCTGCTTTCGTATGGCAATTGGCAATACAATGTCTTAGAAAGATCTCTCTCATGTACTTAAGTCTACGTGCCATTAAGTGAAAATTAACAGCCGACAATACGAGTTTTATGTGAGCCACTGCGTTGGACTTGGTGTTGTATGTCGTTAAGAATCCAAAACATAGACAAGCTAAAATCCAATTCTTTCGATGTGCTAATCGTAGGCGGTGGAATCAATGGCGCTGTTTCCGCCGCTGCACTATCAGCAAAAGGCGCCAAAGTAGCCTTAATAGACAAAGGCGATTTTGCCGGTAGCACCAGCTCAAACTCATCCAACCTGGCGTGGGGCGGCATAAAATATTTGGAAACCCACGAATATCGTTTGGTGAACAAGCTCTGCCAAAGCCGTAATTTATTAATGCGCAGCTACCCCTCTACTGTTAAAGAAATTCGTTTTCTAACCTGCATCCAAAAAGGCTTCCGGTTCCCGCCTTTCTTCGTCTATCTGGGGTCGTTACTGTATTGGGCCATAGGCCGTTGCTTTACTAAATTTCCAGACTATTTAAGCCCGAAAAAAATAAAACAGCGTGAACCGATGATCAATACCGAAAATGCAGCGGGCGGTTTAGAATATTCAGATGCTTACCTTTTTGATAATGATGCGCGATTTGTTTTTAACTTTATTCGCTCGGCAATGGACAGTGGGTGCGTAGCTGCAAACTATGTTGCATCCACGGGGGCAGAATATGTTGGCGGAAGCTGGAAGATAAAATTAAAAGACCAGATGTCGGGTGACGTATTTACCTTGCAAAGCAAAGTGTTCATCAATGCATGCGGCCCTTCGGTAGATGTGCATAACGACCTACTTGGCGAGTCGACAAATTACCGGCATGTGTTTTCCAAAGGAGTCCACCTTATCGTTGATCGTATTGCGGAAAATAAACGCGTCCTCGCTTTTTTCGCCAGCGACGGGCGATTGTTTTTTGTCATTCCCATGGGCCGTAAAACTTGTATTGGAACCACCGATACACCAACACAAAACATCCGAGAGGAAGTGACAGATTACGACCGTAATTTTATTCTGGATAACGTTAATCGTTTGTTAAACTTGCCTAAACCCCTAACGATTGAGGATATCGTATCCGAACGATGCGGAGTGCGCCCACTCGTTGTAAACTCGGTCAGCAATAAAGGAGCGGGTAATGAAGAGGGAGCTAATAACGAGAACGGCGAAAGCACGAATGAAATAGAATCCGACTTTATGCAAATGTCCCGAAAGCATAAAATAGAATCCAATCTAAACAAAAAACATATCAGCATCTACGGCGGAAAAATGACAGACTGCCTAAACGTTGGTGAAGAAGTGTCAGCGCTAGTGAGTGATATGGGCGTAGAGCTGAATCCTCAGAAACAGCTTTGGTATGGCGAGCCAAGCGAACAAGTGAAAACCGACTTTTTCCAGCAAGCAAAAGAAATGAACTTGGACGATCTAACTTGGGAATACGCCGCCGAGCCATTATCCGAACGGTACTGGCGGCGTTACGGTAAAAACGCATTCTTAATGCTAGATGCAATCAAAAAAGACAGTAAACAAGCCGACCTATTAATCGAGAATGCCGAATACACCCACTGCGAAATAGAATATACAAATCAATATGAAATGATCACAAAGCTAGACGACTTCCTTCGCAGGCGATCAAAAATTTCAATGGTATTGAGGAAAGAAGAAATACTCTCCGCAAAAGGATTAAAAGAAGCCTGCGAAGTATTCTTTGGGAAAGAAGCCGACAGCAAACTTGCAGAATATCGCGATAATAAATAAAATTTAAACTCTAATCCGCATGTAAGAAAATAATCTGAATGTAAGAAAAGGCCAGCGCTAATATGACCCAAGAGCAATATATTCTCGCCATCGACCAAGGCACAACGAGTAGCCGTGCCATAGTGTTTGATGCGTCCGGAAATATTAAAGCCATAGCGCAACAAGAATTTAAACAAATCTACCCGCAAAGCGGCTGGGTAGAGCATGACCCAGAAGATATCTGGTCAACAACGCTCTCCGTTTCACAAAAAGCCATCGAAACAGCTGAAAAAGAAGGTGGCGTTGGGCGTGGGGTTGATAATAATGAAGGGAGCGCCGGAGATAGAAAGGAAGGAGACAGAAAAGAGGGAGACGGGAAGGAGGGAGACGGGAAGGAGGGAGACGGGAAGGAGGGAGACAGAAAAGAGGGAGGCAAAAGTGGTAAAGATGATGGGGGAAAGCGTAGCGGAAAAGTAGTTGCTATCGGCATAACCAATCAACGCGAAACCACCATAGTCTGGGACAAAAAAAACGGACAACCTATTTATAATGCCATCGTATGGCAAGACCGCCGCACAGCAGAACTCTGCCAACAATTAAAAACCCAACAGCTAGAAACCATCATACAAAAAAAGACAGGCTTACTACTCGATCCCTATTTTTCAGCAACAAAAATATCGTGGATACTCGATAACGTAAAAGGCGCGCGAGAAAAAGCCGAAGCGGGTGAACTCGCATTTGGCACAGTCGATAGCTTTCTGTTGTCTCGTTTAACCGGCGGACTTGTACACGCAACCGACGCCACCAACGCCAGCCGTACCAGCCTATACAATATAAATACGGGCGAGTGGGACGAAGAATTGCTGAACATATTTAACGTACCCCGTAGCCTTCTCCCCACCGTAAACGATTGCGCGGCAAACTTCGGTGTTAGCGATAAAAAACACTTTGGTCGAGAAATCCCAATTCTGGGAATAGCGGGGGACCAGCAAGCCGCCGCCATAGGCCAAGCCTGCTTCGACAAAGGTGATACAAAAAGCACCTACGGAACCGGATGTTTCGCGCTCATGAATATCGGCAAAGATCCCGTTACCTCCAGCAAACGACTATTAACCACCATCGCCTACCAACTAAAAGGCGAAACCACATACGCCCTAGAAGGCTCCATCTTTATTGCCGGTGCGGCAGTGCAATGGCTGCGCGATGAATTGCAAATGATTCAAACAGCCGAAGAAACCGAAAGCATAGCAAGCAGTATTGACGATACGAATGGAGTCTATTTAATTCCCGCTTTTACCGGATTAGGCGCGCCGTATTGGGAGCCTGATGCGCGAGGCGCATTAATCGGCCTAAGTCGCGGTTCAGGTCGAGCTGAAATCATTCGCGCCACCCTTGAGTCTGTTTGTTACCAAACCCACGACCTCATGGCGGCAATGGCCGCCGACGCCAGCCTACCAAAGCGACTCAAGGTCGATGGCGGCATGGTCGCCAATAATTGGGTTATGCAATATTTATCCGATATTTTAAACGTCGAAATCGACAGGCCCAAAGTAACCGAAACAACTGCCCTAGGGGTAGCATTCTTAGCCGGGTTACAAGCCGGAATTTATAACAGCTTGGATGAGCTGCGCCAAACTTGGCAAAGCGAAAAACGATTTTCACCTAGCATGACAGAAGAGCATCGCGCAGAAAAAATCAAAGGCTGGGAGCGAGCCGTGACGAACGTCCTAAGAGGCTGTAGCAATATCGATAAAGCGCAGTGATGAAGGTTTATAGGGCAGGGTTGGCAGGGTTAAAAGCATCGTAGCGAAACGTATAGATAGCAGAGGCTCCCTGAACAAGCAGCATATGCTTCTCCTATGAATTCCCCCAAGGTCATCCCAGTCTCAATGATAGCAAAGGAGTTTCATTAGACTTGCTCCAAGCCCAAGAATATAATCGGCAGCAATTGAAGGCGGCTCAGTCGCCCAGACAAAAAACCAGACAAAATTAGGAAGTTAACATGACAGTCCTCGTAACCGGCGGCGCAGGCTATATCGGCAGCCACACATGCATAGAATTACTAGCAGCGGGTTTTAAGGTTGTCGTGGTCGACAACTTCTGCAACAGCAACGTCGAATCACTTAACCGCGTAATGAAACTGTCCGGTCAAGAATTTCCCTTTGTCGAAGCCGACATCCGCGACAGAGCACAGCTCGACGCCATTTTTAAGCAGCACAAAATTGAATCCGTTATACACTTTGCGGGCTTAAAGGCCGTGGGCGAATCCTGCGAAAAACCCTTAGAATATTACCAAAATAACGTCGCCGGAACCGTAACGCTTGGCCAAGCCATGCAGGCTCACGGCGTGAACAAAATGCTCTTTAGCTCATCCGCCACCGTCTATGGCGATCCTGCAACCGTTCCCATAAAAGAAGACTTCCCCACAGGTGCTACCAACCCCTACGGGCGGAGTAAACTTATCGTAGAAGAAATCCTACAAGACCTATGCAATGCCCCCGGTAACGACTGGCGCGTTTCACTTCTTCGATACTTCAACCCCATCGGCGCCCACGAAAGCGGCGAAATAGGTGAAGACCCCCAGGGCATCCCCAATAACTTATTGCCCTTCGTGGCCCAAGTCGCCGTAGGAAAATTAGCCCAATTGCGCGTATTCGGAAACGACTACGACACCGTCGACGGAACAGGCGTCCGCGACTACATCCACGTCGTCGATTTAGCCAAAGGCCATGTGAAAGCCCTACAGCGTTTAATGAATATCGATGCAGGCTGCTACATTCATAACCTCGGTACGGGCAACGGTTACAGCGTGTTAGAAATCGTCAAAGCCTTTGAAAAAACTAGCGGTAAAACCATTCCTTACGAAATCGTCGCACGTCGCCCTGGTGATATAGCAGAGTGCTTTGCCGATCCCGCGTTGGCTAAAAAAGACCTAGGCTGGGAAGCCGGGTTTGGTATCGAGCGCATGGTGGAAGATACTTGGCGTTGGCAGTCTAAAAATCCTAAAGGGTATGCGTAAGTAATAATTCAGTTGGTTTCAATGGGGTCAGACTCGATTGAAGCCAATCAAACAACCTGCGGCTACCCTAAAGTAAACTTTCAATCGAGTCTGACCCGAATGGCACTTACTTAAGAGTTAAGCCCAATAACGGTAAAGCTTACAGGCAGATACACCTTCTCGTTCCTCACGCTCTGCGTGGGAATGCATATCAAAGCTGAGAAATAACGTCAATAATACCCTCGTTCCCACGGTCTCCGTGGGAATGCAGATCGAAGTATATTTATTGCACTTAATTCGAATA
>JAWSUZ010000097.1:0-7991 GCA_033852165.1 Agarilytica sp. | reverse complement strand
TCGTGTTCGTGCCTGTAATAACAGTTCATGCAGTGGATACTCCGCATCAAAACGCACGACGCTTCCAGCTGCGAGCGTTGCCATAACAATCGCTAATGTTGAATACAGCAACGAGTCTTTTGACCTATCATGGTTATCTTTAATGACGACAAGTTGTCAATGGCTCAGCCTAAACCCTGTAGCAAGCAGTAAAACGAATTTACCGGGCACCAACGGCGCTACTAAGATTGCAATTCTTCCGTGGGATTGGGGCAATGAAGGGGGATCTGGATTGCCTTACGTTGACATGAAAGTTGAATGTACAATTGTTGGTGGTGGCGTAGCCAGTGATACGGTTCGCGTACACTCATTCGGCGATAAGCCATTGCCTGTCATCAATCCATCATGGAATAAAAGTCCTGCTATTGTCGGTCAGCCTGTATTTCTGAATTGGATAAGTACCTATTCCGATACCTGTGAAATTGACGGTGAGCTTAATAGCCCAAATGGGAAAAATGATTCAAAAGAATTTACCTTTATCGGAGAAGGCCCGGTTACTAAAACCGTAACCTGTACCAATGTTTCGGGGTCAAGCTCTGCTTCAGCGTCAATTTCTGTTGTCTATTCAACGCCTGCGGTACCTATTTATATTAATATTCCAGCTAGTACAAGCGACGGTGTTTATACAATCTCTTGGCCTGCGTCGAGTGGAACGCTAACGCGATATGAATTACAAGAACGAAAAAATGCTGGAGCTTGGGTCAATATCTCATTAGCAAATGATACGGATCTTTCTAAAGGTTTTACTAAAGCCCCAGGCGGTGAATATGACTATCATGTTCGGGCGTGTAATCATTCTTCTTGTAGTGCTTACACCACTTTTGGCCGTCTTGTTGTACCGATAGCAGCGCTCTCGGTTAGCGTTACGCCGTCATTCTTGGATCTAACATCAGACCCAGCTACGCTAACCTGGTCATCCACGATGATAACGGATTGTTCCCTGGATACGGATGCCATTATTCTTGATCCTTTAGGAAGCGGTGAAACCTCGGGCATCAGTGGAAGCCTTGAGTTCATGGTGAAAAACTGGACTTGGAGTGATTATTTTGGGTCTTATGAAGGCCGGGTGGATTTGACCTGCCAAGTTGTTGGTGGTGGCGAGCTCACTCAAGAACTCTTTTTTTCTGCGGGCCTTATTCCTCCAGAACCAATAGTTACGGTCTTTTGGGAAGATAGCTCTGCTTTTGTTGGTGAGCCAGTAGATTTGACTTGGCTCACAGAGCACAGCGAAACCTGTACGTTAGTTGAAGACTCTGAAGATATCCCGTTAAACGGTTTGCGTGAATTTACCTTCAATACAAATGGAACCGTGACCAAAACCATTACATGTTCTAAAACGGAATGGTCTGTCACTCGCACGACATCACGCTCGGTATCCATACCGGTGGTATATCATTCGCCTACCTTAAGTGCCGAAATTACTTCTGTATACAGTGAGACCGAATGGGGCTTTTCGAATATCCCCTTTACGCTAAGCTGGAACTCAACCAACACCGAAAATTGTCGTTACTTTGATTCAACTGCTGAGCAACTTGACGCTAATAATTCGGCTAATAACCTTCCGTCGAATCATTCCGTTAGCCTAGCGGGTGTCGATTTTAATTGGACCCAGATTAACCCTGAGCCTTTCCCATACGGAACTCAGGTCACGGTAAGTTGTGAAGATCTGAACGGCGAAACGATTACGTCGATTATTGACTTGTCTGCTGAATTTAACAGTCCTGCTATTATGCCAACTGTTAGTGTTGAGTGGATAGCGTCGACGGTTACAGAACGAAATGAACCTGCCGTATTTAAATGGTCTTCGACAACGGCTAGCAGCTGTCAATTAAACGATGAAGATGGCGATGAAGATGTAGAACTCAAAGGTTCTCGCTCCGTTTCGTTTGATACGGCTGGTGTTAAAACTTGGACAGTAGAGTGTTCAAATATTAATGCGAGTGTGAGTGCTTCTGCCGCGATAACCATTGCGAATTCAACGTATATTCCATTGCTCGATTTTCCGGTTGCAAGCGACCCTGAAAATGATGGCTTAACGGGCGAAGAATATTATGGCAACCTCACCGGCAACTATTCCGTCAGCAAAAACGGATCATTTTCTTACTCCATCCCAATAGATGTGCCGCCCGGCATTAATGGTATGCAACCGAATATTGCCTTGGCCTACAGCAGTGATGCTCTTAATGGTTTGGTCGGTTGGGGTTGGAGCATCTCCGGTTTATCCTCCATTAGCCGTTGCCCTTCATCCTTAGCGCAAGACGGTGAAATAAGCGGTATTAACGCCGACGACAATTATAAATTCTGTTTAGACGGCCAGCGCTTGGTTCAATTGGGCACTACCAATGAATACAGAACAGAATCAGAAACGTTTAAACGCATTACCAAAGAAAGCACCTATTGGCTAGTGGAAGGCCCAGATGGATCAAAAGCCTTTTACGGTCAAGAAACAGGAGCAAATTCTCGCCTTGATGATGCAACTCCTGAAGAGACACCGATAACGTGGTTTATCGATAAACAAGAAGACGTATCGGGGAATTACCTTACCTATCAATATAATGAAGATGAAGATGAAGCCGATTCGGTGACCGATGCCATTCGCATTCAGGAAATAGCGTACACCTTTAATGCATCCCATAGCTTGGCTAACACCTTAGCGTTTATCTATAGCACTGAAGATCGATCCGATATTTCCTCGAAATATATTGCCAATACTTTGGTGGTTCAAAACAAACGATTGGAGCGAATAGACGCGAAAGCGAATGGCAATGTTGTTTACTCTTATCATATTAATTATGAGAGTAATGATGGCGTGACGTTTGCAGATCCATCCGAAACCAGCCGTGTAACGTCTATTCAAAAATGTTATGCCAGTAATGCTGTTGATGCTGTTTGCGCAGAGGCGGTCAGTTTTGACTGGACATCGACGGATTCCGAAAGCTTCCAGTTAGATGCCAGCGATGCAGAATACGCTCTAGAAGAAGATATTGCCGAAGAGCGTTATGGTTATGATTCTGCTACGTTCTTCCCGCCGCAAGGTGTTGCCGGTCGCCGTATGTTGAATAACTTTGGTGTGCGTGGCGATTTTGACGGTGACAATAAGCTAGAAGTCGCATGGATGGATTGTGCTGAGGAAAAAACCACGGAAAACTGGGAAACACAGACCTGTAACCGAGTGGTTGCGATGGATGCGGGTTCTCCTGGTGTTGTATTCGAGCATAAACTTGCCCGTCAAGTATTGAGAAGTTCTGGGAAAAATTCAAATGGAACGAAATCGTATTATCAATCTAACGGGTATTTAGAGGGTAAAGTTCTCGATTTTAATGGCGATGGCCTAGACGATTATTACATGCATAATTCTCACGGCATGATCGAACTGAATGTCTACCTCAGTGACGGGGTTAGCTTGGGGCATTCCAGTGGTTACTCCAAAACGATGGATGAACTGGGTAATTACGAGGGTAAAATTTCAGGGAAGGATGGAGCTTCTGCAACAACTATTTGGACATACAATTTTGTCATTCTTGATATAGATGGCGACAAACTCCCTGATATTATTCGGTTACCGCACTGGGATACATCGAACGGGGCTTTAACATGGATAACACTTTCGAATATTGGCATTACCGATATTTCTGTTGCCCACAATAACGGCAGTGGTTTTGATGACTTTGTTCAGTGGGGCGAATCTACGGATTATTCAGCGTTACATCCGTCAAATACTGCTCATGGTGTCTCTTTTCATGATGTAAACGGTGATGGTCTATTGGATATTGTCGGTATTGAAGCAGGGGTTGGTATTAATACTGGCTCAAGTTTTGAGCGCAAACGGCAATGGTCTGCAGAAATTGGCTTTGAGGATATTCCAATTTGGATTATTCCAGTGCCTACCGACACGACTTACGTTAGCGTGTATCCCGGCCTATCAACAATGCCGGGAGCACAACCTATAGCGGGTTACTCTGTTTGGGCCTTCGAGTCGGATACAACAAAGTTTGAGCCAACAACGCAACTGAACCGAATTGCCGATGTGAATGGCGATGGCTTGACTGACTTCTTGGGGTTAAGAGAAGGAGGAATTTATGTTTCCCTGTCGGATGGGACGCAATTCCTTCCCGCAGTACTTTGGAGTGATGCGATTACCCTCATGGATGTTGTACCTTATTGCAACATGATGGAATGCAATACCCCGCGTCGGGGATGGCAAGTCCAAGATGTGAATAAAGACGGTATGGCCGACATCTTATTTACACGTGCCTGGTTTCGCGATGAGAAAACTAAAGCATCAGAAGTGTTTGTTTTGTTCTCGAAGGGGCAGCTGCAAGATGGCCAAGGTTTTAGTGATAAAGTAATCGTCGCAAGAGTCGGCATTGAGGGTGAAGATCCTGTCGGTATAGAAGCGTGTGGGCCAGGCCTCCCTCGCGTGGGTAAACCCAGTGTGTCTGAAGATGGTGAATTTGTTGTACATTGCCAGTCTTCAAGTGGTGAGGGTGGTATTAACATGGGCTTCCCCTTTGACGAATCCAAAGATGTTGCCATGAAAGTTGGCATTCAGCGGCATAAAATCCTGACCGTAAACGAATCGACAAATCGTCGTTTAACCGTCGGTTACAACAAACTGCGCAATCCCAATGTTTACCAGCAAGAATGGGGCGGATCATCGGAAGATCTTTCACAAACCATGCAATGGCGAACCAACTATACCTATCACGCGGTGAAGCGTGAGAGTGCGTCACATATTAACAGCTCCTACCCCTCAATTTTCCGCGGTCGTGAAGTTGTTAGTACGGTTTCCGTCGAAGACCTTGGGCGATTTAATTCTGAAACGGCGTATAAATATTTCAATCAAAAAATGTCCCGCAGTGGTTTTGGTTCCCTGGGCTTTGAAAAAGTTGAAAAGACAACGACCTTGTCGGGGCAAACGAATCGTCTTCGCACGGTAGAAGAATTTCATCAAGAAGTGAGTGCAGAGGATGAGTATGTCTTGGTTGCCCCGCATCTAGTAACGCAGTGTGTGGTCAGTGATGCAAGCGTTGATGGCTGTGAACTGAGTGATGGTGCGAAGTTGCTGAGTGTTAATCAGAAGAATTGGAAAGTGCGGGTTTATAGTGATGGGGTTTCGCCGCGTTACCGACCTTATGTTCGTGAAGAAGAAACTAAAAATTACGATTTGAGTACCGGTAGTGTAGTAAATACCATTTCAAAACGTGCGCACGATGACTCTGTTCGTAACAGTTGTCCAGCATTTACGGAATTGGCTATAGATAACCGAACCACAGATACCGACGATCATTTTGATGCTTATGGCACTCCGTTAAATAGCGTCGAGAATCGTTGTGACACCTTTGGTGTAACCGGAACACATACCGAAAACACCAACATTACCCAAGATATTACGGATTCCAATTGGTGCTTGAATCAAGTTCAAGACCCGAAAGTCCACACCTGGGTTTACGATAGCAAAACCAGTACGTCACGGAACAGTACACGGCACACTAAATATCAGTATTTTGAATCGAGTAATTCGAGCGCATGGCAAAAATGCCGCATTCAGACTGAAACGCGAGAGCCGGGTTCTAGTAGTGAGTTGTGGCTAGAGAAGACCTACGATTACAACGAATTTGGAACGCAGAACTCCGTAACAGAAACGGTGAATGCATTTGACGGTGATGGCATAGCGTTTCTAAATCGAAAGGTTTCTCTAACAGAGTTATTTGATACTTTGGGTAAGCGAACTGTCACCACCACAAACGCATTGCTACACGAACAAACGGAAATATATAACGAAAAATTTGGCAGTCTTGATCGTGTTACAGATGCAAACGACCTTGTTTTCGAATATTTCTACGATGCCTTAGGGCGTTTGACCTATAGCGAAAATCTAGGCGTTGTGACGACCTATGATTATCAGCAGTGTAACAATTGTTTCGCTTACAATACGGATGGAAGTTGGTATACCCAAAGCAAAACCGAAGGCCAGTCAGCCACTCGTTCCTACTTCGATGGCCTAGGTCGTGAAGTGGGTTCACGCTGGCGCGGACTAACAGGCAACCTTTACTACACCGGTCAAAAATATAATTCACTCGGCTTACCCGAATACGTGACCGAACCGTTTGGTGGGAGTGATACGCCTTCTGATTTAGAAACGCGGACCTATTTCGATGTGCTCGGGCGCATTACCCAAACGGACTTCCCGACGGGTGTTTCGCAAACCGTCAACTACACCGTAGTCGATGGTGCCGCGACAGTCATTACTACCGACACTGCCGATCACAGTACAGAACAACGTTTTGATGCCCTGGGTCGTGAAAAAACCATTACCGACGCACTCAATATCAGAGTGAGTTATTGGCATGACGCCCAAGGTAATGTCAGTGATATTAAAGTGGCAGAGAATGATGAAGCGAACTCTAATGCCATTGACCATCAAATCACCTTCGATTTACTCGGTCGTAAAATCAAACTCGATGATCCGGATATTGGCGAAATCATCTATACCTATAATGCCTTCGGTCACCTTTCCGAACAGGTCAATGATGAAGAGGAGCGCATCTGTTACTTCTACGATGCACTGGATCGCCAGATCAAACGCCAAGACAGTTACGATGGGAATTGTGCAAGCGGAATTGAACACAACTGGGAGTACGACGACGGTGCCAACGGCTTGTTATCGCGAGTATTGGGTCGTGATACTAAAAATCGTGTCCAAAATACCGTGTACACTTACACGCCCGATTACCTTTTGCCCAGAACCGCTACGCAGCTGATTAACGGCGAATCCTTTACCGTCACCAATTACTACGACCGGTTTAATCGCCCTGTAGGCTTTGCTTACCCGACTGGCTTTGCTCTAGAGCAACGTTACAACAGTTACGGATACCCGCATCAAAGTGTAAATGTGGCAGATGGTGAAGTCCTTTGGCAGGCAAACGGTGACGACGCCCGTGGCAACCTCACTGATCTGGGGTTTGGCAATGGTGCATCGGTTATATCACTATTTACACCGGAAACCGGTTTGCTCGAATCTCGTTTGGCGACCTTGGATAGCACGATCTTACAAGATCATTTGTACACGTTTGATAACGAAGGTAACTTGCGTACGCGTCAAGATCGACGTGCCTTAGTTACTCAAAACTTCTGTTACGACGAACTGTATCGCTTAACAGACCAAGTGATTGGCAGCAGCTGTTCAGACGTATTTAACCGAAACTATACGGGTTCGGCATATCACTACGATATTCACGGTAACCTTACCCAAAAAGATGAGATTGAGGATTATCTATACGGCCAGTTAGGACATCACGCGGGTCCTCATGCTGTGAGCTTCGCCAATGGTAATGAATACACCTACGATCTCGCGGGTCGTATGGTTACTGGTTTTGGTGGTCGATTGATTGAGTACTCCGCCTTTGGTAAACCGACTTATATGGGCTTTTTTGATATCGGATACCAAACCGAAGTCATCTATGGGGCTTTGCAAACCCGTGTTCAGCGTGGTGATGTGGAAGATGGTGAATTAACCTCCACCGTTTACGTTGATAAACATTACGAGCGTATTACGACTCCAGACGGAAAGATTGAACATCGCCACTACATGGCCGGCTGGGGTGTGCATGTCACCACAGAAGACAATGCTATTACTGAAGACTACAATGTTTACTTCACCAAGGACCATATCGGCTCGATGGCGAGTAAGTCGGATGATCGCCTTGCCCAAACGATCAAATTTCACGCGAATGAGCCTTGGGGAAGACGCCAGGACCAAGATTGGAGTGGGGTTACTTATGATACGTTGAGCGGTGATGCGCTTAAGGAAATGACGTTTGGGACGACTCGGGGCTTTACAGACCATGAACATTTAGATGGTGTAGGGCTTATACACATGAATGGGCGGGTGTATGATCATGTGGTCGGACGTTTTGTTTCTCCTCATCCTTGGATACAAGATCCAGAAA
>JAWSUZ010000022.1:0-68290 GCA_033852165.1 Agarilytica sp. | reverse complement strand
GGTTTACCTATTTTTAATTAAAACTGATAATGCGCAGTCAACAGTAAACGACTATAAGTAATATTCATCTCATCATCCCGATAGTTAAATATCGAGGTTGTGCTTGTATCCAAGGTTTGCTTCGAGTATTTATAATCCAAACGCAACCTTAATCCGCCAATAGGGGAATACTGAGCGCCGAACCCAAAAACGGGGCCTATCCCATTCCATGTTTCGTCATATTCATAATCGTAATCGTAATAGTAAGCCCTATCGGAAACAGCTCCCTGCTGCTCATACGCAAGGTATTGCGCTCCAGCCTTTAGGTACACGCTAAACTGATTATTTACCGCATAAGTCACTTTCGGAGTGAAAGAAGTACCCAAGATATCGGCATCTTGCCGCGTATTTTTGTCGGTAAACTCTTCAGATTGCGAAAGATCAAATTCAATACCAAACCAAGGCGTAAAATTATACCCGCCAAAAACGGAATATATGGAAGCCGTCTCGCTAAAGTTATCCCAACCGAGACTAGCCTCAGGATCAACGGAAATCGATACTAAACCAATTCCGCCACCCACAATCCAGCCGGTCGCGTCACTTTGTTTTTCTTTAGCCGATATGTTCATTGCCAATAGAGAACAAACCGCTAACGTTATTAATTTTTTCATATGAATACTTTTCCTTAAATAATTACATCAAATTCCGGGAATTTAATCCAACCTTAAAAAAATGCCAGCAACTCCAAAAAGTTACTGGCATAGACAGTTTCTAGAATATCTATTTAACTAAATACATCGCTTTATCAGTAGCAAACATTAGACGAGCCGAATCACTCCCCTCGTCAACGCTTCTAAAGTGCATACTTCTATGCGTAACACGGCCAATCAAACCAGGGCCAGTCCAAATAACTCGCTCGCCAAGCGGGGACACACTCACAATTTCACTATGGGAATTATTATTTTCGCGACGCTGTGCAACCAAAAGGGTTTGATTGTTAGGCTGACTGGTATCAAAAACAAAGTCCGTAGCATTTTGCTCAAGAGACACACTATTACTTTCTGTTAGCGTTTCGCCATTAAACTCATAGGTTATGACGCTAGAACGATAAGAGTAGCTCCCAGACAAGCACACAAGCTCAAGTTCTGCGTCACTATCAACGTTTCCGAAATTGAGGCGCCTACAACTTTGGGATACGGTGGCAATTTGAGTATACGAAGTGCCCGTTTTCTGCCAAATGGATAAGCTACTTGAATCACTCACAGCAATCACTGGCGACTCGCCCTCCGTATTTACGGCAATATCTAAAAGCGTACCCGCCATCGCGAAACTACCCAGCAAGGCCTGATTTTCAACATCAACAATACGAACAGTGCTTCCGTCTACATATATGGCATCAATGAAATCATCATCGTTAATATCAGCAGAGGTAATCTTCGAAACATTAATAGAAAAATCGCTAGAGGCTTCCCAATGAACAGAGAGGTCGTTCAACTGTATCGCAGAAAACCCCTCGGAATAACGTGAGCCCGTCGCCAAAAATATTTCGGCATAGCCGTCGCCGTTAAAGTCAACCACTTCACCGTAGAAACCGTTACGGGTTGAACCAAGTTCTGCTGACACACTGTAGTTACCAGCCTCATCCATATAAATAAGATGCTGATCACCACGGCCATTATTAGTCTCTGGCGTTATAAATACAGCGCGCTCAATCCCAGGAGATAATTCACCCCAGCCCGCAGCGGAAAGATTATAAAATTGCTCCCT
This sequence comes from Agarilytica sp., assembly GCA_033852165.1. Classification (GTDB taxonomy): domain Bacteria; phylum Pseudomonadota; class Gammaproteobacteria; order Pseudomonadales; family Cellvibrionaceae; genus Agarilytica. The sequence goes on along the minus strand of JAWSUZ010000022.1, from coordinate 66,544 downwards.
CACATCATTTTGGTATTTTACTTCACTCTCTGACTCTATAGACGCAACAACAAATGAACCACGACTATTATAGCTACTGCTGTCGGCCCAATGAATTTCTACAACCCCATCATTATCAGAGTCTCCAAATGCAAGGCTACGACTGGAATTGTTATTAACAACTAACTCCCACTCGCTAACCAATGCATTCTCAATTAACGAATAGGCCGCCGTGGGGCCACCGTAGGAGCGACACGAAGTGACAACGAGTTCATCAGCACTGTCAGCGTCAATATTCGCAGAACCGAGAGAACAAATTGATGACTGAGAAAAGCTATCGATCAAGGTCTTCGAGATAGCCGAGTATACGTAAACGCCATCAGAAGCACTCACCGCAGCAATTTCATCAATACCATCGGCATTGTAATCGCCCACTGTCACAAAATCAGAACCAAAACCACTACCAAAGAACCATTCGTTTTCCCACGAAAGAGTGTCGTAAACAAATCCATCGTTGGTAACAAGTTCAAGGGCATCGTCTGCATCAACATTACCAATGCTAATATCTCGCGTTACGTAACCAAGAGTAGTCTCAAATACAATGCTGACAGGCGTAGTAAGCTCTATAACTTCCAAGGTGCGCGCACCACTGCGTTGAGAGCGAGAATGAATAATAGCTATTTCAGGTATGCCGTTTCCATTTGCATCAAAAATTGCGCTAGCAATTATATTACTCTCTGTACTCCATAAACTAACGGCGCTTTCTGTTGTTGAATAAATCGCAGAAATTCCTTTTTCAGTCACCACAATCATTTCTGTTTTTTCGTCTTCATCCAATTGATAAGCCAGTAACTGCACAATTGTACCCGCTGTAGGAAGCGCATAAGGATAGAGCCATACTTGCTTGTAGGTATCTCCTTGATTCACGAGCAAGGAAATTCGCGAGTCATTATCAGTGACGAAAACCTCCTGATCACTATCACCGATAAAATCACCAACAATCATCGAATGATTTTTAGTCGGAGTGTTAACGCCAGAACGCGCAATAGTCTTGATAGCAGAAGAATCACTAACTTGAACTGAGAGTTCAATAATTGCTGCATCTGCATTCGTTGAATCTCGCACGCCAAAGGTGACCGTACTGATTTCAAATAACACCTGATCAGAAGTCCATTGAATATTACCTGAGCCATCAATAGTCATCCCGCTAGGCCCGAATGCCAGACTCGCAGGAATCGCGGCCTCAATATTATCGGGGTCAACAAAAGTCACGCTAAGATCTAGAGAATCGCCAACTTTTAGACTGCCTTCGAAATCAGAAACTTGGGCAATGGCTGGAGCGTCACCGATTGATATACTCCTCTCATAACTGGTAGTAACGTTTACACCGTCAGAAACAACCAACCTCACTCCCAGCTCATCGCCAAATACAGCGGTTCCAGCAGGGAAGACACTTCCAGTAATTCCAGGTACGAGCACATCATTAATCGACCACTCATAAGATACCGTTAACTCGTTATCCGGTGTGTCTCGATCAGAATAAGAGCCCGAACTCACCTCGACATCATCTAAAGTGGTCCGAGAATAACTTAAGAAGTAAAGACCATAAACTTCAGGAGGAAAACTCATACTGTCAATAGATACTAATATTAAGGACACTGACTCAGAAAAAAGGTAATCATTATAGGAAGCAATGTAAGCGCCTCTATCAAACTCATCATCACCATCCGTATCTTCAAGGTAACGGACAACGTCATAATTTTCAAAATCCAAGGCTGCTGTTATTTCGTTAGCACCTTCGAATTCCACTCGACCGGCATCCGGACTCCAAAACGACGTTAAAGGCTCGACGGTTTCAACATCAAGAAAACCCGTATCCGCCATGTATACGCGTCCAGTTAGCGTATTCTCACCAGGGTAGTCTTCATATTTCTGAACCTTACTCCACTGACTAAGAACCTGTTCAGTTTCAGTTTCAGTTTCAGTTTCAGTTTCGCCGTCTTCCTCACCCATAGGGGTAAAAATTAAGTACTGGCTTTGCTCATAAATCGATAATTCTGAATCTCCACTAAACTCGTAATAGCCGGAAACACTGAACTCCCGCTCTTCGTAGTAATTGGATATACGCACGTTAGCCTCGTTAAAGTAAACGATTCCAGACTCTGCATTCCGACTATTGATGGTGACAGCGCCTTTGCCCGTAATCACATGCCCATCGTCATAGAATTGACAACCATCAAAATCAAGGGCCAAGTTGCCATACCCATCCGAGCCAAGCTCCCCGACAACAAATACAATCCCTTCGTAATCACACCGAACAATACGATCAATCGGACCTGTTCGATATGCCAATGTCCATATAGCATCCCCCAAATAGGGTCCCCGCAAGGGAGTGTCACCAAATACGGTTTGAGCGACGTCCTGTACAAGATCTGGTGTAATTTCCGCAGCTGTGGTTTTACCGCTATAGATCGAATCCGCGAAATCAGAATAATCTTGCTTTAGCTCCTCAACTGTTAACGTCGAAGGATCTATCGATAAAGGGTCTATCGTTAAAACTGGTTGATTGTCACTTTTTGAGCCATCTGAGCCACATGCTGAGATGGTTAATACCACTGCCCCTAAAAGAGCGATTGATGCGTTGCGCAACATAGATAAGTCTCCTAATTTACTTTTCCGATGTGTCCAATATTTTGTTTTCTAAATAGTCTGAATTGGGTCTATATATTCCCCGGCGGGCTTCACAAACCTGAAGATGAAGTCACCTTACCCAAGCCGCCGGAGTGTAATGTAGCAGGGAATACGGCGCCACCGTTTTTACAGGAATTCACAACCGCCCTCCCACTATCACTCCTTACTAAACACGCCAGAAAGAAAAAGGCTCAATGGCGACCCCCCAAGCGAAAGAACAAAAAAAAGGGCTATCCCTGGCCACACCAAACCTGCCAGCTAAGCGCTTGCAGCTACCCAAACCCAGGAATTACAGACAAAAAAAAGCCCCAGTCTTTCGACTGAGGCTTTTTTAATATGGCGACCCGGAAGGGACTTGAACCCTCGACCTCCGGCGTGACAGGCCGGCATTCTAACCAACTGAACTACCGGGTCATATGGTAGTTTCAACACAAAAGCTATGGTGGGTGGTACAGGGGTCGAACCTGTGACCTACGCCTTGTAAGGGCGCCGCTCTACCAACTGAGCTAACCACCCCGCGTTGAGGATGAGCATTCTACCGAATACCGGAATCTTGTCAAACGAATCTTGCCAAACAACGACGTTTAAAAGCACTAAAAACGTGGCAAACACAAACATTACAGGCAAGAAAAAGCCCCAGTCTTGCGACTGAGGCTTTTCTAATATGGCGACCCGGAAGGGACTTGAACCCTCGACCTCCGGCGTGACAGGCCGGCATTCTAACCAACTGAACTACCGGGTCATATGGTAGTTTCAACACAAAAATTATGGTGGGTGGTACAGGGGTCGAACCTGTGACCTACGCCTTGTAAGGGCGCCGCTCTACCAACTGAGCTAACCACCCCGTGTTGAGGGTGCGCATTCTACCGAATAGCGAATTCTTGTCAACACTTTCAACAAGATTCTTTTAAAGAAAGGCACAATGATCATTAGTCGACCTAAGCTCCGGATTTTATTAGATTTTGTTGATCAGCAAGGCTTCAAACCAGGCAATATCCAACCAACCCCCACCGCTCGGCTTTCGCCCCAAAATTGAACATCGCTCGTCCTAGCTGTTTCAGCTGTAGCATTAACAACCAATTGACGCTTTTGGAAAATAAACACAAACTTACTTTCCGATTACGGATGTTTTCTTTCTCGGTTTTAGCGTGTTTCTGGATTTACAAATGACCTATACTTGCCCTGTTCAATATTCGTTTAATCGTTAAACGTCAAAACTTCAGGCTAAGCCTTGAAGCGCTTAAATACAACACCGCCAAACAGCCTCCAACCATAAACTGGATACCACCATGAAACTTATCATTGCCGCTTTCTCATTCTGTCTGATGGGCTTATCTGTATCCGCCCTAAGCGATGGCCATATATCTCACGCCCCGACCGATGCAAAAGTGTATTTTATCGAACCTTCAGATGGCCAAACGGTAGAGAAGACCTTCAGTGTAAAGTTTGGCTTAAGCGGCATGGGTGTTGCGCCCTCTGGAACCGTTCGCAAAAACACAGGCCACCACCACTTACTAATTGACGGCAAAGCTTTACCCGACATGAGCAAATCATTACCTGCAACCGACCACGTTAAGCATTTTGGTGGCGGCCAAACTGAGACTCAGTTGACGCTTACACCGGGTAAACACACCTTACAACTGCTTCTCGGCAACCACGCCCACGTCCCACACGACCAGCCAGTGATTTCTGAAAAGATAACAATTACGGTTAAATAGCACCGCAATCAACATCAGTAATCACGTCAAAAAGCACTGTTTTTACGGTGCTTTTTTGTATTACAAGATAACTGTTTCAGCTGACTCATCCAGCTCACTCGATTAACAACAGAATCGTCTATGTACTCGAATGCTGAATTCGGGAAATATTCACGCACACAACATTCGTCTTTTTAAATTAAGAATGTAAAATGACGCGCTAACAGACCACCCAATATAGAGTGTATTTTTTATGGCCCTTCACGAACGAGCCGGACAACCCGCATCCCAGCAAGACTTGTGCAATATCCCTCGCTTAATGAGCGAATATTACTTACACCGCAACGATACTGCTCCTGTGAGTTTTGGCACGTCAGGGCATCGTGGCTCGTCGTTTAAAAAGAGTTTTAATGAAGTCCATATCGCGGCCATTTGCCAAGCGCTGGTCGAATACCGTCAATCGCAAAATACCAGCGGCCCGCTTTATATTGGCATGGACACCCATGCACTTTCTGAATGCGCATTTGCCACTGCGGTAGAAGTCTTTGCGGCAAATGAAGTTAAGGTAGTGTTCCAGGCTGGGCGTGGCTACACCCCCACCCCGGTCATTTCTCATGCAATCCTGAACTATAACCGTGGCCGTGATTCCGAGCTCGCCGATGGTATTGTGATTACGCCATCGCATAACCCACCACAAGACGGAGGGTTTAAATACAACCCTCCCAATGGTGGGCCTGCCGATAGCGATATCACCAATGCCATCCAAGACCGAGCCAACGAAATTATTGCCAATGGCCATGCTGATGTTCAGCGCATGGCCTTTGAGAAAGCTATGCAGTCGCCGTTCGTCACGGAATACGACTACATTCAGCCCTATGTTGATGATTTGAAAAACGTCATCAATATGGAAGCTATTGCCAAAGCAGGCGTTAAGATTGGTGTCGATCCCCTCGGTGGTTCTGGCATTGCCTATTGGGATGTTATTGCGAAGACTTACGGCCTCGATATTGAAGTGGTGAACGATAAAGTCGACCCGACGTTTTCGTTTATGACACTGGATAAAGACGGCAAGATCCGTATGGATTGCTCTTCGCCTTACGCGATGGCTGGTCTGATAAAACTGAAAGATAAGTTTGATATCGCCGTCGGCAATGACCCGGACTATGACCGCCACGGCATTGTGACAAAAGCCGGGCTAATGAATCCCAACCATTATTTGGCTGTAGCGATTGAGTATTTGTTCTCCCACCGAGAGCAGTGGTCTTCATCGTTGGCGATAGGTAAAACCCTAGTATCCTCAAGCATGATTGATCGTGTGGCTACCTCTTTGGGCAAGAAGCTGTCTGAAGTCCCCGTCGGCTTTAAATGGTTTGTTGATGGTCTATTCGATGGCTCCTATGGTTTTGGTGGTGAAGAAAGCGCTGGCGCTTCGTTCTTACGCTTAGATGGTAGTGTTTGGTCTACCGATAAGGATGGCTTCATTTTGGCCTTGTTAGCAGCTGAAATTACCGCTGTAACGGGTAAGAACCCTTCCGAGCATTACACAGTCTTAACTGAGAAGTTTGGCTCACCGGTTTATACCCGTATCGATGCAGCTGCAACACCGGAGCAAAAAGCGGTATTGAAAAATCTTTCTGCGGACGACGTAACGGCGGATGAATTGGCAGGGGAAAAAATACTCGCGAAGCTCACCCACGCACCCGGAAATAATGCGGCTATTGGCGGCTTAAAAGTTGTAACAGAAAATGGGTGGTTTGCCGCTCGACCGTCTGGAACGGAAGATATTTATAAAATATACGGTGAAAGTTTTTTGGGTGAAGATCACTTAAAACAAATTTGTTCTGAAGCGCAGGATATTGTGAACAAGACGTTTGAGGGGTAACTATTTGTTCGCTCAAACATGGAGGTTTGTGTAGCCGGTATTTTTCTGCCTCCCAGGTATTTGCGAGAAGTTATGCTGAGGCATGCATTCCCACACGGAGAGACCGTGAAAGCATTCCGAACTCAAAGACCCTCGTACCCACGGTCTCCGTGGGTACGTATACCGCATTCATCAATTTGCACGAATTATCAACTCGTGAATACAGTACCGAGCTGCATACAAGCAAACATTGAAGCTCGGCTCTTGATTCAGGATTCAGGATTCAGGATTCTAGGTTCTAGGTTCTAGGTTCTAGGGCCATCGCACAGGCTTTCAAAAGAAACGGTAACGGCATGAGTTTAACACCTGTTTTTTTCCGCTTCTTTCTTCACACTGCCGAAATATGTGACAGCCACTCGCTCACTGGAGTAGGTGACGGCTTTGGGAGTGTTCTAAATACTTACTGCATTGATTGGCGTTAAGTGGCTTGGAGTAGAGGTAGCCCTGCAATTCGTCAACACCCAACTGTTGATAGTAGTTTTGCTGATCTAGAGTTTCGACGCCTTCGCCTACCACTTCAATTCCTAATTCTTGCGCAAAATGTATCGCGGCTTTCAAAAACTTTTCACTAGCGCAGTTTTCTTCGATATTATGAATAAAAGACTGGTTTAATTTTAAACTAGATGTAGGCATATATGCCAGTTCAGACAGAGATGAAAAATCATTGCCGAAATTATCAATGGCAATATTCACCCCAAGCTCATTAATAACATTAAGAATTTTTAAGCCCTCAGCTGGAAGAGGGCTACGATCAAATTTATGGATTTCAATTTGAAAATTAGATGCAGGTATTTTCGAATTGTGGAAACTTTCCATTAAGTAGGTGATAAGATTTGGTACTAATTGCGATATAGCAATATTGACGGACACGACGAGACTGGGGTATTTATCAAGCCAATGGGATAGTTGAGAGCAGGCTTCCTTAATCACCCATTCGGATAATAAATCCATCGCCCCTATTCGCTCAACCACAGGCAATATTTTTTCAGGAAGTAGAACCTTACCATCGACCGGCCACCGGAGTAACGCCTCAAGACTTAGCAACCGTCGAGTTTTCGCACATAACACCGGTTGAAAATAGAGTTTAAGTGCATTATCGCTAACCGCTTTCGCGAACGCAGCACCAAGATGTAACGTTTCTTCATATGATTTTGCTAGCTCACCGCTAAATACTTTATAAGCGTTACGTCCAGTTTTTTTTGCCTCATAAAGCGCTTCGTCAGCTCGCTTAACGTACGTAGTCATTGGTAAATCTTTGTCTTCAAGTAGGGAAAAACCAATCGAAAGCGATATTTGGAGCTCGAAAAATTCATTTTTAATGGGCTTTCGAGCAGAACAAAGAATTTTTTGCGCAATCATATGACATTCTGGGTAGGTTAGGTTCTCGACGATTAGCGCAAATTCGTCACCGCCAAGCCGAGCGATAACATCACCTTTGCGTACACATGAAGCAATACGGCTTGCAACGGAAGTTAGAACCAAATCTCCCGAATCATGCCCCCACTTATCGTTCACCAGCTTAAAATGGTCAATATCAATATAAAAAAGAGCGGATACACGATCTGCACTTTTTTCTCTTCTAAAAATATTCTCCAACGCATTAAAGAATACATTTCGATTCACCAACCCCGTTAAAGCATCATGATGCGCTAACTCCTCCAGCCTCTTCTTTTGAGCTTCGGCATGTAATGCGTAGCGGATTGACCGCTCCAGCATTTTACGCGATAAGCCACCTTTTTTAAGGCAGTCCGCCACGCCCGTAGCAGCAAGTTGATCATCAATGTCCTCATCGTCAAAATCTGTCACGAGAATAAGGGGCATTTTTTCTGCGATTTTTGACGTAACATCGAGTATCGTCCAAGCATTATCCGACCCGATGAAAAAATCCAATAGACAAATATCGAATCTTTGTTCTGCAAATAATGAAAGAGCTTCACTAACGGTTTGAACAACCGAGATGGTGTATGTGCATTTCCGTGATTTGGACAAAAGCCCTCTCACAACCTCAGTATCAGAACAACTATCTTCAATAATAAGTACATGGATATCAGTAAACCGAATATTAGTACTAGCGTCTACTGTTCCAAATTTTGACGCTAAATCGGAATGGGACATATACATCAACCCGGAAGGTGAAGTGAGATGGCTTGTGAGTCAATCATAGCCGAAATATGGCGCCTCAATCGTTTTCATCTAGATCGATTTATTCCAACACCGCGTCATACCAAAGTATTAGATATATACCCCCACTACGTTTTAATTTCTAATGAGTAAAATGAGTAAAATGGTCGATCTAGGCGGGTTATTTAAACAAAGAGCGAAGCGAACTATTTATAAACGATTGTCATTTCGGGGGCTGGGGCCACAAAAGGAAGGGGGCGGAAAGCCCTCTTCCTTTGTTAGTAGGGAAGACTACAAAGGTTGGCTACAGAGATAAGCGCCTAACATCTGCTAACAGAGTTGTAAGGTAGGTAAAGAACCGTCCAGCATCTACGCCGTTGATAGCCCGGTGATCATAGGAGAGGCTTAACGGTAGCATTTGTCTTGGGATAAAGGTTTCACCGTCCCAAACAGGCTTAATGGATGACTTTGAGACGCCGAGTATGGCAACCTCAGGGCAATTAACAATCGGCGTAAAGCCCGTTCCGCCAATAGCCCCCAAGCTGGAGATGGTAAAGCAACCGCCCTGCATGTCTTTGGGTAGGAGTTTTCCATCGCGTGCTTTTTTCGCCATGATGCTCGACTCTTCAGCCAACTGAAGCAATCCCTTTTTATTCACATCGCGAATAACCGGAACCACTAAACCCGTTTTCGTCGCGACAGCCACTCCAATATGCACGTGTTTTTTCCGCACGATATGCTCACCATCCGCATGTAAGGAAACATTGAAACTTGGCTCTTGGTTCAGGGCCATGGCACAAGCTTTCAAAAGAAACGGTAAGGGCGTGAGCTTTACGCCTGTCTTTTCCGCTTCTTTCTTCATGCTGCTGCGAAATTCTTCCAAATCGGTTACGTCGGCGTCGTCGAACTGGGTCACGTGGGGAACGTTCAGCCAGTTGCGCGTCATATTCGCCGCTATCATTTTAGAAAGCTTCGACATTTTCACGACTTCAACTTCACCAAACTTCGAGAAGTCGACTTCCGGCACTTGCGGAATACCCACTCCACTCGACAATGCCGCCGCGAGGTTTTCCGGTTTTTTCTGCAAGCGGGTTTTCACGTAGGCTTTGACATCATCTTTCGATATTCGGCCTCGCGGTCCCGCCGCTTTGACTTCAGCTAAATTAACCCCCAATTGACGGGCAAGTTTTCTGACCGCTGGGCCAGCATAAACATCGCTTCCGGAACCTTTCGCTGCCGATTCTGAGCCTGTGACTTTTGCTGGAGTAGCTTCACTCACAGGCTTAGCCGCTGATTTTTGGGGCGGAGGAGAAGACGGTGTAGGAATAGAAGTAGAGGGCGCTGAAACATCTCCAGAGTCGCCACTCACCTCCAATACCAGAATGGGACTATCCTGGGAGACTTTATCGCCTTCTTGTATCGAGATTGATAAAACTTTGCCTGCACCAGGAGATGGGATTTCCATTGAAGCTTTATCGCTTTCCAAAACAATGAGGGTATCGCCGTCTTCGACAACATCGCCAGCACTAACGGAAACTTCGATAACATCAACCGCTGAGCCACCAATATCGGGAACGTTCACGTCTAAGGTTTTGCTTGCGCTTGAACTCCCAGAGCCTGAATTTTCAGAGACAGTCTCAACCGGCTCAACAGAGCCAGCAATATCAGACGACAAACTCGCCTCACTAGCATGACTTGCTACAGCACCGGCAGAAACCAGTACGAGTACAGCGTCCCCTTCAGAAACTTTATCGCCCTCTTTCACGGTAATTGCCGTGACCTTTCCACTCGCAGGCGATGGCACTTCCATTGACGCTTTATCGCTTTCGAGGACTAAAATAGAATCACCCTCGTCAACGCTATCACCCACAGCAACACAAACCTCGATAACATCAATACCTTCGGCTCCGCCAATATCTGGAATAATAACCGAAATTTCACCGCCACCAGAATGACTCGCCGCAGGTGCTGCCGCGACCACTTCAGATGCAGGAGCAGCTACTTCTGGATCCGCCGAAGTCACCCCTCCATTATTGCTGTCGCTATTGTTTTCAATATGATTTTCAGAATCGCTGGAAGCACCGCTCTCTTCTAGCTCCAATATCGCGGAACCTTCGGACAGGTTATCGCCAACAGAAACTAAAACCGAAATAACTTTCCCCGCCGCGGGGCTGGGAATATCCATCGAGGCTTTGTCGGATTCTAATGTGATAAGCGTGTCTTCCACAGCAACAATATCGCCAGGTGCAACCGCTATTTCAATAACTTCTACATTTTCGGCCCCACCAATATCTGGTACTGGGACAGTTTGATTCGCCATGTGGCAACTCTCCTCAAATTAGCAGGTAGTAGGGTCCAGTTTTTCTGGATCAATACCGTAAAGTTTTATCGCTTTGCTTACGCTAGCGGGCTTAATTTTTCCATCGTCAGCCAAAGCTTTAAGCGATGCGATCACTACGAAATAGCGATCCACTTCAAAAAACTTACGCAGCTTGCTGCGCGTGTCGCTGCGACCAAAACCGTCGGTCCCCAACACGCTGTAGCGACCAGGCACATAGGCTCGTAGCTGCTCAGCATAGCTCTTAATATAATCAGTCGAAATCACAACAGGGCCTTCAGACGATGAAAGCAGTTCGGTTAAATACGGTTGCCGAGCGTCCTCTTCTGGGTGCAATAAATTCCAACGTGCACAGCGTTGACCATCGCGGGCCAATTCATTCACGCTGGTGACACTCCATATATCCGATTCCACGCCCCAATCCTCACGCAATAAATCAGCAGCGGCTTCAACTTCACGCAATATACTGCCCGCCCCCATTAATTGAACACGCGGTACTTTTTTCTCTGCGCCTTGTTTAAGCTTATAAATGCCCTTAATAATGCCGTCTTCTACACCTTCTGGCATGGCCGGATGTTGGTAGTTTTCATTTAACGTGGTGACGTAATAGAAACAATTTTCTTTTTCGCCATACATACGCTGCAATCCGTTTTGAAGAATGACGGCAAGTTCGTAGCCGTAAGTCGGATCGTAGGAATAACAATTCGGAATTGTCGTTGCCATTAAGTGGCTGTGGCCATCTTGGTGCTGTAAGCCTTCGCCGTTTAATGTGGTTCGACCTGAAGTCGCCCCGATCATAAATCCACGCGCTTGAATATCCCCAGCTGCCCAAGCCAAATCGCCTATGCGCTGAAAACCAAACATGGAGTAATAAACATAGAACGGAACCATGGCACATTTGTAATTACTGTAAGCCGTCGCACAGGCAATCCACGCCGACATTGCACCGGCTTCGTTAAGGCCCTCTTCCAAAATTTGGCCTTTTTTATCTTCCTTGTAATACATGATTTGATCACGATCATGCGGGGTGTATTTCTGCCCCTGGGAAGAGTAAATACCCAACTGACGAAACATACCTTCCATACCAAAGGTACGCGCTTCATCCGGTACAATTGGCACCACACGGCTGCCCATTTTTTTATCTTTTACCAAGGTCGACAAAAATCGAACGAAAACCATGGTGGTGGATATTTCACGCTTGCCAGTCGATTTTAACAAGGCGGAAAAAGTATCGAGGCCCGGTGTTGTTAACGCATCAAATTCATTAACCCGTTCAGGCAAATATCCACCCAATGCTTTGCGTTTTTCGTGCATGTATTGCATTTCGGGCGAATCAGCTGGCGGCCTAAAATACGGAACGCTGGGTAAGTCTTTGTCATCAATCGGAATACAGAAACGATCACGAAATTTCTTCAGAGCATCGAGGTCGAGCTTTTTAATCGAGTGCGCAACGTTGGCAGATTCACTAGCTGTGCCCATGCCGTAGCCTTTAACCGTTTGCGCCATAATAACCGTTGGTTTGCCGTTACATTGCGACGCCGCCCAATAGGCCGCGTAGACTTTATTGACGTCGTGACCACCACGATTAAGGGCCATAATCTGATCGTCGGTGTAATCTTTTACCAGCTCTAATAAGTCTGGGTATTTGCCAAAGAAATATTTTCGTGTGTAAGCGCCGCCGTTGGCTTTGTAGTTTTGCAGCTCGCCGTCTAACACTTCATCCATACGTTTGCGCAAAAGACCAGTGGTGTCTCTGTCCAGCAACTCATCCCACATGTCGCCCCATAGGACTTTAATCACGTTCCAACCGGCACCACGGAAGCTGCCTTCGAGTTCTTGTACGATTTTACCGTTGCCACGTACCGGGCCATCTAAACGCTGTAAATTACAATTCACAACAAAGATTAAGTTTTCGAGTTGCTCGCGCCCCGCTAAGGAAATCGCACCCAGAGTTTCGGGCTCATCACATTCGCCATCACCAATAAATGCCCACACCTTTCGGTCGCCACGCGGGGTAATTTCGCGGGCAGACATATAGCGCATAATGTTGGCTTGATAAATCGCTTGGATGGGACCCAAGCCCATCGAAACAGTGGGGAACTGCCAGTAGTCCGGCATTAACCAAGGATGAGGATAAGAAGATAAGCCTTTGCCATCCACTTCTCGACGAAAGTTATCGAGCTGGTCTTCTGTTAAACGGCCTTCTAAATAAGAACGCGCGTATATGCCAGGGGAAATATGTCCCTGAAAGTAAATAAGGTCGCCCAGGCGTTCAGAATTATTCGCACGGAAAAAGTGGTTAAAACCCACTTCATATAACGTCGCGGCTGATGAAAATGATGAAATGTGACCGCCAAGACCTTCATCGTTGTCGTTGGCCCTCATGACCATCGCAAGGGCATTCCAACGGACTAAAGAACGTATTTTACGTTCAAGGTGTTCATCACCAGGATTACGCTTTTCGTCCTGCGGGCGAATCGTATTGCAATAAGGTGTGGTAATCGCAGATGGCAGACCTACACCAGCTTCGGTCGCGATATTCGCTAATTGTGTCAGCAAATACGAGGCGCGTTCCTTCCCGCTGTGGCGGATAACGGATTCAAGTGCTTCGAGCCATTCTTGGGTCTCTAAAGCATCACTTTCCTCAAGCATTCAAAACTCCTCAATGTGGTCAGAACGAGATCATCGCCTGAATTTATTGTTTATATAATCAAACTTGTATGCATCATGCTGTTTGTCAAGAAACCGAGCCTATTAAGGGTAAAAAAGGACTCATCGCTTGGAATAGTCCGTATTTTCTCCATTAAATGACTAATTTTCCTTCTTCCCGATTTCACACGATCAACGACCGTATCGGGCAATAGTTCTATTTATCATCTAACGAAGTGAGGTTTAGCGCTCGATCGATACAAGAATCGTGACACTCCCCCTCCGTACAGCGCTGAACTTTTCCCTCAACACTCAACAGTCGTTGAATTCTACCAAATTATTGAGCATATTCCAAAAGGCTATTTTAGATAATGACCCACTATTGTTTTTTGAACTAGCGTGGCCATTCACAAAAAACTCGTATTAGCATCGCTAATACAATCCTTTTTACGCTACGAGTTTACTGATAAGCCGTAAACCTGCAGGGCAATTTACGCCCTCCCATAATTATCCACTGGCGTACCCGCCAACGCAGAAATATTCAGTAATCCACGGGCCGTAACCGAAGGCGGAACGATATGAGCCGTATTCCCCATACCCATTAGTATTGGGCCGACTTCTAATCCGCCTGCGGTCATTTTCAGTATGTTTCGTGTCGCGTTCGCCGCATCGGCATTGGTAAAGATAAGAACGTTGGCCGTTTCACTGAAACGCGCTTCGGGGAATATTCGGCTACGCAGTTCCGGGTCGAGTGCTAAGTCTAGGGTCATTTCGCCTTCATAGCTAAAACGCAGAGGCTGCGCATCCAAAATACGAATGGCCTCTCGCATAGTACGCCCGGACTTGGAGTCCATATTGCCAAATTGCGATTGAGAACACAGAGCAATACGCGGTGTGAGGCCAAACCGACGCACGTGCCGAGCGGCAGCGACCGCAATGTTCGCGATTTGCTCCGGTGAGGGTTCTGAAAACACGTGGGAGTCGGCAATAAAAAGCGGTCCGCTTTCAATTAATGTGAGCGACAGCGCCCCTGCAGGCTTCAGCTTATCCGTTCCTAATATTTGCTCGATGTACTTAAGGTGCCACAGATACTGACCAAAGGTGCCGCAAATCATGCTATCCGCGTCGCCTCTCTGAACAGCGATGGCCGCAATAGCCGTTGAGTTCGTGCGCATAATGGCCTTGGCCATATCAGGAGTTACGCCACGGCGCTGCATAAGTTGATGATAGGTTTTCCAATAATCCCGAAAGCGTTCATCATGCTCGGGGTTAATCAGCTCAAAATCTTTGCCTATTTTTATGTTCAGCCCCAAACGCTCACAACGCCTTTCAACCACTTCAGGTCGACCAATGAGAATCGGTTTGTAGCCCATTTCCTCGTTCATTTCTTGGGCTGCGCGCAGCACGCGCTCGTCTTCACCTTCGGCAAAGATAACGCGACGCAGCGCTTCACGTGCCACATCAAATACCGGTCGCATAATTAAGGCAGATTTGAACACCGAGCGATTCAGTTTATCTTTGTAGACATCCAAGTCATCGATCGGCTTGGTCGCAACTCCAGTCTCCATGGCCGCTTTTGCAACCGCACAAGCAACGGTCGCCAATAGCCGAGGATCGAAGGGTTTAGGAATCAAGTAGTCGGCACCAAACTTAAGATTTTCATCTTTATATGCGGCTGCCGCCTCGGCGCTAGTAGATGCGCGAGCAAGTGCAGCGATGCCTTCAACACATCCCACTTCCATCGCATCGTTAATCTCCGTTGCCCCTACATCAAGTGCGCCGCGAAAAATAAAGGGGAAACACAGTACGTTGTTCACTTGGTTGGGAAAGTCCGAGCGTCCCGTCGCGATAATGGCATCAGGACATACTGCTCGCACTTCGTCGGGCATAATTTCTGGGGTCGGGTTAGCCAAGGCAAAAATAATCGGACGCGCCGCCATTTTCGAAACCATTGCCGGGATTAAAACGCCAGGAGCAGAAAGTCCGAGAAACAAATCTGCACCGTCTATCACTTGATCCAAATTACGCAGTTCGCTGTCCTGTGCAAACTCCGCTTTCTGCTCGGTCATTTGCGAGTTTCGCCCCTCGTAAACGAGTCCATCGATATCACACAGCCAAATATTGCTGCGCTTAACGCCGAGTTTTACCAACATATTCAAACAAGCGATGCCCGCAGCTCCACCACCGGTCGACACCACTTTAATATCACCAA
Organism: Agarilytica sp.; assembly: GCA_033852165.1. GTDB lineage: Bacteria > Pseudomonadota > Gammaproteobacteria > Pseudomonadales > Cellvibrionaceae > Agarilytica. The sequence continues at coordinate 50,936 of JAWSUZ010000022.1, read as the reverse complement.
AGGCTTTGCCTGCAACATGCACGGCATTGGTGACGGCGGCACCGACAACAATCGCCGTACCGTGCTGATCATCGTGGAACACAGGTATATTCATCCGCTCACGGCAGAGTTTTTCAACGATAAAACAATCGGGGGCTTTAATATCTTCTAAGTTGATGGCCCCAAAGGTGGGCTCCAACGCGATAACAATTTCGGCCAATTTTTCAGGGTCAGTTTCATTCACTTCAATATCAAAGCAATCGATATTGGCGAATTTTTTAAACAGTACCGCCTTGCCCTCCATGACTGGTTTAGAGGCCAGAGGTCCAATATTCCCCAAACCTAAAACTGCAGACCCGTTGCTCACCACCCCAACCAAGTTACCGCGAATCGTGTATTTACTGGCTGCTGAGGAATTTTCCACAATTTCTAAACAGGCTTCAGCCACGCCAGGAGAGTACGCCCGCGCTAAGTCTCGACCATTCGCTAACGGTTTAGTGGCTCGAATTTCTAGCTTTCCTGGTTTGGGAAATTCGTGATAGTCCAGAGCAGGATGTCGTGGTGGTGGTGTGTGATCGTCGGTCATATTAATTCGGTATCGCTAAAAGGGTGAAGAAACGCGGATTTCAACGCTTGTTGTATTTTTGCATAGTACAGCATTTTGATACCGGGGTTTAGGAGATTCATAATCCCCGACACTAAGCTCTACGCTCATCCCGATACCTTCGCCTACACAACGTTTTGTTATGTGGAAATATTTATAATTATAGAACTAAACCATTTTTTAGAAGATGACCTCAAATAAATAAGGTCATTTAAACAAGACTAATTGGATGGAAAAACCAAAAACGCCCTTCCACCCTATCAGCCAATGAAGATTGCGCGCAGTATCGTAGGGTGGAAAAGCCAAAGGCGCCTTCCACCAAAATCCCGTCTCCCGTCTCCCGCCGCCCTCTCTTTCTGAACTTTCCAAACCAACGCCCTTAATTACGATTGAGTGTTGTGGTTTATTTTTAGGCCAGAGGGGGATTGTTTGATATTGCTATGCCGGAAGGCGCTTCGCTTTTCCAACCTACGACATTCCGACAAACGCTATATTGTCCGAACAAAAAAGTCCTGTTCGAACTGGTCCAAAAACTATTATGGGTACAGATACCCCGGCATCTCGGCCTTAAACTTCTGATTATCGATAACGGGCTTTAAAGCATCGCCAAACGCATTTGGCTTCGGTGACTGTTTCGACGCTACAAATGTGAGGTTGGGGCTACGATTTATAAACAGCTGTTTATAATCCGTGATCATAGCCTCTACGGTGATTCCCTTAAGCGAGTTCAACGCTCGCTGAATTCGATCAAAGTCGTCATCATCTTCCAAAATACTGTTCCAATACGCGTCTGACCATTCGATTTGATTTTTAGGAAGCTCGCTAATTTCTAACATTAACGCCCGTTTATCTCGCTCAAAATTTGCGAACAACGTCGCCTCTTCATCGACGAAAAATTTGCGTATTTTTTTATACACATCTTCAGCCGAATGGTTAGGCGACTGCACAATTACCAACATTCCAGGTACATCCTTCATCGGGTAGTTTGCACTGAAGACAATATAACCCAACTGCTGCTCGGTTCTTAATGAGCGATAAATCGGTGTCGAAAGGATTTTTTCCATTAGGCTCATTCGAACTCGCGTATCGAGCGAATCCTCTAACCCTTGATAATAGGTAATAACAGCACTATCGTTAGAATCAACTTGTCGATACTGAATATAACTATCCGCCTGGCTCACATTAGCAACGCGACCTTTTGGCACTTCTGCATCGTTTTTAACATCGATTAATTTCGCCATTAAAGCAATTTGTTTTTTCGCCTGGCGCTTCGAAATATTCCCGAAGACAAACACCTCTAATGTGCCCTTATCGAATAGCTGGGCCATCACCTTAGAAAATTTTGGCTGCGTCATATTTTCGAATGCGATTTCGATTTCTTCGCTTGTCCAATACGGTGAATATAACGTCGGCGCAACATCGGCCAAAGCTTGGGAATAAACACGGCCATGTTTTCTATTCCGTTGAACGCGTAACAGTTCTTTACGGACATAAGGGAAGAACTCGTCCACCATTTGTTGGCGTAAACGTTTAGAACGATTAAGTCGACGGATCATCCCAAGCACACGTTTTGATAACGCACCGATAGAATCACTGTAGCCGTAAAAATCGATATCGATTCCACGAGAGGTCGGCGCAATAGAATAAGACAACCCAGCCAGTGCGGCGTTATAACTGGTCTCGTTCAATGCGTCTTTTAACATTCTGGCGTATATTTTTGTCGCGACAAAATTCTCAGCCGATTCGGCAACCGTGGGGAGTTTTAAACGCGCGCTAATAGAGGTTTTCGGTAGGTCATAAATATTGTCGTTAAGGTGCCAGCCTTTGACGTTGTTATTTTCATAAACAATTTCAGGCTTCACCTGCTTAGCTTGCACATCACTGGCTTCAATGATTTTAAATTTCTGGGCAATAAATGGATTTTTTTTCGGTAATTCCAAACTCTGACTAAGTGCATTCGCGGTATCTTCATCGACAGAATGTCTAAGCAGGCTATTTTCGCGTTTTACAATACGGTAAGGCGTCCCATAGAAATGGCTTTTTGTTCCACCAGCAAGGTTTTGATCGCCCTCAGAATTACTATTCCCGCTCAGCTCTTTCTCCACTTCTGGAGCAACGACGGTGACCAGTGCTTTATCTTTCTGCAATTGATCCAAATACCCGAGAATCACCTTTTCATCAAATTCCTTGAAATCATACGACGCCCAAAAGATATCTTTTGCCGGTGTTTCATGGAGTTGATGCGCTAAACGACTCGCCTCTCGAACCGCTTCTCCGCGCTCGCCGTAATCAAAGAAGGTTTTGCTCAAATCTTTCAGTTCTTGAAAACGCCAACTCTCCACGCCCTTTGACTTCAATCGATCAATGGTCTCAAATACCAACGCATAAACGTAATCGATATGTTGGTAACCTTTATCGGTCAGTAATACATTGATCCCAAACATTTCTCCTGAACGCCATTGATAATGGGTTCCTGCACTCAAGGCGGTGGCCCAACCTTTGTTTTTCAATATAGAAAACAGTGAACCTTGGCCCTCGTGCCCTAAAAGATTGCCAATATAATGTAAGGGCTTTTCGTTGAGTTTTAGGTCAGCGCTGACAATAGGAAAAGCAATCGATAATTTACGACGCATTTTTTTAGGATTAATATGAATTTCAGCGGGTAAAAAGTCTTCGGAAAAAAGAGCAATACGGTCTTCTTTTTCTTTTGTTAGTAGTTGTATGCCGGTATTTTTAATATCAGTGAAGCTGGACTCTACCATCGCTTTAAGTTCGGAAACGGAATGAGAGCTCGTGACCACCAGGGTCATGACATTTGCGCTGTAATAACGCTGATAGAAATCGATCAATGCTTCACGTAACTTTTCAGGTTCGATATTACCCAAGGTTTCTTCACTGCCAGTAGCGAATTTAGCCAGTGCATGACCGGGGTTTACTAGTTCTCGGAATACGTCTTTTTCTCGGCGAGAGCCTTGATTCAGTTTTGATGTATATTCTGAGTGTACGGCTTGGCGTTCTCGTCCGACGTATTGTTCTAAGAATAAAGGGGAGGTAAAGAAGGATGCGAAGCGGTCGAGGGATTGTTCGAACGAATCTGGGCCGACATCAAAAAAGTAGTTGGTATGCATTAGGCTGGTGTAGGCATTGTGACTACCGCCATGGCCTTCAACAAAGTCTTGGAATTCACCGGGGGTCGGGTATTTTTCAGTTCCAAGAAAAAGCATATGCTCTAGGAAGTGAGCTAAGCCGAAACGTTCGACGGGGTCTTCTCCAGAGCCAACGAATACATCGAGGGCGGCGGCTGATTTTTCTGCGTCGGGGTCGGATATTAATAGGACTTTGAGTTGATTTTCAAGTGTAAAAAACTCGAATGTTCGCTCATCGTAGGGATTGGTAATAATGTCGGTGTTCGCAGAAACTGCGACAATATTCAATATAAACGCGAGTGGTAAAAACCGAATGTAATGCCTCAATGTAGATTCCTATTCTTAGTTATCTTTGACTTATTCCCGTTCGACTCTCATTTATTTAAGAGGTAGATAAGGGAGACCGCTTCAGCGATCCGGGAGGTGTTTTCAAGACACGCCACGAGTACATCCATGTAGGCTCTCTGTTGCCATCCATGGCAACAGAAGGTCTTGAAAACACCTCCCGAATCCCTGCAGCTATGTGCCGATAAATTAATATTTTCTTTTTGTTTTTCTCGTTTCCTTGGTCACAGTATTAGGCAACTCTGGCTCAATACATTCTGACGTACAAACCCGAAGTTCATAGCCATATATTATGCTAGAAATGAAGGAGGTCTAACAAAACGAGTTTATACTTTAGGGCGACAAATACTTTTCCCGTCTCCTCGTGCGAGACTGTGTATACGATATATGTTCCCATGGAAACTATCAGAACGAGAAATCATTTAGCTGGGACATGCACTGAGCTTTGGCTATTCGGTGAGTATGTTCAAGACCTTGCACCGCCATGGATGGCGGTGCAGAGCCTACATGGATGTACTTGTGGCGTGTCTTGAATGTACTTACCGTGTAGACAACGCGGTCTAAAAAACGACGGATTCAGCGACTAGCCCTCAACAACCTCAGCATCCCCATCACCCGGCGGAGCATCGTCCCCAGCCGTCGGCCAAGCCGAAATAATCGCTTTACAGAAAGTCGCTAACGGTATCGCAAAAAAGACGCCCCAGAAGCCCCACAAACCACCGAACACCAATACCGATAACACAATCGCAACCGGGTGCATTTTCACCGCTTCCGAAAATAGTAATGGCACTAACACGTTACCATCTAGCCCCTGAATAACCAGATAGACGGCAACCAAATACAAAAAGTCATCGCTCCAACCCCATTGGAAAAACGCGATTATCGCGACGGGAAAGGTGACAACCGCAGCGCCAATGTAAGGAATTAAAACCGAAATCCCCACGGCAATTCCCAGTAATAATGCATAGTTAAGCCCCAAAAAGCTGAAGGCAATACTGCTCACACAGGCAACGATAACAATCTCGATCACTTTACCGCGCACGTAGTTGGCGATTTGTTGATTCATTTCCCCCCAGATTTGTTGCATAACCGGTCGTTTGCGCGGTAATAGATTCGCAAACCATTCTGTCATTTGCTTACCGTCTTTCAAAAAGAAAAATACTAAGATAGGCACGAGTACCAAGTAGATAAGAATCGCGACAAGTATGGGAAGTTGCGAGAAGGAGAAGGACACTAGGGTTTGACCGGCTTGTCCCAATTCGACCCGGAGGCTGGTAATGAGTTCGGTCACTTGGGTTTCGGTGATTAAGCTGGGGTATTTTTCTGGCAGGAGTAACAGAAGCTCTTGCCCATCTATTAACATGCGAGGGGCTTCGCCAAATAGGTTCATGAGCTGACGCCATAGAGCGGGCAAAATGAATAATAGCCCGACGACGATACCGCCAGCCAATTGTAAGAATGCGAAGGTGACGGCGATAATATGCTTAACGCCCCACTTTTTTAAACGTAAGACCACTCCCTGTAAAAGAAAGGCGATGATTATCGCGGCAATCATTGGCGCGAGTACAACCCCCATCGACAGTACAATCGCCAAGCTCGCCGCAATTAAGACGACCACGAGTACGGCCTCTTCATCGGCGAAATAACGCTCAATCCAGCGATTAAAAATTCTGATCATAATATTTAGCCCTTCCGAATAAGGTAAGTATAGGCGCCCTTTTCGTCCTTGAAATCGACTAAGACGTGCGCGGTGAGTTCCACAAAGCTATGAAAATCCTTAACTGAGGCAGAATCCGTCGCCAAAACCGATATCAATTCGCCTGGCTCAATTTTATTGAGGGCTTGCTTGGCCCGCAATAATGGCATGGGACAAGCGAGGTCGCGTGCATCGACAAGGGTAATATTGGGGGTTTCGTCAGTCACTGGAGTGGATTTGAGCTCTTAGTTTTAGGTTTTAGGTTTTAGGTTTTAGGTTTTACGCTTTATGCGCCGAATTTTGGGGCTTACCTTTGTTGCGCCCGCATCACATCATGACTCACGGTTTCTTTTGGCGCTCTCAATGCCTTATGGCAACTATCATGTTATTGGTACGTAAGGTCAACGGTTTATGGCCTTCAAACGTTGAACATTTATTGCACAACACCTATGCAGCATGGGATACCGGTTATAAACTGTAGGGAACGTTTCAGCGTTTGGCGCCTCAATAAAGGGGCATCAGTATAAGACATTCCGCTATAATCCCAAGCGGTAGTAAGCAAGAAAGACGAATGTCGGAGTAAAAACCCGCCTTTATTCACGCGATCAGTCTGTTGGTCACACTTACTTAACTTGTTGAGGGTCGTAAAAAATCTTGTTTTCCATTCGTAAAGCCCCCGTTATTCTTGCGCTTATCGCGATTTTCAGCCTCATTCTGCCCAGCCAACAGCTGATGGCGGCAGATGTTTTACTACCTGATCTTGGGGGCGCTGGCTCCGGCCTTATTTCTCCCAGACAAGAGTATCAGCTCGGTCAAAAGTGGTTGCGTATGTACCGCTCCCATGTGATCACCTCGTCTGACCCCTTTTTACAGATGTATGTTGAAGATCTGATTACGAAGATCTCTTACTCAAGTGAAATCAGCGATAAACGCCTCGATATTGTTGTGGTGGAAAACCCCTCGCTTAATGCTTTTGCCGTTCCCGGCGGTGTCATCGGTGTGCATACGGGGCTATTCACCTATGCAGATGATGAAGATCAGTTTGCCTCTGTATTGGCCCACGAACTCGCGCATTTAAGCCAACGGCACTTTGCCAGACGTATTGCCGAGCAGAAAGACAAAGCCATACCCACTATGGCTGCGTTACTGGCCAGCATTTTGATTGCAGCAACCTCTGGCAGCGATGCGGGCATCGCGGCCATTACGGCCACCCAAGCGATCGCCATTGATGCTCAATTGCGTTTTAGTCGACAAATGGAGCAGGAAGCTGACCGCATTGGTATGGACACAATGGTTCGCGCGAATAAAGACCCCTTCGCCATGGGGGAGATGTTTGAGAATATGTTGAGAAATACACGTTTTTCCCATCGGCCACCGGAGTTTCTTCTAACCCACCCTTTAACCGAATCCCGCGTTTCGGATGCTCAACTCAGAGCGCAAAAGTACGATAAAAAATACTACGCACAAAATCAGGATTTTTATTTCGCTAAGGTACGCGCGGCTCTTGCCCATGAAAAGAACCTTCAATTCGCCATTCGCCATTTCAAAAATGAACAGCAGGACAATAAATACACGCGAGACATTTCAACCTACGGGCTCGTTTTAGCCCTCACACGTGCGGACAAGTTAGACGAAGCCGAAAAGCAGCTATCTCCGTTACTGAACAAGCATCCGAACAATATTCATTATATTGTCGCGCAAGCCGAAATCGACGCCGAACGGAAGAACTTCGACGCGGCTTCACAACGCCTTAAAGCGAAGCTAACAGAACAGCCTAAGCACCATGCCCTTAATATTCGGTACGCTGAGATTTTGATGAAAGCTAGCCGTTACAAAGAATGCGAGGCGTTATTGGTTGCCCATAGTAAACGTCGGCCAAAAGATGACTACGTATGGTATTTATTAGCAGAAGTCCACGGACTCGCTGGCGATATTTATAACGTACACACGGCAAGGGCCGAATATTTTATTTTAAATGGTTTGTATAAAAAGGCTATTATTCAGCTTAAAAATGCTAAAAGCTTAGTTAAGAAAGACAGGCAGCGCGTCGCGCGGATTAATCAACGTTTGAAGCAAGCAAGAGCGTTGCGGGACGAAGCAAAACTATAATGCCGTTGTAGCGTTGTCGAACAAAAAACGTTTCTCTGCATTTGCGAATTATGAAGTTTCTAGCTGTAACGTTTCTAGTCGTGACGTTTCTAGCTAGTGCCCATCCAGAAATGGCTCGTCGCGAGGGGAAATAAAAACCCTCAAATTTGCGCCACTACATGTGGGCGTTTGCTTATTGCAAATAACTACATGTAGTTGCGCAAATCTGAGAGTTTTTATTTTTCCGCAGTAGAGTCCTATTTCTGGATGGGCACTAGCTATGAAGTTGCCAACTGCGATGTCTCTAGCCAACTTCCTTTTTCCAACCAAATTTCTGCTTGTACCTTATTCATCGGCTTCGCAATAAAAAAACCTTGAGCCACATCGCAACCGATTTCATTTAATCGCTGGTAGGTTTTCAGATTTTCGACACCTTCTGCCACCACCGACAAACCCAAATTGTGGGCAAGCTGTATTGTGGAGTTCACAATAATCTCGTCATGGTCATCCTCTAACATAGCGCTAATAAATGAGCCGTCGATTTTAAGGGTCTGCACCGGTAGACGTTTTAAATAAGCTAAGGAAGAATAACCGGTTCCGAAATCATCGATGGAGAGTTTAACGCCCAGTTCACTAATACGCTCTAGCGCCAATTGGGCTCGCTTTGGGTCCGACATAATCATACTCTCCGTAATCTCCATCTCCAAATACTCGCCACTGAGTTGATATTCTGCCAATACGCGACTTAATTCACTGACAATACGGTCATCCAATAAGTTACGTGCGGACAAATTCATAGCGATGGAAATATCAAAGCCTTTCTTCACCCAAGCCGCACATTGGCTCACAGTCTGCTCCATAACCCACACCGTCATGGGGTATATCACATTGGACATTTCGGCTGATGGAATAAATTCACCCGGTGGTACCGCCCCTAGTTCTGGATGTTCCCAGCGCAGGAGTGCTTCAAAACCCAGAACATGGTTATCGCTCACGCGGACTTTGGGCTGAAAATCCAAACGCAGTTCATCTTCTCGAATCGCTCGCCCCATGGCACCCATTAGCTCTAGGCGAAACGGGGAGTGAGAATCGAAATTTTGATCGTATATCGATACGCCTTTTAAACGTGTTTTTGCGTGATACATGGCAATATCCGCATAGCGCATTAACGTCGTGACATCTTCGGCTTGATCGGGCGAAATTGATACGCCGATACTGGCACTAATTTCCGTTTTATATCCGTCTAATTCGAATTCCTGACAAATTGCATCAAGAAATTTATGTCCCATCACAACCGCTTGCTGAGCATTACGAATGTTAAACAACAATACCGCGAATTCATCGCCGCCTAGGCGTGCGATAACGCCAGGAACTTCGGCCATTAGCGGTTGTAGGCGCGGGCCTATTTGCTTCAGCACTTTATCACCCGCCAAATGGCCAAGCGTGTCATTAATCTCTTTAAAGCGATCTAGATCAATCAACAAAAGAGCTAACTTTTGATTCTCATGCCGAGAACTCAGTGATTCTTCCATCTGACGATATAAATACGCACGATTCGGAAGATTCGTTAATGAATCATGATTGGCCAAATACTCCATGCGATCGAGGTAACGTTTTTGTTCAGTGATGTCTCGACTTGTCCCCCAGAATCGTACGAGAAAACCATTTTCAATTTCACCGATTGCGGTCGTTTCGATTAACAAGCTATTTCCGCTCTGACTCAAGCCATAAAATTCGCTGCACTCTAAGCGGTAGTTATTATCGACAAAGTCTCTGACATCTTCTCGTTTAACAACGGAACCACGAACATAGAGTGGCGTACCAATGAGCTCTTTCGGCGAATTCAACTCAAACATTCGTGCGAGCTTTTCATTGCATTCCACCAAATGAGCACGGCAATAAATTAAACTCACCTGCTGATCAACGGGCAATCGCGTGTCGACTGGGGGCCTAATTTCGTAGTGCCACTGAGCATCGGTACTATTATTAATTAAGGCTCGGTAACGAGACTCACTTTCTTTAAAGGCTTTTTCCTGAAGGAACTTTTCAGAGACATCTTCCAAGATTAATAACGCCCCATTCACCTGACCCCGGCTGTCAGTAGTCGGCACTTTGTCTACTTGAAACCAGACTTCACGTCCTTCTTCGAAACAACATTCCAGAGATTGTCGCATCGCTATTTCACTGCGTATCACCTGCATAATTTCACGCTGACGCTCGAAGGGGTTATCCCAAGTACTGGCAATATCGATAAAACTTCGACCGGTTAAAGACTTCGTATTGCGCCATTCGAGAGCTCGCTGATTGGAATATTGAATAATGCACCACCGGTCCACATAAAGGACGATGGAGTGAATGGAATCTAACAGCAGGCGCAGCTCTGGGTGATCCTCAATGTTGGCGCCATTAAGGAAGCAGCCTTTTTGTATTGCATTCTGTATCTGAGAATCAGTCAAACCTTAGCTTCCGACAGTCATTAACCCAATCTGTCGCGGAAAATATTTAAATGACAAAACTTCAAATAAAGTCTCTTCTCGCGCACGTCCAGTATAGTTCACGAGCAGGCTTTGCCTCGGCATTCAACAGCCAGAAACAGGTCATACGCGCCTTTTTTGACACGAGTCACATTTGAACTAAAAAAGGGTTTCTAACAAGGGGGAAAATAGAGGAATGGCTGAGATAATCCAACACGAAACTTCAACATCGCGTAAAAACTCGCGCCACTAGCCGAGAGTAGGGTTTATTCCCGTAGGCAATAAGAGCGTGAAGGTACTGCCTTCACCAACAGTGCTTTCAACTTCGATATTACCGCCGTGTAGGTTTGCGAGTGCCATCGCTATGCTCAACCCCATTCCGGCACCTTTAATTTCCCGCGTGGCGCTTTCATCTAGCTGGGTTAGACGGTGAAATAATTTTGGGATATCCTCACTGTCAATTCCCATACCGGTATCCTCAACAATAATGGCGAGCGCCGGGACATTTTGTTTAACAAATAATGTCGCTTTTTCGTAAATTTTCATCGTCACCATAACGCTGCCAGACTTTGTGCATTTTATCGCGTTAGATATCAATATTTTTAGCATTTGCGTCAGACGTTCAACATCGGCCTGAATTTCAATTGTTTCATCGAGATCAAATTCAAAAAGAAATAAGCCTTTCTCTTCCGCTTTTTTCATATTCGCTTCTGCGACAACTTTAATGATTGACGACACATTGACAGTTTGCCGAAACAAGGTAAGCGACCCGATATCAATGTTGGTCATATCCAGAGTGGCATTAATCAATTCCAATAAGCTGGAACTGTTCTTTTCTATCGCCGCTACATATTTTAAAAACCGCTCATCCACTTGAAAACCGCTATGCCTCTGCAGTAGCTGAACGAAACCCATAATGGAATTCAAGGGGGTACGAAGCTCATGGGAGATATTGGAAATAAATTGTGACTTGGCCTCTGCGACGGCTTCGGCCTTGTCAAGACGGCGTTGCAATTTGTTCTGCATAAGGTCAACACAGACTGCAAAACTCATTTCGCCATAGTTGGTTTCGCAAGTCGAGATACTAGCCGTAAGGCTAGGTAAGTATATCGACCCAATCACGGCTTTGGGGGGACGTGTCGTTAATACATGCCCGCCTATTTGCAGGGATTCCAAGAGCTGCCCAGAAACCGTATTCAACACTTCTTTTATGGGGTGGATATACTGATCTCTTGTCTCGCCCACTCCCATATTTTTCTTTTCTGGATCTCCAATACCGTAAAGTTTCTCAAAAACGCTCTCCATCGCGGTAATGATTAAATAAATATGACAAGTTCCATGGTACTCAATAAAAAAAACGGCTCCGTCTTCTGGCTGATAATTCGGAACCTCTGACTCTTTTTTTGATATTACCTCCAGATCTGATTCAACAATATCATTGTGATACTCCACAAATGACTTGCAAAACAGATCCAAAATTAATTCTTTATGCAGCATACAAGTGTATCACTTACAAAAACATCATTATAAAAACAACCGCCCATTACAAATCACAAGGCACCCAATATTTGCTTAAGTTCGGCCTCACCAGCCCCGGATATGGTGATCTGCTTTTTAAACTGGTGCTGACCCAATAGCTTTTTAGGACTATCACCCATAAAAACAACCAGTTTAGCTTTGGATAGCTTTGCAATTACTTTTTGTTTTCCCGAGTAATCCGCCATCAACAACATTGACGCGTTGTATTTTCTCACCGCCAGATCTTTCGGCAAACTGGAGCGTATGATTTTCACTATTTTTTTATCGGCCCCGACATACACCAGATAAACGTTAATGTCAGCAGCATGCACGCCCGTAGAACCGAGTAATAAAATGCTAATAATCACTGCGCTAATAGTACCGGTGAAAGAGAAGGCTTTTAAATATGATAAGTATTTCATGATGTCACCCTCCTCTTAAAAGTACGCAATGATTGAGAACATGTTCATGGTAACGTTTTCTTCGCCACCGGCATTCCTAAACGGCATCGGGGACGCATCATAATTCTCCAGGGTATGCCGCTGGTGTTCGAATCGAAGCCGTATATTGTGGGTAAATTCCCACTCGACACCAAAGGTGTGTCGTGAGCGATCAAAGGGTGTAAATATGGCTTCATCATTGGTATTGACGGTGTCGTAACGATAAATCAATTTTACATACCGTACATCGCCGGCTCCGTACTGTAATACATCGACATCTGCCTCGATAAATGAGGCCGACATATTGTAATCACCGGTCGAGGTATTGATCGGGGCTGGGCCCATCATAATGGTGTTCGTTCCGGCGTTTTGCTCAACCGATGCACCGCCGTGCTCCCCTTTTATGCCCCATCGAGCCCCGTCGTAACTCGCGTGTAGGCCCCACATCTTCAAGCCTTTCGTCGCATCGCTATTCCAGGCACCGCGATACCAAGAAACGCCAACGTTTAAGGGGATACTAAAAGGTGAATAGGATACTTGCAGGGTATAGGCCAGAGATCCGTTGACATCATCCATATCATCCCATTCGGACCGGGCGTTAAATAAGCCGTCGCGGGTTCTCACCGTGGGGTATACGGCGTCGCCGTCCGGCGTCACCATAAGCATGCCGTTCGGCATTCTCATCTGCCAATCCAATTGGACCTGAGTGGTATCTAAGATCTCCCCATCAACTCCCAAACCATTAATTGCCGAAGCTTTCACGCTAATCGTTCCTGCATCCATTTCCCGGAACCAGTTGATCATTAGCCCCATATCCGTCCAACCAAATTGATCAAAGCTAGAAGCCACATTATTAACCGGCGCAAACTGCCACGCAGTAAAGGGTTGGCTCATTAGGTTTTGCTTGAAGTTCGGTTTGTTTTCATTGGTTTGTAAGAAAGGAACGAGAATACGGCCAAAACGTAGATTTAACCCCCCTTGTTCATCGACTTCCCATTCGAACACCGATGCAATATCAAAATCAAAATAGTAGTAATTTAAACTGGATTTAAAGCTCTCATCACGTCCGGTTGTATCCTCATCGCTAAAATCGTAACTCATTTCTAGCTCTGTCGAAAAAACTACGTAATCGCCTAGTAGAATATCGGCAAATATTGACGCCTCACGAACTTGTATGATCGGTTCGTTTAAATCCTTTCCTCGAAAACGTGGCAGCCCATCGTGTTTCATATAATGCGCATTAATATAACCGCTTAAATTAATAGCGCCGTCAGTTCTATCAGACAAAGATCCAGACCAAGCCCCAAGGGTATCCATAGGGTTTGCAGAAACGCTGACACTAGAAAATGCTCCAATGTAAAAAAACAAAACTCGAAATACATGCAGTATTTGTGAGTGACGATTAAAATACGTGAACAGTTTCATATTTAACCAACCTTTGACATAGTTCATCTCTAAAACTGGCCATACTTGCCATGAATACAGCGACGCACTTTTTAGGTATAGCTCAATATTAAGCAATAACCAATATGATTTAACTCCGTTTAAATGGGATGTTACATTACGCAAAATATTGTTGAAAACCACTCGTCAATATATCCTTTGGCTATAACTATTTATAGCCAATACCACATTCAGAGTCCGTTATTCGTCTATACTTCAGCGTGATACTGAATGAATAATGGTCGTATCACGCACATTAAAGTGCTCGTTAAAGTTGTGAATTTTAACGCCATTTGCGAAGCATTATGAATGGATTGTTTGTTGGAACAGATAATCCGATAAAATTCATCGGAATGCGGAATGAATTTAAAACCCAAAGCGCTGATATCGCTTACTCTTATACTACTGTCGGTCAACATCGCTATCGGCTATGGTATTTACGGCAGCGATCTAATTATCGACAAAAGCTCACACGTCGAAAACATCTCATACCCCAGCCTAAACGACGCCACAAAATTAGTTGAAATTGTCAAGAAAACCAAAACAACTATTCTCACCGCGATATACGAAGAAGATGAAGATCTACTTCTGGAAGTTGAAGAATATAACCAAGAATTTTCCGACATCATCGAAAAGCTGCAGGCATTGGACCATGATAAAAACCTGGCAGAAGCTCATAAACGCTACCAACATTACCAAAAAAGTGGAGTTGACATTGTAACCCGCTATATCGTTGATGGCGCCAGCGACGATATCGTTAAGAGAGGACAAGAAATTGCTTCCGATGCAATTTCCATAAATACTGACATTGAAAATTACCGATTGAATAAATTTATCGATTTCAGCAATGCTCTCGATGATATGCGTAAACAATCCAAGAATTTTCAGTCTGTCTTTATCGGACTGGGTATTTTTCTCGTGGTTCTGGTGATTTTAATCATCATCCAAACTAACCGGATTTTTAGCCGCATTCAGTCTTTAGTTGGTGTAGCCCAAACATTAGGCCGAGGAGACTTGGATCACTGCATCAGTAATACGGACACCGATGAAATTGGTGTACTCAATAATACATTCGAAATCATGCGTATATCGATAAAAGATCATATTGCTAATTTGGACCAAAAGGTCGAACAACGTACCACCGAGTTGGAAGCGTCCAAAAATGAAGTGACCAACATTCTCAATTCGATTGAGCAAGGCATCTTCACCTTTAACGCCGACCTTAGCGTTAATGAATCCCACTCGCTAAAAGCGGAAGAAATATTTAAAACAACCCGTTTTAAAGACTCCAACTTATCACAACTTATGGGTGCCAGCGGAAAAGACTTGGAGAACCTAAGTCAGTGGACTGGAATGGTGATGTCGTTACTATTTGTCGACCGTCAGTGGAAAAAGTACGCTCGCCTTGCCCCGATACAAGAAATCAAAGAGATGATTGACGGGGAAGAACATATCATCAAGATGGATTACAAATTAATACGAGAAAGCGAGGGTCAGCCCAAGATCATGGTACTTGCTTCAGACATCACCGAAAAACGTCGTGCCGAGCAAGAACTCGCCAAATCCGAGAAAGAAAACGCCCTGTCTACTTCCCGTGTTATGGCATTAATTGGCCATGACAATGAAGAAATTGGCGAATTTTTGCAGTGCAGTGTCGACATGCTCAAAGCTATGGCACAGTTGAATCCCAATGAGGTATGTAAACACAAGGTGCGACTATTCCGAGAAGCCCATACCCAAAAAGGTCATGGTGGCACCCTCGGATTCGAGGAGCTTGCCTACCGTTTAGGACATATCGAGAACTTCCTTAGTACCATCACCGTTGATGGCCACGACTTGGATGAGGACGAAAATACGCGTTCCTGGCACGACGCCGTCGCACACACACAAAACGAGCTCGAAAAAATTATCGAGTTAAAACGGCAAATACGAAGTGAAAGTGACAGCAATCTATTGTCTATCGATAAAGATCTGTACGATCATCTTCTGCATATTAGTTGGGATACCAAAACCCTAAACGCTGAGAAAGTATCTAAAGCAATCATCGCTTTAAAATCTAAAAAATTCGGCGACTATTCTCGTAAGTACCGAAAACTCATCGACAAGTATGTACGTTCAAGTAAAAAAGACATTGCCACCTTGGAAGTTGTTGGCGGGGATGTGTTTTTACATACGGATGTCATTAAAAATGTGGATGACGCCATTGTTCATTTGATCCGCAACGCGATGGATCACGGTATAGAACCCAATAGTGTGCGTGAAGAGCAAGGCAAAGAAAAAGGCCGGGTTACCATTGAATACGCGCTTGCAGAAGGTTGGCACCGTTTCTCTGTTCGAGACAATGGTGCGGGCTTAGATCCTCAAATTATCGGATCGAAAGCCGTCGAAAAAGATATCATCTCTTCAGAAGCACTTTCTCGATTGAGCGATCCGGAGATACTCGACCTGATATTTCATGCCGGATTTTCAACTAAAGACAATGTCTCGACAATTAGTGGGCGAGGGGTAGGAATGGATGCCGTAAGGAGTATCGCCGTGAAGCTTGGAGGCGATGTGACCGTCGATTCTAACGTTGGGGGCGGGACCGTCGTTCACCTTAGCATTCCTGTCTGACGCGCCTTAAAGCACGTTGGCCTAAAATGAAGCCCCTACAGGGCAACAATAAACAATATCAGCCCTCCCCTCGCATATTCCTCATTGCAAAAATCGCCACTCTCAGTCTGAATCCGTATCATTGAAGTAAGCAATCGGCAGGGCACGGTATGGTTTTGATTGAGAACGCCTTTAGCTTTTCTAGCTTACACTTTTCACATTCCGTTAATGTAAATCATTTAAGTACTTAACCAATCCGGATTGATCACACCCTTCCCATAACTCCATGTCGTTACCACAATTACATTCTACTGTTGGGACATCAAGGTGGGTGTCGATCTGATCAATATGCAATTCAAACTCTTCTTTAAATTCGCAACTAGGGCAAAAATAGTGGGCAGAGATCGAACGAACATTTCCCCGCCCTAAGAAACCCGGATAAAGTTGTGAAATCTCGAGAAAATGTGAGGAACAACGTACGTACTCAATCGAGAGAGATTTTGCACAATCAGTAACATTTTTTACCCAAACATGAACACCGCTATCATTATGGTTATATACGTTATTAACATTTATAACGAGGAGACCTTTATCGATATCCGAAAAAAAACTTAAGTCGGAATGTCCAGAGAGCAAACCCACCAAGCTCACCTCCCTCAAAGTATCGGACTCACGGACTTTGGTTACCCGTAAGTCATGTAAAAGCATGCCTTTAAACATATTGATATCATGTACGATGTCTGACAAGCGCTTGCTCATAAGATCTTGCGTGTTCTTCAGATTACTGAGCGCCGACACGGCCTCTTCCGAGACGTCCTCTCCGTCCTTCTGCTTATCTTCAATATATACTTTAAGTTTTTGAATATGGGAAATGGTATCACCAACTTCGCTAAGAACTTGCAGCTGTGTCGTCTCTAAGTTTTTGTACAGTAAACTCATCGATTCTATGACACTTTTTGTTGTACGATCTGATGACTCTAATCGCGAAATTGCTTTTGCTGTATCGAGCTTCATTCGATCGATTAAAAAATAGAAAGAAAAATCCCCAACATTCGTCTTCACGATTTTTTCTAAGCAAGGGGTTTTAGGGTACGATATATTCCCATATAAAACTTTAGGTGCCAGCATACTCACACATGAAATATGCCCAGATAATATGGGCAAACACTTGCCCGCGACCGTATTCATGCATTCTTTGAGTGGTCCAACCAGCTCGTTAAAATATTCCTCTTCCGATATTTCCGTTTCATCACGGCGTTCCAAATCAAAACAGAGACCAAATACATCTTCTGATGCGGATACCGCCACTAAACCCACCACCGAGCCAATGTAATCGATATGCACAATGACATCGCCCTGGGGCTTAAAACTTTCGAGGAGGTTAAGTTGACTCGATTGAACCTGAAGGTTCCGATCAAACATATCACTTAAAACAGCAAAGAAACCGTCAGAAACACTTTCTATCATATTTTCCGAAAGCTGGCGATCTATCATGGTGTAGTCCTTCTATCAATTCGAACAGCGCTTTGGTGGTTTCGGATTAGATTGCGATCACAATCATTCAAAACTTTTCTTCCGTAAGATAATCTTAACGTTCGGAATTGAGGGCTACGAATGCTATCTCATAGCTAATTAATTCCTCACATTCAAACTTTACGTAACATACAACCGCCACTTTATATTCAACCCCTACCACACATGAAAACATTCAAGTCATTTGATTGCACGTTTTTCGTTCCCTATCGTTCACGAACATTGGGAATAATATAAACGTTTACTGTTGCCGTCCGTCTAGCGCGTCAAAGCTTGCTTAATGGTATCAATAAAGTCTTCACAAAATTCTTTGTTTTTAAATTTCAATGGCTTTTCAATAAATCCTTTAGCGCCAAGATTCATACAATCGACAATCACACGTTGATCGTCGATTGCCGAAACCATAACGACTTTCGCCCCACTATCAAAACTAAGAATGTCGGCCAGGCACTCCTGACCATCTCGATTAGGCATGGTGATATCTAAGGTCACGAGGTTGGGTTTTAATTCCTTGTACATTGTAAATCCTTCGTTGCCATCTTCTGCGGACCCGACAACTTTATGCCCATTTGACTCCAAAAAACCTTTTATCTTCTCTGCCAAAAAAGCACTATCATCCACAACTAAAACTGTTGCCACGTTTTCTACCCCGTTTTCAATTACAAGGAATAATCTGAGTGATTTTTCTAATAGCCACCGGGAAACAGGATCGTAGCGAGGTAATATTCGAACGGTCAGGTTCTCTCTGCTAGATATGGCCGCTTACTTGTTGCAAACAACTATATCTAGTATCGAAAAAATGACCGTCTATATTTTTCCGCAGTCGATAACTGTTTACGGATAGGTACTAATCAGCCATGTTACATATCGTGATGCCGATACTAATAAGGGACTCACGATATACAGTCAGCGAATAATCACCCTGTTATATAGAATAGCAAACATATAGGCCTTGGCTCTTTGAATTCATCCGTCGCTTATCATTTATCCTTATCTGTAGCGATGAGATTTTGTGCTACGGTTATAAGGGATATACTCGCCTATATTGCGATTGAAGCTCATCATTCACCATAAAAACAGGATTCAAATGAGGTTGAAAAAAATCAGACAGTAGCATTTCAGTAACAGGATACCGCCGCAAAGTGCTATTACGATTTAACTCCGTGGGGTTTTTTAAATACAAATGAATTTTTTTGACCTCATCATCCTGGCCTATCGCGGTCTCGCTACATCCATCAGGGTTTTCATATTCTTGATTTTGAGCCTTGGCGCAGTATTCTGCACCTATTCATTCGGGTCTTTGACCATTAGTCTGAGCTTTGCAGTTGCTATGTGCCTTAATGCGATTTTGCTCTCGGCCTCTCTAACACGCCCCTTACGTGAGTTTGAGCGTAGCATCGCCGCAGCTCACGACGAAGGAAATATCCTTTCGGCTCAGTTGGAATCAAGCGGAAACGATGAATTTAGCCGTTTGGCACACAATTACAATGAAGCCTCTCATCGTATGCGTTCCATTGTTAAGGTTTCCCAAGGCTGTCAAACCCAAGTCTTTGAGCTATCCGAAAAATTGTCCAAGCTGGCAAAAAACTCCACCACATTAAGCGCAGAACAGGCCGAAGCCGTTGTCAATTTCGCCGACCTGTTAGGTGGCATCTCGGAAAAACTCAGCTCTATGACTGAGCACACCGATGAAACTGAAGAGGCGGTGGCAGAAATTAAGGCTGAAGTTGGGTCCGTTCAGAGCAATCTAAAGGGGAATATCTCTACCGTTATGAAACTGGTCGAAGATCTCAAACTTATGTCAACTAACATTCAAAACCTTGATGAGTTAAGCGACGAAGTAAACGTCACACTAGAGACGATTAAAACCATTGCAAAACAAACGAATCTTCTGGCATTAAATGCCTCGATTGAAGCGGCAAGAGCCGGTGTTCACGGACGAGGCTTCTCCGTAGTTGCTGACGAAGTTCGCTCACTCGCCAACAAAACCAGTGAGTCTGCTGAAAGTATCGATAAGATTATTGAGAACTTTAAAAAGGGAACAGCTCAAGCTGTAAAAGAGGTAGAGAAAAATTGTATAGACGCAGAAACCTGCGCCGCTAACGCGAAGTACGGCCACCAAGCGCTATCGAATATTATTGGCCTCACACAGAAAGTCGCAGATTTAAGTATCTCCAGCACTAAAATATCGTCTGAACAATCGGGCTATATTGATAATATGGGGGAAAGCATTGATAACGCTCGCCACCATGCCACCCTCACACAAGAACGCAACCATGAAATGTCGAGCACAACCAAGGAGTTATGCGATATTCTGCGCGTGTTAACGGAAATCAATCGATAGAATAAAATTTTTGAAAGTGTGCGCCTCCCCCCTCCCTTACAGCTGCAACAAAAGCTCAATCGCTAAGCCCTAGCAAACTAAACCTAAAGCAAGCAAAACCTAGCATTTAGACGAACAGCTACAGCCAGCGGGCTCCCACGCTGCACCTTAAGCTATGTACCGCTAAGTAGTGAGTTAACCTTTTTTTCAAGTATATCGATGTCCAGAGGCTTAACCACATAACCATCGATCCCCTCAGAAACGGCTTCTCGTATTTTGTCCGCATCTGACATTGCTGTCACCATCATAAAGTGAGCACCACGCAATGTATTTGACGCTTTCGCTTTGCGGAACACTTCCATGCCGCTCAGGCCTGGCATATCCCAATCACACAAAATTAATGTATAGGGAGTATCAATTGAGTTTTTTATCCGATCAAATGCCTCTATCCCATCTTTTGCCAAATCAATTTGTTTTAAACCAATTTCGTGGGTGAGAATTTCCATCAATAAGGTAGCCGAATCACTATTATCCTCTGCAACGAGAACTCTCGCCGTTGCCAGGGTAACCCCCGGCGATTTTTTATTTACGGCTGGGGTTGTTTTCCCCCCATCGGATGAGGATTTTTTCTGTTGCTCTGCGCCAAATTTAGCGAGTTTTTGAATCGCACTGTCCAAATGCTGCAATGTGTCGTTATATTCGGACAGCACCTCTTCAGCCAAACCACCCCCTGCAATAGTTTTTTTGAGTAGCGTACGCCGCTTAGTCAGAGTTGAGAAAACAATTTTTGTTTCGTTAAATGTAAACACTTACAATCTACCATTCAATTACAGGGTTAACGGACAACGAAAACTACCACGCCGGTCCCGCAACGATAACCGCCACGAGAGCACACGTAACACTCTAAGCCTTAACTCCGGAGTGTTGGCAACAAACTTGAGGAGGGGTTCGTAGAAAAATCAGCTAATTGGAACCCGCGACTATTATTCAAGAATAGACTTCAGACTAACGCTTATCCAGTGTTTCTAAAGCAATTTTTTATCCAAATAGCGAATCATGAAGCATGATGAATTGACTTGGCATAAATATCATCACCACACCCTCATTAATATTTTTTTAAGTAAGCGACACGCCTTATTCACCGCAACTCACCAATAGAATAAGTAAGCTACACTAACGTAGATGCGAACCATCATCCCATACCGACAGATAGTCTAAAATCATGAGTAAAAGCAATCTGAAAATAATGATTGTCGACGACAATACCGATAATCGTGAATTACTTGAAGACATATTCGAAGAAAGCTACAAGATTGTAAGCTTAGATAGCGGACAAGCTTGCCTTGATCAATGCGAGAAAGAAATCCCGGATATTATTTTACTCGACGTCAATATGCCGGATATGGATGGATACGAAGCCTGTGTTTTCCTTAAAGCAAACCCTAAAACCGCATTAATCCCTATCGTATTTGTTACCGCTCTAGCAACGCCCGAACAGCGTTTAACGGGTTATGAAGCCGGCGCAGAAGATTACGTCACAAAGCCATTTATCGACGAAGAAATAGAAGAAATTGTCGATAAAGTACTGGACCGTCGACACCAGGTTGTTGAGTTTGAAAAGCAAAATAAAGATGCGATGAGCACCGCCTACCAGGCCATGACCAGTGGTGCAGAGCTTGGCCAAATCATTCAATTTTTACAAGCAAGCTTCCATTTCAAATCGGTGGCCGCCCTGGCAAAAGGCCTACTGGAAACATTACAAAGTTTTGGTTTAACTTGCTGTATTAATATTCGCTGTGGCTATAAAAACGATCTTTTTGGTTGCGAAGCTGGATCGATAGAGGAAAAAGTTTTCTCTAGCTCTCAAGCAGGAAAACGCGTTATTGATTTCGGCGCAAGAACCCTCGTTAACGGAAAAGATATTTCATTTCTTGTTAAAAACATGCCACTGGACCGGCCTGACGTGTATGGACGGATTAAAGATCATTTAGTTGTCCTCGTTAGCGGTTGTGAAGCTTGCGTAAAATCTCTAGAAATTGAAATGAAACTGGAGGAAGAACGTCGCGCGGGCATTGAATCCGTAGTATTACGCAGTCACGACGAACTCATCGTTATAAGGCGATTAATTAAAGATCAAGAATCGGCTACCGAACGTGTTCTGGCTGTTTTAACCAGTAAAATCGAGTCACTAGTCTATAGCTTAGGGCTAGAAGACGACCAAGAAAAAGCGATGATGAATGCTTTAGATGAGGGCAGTGTCGAAATTCGAAACCTATCTGAAATGACCTCCCGTGTAGAGCAATCTTTTGACCAGTTTGTTGGTGAGCTGGATAAACTGGTGGAGTAGTCGACATGAAAACTCTGCATCTCATCGCTAATAACGACGCAGATCTAACCAAAAAGATCTGCAGCAGCCTACACGAGCTTTACAATATTAATTATTGTATGAGCTGGGATGACCTCCCTGGAAACAATGACGACCCTA
The DNA here is from genome assembly GCA_033852165.1 of Agarilytica sp. GTDB lineage: Bacteria > Pseudomonadota > Gammaproteobacteria > Pseudomonadales > Cellvibrionaceae > Agarilytica. The sequence goes on along the minus strand of JAWSUZ010000022.1, from coordinate 28,270 downwards.
AAATATTGCTGAGCCCCACCACTCCCGTTATTGCTTGCTTAAAGCGCGATAATATTGAGGAGGTTACCAAGGGTCTAGAGGCTTTAGCCTTACCAGGGAAGACTTTAGATAAGCGCCACCCGGTCTTAATGTTGGCCGATCACGGTCTCATTGGTAGTTTGGATTTATTGGTTCATGCCCACGACGATTTCATCAGCAGCCAATTTTCGCCTGAAGAATTACAGATTAAAATCAATCGCATTATCGATCGCACAGAATGTTTCAAAAAGCTGTCGCGAGACTTAACGGAAGCCAGCGAGATTGCTCTTCTGTCTATGTCGCACAGCAGCGAACTCGGCGAAATTTCTCGGTTTATTCTTAAGTCTTACAAGTGTAAAACCTACCCTGAGTTATTTTCTGCTCTGTTCGAAACAACCGGCACGTTTTTATTAGAATGCAGTGCTCTGGTTATTGTTGACGACGCGGTAACGGTTGAATCCTCGCAGGGAATCGTCTCGAAAGAACTAAAAGAAACCCTATTGAAACATCATGGAAAAACGCGCGTCACGATCTTAGGAAAAGCGATTATTATTTCCTATGAGCATGGCTCGATTATGATTCACAACATGCCGGAAGGAGACCCCACTCGCCACGGCCGCATATCCGACAACATGGCAGTACTCGGAAATTGTTTTGAAGCCCGCGTAAACGGGATTGAGGCCGAACAAAAAGCAGAATCGGCAAGCCGCGCCAAAACTATGTTTTTGGCCACCATGTCTCACGAACTCAGAACCCCCATGAATTCGGTCATTGGCTACACAGGCCGACTGATCAAAAAACTGACGGGTCGAATTTCGGAAAAAGAACTCAAGCAATTAGAAACCATTCGGCGCAACGGCGACCACCTTCTCAATCTGATCAACGACATATTGGATATGTCTAAGATCGAGGTTGGTCAAATGGAAATTTTTGTTGAAACTGTTGACGTTGCCGTCTTACTTAAAAATGTATTTGACCAGCTCTACCCCATCGCCATGAATCACCAGTTGGAATTTGAGATTCAGTTGGAGATTGAACATTTAACCGCGCAAGTCGATTCCAAACGATTCACGCAAATAATCATGAACCTTATATCTAACGCGATTAAATACACAAAAGAAGGCTGCGTAAGCATCTCCTTAAGTCAAAAGAACGTTTGCGATATTGGGGATGTGGTGGCCATTGCCGTTTCGGATACCGGTATTGGCATCGCGCCAGAAAATGTAGAGCGCTTATTTGGTAATTTTGTTCAAATCGATTCTGCCCTGTCAAGGACTGTAGAGGGTAGCGGTTTGGGCTTAGCCATTAGCGATTTTTTCGCGAAAAAGCATGGCGGTCGTATCGACGTGGTCAGTGAAGAAGGCAAAGGGAGCTGTTTTACCCTTTTGGTTCCCATTGTATCGTGAATTAATCGAGTGCAACCTGAGTAACTAGCAGCGTGCTACATAAAGAGGATAGTCAACCGAAGGTTGGCAGCGAAAACCGGAATATTGTTTGTAACTGCGATTGACGCCCCTATTGAACCTTACAATTGCAGTAACCTCTCCCCCCCCCCCTTCTTTACCCGGCTTTAATACTCGCTTAACAAATACAAGGTATTATCATCACGTTTAATCTCTTGCTCGTATCCTTTTTACTTCTCTCAATTTTTTGACTGTAATAAAAAACCAACACTCGATTATGGTGTAAAAATGCAAAAAATTAGAACAATGCAGATAATGACAGCAAATAATTCTTTTTGTCGCAAGAATATATCACCATTTTCGCCTACAATATAACAACATGACTGAGTCGTCATGTTAGATGCTGCCAAAGGTCATCAACGTGAAAAATAACGCAAGAAATCGGGTGAAAATTTGGTATCCATCAATACATTATTCATGTTCAATACACCCCGAATACTCGATGTATTAAAACATCGAGGCCTTCAATGCGATGCTGATAGTCAATGCAACACGAATAACCCAAACAATACCGAAACCACCACTAAAAAAACCAATACTCACGCTAACGAACAGGAAGCTCAATGAAAGCGCTTATTCCTATCTACAATCGAACGATGGGTGCAGCAATTATATTGGTAATCGTTGTTTCCACGATATTGATTTTTCAAGCCATTCAATTGTATACCTTCCATACGGCTTTCCCTCAAGGCACCTCTAGCACGGCCTTAGGTGCAATTAAACAGGGTATTGTGGCACAAACGCTCATATCCATTGCCTTAGTCTCCGTTTGCCTGATCGGCTTTGCAAGCGTCTTAAATTGCCACATTAAGCGAACCATTAATAGGTTATGCAATACGCTGATCCAGGTTCGCGAGCAGAACATTATCGACGAGGCGCATAAAAACGATAAAAGCCCTGAACTAGCGCCCCTTACTCTCGAAATTAACGAAATTGCACAAGAACTGGATCAGCTGCGACGCGCTCATGACCACCAGAAGTCGATCAAAGTCTCGGAGCATACTAGCCAGGCCGGCAGAGAGTTGAGCAACCTGTCCATTATCCAAAGCCTGGTTTCCGATTTAAGAGGGTTAATTGAGCAGACCTTTTCTGTTGCCGTCATGGTGACGCAAGACAACACCTCCCCCTCATCCCAGGTATTAACCGCCAATATGGTCGAAGGGATTAGCATGATCGATGAGGTTTTACTCTTATTAGCAAAAGACGAGCTACCGACGAGAAGACGGTTTAGCATGGATACGCTTTGTAATTATGGCCACAGTATCGAACGCATTGTTGAAACACTAGCCGGTGGCAAATCTTTCCCCATCCGTCTTGCTCTGGAAAAAAGCATCACCGATGCCAACGAGTTCACGCTAACCGATATTCACGCAACCATTCGGTTTTTGTCTCTGTGCTTAGAGTACTGGCCAAAGCAATTACATACCCAGCATACCCCCTGGTATATTACTGTTGGCTTAATCAACCCCACCGGTAAAAGCCCCTCACTATATTATGAGTTTGCTTCCGATCATGTTGATCGCAGTGCAATTCGCGGCATAGAAACTCAAATACTGAGTGGCACTAATAGCTCCTCATTAGCCAAGAAAATTCAAAACATCATGAGTCTATATGGGATGCGTCGCGTTATCACACACCCCTCCCCTGGGAAAACCGCTATTACGTACACCTTCGACCTCGTTATAGGAAAAAAAGAAACCGATGTGGTACGAGCATTTAAAGACCAGTATGGTGCACGGAAACAAATTTTACTGATTGGTAATATTGAGTTTTTAGAATCCGTGGGGGAGCAATTTGACGCGCTATATATTGAGCACAGCAAACGTTTTTATCACGAGGTGGGGGAAGGCTCACCTGGCTTGGATAGCCTAACCGGTCTAATTCTAGTGGACTGTATCGGCGACCCGGGCCAAGCCCGCAAAATCCTTAACTACTTCAATAACCCCCGGGTCAATCAAAATGTCATTCGGGTCAGTGTGATCGATAAGCACGCGCTACTGCAGCCTATAACCAATGACACTCTGATTCACGAAGAGTATCCGGCAGATGAGTTTTTGACTCATCCCATTCTTCCTACCGATATCGTTCGGTTAATTCATGGGCTCAATGCGCAATATGAGGTCTCGGCCATGCTCGACCAGCTTGCACGAGAACCAAGCTAGCGTTCATCCTGAAATCGCGTTTGCTACGGTCAGACTTAAATGGCCATCTTCGTACCACCAAGTACAGTTGTTTGGAATCCCTTACGGTCGCTCGCTTTCTGGCAACTCAGCAATCATTTTATGAGCTAACTTCATCCAGTCATCAATCAGCGCTGTCGCGACAACAACCATACCTGGATTTTTTATTGTGTTTGACGGAGCCCGGCTTTGCGCAACCAAGCCTTCGACTATTGCCCTCACCTGAAAAGAATTCAGCCCAACCCTGAAATGGTCGGCATTTTTGGTGTCTAGCCCTGACTCAAGCCGGGGAAGGGGCTCCCCACTCACGATATTGCGTACTTGCAGTGCCAAGTTTGGGTCAACCTTTCGAATAAGGTCGAAGGTCAGTTGAAGACTGCCTCGACTAAAGATCTCTGCTTCGTTGGTGTCATAGGGCTCACTTTCATCTGGCATCGTGATTGGCCTCAGGTCATAAATTAAAGAAAACGAGAAAATTCATTTTCAACTGATTCTTTCAAATCAACCTTCATTACTTCCTTAGTATGGTGAGCATCCCTTCACCTAGCAAGTTGATATTTACGAGAACAATATGAGATGAAAGATCAAACGACATTTCAATAACATCACGCGTCAGTCCATAACATAAGCCCCTACAGAATAGAAACACGCCAAAACAAGAAGTAATGAGCAGTGACGATTCGACAGAATAAGATCACAGCGGATCAATAAGTGACTACACTTTTAAATAGTGATGGGCATGCTCACTAGTTTGAACAAACCTATGTGAAATGGGCATTAAGCATTTGTTTTTAGAGCTTCTTGGCCGGTGTTATAACGACGCGGACTAAAAAAGAACCCTGGAAATATCGCCAATCTCTATAGGGAAATAAAATACGATTCAATGTCGCGACACGCATATCAAAAGAAACGATAGCATTATCGAACAAGTCAATTAGGTGCGCTTTATATGAGCCAAGATTCACTCAAAGCTATTCAAAAGCACTATGACGATCTGTTTATTAAAATATTTGGCGATTTAAGCGCCGACCTACTCAAATCAGTTCAATCCGCCACACAGCAAATCTTAGATATATCGTCAGGTTTTTTAAACGATGATATTAGTAATGCTCTTAATGACTTCCACAATCTTTATTTTAACAATGCGGAGTTGGATACCCATAAGGAATCTATCGATAAAAACGTTGATGACATTATCGAATTCATTCAGAACAACCACGAAGTGCATAATGACGAAGCTCAAAAGGTATTATCTCAGATAGACAATGATCAACTCGTTGCGTCTCGATTGAGCTTAAGCAACTTACAAAAAGATATGGAATCCCTTGTCGTTCTCGACGAGGATATAAAAGGACATGTCATCCCAATTCTTCACAGCCTGCAATTTGAAGACCAACTCAGCTCTAACCTCACGACCGTTACTACGGCTTGGCAGTACTTTATTGAGGAAATTTACGCAAAAGACGGTTATGACTCTAGCGCTATTCTTACATCGATTTACGACAAATTAATGTCCGAAAAACTACGGGCTATATTCTGCCAGCAGGTATTAAAAACCCAAGAAGAACTTGGCACGACATTGCCAGAGGAAACCGTTGAAAACTTTATTTGCTCTTTAGACTCGCAAGACCCACAACAAGATTTTTTAGTGCGGATGGAGCAGTTTTGTAACAACGTTCTCAAATGGGGCAGCGATGATTCTGCATCATCGGTCGATTTAATTATGGGGATTGTTGAAACCGTTCAAGTAAAAGCCGAGAAAGCCGGAGACTTTACCGACACAACAAAAGAGGCATTCGCAAATCTAGGAGAAATAGCGATGGGGTTTAACAACCCCCACAAACGCAACTCGACAAGAATAATGATTTCATTAATGCAGAATAGACTTTCTGCAAATGAAAATATTCACGACCTTGTACAACCCATAATGACAGCCATGCAGTTTCAAGACAGAATTCGTCAAAATATGGAAAACTTATCGAGCATGATGGTGCTTTGGCTGAGCATTCGATCCGAATTAGATGAAAAAACATGTTCCATTGATGATCAGACTTTGGAAGATATTGGCACTCGCCTTTTAAGTAATATGACCATGACGAGCGAGCGTAACATTATCAAACTGCATATACCCCAAGTGGCAGATAAAGATGCTCCGCCGGATGAGGAGATTGAGTTGTTTTGATTTTTATGTAAAACGCGAATTCAAATCTGAGGCCCATCAAGATATCACGCCCCTACATCAAGGCCAAAACCAAAGCCGCTAGCATCGCCAAGAAACGGAAAAGGAAAAGGGCAAAAATGGAGGCTCTGCGAAAAAGGGAACAGATAAAGGGAAAATGAAAAAAGTAGCAACGGGTAAACCCACTCCCCCGCCGCCACATACGTTTTCTACGCTAGATCCCTGTCATTAGCGCCTCCTAACCGTCATTATCCCGCTCTCCGTCCCATTCTCCGGGGAAATCAGCGGTTATTTGCAGTATGCCGGGTTCAATATGAAGGGTGGCTTTTTGGCCCTTAGCAAACCCCATCACCTTTAACCATTTGCCACGCAGTAAAATGGTGGGGGCTATGGTCAAGGCATTAGGAGGATCACCATCACCTTCAGCATCCGTCGGGGTAACGACGACGGACTCATGAACCGTGAGTTTGCGGGTGTGGTAAAAATTATCTTGGGACGAACGGGACTCTAGCGTAGAATATGATTCAGCCATAATGGACTCTCTGATAGTCTGTTTAGGTTAGCGACCTCTGAAGTGTTGACGCACTCAGGGGTGGCGATTTTATTTTCTATATTTCATTGTTCACACATGTGCATGAACGCTGGTTCTTGCCTCTCCTCTTTTTGTTAAGAAGCTCCCGCAGTTAACCCCATCAAACAGGGCAAATCAACAGCTAATTGATGTTTATTGAATACTTGTGATGTTAACGGTGAACGGGGCGCCAAGAAGGCAAGGGAGTCATTTTTTGTTTTCGTAAAGAAGGAAGGTGTAAAAAAAGGGGCTAAAGAAGTGAAAGGAAAAGTGAGAGACAGGATGCTAAAGCCGTGATAAAAAAATGGCGAATAGCATTTTTTTAAAACGCTATTCACCATTATTTACGTAACCGCCCTCTTTTTAAAAAGAAGGCTGATGTTTTTATTTATGGGTTATGGGGCAATCAAACTAAAGTTATCAAAGCTAACCGTTGCATCCTGACCGGTGTTGTTGCCATAGAAGCCTAAGCCAATATAAGCATCACCACTAAATTCAACGGTAACCGCTCCAATTTCATCCCAGGTAATAGCATCTTCGCTGCGGTAACCCGTAACTAAATCCCCAGAACGAACCAAGCGTAACCAGTACGGTTGAGTTGCGTACCAAGCGTTCCATTCATTAATTTCAGAAGCTACTGCGCCGGTACTTTCAACCCAGAACATGCCTGTACCCTTCCCCTGCGTCATCGCAACAACCGCGTAGGATGAATCCATAGTCAGTTCGTCACGGATCATTAGGCCGCCGCGAGTGAAAGCATCGCCATTGATATTCGTCATTTGCACAATGGCTTCTCCGTCCACAGACAAAGGTGCGTAAACAAAATAAGAATCGGGATCGTATTCAATGGATACTGTGTTACTGGTTAAGGTGTAACTGTCACCAGCAACAACATAACTCCCATTACCGTCACCGATAACGATGTCGTTCAATAGGGCTGCTTGTGCTGCTCCGGGATAGTCGTAAGAATCAAGTGGGTCAGTACCACTTAAGTACTCATCAAGATTACTCACACCATCACCATCGGCATCAGAGTCACTATCCGCAACGGCTGGATCGAAACCTTGCTCAACTTCATAGCCGTCTTCTAGGCCATCAGCATCACTATCCGTTGATAACGGGTCACTTCCGTAAACTGAAACTTCTTCTCCATCGAGTAGACCATCACCATCCGTATCGGCAATTAAAGGGTCTGTTCCAAGAGCGAGTTCTTCGTTGTTACTCAGTCCATCGCTATCATCATCTAACACGCCTAAATCCGTCACAACGCTCACGGTAATCGTCTCGACGGTAACACTGCCGAAGCTGTCGGTCACACTGGCTGAGATCTGATAATCACCAATAGACACCGGCGTGAAACTAAAAGTCTCGCCAATGGCAGTATTGGTTCCGTCAGTCCACTGCACACTTTCGGTGAGATCGCCGTCTTCTTCATCTAAAGCAATAGCAGACAAAGTCAGCGTATCGCCAATAAGCAAACCATTAACACCACCGCTTACGGTAACTTCTGGAGCCTGGTTATTCAGCGTTAACGAAAAGCTATTAAAGCTAACCGTTGCATCCGAGCCAGTGTTATTGCCATAGAAGCCTAAGCCAATATAAGCATCGCCACTCAATACCACCGTGACCGTCTCAATCTCAGCCCAAGTGATGGCATCTTCACTGCGGTAACCGGTAATTTCATTACCCGACCGGACTATGCGCAACCAATAAGGCTGGGTGACGTACCACGCATTCCATTCGTTTAGCTGAGTTTCTGATTCACCGGCATTTTCCACCCAAAACATTCCTGTTCCTTTGCCTTGTGTCATCGCGACAACGGCATAGGGTGAATCCATAGTGAGTTCATCACGAATCATTAAACCTGCACGCGTAAAGTCAGCGCCATTAATATTCGTCATTTGCACAGTGGCTTCGCCGTCCATGGGTAGAACCGTGTAGACAAAATAGGAGTCAGAATCGTATTCGATGGACACCGTGTTGCTGGTGAGTACGTAGGAGCTGTCCCCGTTTGATGCAACGCTACCTGTACCCGTGCCGATCACGACTTCATTTTGTAACGTTGTGACCGGAGCGCCGGGGTAGTCGTATGCATTTTGGGGGTCGGTTCCGCCTAGGTATTCGTCTAGGTTTGTTACGCCGTCGTTGTCTAGATCTGAGATTGCGTCAAGGACATCGCCATCACTAAGTCCATTTTGGATTTCCCATTCAAGCGGGAGACCGTCACGATCTTCGTCTCGGGTGTAGCGCGAGTCGAGTGGGTAATGGTCCATTCCGTCTAGGACTGAGTCACCGTCGGTGTCGGGGTTGGTGGCGTCGGTTCCGCGTCGGTATTCCTGAGCACTTGTCAGGTAGTCACCGTCTAGGTCTAGCCAATCGTCCGCCCTGTTAAGGTCTGTTCCGTTTGCGATTTCCCATGCGTCAGGTAAGCCATCACCGTCGCTGTCGAAGGCGTAGTCGGGGTTTAGGGGAGCTGGATCTTCGCCATCAAAGACTCCGTCATTGTCTGAGTCGGGGTTTTCGATATCGGTTCCTAGGGTGAACTCTTGAAGGTTGGTCAGGCCGTCGAAATCGTAGTCTTCGAATGCGTCTTGAGGAGTATATAAATACAGAAATAAATACTGCTCTTCAAAAGCGTCAGGTAGACCGTCATTATCACTGTCGTATCGATATTCAGGATTTAGAGGATAGATGTCGTCATAACGGTAGAATGGCCCAACACGAATATCATCAAAGCGCCCGTCGCCATCGCTGTCTTCATTGCGGAAATCGGTCCCGGCGTGATATTCCTGCAACACGGTGAGCTTATCAGCGTCATGGGATAGTTCTTGAGCGTCTCCGGGGAAGAATGGATCTAAGCCGTTTAATATTTCCCATTCATCCGGTAATCCGTCTTCGTCTGTATCACGTCCTCGAGTTGGGTCCATGGGATAGGCATCTTCATTATCCCAAACACCATCAAAATCGGAATCGACTAGGTCTGGTGAAGTGCCACGGATAAATTCCTGAGAATTATTCAGCTGATCATTATCATTATCCAATAGACCATCGAACATATAGTCGTCCCGAAGACCATAACGAGCTTCCCATTCTTGAGGCATTCCGTCTCGATCATTATCCATACTATAACGAGGATTAAGAGGGAAAAGATCCGGTCCATCGAGAACACCATCACCATCACTGTCCGGATTATTCGGCAATGTACCCGCCTGATATTCACGAAGATTACTCAGTAAATCGCCGTCTAAATCCATCCCGCTGTCAGCCCTAGACATATCCGTACCGTACTCATTCTCCCATCGGTCCGGAAGTCCGTCATAATCAGAGTCAAGAATATACTGGGCACTTAACGGTTCTGGATCATAGACATCCATAGATCCATCGAGATCAGAATCAGAAACATTGATAAGAGTGCCGAGTTCAAATTCTTGTAGGTTCGTCAATCCATCGTTATCAAGATCATCATATGCATCCGATCTAAAAATGTCATTAGGGATTAAACCATAACGAATTTCATAAGCATCAGGCATTCCATCAAAGTCGCTATCGAATTGATATGCTGGGTCTAGTGGAAATGCATCTTCACCATCCCGTAGCCCATCACCATCGGTATCCGCCTTGCGGAAGTCGGTTCCTAAAATATACTCTTCGCGTACCGTAAGCTGGTCATAGTCGTGATCAAGTTCATTCGCATCATTTCGAAAGTATGGATCAAGTCCATTCTTCACTTCCCATGAATCAGGCAAACCGTCGTGATCAGTATCTAACGCACGCGTAGGGTCAAGCGGATACAAGTCTTCGGCATCCATAACGCCGTCAAAATCTGTATCAGGTAATAAAGGCGATGTGCCGCGCAAAAACTCTAAGGCATTAATCAGTAAATCGTTATCGTTATCGAAACCGCCATCCATAATAAAATTATCGGAAAGCCCATACTGCTGTTCCCATTCATCAGGTATTCCATCTCGATCAGCATCACGCGAATAAAGCGGATTTAGCGGAAAATGGTCAAAGGAATCATCCACACCATCTTGATCGCTGTCACGCTCAGCTGCAGATGTACCTAATCGATATTCCCGAATATTTGTTAAATAATCTCCGTCAAAATCTTCATCAGCATCAGGCCAATTAACTTGCGTACCATTTCTAATTTCCCACGAATCTGGAAGGCCATCATTATCACTATCAAACATATAACGAGGATCGGTAGGATCGAAATCGTCACCATCATAAAGAATGTCACCATCTGAATTAGGATTACGTGGATCAGCCCCTCTCTCAAATTCTTCGAGATTGCTTAGTCTGTCCAAATCATAATCATTGGCAGCATCGTCACGGAAGTACGGGTCCAGAAAATAATACCGCTCTTCATAAGCATCGGGCATTCCATCAAAATCGCTATCCTGCTGATACATTGCATTCATAGGGAATGCATCCAAACTATCTATCACACCATCAAAATCAGAATCGGGTAAGTTAGGTGAAGTTCCCAGAATAAATTCCTGTGCGTTGTTTAGCTGATCATTATCAGGGTCCATTCCACCATTGAAGATATCGTTATCGGAATATTCGTCCCAAAAGTATCGAGCTTCCCACTCATAAGGCATGCCATCTCGATCACCATCAACGGTATAACGCGAATCGAGAGGGAAGTGGTCTAAGCTATCGATAGCACCATCACCATCACTATCGGCCAACCAAATTGATGTGCCCGCTTTATACTCTTGAATACTGGTAAATAAATCACCGTCGTCATCTCGCCCCGAATCAAACTGATATCGATCATGAGAGTTTGCGTCTTCCCACGCATCGGGAAGACCATCACCGTCAAAATCATCGCGATATTGACTGTTCGTCGGTTCTATATCGTCGCCATCTCTCACACCATCGAAATCTGAATCAGGGTTGTGAATATGAGTACCCAGCTCGAATTCTTCTAGATTAGTAAGACCATCATCATCGAAATCTAAATACGCATCGCCTGACCAACTTGGATCTAGGCCACCAATCTGAGACTCAAATAAATCTGGCATTCCATCGCCGTCAAAATCCGACTGATAAGCTGCCGATAAAGGAAAGGAATCTGCATCATCCGGAACACCGTCATGGTCACTGTCTTCGTCTCGGAAATCTGTTCCCGCAAGGTATTCCTCTAAAACATTAAGGGAATCATTATCGTGGTGATATTCGGTCGCATCACCGGCATAAAATGGATCTAGGCCATTGATAATTTCCCAGCTGTCCGGCAAACCATCTTGATCTGAATCCAGTGCCCGCGTTCGGTCTAATGGGTACAAATCATTCCCATCGAGTACGCCATCAAAATCAGTGTCGTCTAACCAAGGTGAAGTACCGCGTATAAACTCTTGAGAATTAATAAGGTTGTCGTTGTCGTCGTCTCTGGCTCCGTCGTATGTATCCTCGTCGGATGTTCCATATTGCTCCTCCCATTGACGCGGTATGCCATCGCGATCTCCGTCAACGCTGTAACGTGCATCACGCGGGAAGTGATCTATGCCATCAGGGACACCATCAAAATCAGAATCAGGATTGTTGGGTAAAGTACCCATCCGGTATTCTTCTAAATTTGTTAGAGAATCGCCATCATCATCAAACCGGGAATCAGGTGAATCAACATAGGTTCCATTTGCCCGCTCCCAGGCATCAGGCAAACCATCCTCGTCACTGTCATACGCGTAACGCGGATCTTTCGGCTCGGGATCTTCCCCATCAAGGCTACCGTCCGCATCCGTATCCGGATTAATAAGGTCCGTGCCTAACTGATACTCTTGGAGATTAGTCAGTCCGTCGCCGTCATAATCCTCATACACATCGCCAGACCAGCCGACATAAAGAAAACCAAACTGGGCTTCAAACTCATCTGGTATCCCATCTTTATCGGCATCGGTGTCATCGCTTAACGATGGGTTTAGAGGGTAATCATCTTCGCCATCAAATACCCCATCGCCATCCGTATCTCCATTCCGCCAATCCGTACCGGCTAGATATTCTTGCAATACGTTTAAAGTGTCAGAATCATGATGGTATTCAGTTGCATCCAAGGAATAAAAAGGATCAAAACCATTAATCACTTCCCATCCATCCGGCAGTCCATCTTCGTCAGAATCAAGCGCACGTGTACGATCCGCAGGATATAAATCCAAGCCATCAATCACCCCATCAAAATCGGAATCCGGCTCGTATGGCGAAGTGCCTAGTAAATATTCTTGTGAATTACTAAGTTGGTCGCCATCTCCATCATAACTGCCATCGTAGGTATCGTAAGCAGATAAGCCATGATCAAATTCCCATTGATCAGGCATCCCGTCGCGATCAGAATCTTTTCCATATTGAGGATCTAATGGAAAATGGTCATCCCCATCATAATAACCATCACGGTCACTATCGGGATCATTAGCAAACGTACCAGCACGATACTCTTGAATATTCGTGAACAAATCTCCGTCATCATCAAGACTAGCGTCAAACCGATATATATTCGTCCCGTTTTCAATTTCCCATTTATCAGGTAAGCCATCGTTATCGCTATCCAATCCATATTTTGGATTTGTAGGCTCAACATCTTCATCATCAGGCCACCCATCAAAATCTGAATCTCTATTCCAAATGTCGGTGCCCAATTGGTATTCTTCGATATTACTCAGATTATCCCCATCAAAATCCCAATAGGCATCAAACCCATCTACGATAGAAAGACCGTCTATTTCCAATTCAAATTCGTCGGGCATTCCATCTTTGTCGGTATCAGTATTATCTTGGTAATTCGGGTTTAATGAATAATCGTCGAGACCATCGAGTACGCCATCATTATCGCTATCCTCATCCCGGAAATTAGTTCCGGCCAGATACTCTTCCAGCACATTAAGCGTATCGTTGTCATGAGAAGTATCCATTGCGTCATTGGGGTTAAACGGATCGAAACCATTGATAACCTCCCAGGCATCCGGTAATCCATCTTGATCGGTATCGAGCGCACGCGTTCTATCGGTAGGGTATAAATCTAAACCATCAATAACGCCATCAAAATCGCTATCGGGCTCATTAGGCGAAGTGCCTCGAAGAAATTCTTGAGAATTGATCAGCTGGTCGACATCACTATCCAGGCCTCCGTCATAAGTATCGGAATCTGATAAGCCATGTTGGTTTTCCCACAGATATGGCATGCCATCCCGATCTTGATCCATCCAATACCGAGAATCTAAAGGAAAATAGTCATAGCCATCGGACCAACCGTCGTTATCCGTATCAGGGTTATTAGCAAGGGTACCAATTCTGTACTCCTCTGCGTTGGTTAATCCATCACCATCTTGATCCAACCAACCATCTGCAGAAAAATCATTTGTACCATTCTCCCTCTCCCACATATCGGGAAGCCCGTCACCATCATCATCTAAAGCGTATCGTGCATTTCCAGGCTCAACATCTTCGCCGTCAAAAACACCGTCAAAGTCAGAATCGGGATTACTGGGGTCTAGGCCTTGCTGAAACTCTTCAAGATTACTGAGGCCATCCATATCAAAATTTTGATGCGTATCGTAGGGCCAGGAAGGATCGAGGAAATCGTAACGATTTTCGAAGGCATCGGGTAAACCGTCATTGTCGCTATCGAGCTGATAAGCCGAATCTAGGGGGTAAAGGTCTACACCATCTAAAACGCCGTCGCCATCGGTATCTTCATCACGAAAATTAGTTCCGGCAAGGTACTCGGCTAAAACATTAAGCGAATCACCATCATGAGAAAGTTCTAATGCATCACCAGGAAAGAAAGGGTCTAAACCGTTAATGACTTCCCACGCGTCATATAAACCGTCATTGTCTGAATCCAGTGCTTTTGTGCGGTCTGTAGGAAATAAATCCTCATTGTCTGGAACCAGATCGTAATCAGAGTCTGGATTTAAAGGAGAGGTACCCAGAATAAATTCTTGGTAATTAGTGACCTGGTCACCATCACTATCTGCACGGCCATCTAAGATATCAGAAGGGTTTAAACCGTATTCCGATTCCCAGTTATCAGGCATACCATCACGATCACTGTCCCAGGTATAACGAGGATCTAAGGGGTAACGATCAAAACCATCTTGCATATTGTCATTATCGGTATCCGGGGTATTCGCTAACGTTCCTTGAAGATATTCTTGTAAATTAGTAGCGTAATCACCATCTAAATCCAACCAGCGGTCTGCGGTATTCTCATCTAAACCATTTTCAATTTCCCAAGCGTCGGGCAGACCATCGTTATCACTGTCAAAACGATAGCGAGGGTTTAGGGGTTCAACATCTTCCCCGTCTGGTACTCCGTCTAAATCTGAATCCTGATTTTCAAGGTTTAAACCACGAGTAAACTCTTGTAAATTCGTCAATCCGTCCAAATCAAAATCATCTGCGGCATCTGCAGCGTAGAGAGGATCTAAAAAGAAAAATTGCAACTCGAAGATATCCGGCAAGCCGTCTGAGTCACTGTCGTATTGATATGCGCTTTGTAAGGGATAGACGTCTTCACCATCAAGCACTCCGTCATTATCACTGTCATCATCTTGGAAATCCGTACCGGCTAAATATTCCTCCAAGACCGTCAAACCATCGCCATCATGAAGTAAATAACCCGCATCATCGGGAAATAACGGATCTAGGCCGTTAACCACTTCCCAGCTATCCGGCAAACCATCCGCATCGGAATCTTCGGCTATATTGGGGTTTGCGGGGGCAATATCGACACCATCAAGAAATTGATCGAAGTCGCTATCCCCATTCGTTGGATTTGTGCCTGCCTCATATTCTTCTAGGTTGTTTAAACCGTCGGCATCAAGGTCTGTGGCCGCATCTGCAGCATCGGAAGAATTAAGGCCAAAAGCCATCTCCCACTCGTCCGGCATTCCGTCACTATCGGAGTCCAATAATTGTGCGTAGGCAGAAGGGTTAACAATGCAGGTTACAATAAGGAGTAAGGAAAAGCGTAAGGTAAGGCGTGATAATGCAGAGAATATAGTCGTCTTCATAGATATCCCTCAGTTAAAGACATAGCCGGTTGAACGGCATCCATCCAGAAATACAGCGGTTTTTGTACAGCGATTAAGGTGTTGAATGTAGAAATTAATATTTAAGAAAGGTGTTATCCGTAACTACAGGAACGCTTCCGATTCTTGGTGAACGAAGATTAACGTATGAATAGAATAGAGGCAACGATTTAGAACGTCACACAGGAATTAAGTGGCTCAATTTTCATATACGACTGTTTTCAACAAAAACGAAAGGCTAAGTCCGGAAATAAATCGCGAATACGAACTCATAAAATACGGCGTATTAAAAAGACAAAACGCTCAATTCGGCATTATTCAGAATATCCCTAGATGGAATGCATTTTCAATGTTGTAACGAATAATCTGCAGACAGGGAAATACGGCTAAAAGACAAATATCACTACTGGGCTATTACGGCTGAGGGCACGAAACAATTGCAGTTTGCCCACTATTAAGGCCAACAAGAGAAACAAGATTTAATTTATTCAGTACAGAATATTGTTATGGGGCTTTCGGTAATCAAGGTTTTTAATGCTATTAACGCTAGCACCCCAAAAAGAAGAATCTCTTCTTACAACTTACGACTGTTATATTCCGCTACAAGCTCTGTAATTGCCGTCTCGTCATACGGCTTGATTCCCGAAACCACCATATGTTTTTCACCGCGCCCAACCACTTCATTTTTTTCAATCAAGTCAAAAGGTAAGGTGATATTGCCACGCTTTCCTTCGTACTCAAATTTCGGCTGAGTAAACACTAACTTTGGAGCGGTTAAATCCAAGCGGTCTAGGTCGATAGACATGGATTGATACATGACCATCGGTCTTGCGGGGTTGATCATGGCATTCTGCTCAGCCATTAACGGTACGATAACATGCGGAAAAGTCGTACCAGAAAATGCAACGTAGCTTTTGATCAGGTTATCAATCAGCGCCTGACACTGCGTTACCTCGCCGGTGCGTTTTACCGACAAATACGATTTCACTCCATCAGTGATCACAAGCTCTTCCGAGGCTTCGGGTAAAATCAAACGCGTTTTTTCCGTCACCATCCCCAAAAAAGAAAAGCTCATTTTTTTACTAATACCGTATTTTTTTAATACGATAGAAAAAAGTAAATCGCCGGGAACACAAAAGCGTTTTGCATCAGTGTCGTGTAATGGATTAAAGTCATCCGCAAGGGTTTTTGCAAAGCGACTGCCCTGCTCGCGGCTAAATGATAATATTCCAGACTCTTCCTGGCAGAACGAACTTAACATTAGTAACAACCCAATTTGTGAAGTGTGATAATTGTGATTCAGGCCTTATCAGTCATTCAACTGTGGCAGCAATCAAGACAACGAAGTAAGTTGACTATACATTAGTCTCGCCACACAACGGACCGGCATCAAAACAAGGCCGACACTATACACATAAGCCTGCCTTCCTTGAAGTCCACCCATATCCCATCTCCCATCTCCCATCTCCCATCTCCCATCTCCCATCTCCCATCTCCCATCTCCCATCTCCCATCTCCCATCTCCCGTACCCCATATCCCGTACCCCGTATCGCTCTCAAAACTAGCATAGTGGCTATACTTATAAAACAGCCTTCAATAGAACCTAGACACGCCCAAGCATGACATCTCAAAACCAACTAGCGCTGATTATCGACCCCGATCCAGTCCACCTGGAGATTATGGAAGGCATGCTTCTGGACCATATGGAAGTACTGCTGGCTACTACCGCAGGACAAGGCTTAGAACTGGCTGCTTACAAACAACCCAGTATCATACTAATGGAGCGCAAACTACCGGATATGGACGGCTACGAGCTATGCAAACAGCTCAAAGCCAAAATGATGGAAACCCCCTGCGCGATAATCATCCTTACAGAAGCCGATGATATGTACGACAGAATGGAGGGCTACCAAAGCGGTTGCAGCGAGTTTTTATCCAAGCCATTCCAGGTCGAGGAGCTACTCACAAAAATTCAGCTCAGTGTTCAGGTGCACGCCATCCAGACACGATTAAAGACACAAACCAACGAATCCGTGCAAGTCGCAATGAATGCGATGAAGCTAGGGAGTGAACTCGGCTCTATTCTTGAGTTCGTCGAAGAATCGGCCCTATCCAGCGATTACCATTCTCTGGGCGAACTCGTCGTCAGCACAGTGGCAAACTTTGATATTCAATGCAGCCTGCTTTTTAAAACCTTTCTAGGCCCCCAAATCGTTGGCTGCGAACCGGACTCGCCCGAAGAACACGTACTCGCCATGTGCTCAGACAAAAAACGTTTTGTGGATATGGGCGAAAAAATGATCGTTAACCATCATTCGGTTTCCTTACTTGTCACCAATATGCCGATCAATGATAAAACGCGCTACGGCGAATTAAAAGATACACTTGGCATCGTCATCAACGCCATTGAAACCAGAATAAAAAGCCTGGATACAGAACTTAAACTAGTTCATGAACGACAAGGCGGTGTTAATGAAGCGATCAAATGCACTCAAGACACCATCGGTTTGATCAATACCGAAATGGCGGCCCTCACCGAAGAAATAACGCAAACGACCAACGAACTACGGCTCGATGTGAGAGATAGCTGCTTTTCCCTTGATTTAAATGAGGAACAAGAAGAAATGCTACTGGGTAAAATCGACAATTCGATAGCTAACCTTGAAAATTCATGCGCCCATATGGCAAATGTGGATCTCCATTTAGCCGAAGTGACAAAAAGCCTAACGCGTCTTTTGGGTGATGATTAAAATTGATCCCTGTTTATGGAAAAAATAAAAGTAGAGATGTTACCGTTACCACTATCGGTGATTAACAAGCGATAATAGGCGCCAAAAAATTGCCAACTAAAACCCAGATTTCCTTTCTCGAATGTTTTCAAACATACATTAATGTAGACTCTCTGCGCCTATATTCGTATGGCATAGTACTCACTAAATATCCGCACCTCATACATTGGTGCTCAAGGAGTTTTTAGAAAGGGGCTTTATGTTGCAGCCCGCAGCGTAATGACTACGCCTTCTCCCCCCATTCCAATATATCCTTCATCGCAAAATTCCTTAAGGCGTCTTTTTCAATATCGTGCGCATCCAACAGCCACTGTTCATCCTTATGCCACTCGGTTGAGCCAAACCATATTTTTTCAGGAATAATATCCCTATGGCCGGTTTCGCCCCGGTAATTTGTATATAAAATTTTCGTTAGCTTTTTTAATTCAATACTCATATTAAAACGTCCTTAGTCAATCATAAATATGGATTTTAAAACCATCTAGAAAACACAATCAAACACCTAGAATTTTGCCTCAACACAATCAAAAACATCAACGACTTTAGTCCATGAAGAACGGCTTAGATAGGGCTTCATATTTTGAAACAGCTCTCGAAGTTCTTCACCATATTGTTGCATAAACTCAGCATTATCCATCGCAATCTCCGTTTCATTCGCCGCCGTTAATTCGCAAAACTGCTTTAACAATTTATCAGAAAGGTAATACTGCTGCCCCGTAAATCGATTCAAAAATTCAGGGTTATTTTTTACACCAATTTTAGAAAAGAAGTCATCTCGGTCACAAGCACAATATTGATAAACGAGTTCCTCCGCCTCCTCGCCTATAATCCTGGCGATTTCACCACGCTGCTGAACTGAGGCTAAACACTCGTCAAAACCCGCCGTTCCGTACGCCGCATGATACAAGCCGGCATTCTGCAAGACATCCGAAGCCGACCATTCTCGAAGAAGAGCACGGGTTCCGTTTAGGTGCTCCATCAAAGAGCCGTCCACATGCTCAAAGCCTTCGGCGCCTAATTGAAATAATTTATGCCATTTATTATTTGTCACTTTTCCCTCCCCCTCCGTTACACCAAACGTATTTAATTCCTGAACCTTAAGAAATCGTTAAGGTTCTTTCGCCATAGTATACGTAGCAGCCTATTCAGACTATCGAGCCGATAACTCTGAACCAACAATTAATGATGAGTGGACCCCGCTATGCACCGACCTATAAGCGCTTTTCTTGTAATCGCCATTCTATTCTTCATCTTGTTTATTACGCCTACGGCCATCGCAGAGAAACCCTCCTCGCCTCACATTACAATGCTGTCCGAAGTGGTCAGTCTAAAAAAAAGGCGAAGTCCTCTATGTTGATTTCTGGGCTTCGTGGTGTAACCCCTGCCGAAAGTCATTTCCATGGATGAACACGCATCACTTGGGGGCGCCAAAATATAAATATGGTTTACCATCAACATGTAGGCACGAATGTGCCCTAGCGAAATGAAATGGACCGGTATTCCGGCACGATAAAACGAGGACACGTCGGAACGTTTATTTTGAAATCACGCCCCACCACTAGGACTAGTTTTCAAGAATTTGCCGGTGCAAAGCACTTGCTAACATAAAACGAAAATTATAACGGCCTAAGCCTATGGTATCGCCGACCTTCAGCTCAACTTCAACATTCGGCTCCAAACGCTTTTCGTTCAGTATTGTGCCATTAGTTGTGCCAAAGTCAGTGAGAAAAAAGCGAGCCAGCTGTATACGGATATGCCCATGCTCCCGAGACACGGGGTAATCATTGACCACAAGATCGTTATCGTTGGAACGCCCAATTGAGATGATATTCGGTTTTGCGTCTCCACGCTTACGCTTGTAGAGCGGGAAAATAGCCGTTTTCAGGCTGCTATCCTCGTCAGAATCGTCCTTGATATCGCCAGCATCAAGCACTTTAAAGACCATCGTATGCCCAGCTGTCTTGGATTTTTCTAACTCGCCACTGTAAATTGCTGAACCAACCAACAAGGGCCGCTTGAAGATTAAGCCAAACTCTCCCGACGAAACCTGGCGAGCATATTTACACAAACGCAGGTAATCGAGGCGCCCATTTGGTCTGACAAAGTCAGAAATATAAGTATTTGCCATGGTTTTCCGGTGTAATTCCCCTTAACTATCAGAATAAAGAGGCCGTAATACGTCCCTTGGGCGTATGAGTGTAATACTCGCCAGAGGTTATTGGCCTATGAGCGCTTACATCTACAAGTATAGAACGATACAGAGAGCTTCTGGGGGAAGGCCACCCCTTTTATTCTCCTGCCTACCCGCACCACGCTTCATTACGTGGTACCACGCCCCTTCATATTCTATGCGTAATGGTCTGACCACCTACGTACAGTGCCAGGCAATACTATATAAAACGAGATTTGACCCCCACCTTCCCAAACGTATTGAACAGATCTTAACTCAAGAAAAAACTTTAATGCCGACCTCACTCATGAACTACCTACACCTTTGGCAGCAA
Source organism: Agarilytica sp. (assembly GCA_033852165.1). Lineage (GTDB taxonomy): Bacteria > Pseudomonadota > Gammaproteobacteria > Pseudomonadales > Cellvibrionaceae > Agarilytica. The sequence goes on along the minus strand of JAWSUZ010000022.1, from coordinate 7,530 downwards.
TTAAAATTCACACCCAGAATATTGAATTAAAAGAGCAACTTTCGGATGAATCGTCTCAGTCGCTAGGCAAAGTCGTAAAAGGTGTTGAACAAATGTCACATACCATTGAACAGTTATTACTGCTCAATAAATTAGAGTCTAAAAAAATAACATGACAAAAGAAGAGGTTGGGCTTCACGACCTCGCAAAAGAAATCACTTTCTTATTACCATCTAACATCCTCGCCCAATACGATTTTGAGTTAAAAGGAGACCATCCATTCATTCAAGGCAATTGCGCTCTGCTCGATACAATGCTCAGAAACTTACTCGAAAACGCCTATAAATACAGCCAGCCGGATGGTCATATTCTAATATCAACGGGTGAAAGCGATGGATCAGCTTTTATGGTTGTGACGGACAATGGCCCCGGCATGACCGACATGAAAAAAGAGAATGCGATCAAATGGCATTACCGCGTATCGGATAAACAATCGTATGGGAGCGGCCTAAGTTTATCCATTGTGCAGAAAATTGTTGCACTGCACCGGGCTGAATTGTCTTTTCGAGATGGTAATAAAGGTTCTGGCTACGAAGGAGAAGGAGCTTCCGGGTTGGAAGCTCATGTTAGGTTTACTATATAAGAATTAAGATACGAAAAGGTTTCTACCAATTTTTAAATGGGTGATCTAACAGACTAGAATTATAGTATTTCGGATCACCACTAACCTCATCCAAAACCCAACTCGGAAGATCAAACGCCTCTTCTTCACTGTTGAGCTCAATCTCAGCAACAACCAATCCGTCATTATCTCCGTGAAAAATATCAACCTCCCAAGTATGCCCAGCATGCACAACTAAATATCGCGTCTTTTCAACAACCGGACCATTACACAACTCCGCGATGATTTGCTCTGCATCATCGACAGGGATCTCATACTCAAACTCGGTTCGCGTTACGCCTTTATTGGCGCCCTTGAGCGTTAGGAAAGCACACTCCCCCGCGACTCTCGCACGAACAACCGTTTTATCTGAGGTCGCAATATAGCCCTGCTTAATGGCAGTTCCATTTTCAAGGGTTCCGATTTTAGTCAGATCGATTAAAAACTTCCGTTCGATTTCTTTAGCCATGTAGCCTGCTTTCTATATATTCATGATTGAACGCGAATATTATACGGCCCCGTTCCCGTTGGAGAGTAATGCCTAATTCGCACAAAATATTGGCCAACCGACAATTGCCGACGAATGAGCGAATTTAAGCGAGTACCGCTGTCATCGTCTTGAGCTAAGACAGTTGTTTGGCTATTCGGTCCGTATAACGTCAGGAAGGTATCTGTCTGACCTGAGGTTTCAATACTATAAATATCCGTAATCGTCACGTCGAAGCGATACAGATCACTTTCTCGATCAGCCGCAATAGAACCGTTAACATCACCACCATTTACCAGCAGTCGCGGAACGGATATTTCCTCATTCGAAACCAGAGCAACGCCAAAAGCTCCTGTGCTATTGGGGTCGTATAACCGAACCTCCGCAACATACCGACCACTGGAAAGCGTTTGAGAAATAAGCGCATTAAAGCCCTCGCCGCTATCGTCATCACTGTCCACTTCCGCACTTGGATTATTCGGCCCAAATAAGGTCATCAAGGTATCCGAGTTGCCAGAAGTTTGAATGGTATAGGGGCCAAACAAAGGCACATCAAATTCAAAACGCTGCGCTTCGCCGGGGGATGAAATCGTACTCGTAATCGCATTGCCCACCGTGAGCTGCGTACTACGAGGGGCAAGATTCGAACCTTCTCGTAATTGGTCGTATTCAATACCCAAAGCTTCACTGTCCCACAGATCAATCGGCCGATTGCCTGGCGAAGTTTGTGGGGTGCTGTCCATAGGGTCTCGTAGGTTCTGGCCAAAAGGGCCATTTGCGACAGGCTGATAACTTTGATTCGGAAAACGTAACTGCCACTCGTACCACACCTTGTCGACCATCGCATGATGCATAAAGAAAATAGGGTCGTTTGGAGAGGTCATCGGTAGCATAGAACCACCCACCCAACCGTGGCCTCGGTTATGTAAATTTGGCCCTTGAAAGCCTTCTACTTGATTTCGAAAGCCCGCCGAAGCCGAATTCCATGGGCTTTCATCGTAAGGGGTTTGATTAATGACATCATCGATCTCGGATTCAGTCGGTAAAGTACGCGCCCAGCCCTCCTCGCCAAAACGTCGTGTTAACGAACCCGCTGGATTCCCATTCATATTGACTACGGTCCACTGCCCCTGACGAAATGGCCCAGAAAGGACAAAACCGCTTTGCAGGTCTCCATTTCCACCCAGTAAGTCATCGTCCCACATCGAAGCGCTCGAACCGCCTTCCGGCCAATTCCAATAAGGCACACCCAAATCGGGATTACCCGAAACGCGCTGAAGCTCTCGCTCAAAATCCAACAAAAAACGACGGTGCCAGGGTAAAAATGCTGGGCATCGATGAATCGCGCTCATATTGGCGCGCGCGTGTCGCAGTACAAATTGGTCGTAAACACCTTCGCTTTTTAGTGTTAGTACGGCGTTAATAAATTCTGAACGCTGGGCTGAAATTAAGGTATTCGCATCTCGTCTAATAGACATGTTTTAGCCCTCGTTATTGTTCGGGTTCATTTGGAAAATCAGCAGACTCTCGTGAAATGGCTCTCGATAGCTGAAGGAGTGATTGATATTCAGAATACGGAAGATAACAGGAGTGCCAAGTGTCGTTTACTTCATTGTATTCAACCGGGATATGCTTACCGTTAAGGGTTAGAATCTGGTCTTTAATGACAATAGTTGTATTTTCGTAGACTTCCTCGTGATTAAGCATGTCGCATGCCTCCTCTGTGACAAATGGGAAAGGAATAATTCTGCAGTAATCCTACATAGGTTTAAAACTAAGACAAGAAGATTCAGAGACAACTAATTACATACGATGACAATAAAATTAAGCGGCATGGGAATTAACACGCCAGTTAAGCGTCTGACAAGATCGCCCAGTTAAGCGAGTCTCACTTGTTCGCATCCATAAACAGGTACTGACTACGAACGTCCCTGTTTATGGGCGGACATTAACCCGCAAGGAAAGCCTATGCCATACGTCAATATCAAAGTAACCGACGAAAACGTAAGCCGCGAACAGAAGCGTCAATTGATTCAGCGCGCCACCCAATGATTAGTCGACGTACTCAACAAACCACCCGAAAAATTTGTCGTTATCGATGACGTTAATACCGACAACAGGGGAATTGGATATCAATCTGTTTCGGATTTAAAAGAAATTAAATGATTAAAATAGTGCCTGAGATAGCGACTGAGTAACACGACTGGAAATGCTAGTGTTTCTCGAACAAGAAGGATCTCGTAAGTTTAAATTAGAAAATATTAAGATAAATGATGAGAAAGGTAATGTGGCTAAATTTTATTGAATTACCGACACGCTTTTCGGCTTACGCCCTTTACACGACTAAATTCATTTTGCTCATCGTCAACATTGTAAACAACCTGCAACGCCCTTACAGAACACCGGCCAGAAACAAGACCAAAATAAATTTCATAGTGACTCCCCTCTTCCGGAACAAAAGACAATGTGGAACGACAATTTTTGAACCCCGTGGCTGTTTGTTGCAAAAAACGACTGGCATATTTACAGTCCTCGTTAGAGAGCGCTTTATTTCGCCTCCTAACATTCTTATATCCCACCTGAAACCTCACGACTTCGCCCGAACGTAAAGCCGTTCGTTTTTTGACCGCACCGTCCGGAGATCGCTTTTCTACCCAATCAGAATTCAGCGACATTTTTTCACAACCGAAACTCATATTCACTTTGGGTATTTCCTCCGAAAGTGTCGAGAGAGAAAACGTGGAAACACCTCCGTCAGAAGGAGGAATATAACTGTTGGCTGTACATCCAATGATCGACACAAGCATAGGTAAAATGGCTAGCGTCAAAAACCGGCCCTTTAATCGAGCGATCATAAGTAATGGCATAGAGCTTGTGTTGCCTAGAGCCTTCGACGTATTGAGTACATTCCTTTAATTTTCGAAGATGTAAACCTGCGATAGCATCCCTACCAGCAACAGACTAACATCCGACCAACGAATGAAGCGCGAAACCTCTTTCGTCAGGGTCGAATATTAGCGGCCTATAACACATAAACACCTACTCTCGAAAAAACCTCAAGATGAACGTCATAAATGTTCATCTTGGACCAATTTTCACCTTCTTCTCAAACTTTCCACCCGCCAGCGCGTATGCTCCAGTTATCAATTGGAGCTTATCCTCCAGCTTCTATTTTACAGAAAAGACTTCAGTAAATGCGAGTTACGATAAATCAAAGAGCTACAGCGTAGGAGTCCAACATTTTTTAAACAACAACTTCGCCATAGGGGCAAGGTACCGATCCAACACAAAAGATTCCGATTATAAGAACTATTCCGTGAATTTTTCCACACAGTTTTAGCCATTAAGGGAGGAGATAATCAGTAGCTCAGGAGCCAAAACCGTTTTCCAACAACACCTGCTCCAAGTTTAATTGGCCACCCCGAGGCCGAGGCGCTTCACGCTCCTTTCCAATCGCCAGAAACATAACAACGATATGATCCTCAGGTAATTGTATTAAACGTGCAACCGCCTCTGGATCAAAACCGATCATCGGGCAACAGCCGTAACCCAGTTCCCCGGCGCTTAACATAATATTTTGCGCAGCAAAGGCACAAGAACGAATCACTTCATCACGCTGTAAGTCCTCGTTACCACGATAGAAGTCGTCCAAAATTCCAACTATTTGCTTTCCCATCTCTGGGTCCGCATTACGCCAATACTGAGACGGCTGCTTTTCCCAAGCCTTGATGTCACCCGTTAATACCAGTAACTCACTCGCATCCGTTATTTTGGGCTGGTCAAACGAGACCTTGCGCAACTGCTCACGCAGCGTGCGATCCGTGATGCGCACAAAACGCCAGTGTTGAATATTAAAAGAAGTCGGCGCATGCATCGCCCTTCTGATCAACTCAATTAAATCAGCCTCGTCCATATCGGCGTCATTATCAAAGTGCTTTATCGATCTGCGTTCATATATGGCTTTATCAAGCTTCATTCCGCTTCACCCTCGCATTCGTATGAAAAAGGCCATTTTAGACAAGGGGAATAAATGATGAAATAGAAGGATAGAAATTTCAATAGTGAATATTATTCGTTAACGGGTTAGCAATAGGGGATACTTACCCCTGCTACGATATCGCAAGCTTCACCGCCTCCGCTGCATGAATCTCCGTTGTATCATATAAAGGCACCGAGGTATGTTGTTGCTGAACCAGTAGCGCAATCTCAGTACAACCCAAGATTATGGCTTCGGCACCTTTGGAATAGAGATTATCAATAATTCGTAGATACTCTCGTCTTGAGGAGTCCTGAATTTTCCCAAGACACAACTCAGAATAGATAGCATCATGAACGATTTTACGTTCTTCATCATCAGGTACGAGCACTTGAATATTATACTTTTCCGTCAAACGACCTTTGTAAAAATCTTGCTCCATTGTAAATCGTGTACCGAGCAAACCAACGGTTTTGACATTGTCCCGCTGAAGCTGCTCTGCTGTTGCAACTGCTATGTGGAGGATGGGGATTGATATGTTACTTCCGATTTCTTCTGTCACTTTATGCATCGTATTGGTACAAATAAGAAAAAAATCAGCCCCCCATCTCAAACCTCGTAATTTGCGTTCGCACAATGTTTGTTATGAGTTTTATAATTATCGGCCTTCCTGTCTCTGCCGTTTCCCTATTTCTGCGACGTTGTTAACGTTTCAGCCTTCTCTACCGTTTCTGCAATTAACCTATATCTACACCTACTTCGTAGTTTTTACACAAAAATTCCATGACATCTTCGGCTTCCTGCTCTCCGAGCATACGAAATGAAACATGACTATCAAGATAAGCCAAAAGAAAAAGCGTAGAATATTGAACCTCCTTGTCTGATTCCATGACGCTGAGCTCTTCGTCCAATTGTTTGAGGACGTAATTATAGGCCTCTTTAACAACACTATTATCTTGAATTCCACGATTCATTGCTGCAAAAGGAGTTGCAAATTTAACCAGCTCCATTTTCTGATCTTCCGTGGGCTCAGGGTATTCGCCCTTAAAGAGCGTTAGCGCTTTCTCGAAAGAGATGTAAGCCTCATCAGCCCATTGTTCTATTTTTTCTGGTTTTTCACTCATAAATTTCTTAATAAATAATTGGTTGGTTTAACTGTATAAAAATTGGTGTTTGCTCATTCGGCATTATCGAATAGAAAACATTGCCGACAAGATGGTTTCAACTGTGCTAACTAGATTCTAACGGGACACTATTAGCAGCATCCCTTGAATGAGTTAGAAAACAAACAAAAACTACCACAATAACTGCCGCCAGAACAAAGCTCGGGAGCACATAAAAGAATATAAAGGGAGCATTATCCATTCGTTGATCTTCATGTAGAAACGGAAAAATAAGTTTCTTATACGCAACCAAAAATATTGCGATATTTAGACACGAGCAGATAATTATACCGATTATGCTGATTGCGATATTTTTCAACGATTATTGGACCTCCCAAAACCATATTTCTTTGCTTTCATTCAAATCGGAGACCGCACCGAAAAATTCGTAAATGGATCTCATGAACATTCCACTTCCCGTAATTGCATCCTTATTCCATAAATCAATGTGATCACCACTACGAGATTCAAAACTTTCACTGCCCCTCTTCCAATAATCTTTAAAAAAGATTACGCCGGTCTTATCAGACAATTCACTCTGAAAGGAATCGGGTGTCACTTTCTTCATTTCAGCTAATCCAGAGGGAGTGTTAGATTCCAAACCCTTAGCAAACTGTTCAGCCAAAAGAATGTGTTTTTCACCCGAATGAGACCAGCACCTGGTTGCGTTTAGTTCGCTTATGTCGATTCCAGATTTGATAAAACAATCACTGAGTAAAACCGCGCAATAATCACTAAAAGGGTTATTGCTCTCCTTTTGTTTATTTGTACATTGTTTTTTCACTTCTTCCTTGTCGGGGAAGTTTTTCCATAAGCTTTCAAAAGTAATCATGTACCGTCCTTAAAAATGGGATTGGTTGATCGAATTGGCGTAATGAAATAGAAACCTGCGAACGACTCCGAACCAAGGCCAGCGGCATTCCGAACTTTTGCAGTGTTATTTAACATTCGTTACGAGGCTTTGCTCTCTGCCAAGAGGTTTCATGTTTTTTCACAGCCTTTAACTTCTGAGACTGCTTCTCTGCCTATTCAGATTGATATAGTAACTGATAAGAGATCGTGACTGTGAAAGTATTCTGAACTCAAATACCCTCGTTCCCACGGTCTCCGTGGGAACGCAGACCGAAGTATGTTTATTGTAGTTAACTCGAATATTGTTTGTTCACATTCCAGTAAATCCGATAATTCTGATCGGTTTCTATTTAACGTATGCATTCCCACGCAGAGCGCGGGAACGAGAACGTTCAAGTTTGGGAATACTTTC
>JAWSUZ010000021.1:0-34696 GCA_033852165.1 Agarilytica sp. | reverse complement strand
TAGCTTGAAAAACACCGACCCTATGCAGGCTGATGCATCTTTTCCCTTTTCAAATACGCCTAGCTCAGCACAACCTAATGCAATGTATAAATTAATCGCATTTAATGTACCCACACCTTCAAGTTTGAGTAGCTTTTTACACTCAGAATGTATTTCCATGGATTTCTCCAGGCACTCATCATAAGTTTTTATGGATTGTACGATGGTGAGATATTGATGCCAGACTGTATTTAACGCCGCCCTAAATTCACATGATAACCCGTTTTCAGCATCTTCCAGCGTGGATTCAACTGCCCCCTTTAAACCACCATTTCGTCCTGACACTCTGATATTAAACTCCAATAAAAGAGATGTTATCTGATTGCCTGTTGCCGTCTTTTGTTTTATACAAAGCTCACGTAATCGCATGATCGACTGTAACTGCTGCTGTTCAATTGATTTCCCTGTGATAAAGGTAATATCGGGTAATAATGCTGCCTGTACGATAGCAAGTGCATCATTTTTATCAGTTTTTTGGTTCTGCCTTACTGCCGATACTAACTTTGCTGAAATAAGTCTGGCATTATGACCGAGAGATATTGCTTTTTGCTTCCAGTAATTGGAGGTGCCACATGCCTCGAACACAATGGTTAGAGATTTGGAGTTAGCGAGGAAATCGATGAATTCAGACGGTATCATTTCGGTATTCGAACGCACTTTTTTGTTTGTGAAAACACAAACTTGAATCACATCTTTTGCTAAATCTACACCAACAATAAGTATTTTCCACAATAGTCTCCATTTATCATCTGCTAATCGACCCAAGCAGAGTAACGCTATGAGGGTGGGGGAGTCCAATTATCTACCTTGAAAAACACCGGAAATAGGTGATCATGTTCGTCCGAAATACGCATGGGTTGTAGATATATAGGACACCCTGCTTAAATTGAAGCTTTTCCTGTTGTTTCAGGTCAATATTTTTCTGTGGTCAATCCAGATATTCGGGTAGAAAATTTTCAATTTGGTCCTATTGTTGATACTATTTTGAAAAATCAGGCAGGCGCTTGCTGAGCAGAGGTAAGATCTTTAGTTGGTAACAAAGAAGATAACGTACGTCGTTTTCCAAATATTCAGCGTTTAATGAAACGTGTGGTTTTAAAAATACGAGCTTCAGATTGTGAGTGGTCAGAAAATCCGATCTCGTTTGACTAGGTTGCCGGAATGTTTATTGTCTTTCCTTCTGTTAGGTTCTCCGAGATTGGAGGTTTTGACAATAAATACTACATGTACATGGTGGATGTTGATATTTGTAGACGATTACACAAGGCGGGATATACATGGATGCATGTACCCATAGTGTTTATGTTGTTCATGATGCTCAGCGGACTAGTCACCGAAGACTTCGGTATCTCGTTAGACGCATCTAGAGCTTAACGCGTTATTTTTATTCCAACCCGTTTTCGTTTTTTACCGGAAATCCGTGATTGCATCTTAAAGTGCGTAATTTACTTTCAATATTATGATAGCAAGGGTTGGTGACGGGGCGATTGTGGCGGCGGACTCCGTTATAACGAAAGATGTCGAATCGTACGTAATTGTTGGAGGGGTGCCAGTTAGAAAAATCCGCTTAAGGTTTGATGGTGAGGAGATAGGAGAGCATAATTTGATGTTGTCACTATCATCAAAAAACAACAGGGAGTACCCTGGCTAGCGCTTTTAGTTGTTTGTCTCGTTGACTGAAAAAACAAAGCTTAACAAGATTGCCTCCCTATGAATACTGGTAATTTGGATGAGACATATTTGCAGTGTTGAATACGTCAGAACATTTTAAAGTTGCGCGAGACGACTGCCAACGAATGAGGTATGAAAGTTCGGTTGAAGAGAAGGTAGTTATTGCGAAACGTACGCTTTTGGTAACGTTTTCTTTTTATGGTTAATCCCACCTTCTTAAATACTATAAAACGAGGATACACATCTATGACACAATCTATGTTGAATATAATGCAGAGGGCAGCGGTAATCCCGGTAATGGTGATAAAAAAACTTGAGCTTGCAGTTCCTCTGGCTAAAACATTGTTCGAAGCGGGGCTTCCGGTATTAGAAGTCACTTTGCGTACGCCGTGTGCATTGGAGGCAATAAAACTGATAAGCATGGAAGTCCCTGAGGCAATTGTTGGAGCAGGGACAGTCATAAACCTAACGAATTTTGAACAGTCAGTCGCTGCAGGCGCTAAATTTATGGTTAGTCCTGGTTCTAGTAAGGCTCTGGTTGCAGAAGCAATTGATGCGCAAATTCCGATCCTCCCAGGGGTAAGCACTCCCAGTGAAATTATGGCATTATTGGATTTAGGGGTTACCGAAATGAAGTTTTTCCCTTCGGAAGTTTCTGGCGGAGTTGGAATGCTTAAAGCCTTGCAGGCGCCGTTTCCTATGGTGAACTTTTGCCCTACGGGGGGAGTTTCTATAGATAACGCTGGGCGCTATTTGGCTCAGAATAACGTAGTTTGTGTAGGCGGGTCGTGGATGGCAAGCTCAACTTTGGTTGATGCTGAGAACTGGGAAGAAATTGGGCGAATAGCGCGTAATGCGGCAGCTCTGAAATCTCTGCCCTAAAGTAAGCGATGTATGGATTCCACCACTCCACGACAATAAAAAAGGGCATCCATATATTTGACAGTTTTGATCCCGGTTACTTCATGTACTGTGAGGATATCGATATTTTCTGGCGGGCGAAAAAGGCTTTTGGGGAGGCATTGTTCTTTTTTTCTCAATGCAAAGCTATACGTCTTGTAAGCCATTCAAACTGAAAAAAAACCAATATAGGACACCCTGATTTAATTGACAACAATTCCATCGGGAGCTAAGCTATTTTTAATGCTATTACTGAGGCGATGAGAACTTAAAGTGGATATTTTAACAAACATAAAAGATATCATCCCCAATTTGTCGAAAGCGATAGCACTTGCTAGGCGAGAAACCTCAGTTTTGGTCTATGAGACTGTCCAGCTAGAGGGCATTAATATGACCCTTCCTGAGATCCAAACTTTGCTTGAAGGTGTGACGGTTGGCGGCCATAAAATTAGTGATCAGCAAATAGCGCTGAATCAAGGCGATGCATGGAAAGTACTATTTGATGATGTTGTAGGTAATAAGTTTTCTCTAAGTAGTCGCTATGCGTTATTTCTGCACGGTATTGCCGGTAAAAAAAAATAGGACACCCTGATTTAATTGACAACAATTCCATCGGGAGCTAAGCTATTTTTAACGCTATTACTGAGTCGATGAGAATTAAAAGTGGATATTTCAACAAACATAAAAGATATCATCCCCAATTTGTCGAAAGCGATAGCACTTGCTAGGCGAGAAATCTCGGTTTTGGTCTACGAGGCTGTCCAGCTAGAGGGCATCAATATGACCCTTCCTGAGATTCAAACGTTGCTTGAGGGTGTAACGGTTGGTGGCCATAAAATTAGTGATCAGCAAATAGCGCTGAATCAAGGTGATGCATGGAAAGCGCTATTTGATGATGTTGTAGGTAATAAGTTTTCTCTAGAAAGTCGCTATGCGTTATTTCTACACGGTATTGCCGGTAAAGAAGAGGCTTTGGAGTGGGGGTGCTTACGGTCGGGTGGGGTGACGATCGCGGGTACGGATTACCTTCCCCCTGAGTGCTCAGAACTGCCCGTGTTGTTTGATGAGATGGTGGCGCGGGCAGAAAAAATAGCGGATGTTTACGATAGAGCAATTTTCGTTTTTCTTGTAATGGCCCGAACGCAATTTTTTTACGATGTGAATAAGCGTATGGGGCGGTTTATGATGAATGGCGTGTTGCTATCCCATGGTTATCCTGTCATTAACGTCCCCGTTGAGCGCAAATTGGAATTTAATGAGTTGATGCTGGATTTTTACAGTTCAAACAAGCAGGGTCCGATGAATCAATTTTTACGTTCATGTATTGATGAGCGAATTGTAAAAATAATGTCGGAGCCCGCGCGGTGAGCCTGATAAATCTAAGTCTAGGGTGGAATAAGCTGCAATGACACGTGCTCGAGAACAAATTATCAGCCTGCAGGATACGCCTTACTACCATTGTATGGCGCGTTGCGTTCGTCGCGCTTTTTTATTCGGCGATGATTTTGTTACAAGCAAAAATTACGATCACCGCAAGCAGTGGGTTGTGAATAAAATAGCCGAATTATCAGAAATTTTTGCTATTGATATCTGCGCCTATGCGATTATGTCTAACCATTACCATCTGGTTTTGAAGGTTAATATTGAAGAAGAAAAAAAACTTTCGGATTACGATGTATTAAAACGTTGGACGCAATTATTTAACGGGAATATTTTAGCCAAAAAAGTATTGTCAGGGAAAGAAGGTTTAGAGCCTGGTGAGGATTTTGTTTTAGAGGAACTTGTCAAAAAATGGCGTGGCCGCCTGACGGATATTAGTTGGTTTATGCGTTGCTTGAATGAAACCATCGCCAAAATGGCGAATGAGGAGGAGGGAATTAGGGGCCGTTTTTGGGAGGGGCGCTTTAAAAGTCAGGCTTTATTGGATGATGTCGCGGTTATCGCTTGTATGGCTTATGTGGATTTAAACCCTGTAAGAGCAGCTATGGCAAATACGCCTGAAGAGTCAGATTTCACATCGATTCAAGAACGAATACGCACTTTTGGTGATCGGAAAGTTGGTCGCCCACGCAAAGTCGCTGTTAATGCGCAACTCTCAGAAAAGCGTGAGAAAAATGACGGGGTTAAGTTTGCTGGGTTAAGTGATGGCGATGATGAAAAGGCTAAATATGTTCGCCTTGCCAAGTTCAGTGATGTCCCGTCTTGTGACGGCTCCGACTTTGACGATACTGTTGAACAAGGGACTTTCTATAGAGACGATTCATGCAAAGATATTCCCGGTAGAGTCAGTCAGGAGCTGCTAGGTAAGGCACCGTTAGTCAGTCAGGGAGAAGGAAGTAAAAACCTTCCGTTCTACTGGCAAGATTATTTGGTGTTGTTGGATTGGACGGGCAGAGCAATACGCGATGATAAGCGTGGTTATATTCCTTCGGAAGCACCGCATATTTTGCTGCGGTTAGGGGTTCATCCAGATAATTGGCTGGATGCTTTGCCGAAATTGGAGGAGCAGTTTCATGAGTTTATGGGGCGGGAAGATTCAATGCGGCGTTTGGGCGAAAAGCTGGAGAAGAAGTGGCTGAAGGGGGTTGGTTTGGCTCGGCGTTTGTTTGGTGGCCTTGAGGCTGTTGTTGGTCCCTCTGGTGCGCTTTCGTAGTTTTTCCCGTAGGGATAATGGCTGTCACATTTTGAATTCCGGTTCAACTTGTTCGCTATTTAGGTGCTGTTTGACGTCGGTTAATAAAGTGGTCACTGTATTGATGAGAAAGCCTTCAAATTTATTTTTTCCTAGCGTTCGATCGAACACATCTGTAGGTAAAAAACGCTTCATTTCATTTTTAAATTCTGAGCCGGATACGATATTTGGGATTTTAGCTGTCATCCGTTCAAGCATTTGAGTGTAATCTTGGAGTTGATAATCGCCAATTTTTTTTTCGATTAAAGCCGGTTGCAACTTGGCTCCCTGTTGCTTTAGCCATGTTAAATCCCAGACGTCACGATTACGTATGTATCTTTGCGTTGCGGGCAGGGATATCAGTTTATCGGCCATGATTTCGTCTATGCTTTCGGCATATATAAGTGTATCGCCATACCCGCTAGGCAGGAAATTGTAGTTAGCTTTAAGAGATACGGTTTGCTTTGTGTGGGCGGGAATGTTCGCGACCTCTATTTTGATTCGTTGCCTGGGAATATCTTTTCTGTGTGGTTGGGTGATGACGGATATTTGCCACTTATCTATATTGAGTTCGGAATATTTGGGGTCTTGCCGGAGTGATGACGGCTCTTTAACGAATACTTCTAAGCCGTACCTTGAGCCGATATAGTGCTCAATACAGTTTTTCATTTCGGCTAGGGTTTGGGAGGAGAAGTTTTTACCTCCTGCGAAATCAAGGTCTTCGCTAAAACGGTTGCCGCCGTAGCACAGTCTTAATGATGTCCCGCCCTGGAAAACTAGATTGTCTAATAGCCCTTTTTGTTCCAAGCAGTACAAGATATCGTAGTGCAGGAGTTCTTTTTCAATAACTGGGCGCATATGTGTGACGGTATTGTCGGCCATCGCTAGGTTGACTAGTGTTTTGAAATCGCCTTTAGATATTTTCACGAATGATCTCCTCGTCAACTAGGTGTGTATTGCGGCCGACGCGTTTTAAGTCTCTGTATGCGGCAGCCTTCTGCGCCATTTTTAGCGGCCTGTCGGTATCAATGGTTTGTGTGAGGATATCTGACAGTGGACGCTTTGTGTGGGTAAACTCGATTGTGCCGTATGGCGTTTTGTATTCGCCTTTTCTGCCGGTTGTCATCACTGTGAGCCGATCAATCGGAATTTGAGAGATAGCGCCATATTCGGATAATGCTGATTCTAGGCTTACGTAGTTGTATTCGCCACGCTGGATGGTGTTAGCGATCTGTTCTAGGGTGTTTTCACCATGGTTATGGCTCAATGCGTTGACGTACACGCCCCTTGCCACACGAATCAATAAGCCTGACTTCACAAATCTGGAAAGGCTGGCTTGTAAGGATCGCGGGTTATCATCACTGAAGATTTTGCCCAGGTCTCTATGCGTGAACACATATCGCCCTTTGGCGTCGTAGAGAGCGAGCTGTCTGGTTGCGTTAGCTTGGTCCATAGCGGCGTATTCTTTATGTGGTTCAATATGACACGTATTTGTATAGTATATGTCTACTTGATGGGTTGAGCAACTTTGTGGATTCGCCAGTGATATTTTTAGAGCTATACAGAACCCTCTGATTTAATAGTCGCTATGGGTTATTTCTGCACGGAATTGCCGGTAAATAAAAGGGGGAGGGGCTGTTTTCGTCCGAGAGCACTATTGTGACAGTCATGTTTCGTGGTTCGTTTTCGGTAATCCGACTTTTTGAGTCCCGTCAAATAATGAGTCTGCAAGGGATTGTTTATGTTTCTGTACTGTTTGGATTTTTTCTTCAACGGTACGCAGTTGTTAGGTGCGCATGGCAAATATTGACATATATTGCCATTGGTGTAATGTTGTAAATGATGATACTCAATGTTGATAGGTGATAATATGGTGAGTAGTTTAAATGTCTCGTTGCCGGACGTGTTGCGAGAGTTTGTTGATTGGCGGGCTAATTCAGCGGGCATGTATGCAACCCCAAGTGAATATCTACGAGATCTAATCCGTCGAGATATGGAAAACCAAGGCGTTGTGAAGCACGTGCTTCAGGGGCTTGATGATCTGCAGCAGGGGCGTTTCTCGGATAAGTCTATTCTCGATATCGGTCAGGAAGACTGACGCGAATGGCGAAAAAAGCGAAGTATTATCAATTAACTGTTACAGCTGAAAAAGACTTCCAAGAGGCGAAAGCGTGGTCATTATCACGCTGGGGCAAAGAGCAAACAAAAAAGTACTTTACGGATCTTCACGAAGGTGCTCAGAGCTTAGGGCGAGATCATTTATCTTATGCTAAAAAAGAGGATCTTGCAGGCATAAGCGGCCTGTGTGCTCATGCCATCAGAGAGCACTACATGGTGTATGTTCCTATGAAAGAACAGAGTATCGTGATTGTGGCGTTGATCCGTCAAAGCCGTGATGTTCCGGCCATACTTAAAGCGAATCATTATCTTATTAATCGAGAGTTAAAGCAGATTTTTACTGAATAAAGTTCTCCTCTTTGTGACGTTGCTTTAACGAATCATAAGGGAAAATAGTAAAGGCCATCCATACTATTCGTGCAGCTATGGAAGATAGTTTAATCACATCCGATATTACTTCAATTGCCATCAATAAATTGACTAGTATTTTGAAGTCGTCCTTAAATATTTTCACGAATGATTTCCTCGTCAATCAGATGTGTATTGCGGCCGACGCGCTTTAAGCGGTCGGGGTTTCGATATTGGTGGCAATTATCAATATGAAAAGTCGTTCACTACATGGCTTCCATTGATCCTTTCAATTGATGGGCGACCTATTTTCGGTCTATATTTAGTCCTAACGAGAGGTGCTTATGAAATTATCAGATCAAATCAAACCTATTAGCTATTTGAAAGCTCATGCTGCTGAAGTCGTACGTAACCTGTCGACTCAAGTGGAGCCCTTAGTTATCACTCAAAATGGTGAGGCTAAGGCTGTTATGCAAGGTAGCGTGCCAAGCAGATGCTAGGCGGTCTTCTCAATTCAAAAAATTAACGTGACAGGCAGTCCAAAATAACCCAAATATCCGTTTGCGGGCATCATAATTTCATGGCTGCGATAGTATCATATGATGCTATCGCAACCATGAAGCCGCCATGCACAATTACCCATAAAGCTCTCAACCTGTCCTTAGAAATAGCCACTATTCTTGGCCTATTGGAAGGGATTCAGTCTAAATCTCCTCAGCCGGAGTTGCGAAAGCAGAACCGGATAAAACCATTCAAGGTTCCTTATCTATCATATAAAGGACATCCAGAAAAATGACAACCCTTCCAGTCTTGCGTAGGGTTCTTCACTATGACCCAATCCCGAGAAAACCAGGTCTGCCTCTAGGCCACTCCTTTTTATCACTGTTATGTCCTGTGGGCGTATTTGTGTGGTGATGACCATTCTACCAGTGAAAATTTCGATCACCGTAAGCAGTGGATCGTTTCACGGTTACGATTTTTGTCTTATGTGTATTCCCTCGCAGACGCCTTCGATTATTGCGCAGTGTGGCATTCAGCCCGACAAATGGATTGACCATGTGAAGAATTTTGGCCGCCGCTACAGCATATGCGCCGGATCGCCGGACAGTATGCTGGAATACGCGGAGTTATTTAATCGGCGTTGGGCGAGAGGCGTTGCTGTTTCGGGCGGCCTTATGATTGCGGTGGACGAAAAGCGGCATAGGTAGTGCTGCTGTGACAGTTGAAATGTAGGGCGCCCATATGTTTGACAAAATTATCAGTATTCGTTACGTTCTGGTTGAAATTTACCCTCAGCAATGATTAAGTTGATCAAAATGTTCAATTTGGAAGGTCGATCATGGAAACGTATACGTCTACAGACGCAAAAAGAGAGTTTGGCGAGGTAATAATGAAGGCTCAGAACGAGCCGGTTCGCATTAGTCGGAACGGTAAGGTTGTAGCTGTAATTTTGTCCGCTTCTGAATATGAGTTATTAACCAATTCAAAAGAAGCTCAGTTAACGGCCGCCGTACGAGAAGGGATGCAGGATTATCAAATAGGAAATATTTCTACGAGTGAGGCTGTATTTGATCGTTTAAGAAAAAAGGTTGAGGATTAGTGCCTCGAGTTAGCTTTACAGCGCGAGCCGAGCACGATGTAAATAATATTTTAGAATATACCATCGCTGAGTGGGGAAAAGAGCAAGCGGGGAGGTATTTGGATGTTCTTGAGGCGCGTTTGAGCGCTTTGGCGGAAAACCCTAAAGCGGGAAAAAAGAGGGATGAAGTTGAGCCTAAGCTAATGAGTTTTCCTGCAGAAAAGCATACGGTTTATTACATCCCTTCAAAAAGTGGGATCTCAATAATTCGAATTTTACATTCTAGTATGGACCCTCTTCGTCATTTGTAAATAATGTCGGTATCAGCATATAAAGGACAGCCTTTCCAATCTTGCGTAGGGGGGGGCGCTATGACCCCTCCCGAGAAAGTCAGATCTGCCTAGAGGCCAGGCCTTTTTATCACTGCTATGTCCGTTGTGTTCGTCGGGCGTATTTGTGTGGTGAGGGTTATTCGACAGGTGAGAATTTCGATCACCGTAAACAATGGATCGTTTCACGGCTACGATTTTTGTCTTATGTGTATTCCATTAATATTTGTGCTTATGCGGTGATGAGCGCGCTATCATTACAGTCATGTTTGCGAGTCCCAAGGCTGGGACGTAATGCGAAAATACCCGAGCGGGATACCGTAAATATCCGGTGATTCGGCATGTGCTGTACTACTGAGAAACCGGCTTCGGCGTTGAAATTATGCGGGTTTTGCATGATAGTATGTTGCCTTCGAGGCACTTTTAACCGCTTAATCTATGCCGTTTTTTGAATGTGGTGAAAGTCTAGAATAGTATTAAGTTTCTCTTGCTCAGACTGTTGGGGCTTGTATAAATCCCTGCGAACCAGGAGGTTCAGCCAAAAGTCTGCCTATCGTCTTTATTTTTACAGCGAGAAATTTCGGCCCATGCGCGGCGTACTAATTGCTTGCGAAGATAGCGATTGCCACGCTTAGTAATTCCTGAACTTTTAAACGATTCATCACTGCTGGCTTGCCGTGGGGCTAAACCAAGCCAAACAGAAAACCCCCGTCCATGGCTAAATTGCTCGCCGTATTTAATTGCGCTATATATTTCTGTTGGGTTAATAACACCAATTCCTGGAATAGTTAAGAGTAATTGGCATGCAAGGGTTTGTTCGGCAACGCTTTGTAGCGTTTCTCATCAGGCATTTAAAATTGTCGTAAAAACAACAATTTCAATCGAATTTAACCCCTTTGAAATCCCCTCCGAGATATTAACCATGGACATTTTCTAAGCGCGCTTTTATGCTCAGCCGCAGGCCTAAAAATCTAGCCTGAAACAGCCAATTAAAGAGCTTAAAACCAACTTATGTCGTTAAACCCATCTCCCTTACCGCCTTACACCACATCGCTCGACGGAGTACCCGAAGGTATTCAGAAACAACTCAGTATTATTACCGAGCTTGTTCACGACAATATCAAAAATAGTGTTGGCATGATTTGGCTGTTTGGCAGCTATGCCCGAGGCGAGGCGATTAACGACCGTCGAACAGACCCCAAAACCGGCGTCTTATCGGAATACAATTCCGACGTCGATATATTGGTGGTGGTGAAGGGCCCGAACACCATGAAGAAAAGTAAATGGTGGGCACGACTCGACGCCAGTATTAAAGGGCATCCTGAGCTGACCTCCAGTATTCACATTATCCGTGAATCGTATCTGCGATTTGCCGATGCCCTGCGGCATAGTGAGTACTTTTATGTCGACGTCGTAAAAGAAGGCATTGTGCTTTACGGCGATAAGGAAGAGTTGCCGGAGCCGAAAGAATTCTCGATCGAAAAACGCAAAGAATTTGCCATTCACTATTTGAACCGCTTTTATCAACGCGCCGACGCCTCGAAAAGAGCGTTAGAGCTTCACTACCAGTCGGACGACCCCGCGTCGGCCATGTACTGCTTGCACCAATTGAGCGAGCGTTTGTTCTATACGCTGTTGTTGGTGTTCACCCACTACAAACCCCGCAGTCATAAGTTAGACGACTTGCGCGAACGCATTGCCACCATCGATAAGCGAATCACTTCTATCTTCCCGTTAAACGATAAAAGTGAGCAAGAGCGCTTTCAGTTTTTAAACGATGCCTATGTGGATTCACGCTATAACGATGATTATGAGGTTGATCCTGAGGTCTTGGATTATTTGATTGTATGTGTGGCGGAGTTTCAGGCTTGGGTATTGGCGGAAAGTTTGCGGGTGATTGATGATTTTATTCCGGGGGAGAATTTTTCGGATAGTTTTGAGCAGCCAGGGGTGGTTTTGGATTTGGATGTTTTGAAGAAACAGAAGTTGCCGTTGATTGTTATTCATGAGCAGTTAGAGGCGCTTAAAGGGTTGGAGGATAGGCTGGATGAGAAGGAGGCTGCTTTGTTGAAGGCTGATCAGGAAAAGGTTGAGGCTTTGGCGCGGGAGAAAGAATCTTTAGCTCGCGAGCAAAGTGAGAGATCGCAGAAAGAATCCGAGCGAGCCGAAAAAGAAGCATCACTTCTAGAAAATGAACGCTTACTCAAAAAATTACGCGACGCAGGGCTGGAGCCTTAATAGCGGTGGGAGTGTTTGAGTAAGGGCTGGCTAACCTGTAATTGCCCGTTCTTCGTGTTTAAAGCACCCAGAAAAAAGACAAAAATAAAAATCCAAAAATTGAAGAGAACTTTTCCTTTTTAAGGTTAGCGCATGAATAAAAAATGGTGCAGAATCCGCGTATTGTAAATGTTAGGAAAATATAGGACCCCCTGATTTAATTGACAATAATTCCATCGGGAGCTAAGCAGCTAAGCTATTTTTAACGCTATTAGTGAGTCGATGAGAATTAAAAGTGGATATTTCAACAAGCTTAAAAGACATCATCCCTAATTTATCGAAAGCGATAACGCTTGTCCGGCGAGAAACTTCAGCTTTGGTCTACGAGTCTGTCCAGCTAGAAGGCATAAATAGGCATTGGATTGGACGGGCAGAGCAATGCGCGATGATAAGCGTGGTTATATTCCCTCAGAAGCGCCGAGTATCTTGTTGAGGTTAGGGGGTCACCCAGATAATTGGCTGGATGCTTTGCCGAAATTGGAGGAGCAGTTTCATGAGTTTATGGGGCGGGAAGATCCAATGAAGCGTTTAGGGGGAAAGCTGGAGAAGATGTGGTTGAAGGGGGCTGGGCTGGCTCGGCGTTTGTTTGGTGGGGCGGAGTCTGGAGCGGCTTCCGTGATTTGATAAGGCGGAACATGACCTATCTTATAGGCCATGTTCGTTCGGAATATGCAGGTTCTCATTTGGGTTTATATAGTCTTTCGCTCTTGAGTTCTAATACTCTGACGTTTCCGTCAGCGGTGTGAAAAAATACTCGGTAATCACTGATTAGCAATTGCCAAGCTGTACAGGGAAAATGTTGGCTTTCTTGGGGTTCTGGACTGTGTTCAGCTTCGGTCAGTAATGTGACCACTGAGTCAGAAAGCCTTCAGGTTTATTCTTCTCCAGTGCCCGGCTGTATATGCAGCGGGTAGCCCTTTGGTGTTGTAGAGAGGCAAGTTACTTGTTCGTTCATGGAAATGTATTCTGTATATAGTCGTTTGTAGCTCGTATGTGTGCAGTATGTGTCGACTTGCAAGTTTGGTCTACTTTGTGAGGAGGGGTATTCTAGTTGGTTTAATTGGCGAGAGAGATTCCGCAAACTTCCGTTTTTCGGAAGTTTGTGGTATTTTTGTCTTTTAGTTTAACTTATGTGGGCTTACATACTTACGCATATAAAAGGAGGCGAGCATGCAGACGCTTACTGAGACGATCCTCAATACACGCCTTGAGTCACGGTTTTTTACCGATACGCAACTTTCACATTTGCTCGCTGGCACTCCTCAGCGCCGCTACCATTTAGTTAACCGGGCATTGAAAAGTGGTGAGATAATCAGAGTAAGGCGCGGTATTTATGCGTTATCCAATAAGTTTGGCCGATTCAAGGGGCATCCGTTTACTTTGGCGCAAACGATGATGCCGAGTAGTTATGTGTCATTTGAATCTGCTCTCAGCTTCCATTCCTGGATTCCAGAATCTGTATCGGTTGTGGCAAGCGTCTCTGCCGAGAGGAAGGGGGTGACAGTAGAGGCGGAAGATTTCGGTTCATATTCGTTTCATCCTCTGGCGAGCCAGAAGGGGTATCACCTCGAGTTGGTTGAAAGAGTTGTCGTTCAGGGGCAGGTCGCATTGGTCGCTACGCCGATACGAGCGTTGCTGGATTTAATTTGTTTTAGGAAGCTTTCTTGGCAGGGTTTGGATTGGCTGTTGGAAAGTCTCCGTATTGATTTTGAGTTATTAGATGGCGTGGTAAGGCAGAATTTTGACGTGCTGAAATTGGTGTATAAGCATCGTCGCGTACGTGAATTTATTGAGTTACTTGAGTTGGCGCTCAGGAGGAAAGAATGATTGGGATGATTCAGCAAAAGCTTAATAGCTATCAAGTAAGTAATTCTTTGGAGGAAGAGCAGGCGATAAAAGAAATTATTCAGGAAATTGCATTGTACGCGTTATGGCGGTCAGGTTTTTTTGAGTTGGCTGCCTTTCAGGGAGGGACAAGTTTAAGAATATTACATGGGTTGCCTCGATTTTCTGAAGATCTTGATTTTATATTGAAGGAGTCTGACCCGGGGTTTAGCTGGCAGGGTTATCTTGAGAAGCTTGTTGTTTGCTTTGATGAGTTTGGGTTAAAAACAGAAGCTTTGCCAAAGGGCCGTATAGATAATAGGGTTAAGAAAGCGATCATTAAAGATACCTCCGTGGTAAATCAATTAAATTTGTCATTTTACCGAGGAAATCCAAATCAAAAATTTAAGATCAAGTTGGAAATAGATGTTGCCCCCCCAAAAGGTTCTGGCTTTGAGTACAGCTATTTGGATTTTCCTTTGGATTACGAGGTGTGTCATCAAAACCTGGAGAGTAACTTCTCTTTAAAAATACATGCTCTACTGTGTCGGCCGTACTTAAAGGGACGGGACTGGTATGATTTTAATTGGTATGTAAAGCAAGGAGTGTTGCCGAACTATAAGCACTTGGAGAGCGCTCTTGTTCAATATGGGCCATGGGTGGGGCAAGTTGGCTTGGGAGTTGATAAGGCATGGTTGAGTTGCGCCTTAAAAGAAAAGATAGCGTCAATCGACTGGTCATTGGCTCGCGACGATGTTGAGAGGTTTTTAACCGCGGTGGACCGCCAAAGTTTATCGCTATGGGGTGACCGTTTTTTTTATTCAAAGGTGGATGCACTTTAGGTGTCGCTGAGTCATGAAAAATATATGACCCCCCAAAATTATATTGATGAAAAACAGATCTTGAGATGTGCGCAAGTTAAAGCCGTGAGCTGGAGAAAAATGGTTGAAGGGCGTTTGTTTGCGTCGAGCTTTTTGTTGAGCGTAGGTATGGTGTCTGTTTATGGGGGCGGTTGTAGTTTGTCACGTGTGGAGCGGTGGCAGTTACGGTTTGAATTCCGGTTCCGCTTGTTCTCTATTTACGTTTTCTTTTGGATGTGTCGAATGTCAACTGGTACAGTATTTGAAAACAATAGCACTCAGGCTGTGCGACTACCTGCCGAAACCCGCTTTCCTGAGGGTGTTAAGCGTGTCCAGGTTCGAGTGGTTGGGCATGAGCGAATAATTTCTCCCATTGAAAAGAGTTGGGATAGCTTCTTTTGCGATGGTAAGGCTGTGTCGGAAGACTTTATGAAAGATCGAACTCAGCCTGACTTAGGTCAAAGAGAGGAGTTTTGATGGTTAAGTATTGGTGATGTTTTATGACTAACGATTGCAAAAGCTTCTGATTGCTCTTCGCATAGTCTTTTATCGTATGGGTTTGTCGGTTATAGCTGTCGCCTGCGCATTGAGTCAGGGCATAGTTTATTTGAACACAGTGTAAGCACTTCTGGTGGTTTGAAGGTGCTTATCTATTCGAGCTATCGTTTTCTTTGAGACGCCAAGGTCTCGTGCGACTTCGTTCCATTTAGATAATGCGTGAATAACTTCTTCCACCATGGTTTTGGCTTCGTTCCAGTTAGAGTAATTTGCAATATTGGCTAATTTTTGAAGTGTTTTGATTGGAGGGTTTTTGCCATAACCGGAAAATGCCGTTGAATGTTCTCCATATGGGGTAGGGCTATATGTCGCATCGTAGAGTGGGCTGAGTTGCCATTTCCCTGAGTCGTTTTGTAGGAACGACCAGTTTTTACTGTGGTCGTCTTGATTGAGGGCGAATAAATTAAATATAGCTCTTCGAAACTGCTGCTGTCCTGCGGCGGGGCTGTTGCATAACATGCTACTGGCTTTGATTAAATCCTCATAATCGAGTGAAGGTTGCCTAAAGTCTGCATCCAGTAATCCGCAGGCGCTGTGCATATGTTTCCGGCCGTTATTTTTTGTATGGTCAAATCTCTCCATGGCTAGCCATTGCCTTGGTTCGCCGTTGTTAATGCTTGTTCTAATGATTTTCCATTTTGCCGTATCAATGCCGGCAGTTTTGGCGAGTTGAAGGTAAGCGGCTTCGCACAGTCCTTCTTCGTGAGCAAGTGGGAGTTGTTGTGATGTGAATTTGACTAAATAAGGGGCAAGACCGCTTTGAAGATATGTACTGCACCGATCATTTTCCTCGTTTAAAAACAGTTGTGCTTTAGGTCTCGCGCCCCCTGAACTTCCGGCTCTGACTAATGCGGCTAGCACATCATCGGTATGTCCCTCAAAAATTGCTTGAGCGGAAGCGCCCATATCAGAAAGTTTCACTGAGCTATTATTCTCTTTTGTCTCAATGTTGCTGCACGGTTCGAATTCAAGCGCTCCCATAGCTCGGTTATTGATGAATGCTAGGCGATCCATTGGGCTAATTTGGTTCGGTGAGATGCCTGCTTGGCGAAAGGTGCGATCCATTAATAACATGCCCCACCCGTCTGGGAGGGCGTCGGCAAATACTCCGTGAAGTCCTCCGTGAGGTGTGCGCGGTGCTTGTTGAAGATCACGATTTAAACTGAGTTTGAATGGAGATAACGAGCAGCCTGAATGTAGGTAGGATTCGGAGTGTTGGAAGAACACTGCTTGGTTGTTTTGTGCGAGAGTTCCTGCGTGTTTTCGACTTCCGTCTTCGAACTTCCTCCAAACTTCAAGCTTACTTACGGGGGAGAAGCTATTCACCTTCCTAATACCTCATCAATACTTTTTGGTGTCGTTTCTTCGTGGGATGTTACTTGCATTAGCCTTTGCAGGTCATCAAGGCTTTGCCAGAGCAAAATGAATTGCCGAAGGGATATTTGATGGCTCGTTTCGAATTTTTTAATGGTTGATGCTGGCACCGTGCTTTGCTGTGCCAGAGTTTCCCTTGAAAGCTTTAGTGCTTTTCGTTTTTGTTGGAGCCAGGCGGCCATATTTTCTTGTACGTCTGAAGCTGAAAGTAAAGAGTGTTTGAGCATTGGCCTATCTCATTCGCGGATACAGACGAGTCTATTATAGGCTATTTTTGTAAGATATAGCTACTATAGTGTCCGGTTGTTGTTGGTTATGCGCCAGCTTTTCTGCAGTGCCGCTGGGCTCGTGATTGGAAAGCTAGCGTCTCGAATTTGTTTGTTTACGGGGTGAAATGCCCCGGCGGCCAGTTGTGCGGTTAGTGTTATCGCTAAAGGCTTGCTCTGTGACTATGGTGTTGATTATCGTTGTTCGAGCAGTGGTAGCTTTTGGGGGCTTACGAGCTTGCTTGGAAAATTCTGGGCGTTGGGTGCTAGAATATTGACCGCTGAGAAACCAAAAAAGCCCGCTCATTTCTGAGTGGGCTTTTGAATTTGGCTCCGCTTGCTGGGCTCGAACCAGCGACCTAATGATTAACAGTCATTTGCTCTACCAACTGAGCTAAAGCGGAATAGTCTGTAACTCCAAAGAGGGCGTATCTTAAACGTGGTGGATGTTAGTGTCAACTGTTAGTTATCAAATGCTTCGCTGATAACTCATTGTTTTCCAACAGGTTTTTAGAAAATTGGTAGGACCAGGCGGATTTGAACCGCCGACCCCTACCATGTCAAGGTAGTGCTCTAACCAACTGAGCT
This sequence comes from Agarilytica sp., assembly GCA_033852165.1. GTDB lineage: Bacteria > Pseudomonadota > Gammaproteobacteria > Pseudomonadales > Cellvibrionaceae > Agarilytica. The sequence goes on along the minus strand of JAWSUZ010000021.1, from coordinate 17,294 downwards.
ATGGTCCTATTTAGTAGCGATTTTACTCGCAACAATTTTCTGGAAACGAGCTCTCCAGTGGAGAGGGCGCGTATTGTAATCAGCCTTGATTGTGGGGGCAAGTAAAACTTTTGTTAAACGTTATAGGCTGTTAACTGCGGCTATACCAAGGGCTGCTTGTGACATGATAGTGGTAATGCTACTCCACATGGTTAGAGAATCCACTTTACTGGTATCGATTGGAATGATGATGGTGTCGCCTGGTTGTAGCGACTTGGATTTTGATTTAAACCACGCGGAGGAGGAGGGTGTGTAAACTCGCCCGTTGGCTTTAACTACGTATATGCGGCCCTTGTCGGCGTTTTGTTTTGTGCCGCCGGACATGTCAATATAATCATTTACATTTAGCTTGTTATTGTAGAAGTGGGAGGTTGGGTGTTGAATCTCTCCAACCACTGTTACGGAAGGTTTGAAGCGAGGGATTACTAACTTATCGCCATCTGTAAGTTCAAAGTCATATATTTTAGGGTTGTCGATAATGGATGGCAGGTCGATCACCATGCGGCCGAGGGCTTGGGCTTTGTCTAGATTGTCCAAAATTTGAGAGGCTTCTTCCGGAGCTATATCTTTGGACATTTTTGATCGTTCGATATTTGCAGCTGCTATGTCAGCTCTGATTTTGCTTCGCAAGTCTTTGAGTCTATCAAGCTCTAGCGCCCGAAGCTCTTGACGAGAAAATATTGCACCTTCTGAGTATGCGTGGGGTGTTAAGCCTCCTGCGCGCTCAATAACGTCCAGTAATGATTCGCCAGGGAGAATATCGTATACGCCAGGGTAGTTGACCTCGCCTGCGATCTTCACTGATTCCCGATTGCTCCACTGCGGTACTTGTTTTACGCGGAGAGTGTCTCCAGGCTTCAGTTGGGGGTTTTCAGTTGCTAGGTCTAAGTCAATTCTTAGGTCAACACGCTCTCTTTTTTCGCTAAGGTCGTAACGTGTAATTTCTGCGCCACTGCCAAGCGCGCTTTCGGTTAGGCCGCCTGCCAGATTGATTAGTTCTCTAGTGCTCATTGAGTGGGTGGCAAGTGGGTATACGCCGGGAAATCTAACGCTACCAAATACTCGCACAGTTTGTTCCCGCTGCTCAAAGTTAGATTGAACTTTAAGTTTCGATACGAGATTTTTTAGTATTTCTGCTCTGTTTGTATTGTACTCAAACAACGTTATCGTATCGCGAGGCTTAAGTTTGGGGTCGAGTTTTCCTTTTGGCGAAGCGAAAGAATCTTGAGGGGAAAACAAAATCACTTGAATTTTTCGGGTAACTTTCTCTTCCCGTTGAATGAGCCCGATAACGATGTCGGGGTTGGGCAGCAGGTCGTCTGCATTGGGTACTATATCGGTAAATCGCATGTCTTCACGCCAGGCAAATCCGCCTGGTCGTTTTACATGGCCGTCTAGCTTGACGATGTCTCTCATCGTGTCGAGCGTTGAAAAAATTTGAATAACGTCGGCGTCTTTAACTTTGAAGTTACGACCGCGCGTGCTGGACACATCTAAATTGACTAAGGTTTTTTCCCCTGAGTCGGTGATGCGTTCAATGCGGGAGGCGGGTACGTATGCTGTCGGCAGTAGTCCTCCTGATAACTTAATAACTTCTTCAACCGTTGTTTCTTTTTTGAGTTCGTATATTGCGGGGCGTTTTACTTGGCCTGAAAGTCCAACTGTTTTACCTATCGGTGGAATAAAAATAACATCGCCGGGGAGTAGTCTGGAGTCTTTGCTTGTGTCGCCGTTTAGGAGTAAGTCATACAGGTCTAAAGTTGTAACGACTTTTCCTTGCCGTTTCAATTGTATGTTGCGGAGTGAGCCTATCTTAGTGATGCCGCCGCTGGAAAAAATTGCGTTGGTCATCGTGGAGAGGGAGCCGACCACGTAAGATCCTGGGATTTGAGCTTCTCCCAAAATAAAAATGCGAATTGTGCGAAGGGCGCCCATTGTTACGGAGCTTTTTACCCCTATCATTTGTCGGCTGACGACTTCAGCGATTTTGGCTTGCATGCCCTCGTAGGATAGGCCAGCTAATGGTATTGGCCCAATGCTTGGGAATTGGATTTGGCCTTCTCGGTCTAGGGATAATGAGTGGGTGGCGTTGTCTTTTCCGTAGAGCTGAATAACGATGGCATCGCCTGGCCCTAGGACATAATTGGCTGGTATGGGGATGTCTCCAGCGGGGGCAAATGCCTCTGCGCCGTATTGAAATATGTCGTAACCAAAGAGTTTTAGCTTCTCTTGCGTTGCTTCGGGGGCATTGTCCTCATTGAGTGTCAGCGTGTCGGTGCCTTCGGCTCCAATTTTTTCAAGCTCAGCTCCGTTGTTTTGGCTTTTGCCGATCTTTTTGCGCTTTCCTGAGATTGGGTCGGATTGTGCTGCAGGCCCGCTATTAGCGTTGCCTAAATTCAGGCTGGATAGGTCAATTCCGAAAGATCGGGCAAGCGCCTGCTGCTGGGCGGGAGGCATGCGCTTGAACTGCTCGATTTGTTGTGCAGATGGTTGCTGTGCATTTGCTTGAATTGAAAATAAAACGCAGCTGCTTAGAAGTATGTTTTTTAATATTCTTTTCATCATAAGTCTTATGTTTGTGCTTCAGCTAAAAGTTGTATTGTTGTAAGGGGCTATTTGCGCGGGCAATGCCTCGAGCTTTTTACCTGCTGGCTTTGCTTTTCCTGTTTAGCCGGGTAGGCTTCGAGTCATGTTAAAAACGCAATTCTAGCTGAATTGACGCTCCTGAATTAATGTCTTTATTTGAAAAGACCATTTTATTATCCATATAAAAAATCCCCGCATTTATTTGTGCGATATTGCTTAGAGGAAGCTTATAAAAAACTTCTACCATTTTTTGTTTCAATTTAGAGTCAGAGTAAAAATTTGTTGAGTTAGACGAGGGGTTTAGTTTTACCGAGCTAAACCTCCAGCTTAGTTGATGTCCGCTCTCAAAATAGTGATCCCCTAAAAGCGACACCTTGATCGCGTTAGTTCCTGCCGATTCGCCGATTGCTCTACCGTAGTGACGGAAACCAGTTGGATATTGTGGTGGGGTGTATAGGTCGCTATATATTTCTCTGTCATCTGTTGCTTGTTTATTTTCCGTGTCTGCATACTCCACAGCTATGCGGTTGTGCACTGACCCCCAAGAAAAGCCGGATTCAGCGCCAGCCATTTTTGCTGATTTGGCCTTCCTTTTTGCGCTGCCCGCTTCGCTTTTGTAGCGGCGTACCTTCTGGCGCAAAGTCTGCCCATATATTGCTAGAGATGCGTCGCCCAGAGCTATACTAATGCGAGCATCATAACTGATGTAGGGGGCTTGTTCTTCTTTTGCATTGCTGGAGGCATCTTCTGCGGTGTCATCGGCCGCCGTGAGTGTTTTGTTGCCACCGCGTAGCGTTGTTCTACTGTGGCCAACTTCTAAAAAGCTAAGGGGCATAAATGTGAATCGCGCACCTAATAGCTTTGCTCGGGAAGCTGCTCGCTCTTTCTCAAGAGTGTTAGCGAACACTTCTAAAGTCCAAGGCCCTAGTAGGGATGCCACTGGCAGGTTAGAGCCAAAGGATTCGTTGCGTCGTATAAATAAGCCGGGAGTCGGGCGGGCATTATTGCTTATCGTTAAGCTGGATTGCCAGCCTGGCCCCCACCAGCGTTCAAGCGCTCCAGCGCCGATTATCCAGTTGCCTAGCTGGGTTGCTATATAAGAGCCGTCGTATCGATGTTTTTCGTTGTCTGTAGGCTTTCGTACAGTCTGGATGTCTATGTTTAATGCAAAATGATCGGTGAGTACGGTAGTTTCAGAGCTGGCGTAGTACTGCTCTCGCGCCTCGGAAGCGAAGTGAGTAAAAGGTATAAGGCTGTTGCTACCGTAAAACCGTTTTGTTGTTTTAAGGGGACGATCTGCCTGATCTTTTGCATGGCGAAGGTAGCGGTATGACCATACTTGCTTTGCGGTAAGTTCATCTAGTGTGATATCGGCAAGTTCGCGACTTACGTCGGCCCAGTTAACTGGCCAGGAGTTCAGGGGGATATTTATGGCGCCAGTGTCTTTTAGGTAGTTCAGGTGGTGGCGAGCCCTTTCATCGCCGACCTCTATCCACGGGTTGGCGTAAGCGAAAAGCGGCCCGATAAAGAGAAGAGTCATTACTGTTAGCGCAATGTTTCGCAATTTTGCAGGCGCGGCTATGTAGTGGGTTTGCGGAGGCATTTAGTTGTAACATCAAAAGTGAAGCTGCATATTAGGTAAATATGCTTGTGAGTCAATAATTTAATTGGGTTACGGGTTACGGGTGACGGGTGACGGGTGACGGGTGACGGGTGACGGGTGACGGGTGACGGGTGACGGGTGACGGGTGACGGGTGACGGGTGACGGGCTCAGATATGCAAACAAACAAATCTATTTAAAGAAATCGTTGTGCACGGCAAAACTCTGTGGCACAATTGCGTCCCTTCTTGAGAGGGTGACCTGGGAAAGTTCTATTTCCCTATAAAAATCATAGGCTTAGCTCCATAGCTTGATGAGTAAGCTTAAGATGGTTAGGTAAAAAAGACAGGATAGTGCGCGGTCGTGGCGGAATTGGTAGACGCGCTGGATTTAGGTTCCAGTGTCGCAAGACGTGAGAGTTCAAGTCTCTCCGACCGCACCATGTCTTTTTTATTACACCAATCAAAATCTCCTTCTATACAGTATTAAGTTTTCACGAGGCAAAATCATGCAAGTTTCTATTGAAACGACTTCTGGTCTAGAACGTAAATTAACTGTTGGTGTTCCAGCGGAAGTGGTTGATAAAGAGGTGAGCAAGCGCCTCAATGAAGCGGCAAAAACAGTCCGTATTAATGGCTTCCGTAAAGGAAAAGTGCCATTAAAAGTTGTTAAGCGTCAATACGGTCAAGGCGTACGTCAAGAAGTTGTTGGCGACACAATCAATCGTACTTTCTACGAAGCTCTACAAAAAGAATCAATTCGTCCTGCTGGCCAGCCTGCAATTGAGCCTACTCAAATGGAAGAAGGTAAGGATCTAGAGTACGTTGCGACATTTGAAATTTACCCTGTTATTGAATCGATCAATTTCGAAGGGATTGAAGTAACTAAGTACGACGCAGACATTGAAGATGCTGACGTTAACAAAATGATCGAAAATCTTCGTAAAGGTAAGTCTGAGTGGGTTGATACTAAAGCTGCGATCAAAAAAGACTTTAAAGTGAATATCAATTTCGCCGGAACTAAAGACGGCGAAGCGTTTGAAGGTGGCTCATCGGAGAATCATGAGCTAACAATTGGTTCTAATTCAATGATTCCAGGTTTTGAAGATGGAATTGTTGGGATGAAGCCTGGCGAAGAAAAAGACGTTAACGTGACTTTCCCAGAAGATTATCAGGTTGAAGACCTTAAGGGCGCAGATGTAGTCTTTAAAATCACCTTGAACAGTGCTCAAAAGCAAAAGCTTCCCGCATTGGATGATGAGTTTTTTGAAAAGTTCGGTGTTACAGAAGGCGGAGAAGAGAAGTTCCGCGAAGATGTAAAAGCGAATATGACGCGTGAAAAAGAAAAAGTTAAAAAGAGTAAGACCAAACAGCAGGTTTTAGATGGCTTGCTGGAGAAAAATCCTATCGAAGTGCCATCTTCTCTTATCGCCGATGAAATCGAAGCGTTGCGTACTCAAACGATGCAGCAGTACGGTGGTGCGGTTGAAAGTTTGGATATGAAAACTTTGCTTCCTGACGATATGTTCCGTGAACAAGCCAAGCAGCGCACCGCGCTGGGGTTGTTGGTTTCTGAGGTTGTTCTAAAAGAAAAGCTAACTGCAGATAAGGACAAGGTGAGAAGTCTGGTTGAGGAAGCTGCAGCCACATACGCTGATCCGGAAGAGGTGATTAACTATTACTACGGTAATGAGCAACTCCTTAAAAATATAGAAGCGGCTGCGCTAGAAGAGCAGGTTGTTGATGTGTTGCTTGAGAAAGCTACCGTGACTGAAGTTAAAGTAGGGTATGACGAAGCGCTTGCACCTATTCCGGCTCCAGAAAAAGAAGAAGCGGAAGTTTCTTAGTATCGCTTTGTTTGTGGCGGGTTTCTCCCGCTACTTTTAGCTCCTGTTTTAATAATTGCCGCTGGAAGCTCTTCTGGCGGTAAAGTCCTCTTTTGGTGTTCTCTTCCATGCTTTTCAAGTTTAGTGATATGACGATCAAATAGTTCGCCGCTCGATGCTAGTGTAATTTTGGCGTGGATATTCTATTGTTTGCGAAATGCTATTCGTTAAGCTTTGGTTTTTCCCTTCGTGACGGTGTGCCTTTGAGCCTTGGAATAAAAACCCCGCAAAATGTTTTAATGTTGCGCTATCTTTTTGAAATTAAAAGCCTTTTATTTTATTTGCTGTTAATATCGCTCATAAGAATATGCACATGTTAGCCAATGTTAGGCTAATCTTTCTAATTACAGAACACGAATAATTCCTGGGGGGACGCTATGTCCGTATATGATCCGACCGGTAGCAGCTTAACCGTAAGCAACACTCTTGTCCCAATGGTTGTTGAGCAAACCGCACGTGGTGAACGCTCATATGATATCTATTCACGCCTTCTAAAAGAGCGTGTTATTTTTCTTGTTGGTCAGGTCGAAGACCATATGGCCAATTTGGTTGTTGCTCAATTGTTATTTCTAGAAGCTGAAAACCCAGATAAAGATATCCACTTGTATATCAATTCACCTGGCGGATCGGTTTCAGCGGGATTGTCCATCTACGATACCATGCAGTTCATCAAGCCTGAAGTGAGCACAATGTGTATTGGTCAGGCCTGTAGCATGGGAGCCTTTTTATTGGCTGCTGGGGCTAAGGATAAGCGCTTTTGCTTGCCGAATTCCCGCGTGATGATTCATCAGCCTTCTGGTGGAGCTCAGGGCCAGGCATCCGATATCCATATTCAGGCGCAAGAAATCCTGACAATACGTTCTCGGCTGAATGAACTGATGGCCAAGCACACTGGGCGTGACGTTGAAGAGATTGAGCGAGACACCGAGAGGGATAACTTTATGAGTGCTGCTGAGTCTCAGGAGTACGGCTTAATTGATAAGGTTATTGATGAGCGCAGCGAGGAAAAATAACTCGGGCGACACTTCTCGATAAAGTGGCGTTCGGATGTGATTTCTGGTGAAAAAGTAGCCGGGCCGAGCGTCAAAGCCATGAGAATCAGACTAATATAGGTATGCGGGGCGAAATATTGGCGCTCTGCACTTGAAACTTAAGCCTAAAGCAAGCATCTTGTTTGAAGGTTGTATTATAAAGAATGAGTTGGAGATCCAGATGCCCGACCAAAAAGGCGACAACGAAGATAACGGAAAGCTGCTGTATTGCTCGTTTTGCGGCAAGAGTCAGCACGAGGTGCGCAAGCTAATTGCGGGGCCTTCTGTGTTCATTTGTGATGAATGCGTTGAGCTGTGTAATGATATTATTCGTGAAGAAATACAAGAAAGTACCACAGAAGGCAAGGGCGAGAAGTTGCCGACGCCAAAAGAAATTGCTGGCACGCTCGATGAGTATGTCATTGGCCAGCAAGATGCTAAAAAAGTACTGGCTGTAGCTGTTTACAATCACTACAAGCGTCTGCGCGTGGGTGAAGGCAAGAAGTCTAAAGACGACATAGAGCTGGGTAAGAGTAATATTTTGTTAGTAGGGCCAACGGGAAGTGGTAAAACGTTGCTGGCGGAAACCCTGGCGCGAATGCTTCAAGTTCCCTTTACTGTTGCCGACGCAACAACGCTTACTGAAGCGGGTTATGTTGGTGAAGATGTTGAAAATATCATTCAAAAACTGTTACAGAAATGTGATTACGATGTCGAAAAGGCTCAGCAGGGCATTGTTTACATTGATGAGATCGATAAGATTTCTCGTAAATCCGACAATCCCTCGATCACCCGAGATGTTAGTGGTGAGGGTGTCCAGCAGGCCTTATTGAAATTAATTGAAGGTACTATAGCTTCTGTGCCTCCTCAGGGTGGCCGAAAGCACCCTCAGCAAGAGTTTTTGCAAGTTGACACCTCTAACATTTTATTTGTCTGCGGCGGCGCTTTTTCCGGCTTGGATAAAGTGATTTTGGAGCGCTCTGAAAAGGGCGGCATTGGTTTTAATGCTGAGGTGAAGAGCAAAGATTCCAAGAAAAATATTGGCGAAACCCTCAAAAACCTAGAGCCGGAAGATCTGGTTCGCTACGGACTCATACCTGAGTTTGTTGGAAGGCTGCCGGTTATTGCGACACTTGACGAACTGGATAAGGACGCGCTTGTTACTATCTTGACGGAGCCTAAGAATTCTCTTGTTAAGCAGTACGGCAAACTTTTCGATATGGAAGGTGTCGAGGTCGTCTTTAGAAAAGAAGCATTGGATGCCGTGGCTGAAAAAGCGATGGATCGAAAGACGGGTGCTCGCGGCCTGCGTTCAATAATGGAAAATGTGTTGCTTGACACCATGTATCGTCTTCCCTCAGAGGAAGGTGTTACTAAGGTTGTTGTAGATGAATCTGTGATCAAAGGAGAGTCAGAACCTTTGCTTGTCTATGAAACAGTTGAGGTGCCAAAAGCTTTGCCGGAGTAATCATTGGTTAGGGCTTATTCAAGACGCAAAAAAGGGGCTTTTAAAGCCCCTTTTTTTATTGTTCTGAACTTGTAATTTTAGTGAATTACCCCCAACCTTATAGCCTGAGTCAATATTAATTTTTGAGGTTCTGAATGGATCCTATGGAATCATCTACCCCCGAGTCACCTATTCCGTTATTACCGCTGCGCGATGTAGTGGTATACCCCCATATGGTCATCCCGTTGTTCGTTGGCCGAGCAAAATCTATCGCGGCCCTCGAGCGGGCAATGTCCGACGATAAGCAGGTGCTGTTGGTTGCGCAAAAGCATGCTTCCGTGGATGAGCCGGTAAAAGATGACCTGTATACCTGTGGCACTATTGCCACAGTGCTCCAATTATTAAAACTACCAGATGGCACGGTTAAAGTTTTGGTTGAAGGGCAGAGTCGAGCGAATATCGTTGATGTGGTTGAGCGGGATGAATACTTCCTTGCTGAATTTACAGAGTATGAGGTTGATGGAGACCAAGAAACGAAAACGTTGGAAATGTTGACGCGGACACTTTTGTCTCGGTTCGAGCACTACGTCAACCTAAGTAAAAAAATACCAGCCGAAGTCATGACGTCGTTGAGTGGTATCGATGAGCCCGGTCGCTTAGCCGATACGATCGCTGCACATATGTCTTTGGAACTCGCGCAGAAGCAAGAGATTCTGGAAATCATTTCTATCCGAGAGCGTCTAGAGCATCTAGTCGGCTTGATGGAAGCTGAAGTGGATTTGTTTCAGGTTGAAAAGCGTATTCGTGGTCGTGTGAAAAAGCAGATGGAGAAAAGTCAGCGCGAGTATTACCTCAACGAACAAATGAAGGCCATCCAGAAAGAGCTGGGTGATATGGGCGAAGAAGGGAATGAGGGCGACGAGCTGGAGAAAAAAATCAGCGACGTTGGAATGCCTAAAGAAGCCGAAGAAAAGGCCATGGCGGAGCTAACAAAGCTTCGCATGATGTCTCCTATGTCTGCAGAAGCATCTGTTGTGCGGGCATATATCGACTGGATGATCAACGTTCCCTGGTCCAAGCGGAGTAAGGTGAAGCACGATCTCGAACGGGCAGAAAAAATCCTTGAAGAGGATCATTACGGCCTGGAGGAGGTGAAGGAAAGAATTCTGGAATACCTCGCGGTCCAAAAGCGGGTGAAAAAGGTTAAAGGGCCAATCTTGTGTTTGGTTGGGCCTCCTGGCGTGGGCAAAACTTCCCTCGGCGAGTCTATTGCGCGAGCGACTAACCGAAAGTTTGTCCGTATGGCGCTGGGTGGTGTTCGAGATGAGGCAGAAATTCGGGGCCATCGTCGAACCTATATCGGTTCAATGCCGGGTAAGTTGGTTCAAAAAATGTCCAAAGTTGGGGTCAAAAACCCTCTGTTCTTGCTTGATGAAATTGACAAAATGGGAATGGATCATCGTGGCGATCCCGCTTCGGCCCTGCTGGAGGTACTCGACCCAGAGCAAAATACAACCTTTAACGATCATTACTTAGAGGTGGATTACGACCTGTCAGACGTCATGTTTGTGTGTACGTCGAACACCATGAACATTCCCGGCCCGCTCTTGGATCGAATGGAGGTTATTCGTATTCCCGGTTATACCGAGGATGAAAAAATGAACATCGCGAGTCGTTATTTGATTCCTAAACAGATTAAAAATAACGGTCTCAAGAAAGAAGAAATCACTATCGAAGATGACGCATTGCGCGATGTCGTTCGGTACTACACGCGCGAAGCGGGTGTGCGCGGCCTTGATCGAGAAATCGCGAAATTATGCCGCAAAGTTGTCACTAAAAATGTGAGGGCTAAAGAGGAGCAAAGTATTTCCATTTCTGAGTCGGAGCTTGAAGATTATCTTGGCGTTAGAAAGGCCGATTACGGCAAGGCTGAAGATGAAAATCAAGTGGGTCAGGTTACAGGTCTTGCTTGGACTCAGGTGGGGGGCGAACTGCTGACCATTGAAGCCTCTGCCGTGCGCGGTAAGGGACGTTTCACCAAGACGGGCTCCTTAGGCGACGTCATGCAGGAATCGATACAGGCGGCTATGACGGTCGTTCGTTCGCGCGGTCAAATCATTGGTTTAGCACCGGATTTTCAAGAAAAGCTCGACTTGCATATTCATGTGCCTGAGGGCGCGACGCCAAAAGATGGGCCGAGTGCCGGTATTGCCATGTGCACTGCACTGGTCTCCGTTTATACCGAAATTCCGGTCCGGTCCGATGTGGCGATGACGGGTGAAATTACTTTGCGAGGTGAGGTGCTTAAAATAGGCGGTCTAAAAGAAAAGCTTTTGGCCGCGCACCGTGGTGGGATTAAGACCATTATCATCCCTAAAGATAACGAGGCTGATTTGCGTGATATTCCCGATAATATCAAAAGTGAATTGAATATTATCCCTGTTAAATGGATAGACCAAGTCCTAGAAATAGCCTTGCAGTATACGCCAACGCCGTTGAGTGATGAGGAATACGAAGCTTTGGAGGCCAAGGCGAACGCAACGACAAATGATAAAAACAGAATAAGCACACATTAGATTATGCCTATTTGCGCCAAATTTGGTTGATTTGCAGGCAGATATTGGGGGTTTTAGTTAAACAAGAATAAATACCCAATTTGATTCTTGACCAGTATCATCCCAGTTGGTATAAATCGCAATTCGTTGTGGCTTTCGGGTTTCCAGTAGGGGGCAGGTGAAAGGTCACAGCGCGTACGGTTAGAGGTGCAGGCACGTATAGTTGATGTTTCAATTGTTCGAACGAAAGCTAGTTGAGGTCTGTAGGATTGCTAGGCTCGGTGATTAGTTTTGGGGTGATAGCTCGTTCCGGTCGGTAGTTCGGTTGGGTAATAATACTTAATCGAAGCGATTGCAAGACAAGAGTGGTAACGGCAAAAGTAACCGCTCGAAGAACAATAGAAGCAACAGCATAAGTAATGTGGTTGTCATAATAATCTTCTTCAAAGAGTGGGTAACTCTAGAGGAAGTAACAAATTTTTAAGTCTTACGAAGTTAAATTCGAATAATAAAGGGGTGAATGGTGAATAAATCAGAATTGGTTGAAGCAATAGCAGGTTCCGCAGACATTTCAAAAGCAGCGGCTGGACGTGCGCTGGATGCGATTACAGATTCAATTACAGCAGCATTAAAAGAAGGTGATCAAGTTGCATTGGTTGGTTTCGGTACTTTCCTAGTTAAAGATCGTGCAGCTCGCACCGGTCGTAATCCACAAACAGGTCAGCCAATTGAAATCGCAGCAGCAAAAATTCCGTCTTTTAAAGCCGGTAAAGCGCTTAAAGAAGCTGTTAACTAAGGCTTTCGAATAAATTTTTTATTCGAGTCGCCGCTAGTATTGCTTATTAGCAAAATTGTTAAATAATGACGACGAAAAAGGCGCAGACACTGCGCCTTTTTTTATAGGACTAGTCAAAATAGGTAGGGTGAAAAAATGCTGCAAAATATACGCGAGGGCTTAAAAGGTACAGTTGTTGCCGGAATCGTTCTTTTCTTGTTTGTTGTACCGTTGGTATTGACAGGTATTGGGGGATCATTCTTGGGCAGTGCAGCGGGTACCGATGCAGCATCTGTCGATGGGAAAGGTATTTCAGAGGCCACCTTACGCAGAGCGATCTATCAGCGCAAACAACAGTTGCTAGGCCGTGAAAACGTTGATCCGAACGCAGATTTTTTAAAGGACGAAAACCTTCGCGGGCCAGTTCTTGAAGGATTAACACAAAGAGCCGCTATTGTTGTCTCGGCTATGGAAGGTGGTATGGGTGTTGCCGATACAACTGTTGCTACGTCTATCCGAGATGTGCCTGACTTTCAGGTTGATGGAAAATTTGATGCGCAAACCTACCAGCGGTTGATTTCCAACTTCGGCTATACTCCAACGAGCTTCAAGGTTCAGTTAGTTGAAGATATATTGGTTAATCAGCATACGCAAGGCATAGACGCCTCTGCATTTTCCACTGAGCAAGAGCTAAGCGTGCTGGTTTCTCTAACCCAGCAAAAACGTTCATTTTTCACTGTCGATATTCCTAAAGCGGTTGTTGCAGAAAATGTTAGCGTGTCCGCAGAAGATATCTCTTCTTATTACGAAGAAAATAAATCGAACTTTGTCGAAGAAGAAAAGTTATCGGTTGAATACATTGAGTTGTCTGTAAATGAAATTGCGTTAACTATTGATGTTAGCGAAGAGGAAGTAAAAGCCCAGTTCGACCAAGAAATGGGCGACTTTAAAGCAAACGACGAATATGAAATTGCCCATATCTTACTTGAAGAGAAAGATACACAAGCTCAGCAAATTGAAGAGCTAAAGAAAAAACTAGCCGAGGGAGTCGACTTCTCTGAACTAGTGACAGCATATTCTGATGACAGTGGCTCGAAAGAAAATGCGGGTAACTTAGGGGTCCTTACTATAGGCGTTTATCCGGAAGCTTTTGAGTCGGCGGTGTTGGCTTTGGAAGAGGGACAGGTATCTGACGCGGTCACAACAGATGCCGGTGTTCATTTTATTAAAGCTATTTCGAAAAAAGTTGACGAAGCGCCGACCTTCGAAGCTCGTAAAGCGTCTATTGCTCGCGCGCTTAAAACGGCTGCAGCGGAAGAGATATTTTCTGCTGGTATGGAGCAGCTAGGCGAATTGACATTTAGTAGCTCGAACCTTGAGTCTGCGGTTGAGGAACTTAAACTGACAGTGAAAACTACAGCGCTATTTACCCGAGAGAAAGGCGTTGGCGTTGCTAATAATGCTGAATTTCGCGAAGTGGCATACAGTGAAGAAGTGCTAACGAAAGAATATAATAGTCGGGTGATCGAGCTTTCAAACAGTCAGGCGGTTGTGTTGCGGAAAGCAACGCACAATCCAGAGCGCACTAAAGATTTGGAAGAGGTTAAAACTCTGATAACTCAAACACTAACCAAACAAAAAACAGAAGAAGCTTTAAAAGCGCTTGCCGCTAGCGTGATTGAGAAGTTGGAAGCTGGTGAACCTGCTGATGAGCTGGCGAAAGCTGCGAATTATGAATACAAGACGTTTGATAGCGTCGCCCGCTCATCCAGTGATGCGAGCTTCCAGGTGAATAGTAAAGTGTTTGCAATGAGCTTGGGTGAGAAAGAAGTCGTTTATGATTCTGTAGCTGCCCGAGATGGCAGCCAGACGGTAATTGCTTTGAGCACCGTTGTTGCCGGTACTCGAGAAGACATCAAAGATCAACAATATAAAGGTTTAGCCTCTCAGCTGGTGAATCAGAATTCTAGGTTTGAGAACCTGAATTACGAGTCACAAATTATTGCTGATGCTGATATCGATATTAAATAATACGATTCTATAGGCTGTGTTCAACAGCTCATCATTCAAGCACTAACGAGAGCCTATCTCGTTAGTGCTTTTCAAGAAACTTTCTATATTTATCTTCAATTTCGACGTCAAGTAATGCAAATTCGATGTTGTTTTTTTGCGTCTTTATTTCAGTGTACCCTTGTTCGTGGAGGAGGTGTTGGACGCGATTGGCGATAGCCTCACCGGAATCAATCCAAGACACTGTATCTTCCTGTTGGTTAGACTTCTTAGACCACCGCTCGAACTCTTCTTTTAGTAATGGAAAGTGCGTACAAGCCATAACCACGGTATCGATGTCCTGACCGTAAGGCTTTTGAAAAAGCATATCCAATTCCTTTTGAATAATTGATGTTTCAATTATATTCCCTGCGATTTTCTGTTCAGCAAGCTCAACCAGCGTATCGCTGCCATGCAATATGACTTTGTGGGTGGGGGCGAACTGTTCAATGAGCTTGCGAGTATAAGGGCGCTTTACTGTGGCGGGGGTGGCAAGTACGCCGATAACCCCGCTTTGAGTCAGGCTCGCGGCAGGCTTAATAGCCGGTACGACGCCGACAAAGGGGCAGGGAATACTTGACCGTAAAGTGTCGAGGGCCAGCGTGCTTGCAGTATTGCATGCAATGACGACAATCGAAGGTGAGTGCCGTTGATACAAGGCTTCAACTTGCGTCACGATTCTGGGTGTCAATTCGTTATCGGCTTTTATGCCGTAAGGGAAATAGTCTCGGTCAGCAGCGTATATGAGATGGCAGCCGGTGAGTCTGCGTAACATTGTACGAACGATACTTAAGCCACCCGCCCCAGAATCAAACACAAGGACTTTGGGGGGCGAGGGCGAATCATTGAGGGGGGCGGTCAACGGAGTAATCATGATTAGGCGTGTTCGATAATAGGAGTAAAATACTCTGTAATAGTGGATTGTAGGGCAGCTCTAAAATGCGCTTTTTCAGGATGGAGGCGTCAATTAGGTACTTGATTCCTCTTGTACCCTATTTACATTGCGCTTGCCAGCTCGGGCTTTCTGTTTCTCTCGGCACCTGTATCCATACTTGTGTTGGTTTGGGCTTCGTATTCCGTTCTGCTAACACTTGTATCTGTGTAAGTGTCAGCTTGAGCTTCCGGCTTCGTCCTAATACTAGTATTTGGGCATGTGTCGGTTCATGCTTCCTGACGCACACAAAAAATAGTATTTTTAGAGATGCTCTGCAGTCAGAATGATACGTCGCAAGGCAAAAAAAAAGAAGGTTTTTACGCGCGCTAATTGAACAAACCAACTTTCTCCCTCTGTTGATAGCAGCTTTGAGAGTATTCATTGCGTTGATTGTATTTTGTGTAAATGGTGCAGCGGGTTCGTTTTCTGATCCGAGAAATAGGGCGTCTGCAGGGGGGAACTTGATCGAGGTCGTTCATCCTCTAGTGAGCCGCAACGATTTCGTGATGAGACAGTCCTTGAGACGGAGAGGCAAACTTCTAAATTGGAAACATTGTTGACGGAAAAAGAAGGTCAGCTTTTGAGTACTCACGAAAATATCAAAGAGCTGAATCTAGTCAAAGAGCGCCATGTTGAGTTGCAGGCTCGCCTGACAGAAAAGGAAGTCCAGCTGAAATCGAAAGAGCAAATGTTAGCTGAATCAAAAACTGCGCTGCTCAAAGAGTTTGAGCTAACGGCAAATAAGTTATTTGAAGCCAAGCAGAAGAGTTTTAACGAGAGTAACAAGCAGACTTTAGAAGTCGTACTGTCACCTTTTCAGCAGCAGTTAAGCGAGTTTAATAAACAGGTCGGTGATGCATACCACAAGGAAAACACACAGCGAAATCAACTTGTTGGGCAAGTCAGCGAATTACAAAAACAAACCACACAGATCAATGAAGATGCAGACAACCTGGCTAGCGCGCTAAAGGGCGACAACAAGGTTCAGGGGCAGTGGGGTGAAATTATTCTTGAGCGTCTACTTGAAGAGTCTGGTCTTGAGAAAGGTCGAGAGTATGAAACGCAAGCTAACTATAAAAACGATGAAGGTAAAAACTAAAGGCCAGGCGTGGTTATCCACTTGCCGGAGGAAAAGAATACTGTTGTCGATTCGAAAGTAACGCTGGTCGAATATGAACGTTATTCTAATGCAGGCGATGAGGAAAAAAGGCGAGTTTCTTAGGGGGTATGTCGAGTCAGTGCGAACTCATATAAAAGGCCTGTCTTTAAAGAAGTATGAGCAGCTTGAAGGGATTAGAGTACTCGATTTTGTTTTTATGTTTATATCTATTGAGGCCGCTTATGTTGCAGCTGTGCAATCTGCTCCAAGCTTGTTTAAGGAAGCTTATGATAAAAATGTTATGATCGTAAGTCCGTCGAGCCTTATGGTGGCATTGAGGACGGTTGAGGCGATGTGGCGCTATGAAAAATAAAGTGCCAATTGCAAGCAGTGCAGGGCGGCTGTACGACCAATTTATTTTGGTCGTGACGGCCTTAGAGGATGTCGGAAACTATATTGAAAAAGCGAACGACTCCTACGATACTGTCTTGAACCGAGTGTCGCGAGGGCGCGGGAATATTTTAAAGCGTATAAACGATTTAAAAAAGTTCGGTACTAATGCGTCAAAAAAATTACCAAAAGCCATGCAAAATCGCCTAGAGAGTAATCTAGATCTTCCTGACGAATACAGCGTAGAGCTGGCGAGCTAAGCAAAATCGGAATCTTAAAATGATAATAAATGGTTGGGTGTTATTGGGTAGCTTTATTATATTCGGCCTCGCAGCCGTAGCCGCTTACTATCAAATGTTACTCTTGAAGAAAGGGCGGCTAGAGCGGCAGAATGAAGAGACTTTACGCTCAGAGTTGGCGCAACGGCAGGAAAAGAATATTAAAAGTGTCGTGATTCTGTCCCGGGCTGTAATCGAGAAACAGGTAACGCTGACAGAGGCGTGTATTCGCATCAACGCTTTGATTCAAACCTTAGGTTTGGACGCTAAGGTTGTGGAAGAATTATCTGTTTTTCGACAATTGGCTGAGGCGACCGCTCACATCCCAATACTGGAAAGGTGGAAAGCGTTGTCACGCAAAGAAAAGCAAAAGTTTGAGCGAGAGCGAGAATCGCTTGAAGCTAACTTCAGTGACTTTGTAGTCGCTGCCGCAGAAAAAATAGTGCAAAAAGGCATTCTAGGCTAATATTCCCGTACCCCGTACCCCGTACCCCGTACCCCGTACCCCGTACCCCGTACCCCGTACCCCGTACCCCCAGGGCCCTCCCACTTAAAAACGGCTAACTTTTAACATGTTCGACGATTTTAGCGTGAATATAGTATTATTGCCGCTCTCTCAATCCGC
>JAWSUZ010000002.1:496-1538 GCA_033852165.1 Agarilytica sp. | reverse complement strand
ACGAATAAACAATAAAATGGCTCAGACAGTTACCGATGCGACTATTGAGCTACTGAGGCCTTTCAAAGGTGCGGTGCTTACGATTACAGCAGATAACGGTAAAGAGTTTGCCTATCATGAGAAAATGACCGAAGCGCTGGGAGCAAAGGTGTATTTTGCCGATCCCTACAGTTCATGGCAGCGCGGCTTGAATGAAAATACCAACGGTTTACTGCGGCAGTACTGGCCGAAAAAAACGGATTTCAAAAAAATATCGGCAAGGGAAGTGAAAGCGGTTATTCTTCAGTTAAATAACCGTCCCAGAAAGAAGTTAGGCTTTAAAACTCCCGCTAAATTAATGGCGAATCACATGGCTGCAATTGCGGCTTAAATTGTTATGCACTTCAGTGTTGAATCTGCCATATGATATGCATACCTCAGGCAGGGGCGTGGGACGGAAATCTCGAATTTGTACCTACTTTGACCAATATGTCGCCTCTTACTACGATCGGCCCCAATTGCAAATAGGTCACATTCCTAGTTGGCGCAATACAGATACGGGTTTCAAGCCTGTCCTCATATGACAAGGTAGTAGGGACGCTCACATGACGATGTGTTGTATTATCATTTAAAGGCCTTCAGGCCCAGTTCAATTTGGAATCATGGATAAAAAGGATTAACGCTATCGGATTTTTTGATAAATTACTCGGCGAGTGAGTTAACGAGCCCCACTTTGGGACTCGTTGAATTGAGGCGGTAAAAGGTAAGGTATTCCCCAGTCTTGTAACTCATTGTCCTCATGGACTAGACTTGAAAATACATGGCCAAGTCATCATTTTTAGTCCTTCGGGTTGGGCCTCACTTCGTTCTGCCCAACATAGCGGATGTTAAATGCCCATGATGAAATGAATAATGTATTAAAAGAAAAGACAAATATTTTGGCACTTGAATCCATTGAAAGTGGCGGTTCTCTTTATGAGCTAGTCTCACTGTTTAAGAGTAAAGGCTCAACTCAAAAGGAATTGTATGAATTGTTCGTAAGCGGTGTTTTTCAAGATAGTTG
>JAWSUZ010000002.1:0-438 GCA_033852165.1 Agarilytica sp. | reverse complement strand
CGTCGTGCAGACGCTAGATCTGGAAATGGTTTCTCTGGGTATTCTGGTCGGTATTTTAATGTGCGAAATATGGATTCAGAAAAGGGATTGTCGTCGCTCACTGACGGTCGACTAAAGGATGGCATCACACCTAAATCCTGCAGTGTTGCCAACATAGTGGCACCTTTCATTGGACTCCCATTATCAGAGTGCAGCGTTACCTGATTGCGCTCAACGCCTTCTCGTTGGCAGATGTCAATCATCAGATCAGCGGCCAAAACACTTAGCTCTTCACTGTGTACCTGCCAGCCAACAATTTTTCGGCTATAAATATCGAGCACTAGATACAGGTAGAAAAATAAACCTTTAACCTGAGTCGGTAAATAAGTAATGTCCCAGGTGTAAATTTGATTGGGTGCATTTGCCGTTAGTGCTAGAGGCTTTGTAATCGTTCTTGCC
>JAWSUZ010000096.1:0-11708 GCA_033852165.1 Agarilytica sp. | reverse complement strand
AGCGTCCATCTCATCAGCCACTTATTAAAACGATAACACAATCACTGCGTTACAAGCAGAATCAAGCTGACACCAGAGCAGCGAGAGGATTTTAACTATGGTATGTGGGTTTGATTTTAATATAGATACTGCCGTAGCTGACTGTCGCGAGTGGCTAGCATCTGATCCCGATACTGATCTGGAATACATCGAAACGCAGCGTGCTTCTCTCAATAATATGATGCGTCTTGATACTACGCTAAACGACGAACAACATGCCATTATCAAACAAATAGAAAAGTTGCTTTACGATTACTTGGTTGAGCATGGAGCTGTAAGTTCTCCAGTTTTACGTGAAGATGCCCAAGGCGGGGATTTACTGCATCTCCCCTTAGATAATACCGCCCTCACTACAGGGTAACAATGATGGAAGCCAGAGATAAATGAATAAAGAGTTTGTAAGGCAGCGCATAGCTATATTTTGTGGTATGGATATCGACCCAAGTATCGATAGTCAAGTGGCGGAGATATTACCGCGAAAGTTCAATATATCTCTTCCGCAAAGGGCTTCGCTGGATGAGGCGTTGGAAGCGGCTATCAGTGACCATGAAATTATTAGCTTGATCATCAAATATAGATATTTAAACCGAAAATAACTAACGGAAAAGTACGTATATATTAGAAAGTTAACTGAATATTTAAGAACGCGATTTGGGGAAGTTCAATGAGTGGAAAAAAGAAGCTGATACGTCAAAACTTCAGAGACACTGTATTTAAGAGGGACAGAAATAAATGTGTGCTTTGTGGACAGACTGATAATTTGGAGGTCCATCACATTACAGATAGAAATTTGATGCCATTTGGTGGATATGTTAAAGAAAATGGTATATCTCTATGTCCTGACCATCACAAGATTGCTGAGGCCTATCATCATAGTAATGGAGAAGAATATACGGAAGGCTTCCACCCTAAAGAGTTATACATGAAAATTGGATCAAATTTTGAAAAAGCACAACAAGCCTCTAAGCGATTAGAAAGATACAGTTAAAAGGCCCTCAGTGGATCAAATAAGACATGCCAAGGGGTCGGGTCTATTTTATAAAGTCATGATCCTGTCACTATCAAGTAGCACCTAGATCACCTGTACACGTTTATAGGTTCAGATATTAAGCGTTGATGTCCGCTAAGTGGAAAATGTAGTCGTCGTATTTATTTGACGTAATGCCCGCTTTTGGCCGAAGAAATCTAATATGAATGTTAAGTCGTGTACATGCGGTAAGCTAAAACCTTTTGCTAGATGCTGTGGTCAGTTTCTTTCTGGCGAAAAAAATGCAAAAACACCGGAACAGCTTATGCGCTCGCGTTTTTCGGCATATGCATTGGGAGGTTACGGCGAATACTTAATTTCCACCTGGTTTCCGGTCTCTGCAAAGGGTTTGACAGTATCAGAGTTATCCAAAAAAACTGTCGATTGGCAACGTTTGGAAGTCATTTTATCATCACAACAGGGTGACAAGGGGACGGTAGAGTTTAAGGCTTGGTTTTATAAATCATCGAGTTCTGACGATATGGAATATATGCACGAGATATCAGAGTTCGTTCGCATACAATCACGTTGGTTTTATGTCAGCGGGAGAGTCAGCTGATCAATAATAAGGATTTGATAAATCTTCGTGATGTCCGCTTATGGCCGAATGATAATCGTCAGAAAAAGGTACTTTCATGTTTCATGGCCGTTAACAAGGGTAGAACGGACCCCTCCCTGGAATTTGCCCTAAGGCTACAAAGTGACCCACAACGGACCTTATTCTCATCAAGACCTACCTCCTTCATAGCGGACACTTGTTAGATAATATCATCGGACAAATGAATATCGTCAGCAACGCTGAATTACCTGATCTTTTTCAAGATGATTTATCCGGGCAAAAAACTTTATTTTGAAAAGCTAATACTAGCTAAATTTTGCTTTAACTCTTTGCTAATCCAATCCACAAAAGCCCTTACTCTGGTCGACATTAACTTGGCGTGAGAATAGATAACACTAACTGGTGCCGCGGGAAATTCATACGCTGGTAATACAATCTGAAGCTCACCAGAAGCTATTTGCTTTTCAACCTGATAAGATAAAAACATTCCCAAACCCATGCTGGACATGACTGCCTCAAAGGCTGCATCAATATTATTACAGGACAAAGGACCTTTAACGGCAACCGACAGAACCCTGCCTTTTTCGTTAAACTGCCAATGGGCGCCATGGCTCAAACCTGAAAATAATATACACGGCAGCTTCGAAAGATCATTGGGGTGAGAAATCGCTGCCAAAGTATTTAATAACTTTGGGGTAGCGCAAATAACTCGCCGTACCGTGCCCACTTTTTTTGCCACTAATGTGGAATCCTCTAGCTCGCCGATTCTAATCGCTACGTCAATTCCCTCTTCGACCAGATTGACATTACGGTCGAGCAATAACAGGTCCACATTAATACGTTTGTTGTTTAAAATAAACTGATTAATTAACGGCGCCAGCCTTTGTGAACCAAACATCACCGATGCGGTAATGGAAAGTTTTCCACTGGGTTGGCTTTGTAGTGAGTTTAATTCTAATTCTGCGTCTTCTATGTCAGACAAAATATCCCGACAGCGTTTCAGGTAGCCTAGCCCCTCTTCAGTTAAGGTGAATTTACGAGTGGTTCTGGTTAATAAGCGGGTTTCCAGACAGGCTTCCAGATTCGCCAGAGTACGAACAACGGTAGGTAAAGAGGTGTCCAGCACTTCTGCCGCAGCGGTTAAACTTCCGCTATCGACTATTTGTACAAAGGTCGTCATCGCCACTAACTTATCCATATCTCGATTACTCCACATATTGAATCAGTGTTATCAAGTTTACACCATTTATTCAGCATGGTGGAGTATGGATAATTGCTTTCAGACGGCAACCCCGTTTTGATTTAAGTGATTTTTAACCAACTTCTATAAATTTAACCTCTCTAAAGGAGAGCCAAAATGAAAGCAGCAATTTTAGTATTATCCGATCCAAACCACGGTAAAGAAGAAGCGCTTGGCCGAGTTTTTAACGCCTTAGCCACCGCTTTTGATTACAAAGAAAACGGCGCTGAAGTCAAAGTACTGTTTAACGGAACCGGTACTCGTTGGATCGCTGAACTGGCTAATCCGAAAAATCCAGTACATGGGCTATTTGAAGCCGTTAAAGACGTTATAGCCGGTGTATCTTGTGGTTGCGCGGATGTATTCGGTTCAGCTGAAGAAGTCGAAAAATCTGGTTATGAATATTTAACTGATAATGCTATCCCTGGTACTCGCGGTCTGCCTAGTTTGCATAAGTTAGCCGCTGAAGGATATACCGTATTAACTTTCTAAATAGCCAATCCCTATCGATCGACACGCCAGTATTATCGGGTGTGTTCGGTCACTACTTTTGAGTCTAGAAGGAGTTAAGATGAATATTAGCGTCCCACCATTCCACCAAGGCGAACTGGAAGTTCAAAGTCTAGCTCAGGAATCACAAATAGCACAACGTAATGGCGGTGTGATTAGCGACACCATTTTAGCTGGCGCTATGCCTTTTATCGCGCAACAAAACATGTTGTTGATCAGTAGTCTCGATCCGCAGGGCAATGTCTGGACATCCGTACTAATGGGACAAACCGGATTTATTAGTGCGCCGAATGCGACTTCTTTGTTGCTCGATACCAGCCAGATGATCAATCTAAAACACGACCCGCTTTGGCAAAATATTATCGCTAATCCTCAAGTTGGAATGTTAGCTATAGAATTGGATACCAGACGCCGTTTTCGTGTAAACGGAAAGATTCAGGTTTTGGATGATCACCGTTTCATAATAGAAGTGGAGCAAGCCTATCCAAATTGTCCAAAATACATTCAACGTCGTAGTTTAAAAATAAGCGAGCAAGCGATCGGCTTGCAATTGCCAACACCAGATAAAGGAACGGCTCTGACTGATCAGCAAATTGATTTAATCGAAAAAGCCGATTCATTATTTGTCGGTAGCGCCAGTCCTGTTGCTAGTACAGCTGACAGTTCTACTGGTTTATTAAATCTACACGGCGGTGATGTTTCTCATCGCGGTGGTTTCCCTGGATTTGTCGAGGTGTTTGACGGCACGCGTCTGCGTATTCCTGACTACCAGGGAAATAGTATGTTTAATACACTGGGAAATATTCATGCCTATCCAAAGGCCGGTGTAGTATTTATTGATTTTGAAAACAGACGATTGCTGCAAGTAACAGGTAGTGCTCGAATCCTTTGGGAATATGACGATCCAACCAACAAAACCAAAGGCACCCAACGGTTTTGGGAATTAGAAGTTGATAGCTGGCAAGAGACTCAATTACCTGCAGAATTAAATTGGCATTTCTTTGATTACTCACCACATAATCCAAGAGAGCAAAAATCTGAAATATTCAAAAAAACTGAACACTTTAAATTACGGATTCAAAGCGTAGAAGATAAAAGTCCAAAAATTAAGCTGTTCCGATTAGTTGCCGAAGACGGCGGTATATTGTCTGCGTTTGAACCCGGTGCTCATTTGCCGATTGAATTAACCCTGGATGGAAAGACTAAAATTGAACGACATTATTCTCTGCTATCGTCTAGCCACGATAATCGATTCTATGAAATAGCCGTCCAACGTGAGGATAACGGCCATGGTGGTTCTAAATATCTTCATCAATATACTTCTGTTGATGCGGTGATCAACGCCAAATCGCCATGTAATGAATTTCCACTTTCACCGATAGGAGAGTATACGGTATTGATTGCGGGTGGAATTGGTATTACCCCTATCTTAAGTATGTTACGAGCACTAGTGGATAAAAAGGCATCTTTTGAAATACACTACACGGCAAAGACGGAGGCGGACCTGGCATTCAAAAAAGAAATTATCGAGCTAGCGGGAGATAGCGCCCATTTTTATTTTTCTAGTGGAAAGAATGCCAAAAGACTGGATATGCGTTCGGTATTGAGAACCATGCCAGACGATAGCCATGTGTTTTTATGTGGACCGCTGCGATTAATTGAAGCGGCGCGTGATCTCGGTGAGGAGCTAGCCATCAGCTCTGCACAAATTCATTTTGAAAGTTTTGGCTCTGCTCCAAAAGAGAGTGATTCTGAGATTCAGGTAACATTAAAGAAATCTGCAACGGTGATCAATGTAAAACAAAGTCAAACAATTTTGGATGCACTTATCGAAAAAAATATTTCGGTTCCCTATGATTGTAAACGTGGAGAATGCGGTATGTGTGCGACAGCTGTTATTGAAGGCGAAGTTGAGCATCGTGATGTCTACTTGAATAAACAGGAACGACAAAGGAAAATGTGTGTATGTGTTTCCCGTGCGGTGGGCAATCATCTGACTCTCGATCTTTAAACTGCTTTTATTAGGACAACTCATTACAAGGAAATTTGATCCATGAAACGTGTTTTAATGTTATTGGAAAACGGCGTAGAGCCCTTAGAAATGGCAGCGTTTACCGACGTTATGGGGTGGGCGACCCTACTCGAAAATGAAGCAATAGAAGTGATCGACGTTGGCTTAAAAAGGTAAGGGGTCGAAAGTAAGGGGTCGGGTCTATTATATAAAGTCACAATCGTCCGCAATCTAATAGCGCTTAGACCACCTGCACAACTAACAGCCAACGAACCGGACACCCACCTTTAGCGTATTCCTTAAACTAAGTTGAATTTGTTGACGACGATTGAAGGGCGCAATCATGATGGGCGTAATCATGGCTGTCCGGATAACTCACGGTTACACCAAAGGAAAAGGTTGAGCTAGCAAAGTCCCGAATTACAATCGGGCGAATAATAATATTTAGGATAGCCTTATTAGTCTTGGGGTTCGTAATATTGTATCAAAAATATTTTTCCTATCCGGATGAATAGCCGCCAACGGATTAATTGTAATGTTGAATAATCGCTAATTGAAATTAGCCTGGGCAGAAGGGGGGCAAGCGTAAGTCGTGATAGTGAATTTTTATTTTTTAATGTAATGTTTTTATCCAGAGCATGGTTTAAGGCATGATAAGTTTTTCACAAATATAAAAAAATAGTAAGGGAGTGTTATAATGAGAAAAACTGTTTTGTTGTCGTCTTTAATTTGATCTATATCATTTGCGGCGTAACCGGTTTTATTTGACTAGAGCAATGGCTGCCGGTATCTTTTTTTCTGTCCATCACATTCCCCCCGAAAAGTTGTCGGTGCTAATTTCGCTTAACAGTGGCTGAATCGTGTTTTCGTATTGAAGGCTGAGCTCTTCAGGCAATGCGGATAGAAATTCGTCTGAAAATGGGAACTGCGGCAAATATTGTTTAAGTAAAAGAGAAAGCGCGATGGCTTGCTTCTCATCCTTTCTCTTCTTGAGTGGGTTTCTGTCGTTCCTCTTCGAGACCCAAAGCTTGTGGAGGCAAAAAATGCGCGGGTCAGGGCAGGCAAGTTCGACCGGATAGCCTTGCGTATCAATGACTATTGATTTGACTGGGGGGCAAATGACAAGCCAGTCCTGCCCCTCTAACGGTATGGGGCTCAGAAACCCCTTTGCGGAGGGGTATGTGACGTTATTACCGGTTAGGAAGTCCACGACCATTCCTCGTGAGTTTCTCACCTGGAATCGGTTCTCAGCATTGACTGTGTAGGTATCGTCAATGGCCTTCAAGTGAGTGAGGAGCTGGACGTTCGGTCTGCGCACCATAAACTCGACATCGTCATTTCTAGGGTGCCACAGCAGATCCAAATCTTCGGTCCCCGCCAATGCAGAGTCAAACCAGCGCGCGGCCAGTGTCTCATACGCATGGATCGCGTGCGTACCAGTCACTATGAGAAAGTCACCGATTAAATTATTGATGGCATATTCCCGAATAACTTTTGCAACTCCCGAAACCATTCGGCCTGAGCGGGCGGCTTTTAAAAGCGGAGCTCGCTCCGCAAGCCGGTTCTCGATTTCGCGCAATTGATTTTTGTGGGTCGTTTTGTCGTTTTGGAATTGGGCGTAACGCGCTTCTGTTTCTGCAGATCGGGGCCCTAATGATTTTTGGTTTGCACCCCCTGATTGCCCATGGATCAGATATTCTTTGCCTCGGGTCGTTTTCCATCTCATCCACCCACGGGTTTCTACGCTGTTGCGTTTGGCCTCCAGCCACTGCGCATAATGATGTTCAGCATCGACAATCAGCCTGGATTGGTCATCGGTGAATGGAATTGTGTTGCGAAACATGTGTAGAGCCCCGATTTATATGGTTGTTCCACCAAATAGTACCACTAATAGAACAGTGGTGGAAACATCCCATATACAAAGAATTTCCACCAAAATAGTATAATGACTGCTATATGGTGGAAACCCCTTTAAATTCGGGGGGCAGATTAGAGTTTAGAACAGCTTTCAAGGGTCCGTCAGAAGTAAAGGGGCGGGTCTGTCATATAAGGTCATAATCGTCTGCAATCTAATAGCGCTTAGACTACCTGCGCAACTAGCCGGGCACTCACCTTTAGCGTATTCCTTTACGCCAAGTTGAATTTATTGACGAAACCGGATCGTCCATATGTGTTTCGTTAATTGCTTTTGATAAAGTTGGGTGCTCTTTAATAGAATGTATTGCTTTGTCGGCGGGCGATAAAGTAATGTCGGCGCTGAGACAATAACTGGGAAAATTCCCTTATTCGGAATTAAAGCTATGACCACCACATCTGACGGCATGAAATACATAACGATAATCGAAACTGGCTATTGGGTTCGATTTCACAAGGGTATTCATGCGCCCAAGGAGGGGCGACAGCAAGCACTTCGTGAGCACAGGATCTTTCCAGTCCGAGATTTTAGTGGCAGTTGGCCGAGAGCGCTTAAAGCAGCAAAGAGTTACAGAAACGATTACCTGGCCTCGGGAAACCATGACCGCAGCTATTCCCCTCGGGGTCTAGCCTTCAAAAAGGCACGAAAGGATAGTACTTCGGGTATTCCAGGTGTTTCTTTTGTGTGTAGACCTCTGAAAAGTGGCAATAAGTCGTATAGCTGTCAAGCAACTTGGCGGCAAACGCTGGCAGATGGTAATAGGGTTAAGAGATCTAAGTGCTACACCTACGATTCAGATAATGAATCCTCTAAGCAAGATGCTTTTAAACTGGCTAAGAGTAAACGAGCAGAGATGCTAAAAATTCATTATAGGGGCGACAAGTAAGTTGGCTTAAAGAGCACTTATTAGAAAAACGAGGGGTAGGGTGACTAAAAAATAATTGGGGAAAAGAGCTGTGATATGAACTCCATTTAAATTATTACGATTAACATCACAACTACTAAATAAAGATCAACTAGCAGTTGAATTGCCCAGTTGTTTAGTGTTCAATTAAAGAGCTTCCAAACCTACTGAAGGAGAAGCAAGAAACAGATTTCACGCTTGCGTGAAAAACATTTAAGTAAAAAAGCGCCACCTCTTTAGTGCGACAACACCTCCGAGGCGGCTAACCTAAACAGACTGATTGAGAGTCCATTATGGCTAAAGTTAATTCTACGCTAGAGTCCCCCTCACCCCAAGATAATTTTTTCTACACCCGCAGGCTCACCGTTCTGGAGTCCGCCGTCGTTCTCCCGACGGATGTTGACGGTGTCGCAGAGCCCCCTAAACCCTTGTCTGTAGCCCCATCCATTCTTTTGCGTGGTACATGGCTAAAACAGATGGGTTTTGGCAAGGGCCAAAACGCCACCCTTCATATTGAGCCTGGAATGCTACATATAACGGCTGATTTCCCTGGAGAGTGGGATGTTGAAGGCTAAGGTGCGCTAGTGAAAGAGGGATGTAGCGTATAATCTTTGAGCAGTGGCGGGGGAACGGTTATCCTCCGTTGCTGCTTTCTGTGGATATTTCAATGGGGTTATTTCAATGGGATCAGACTCGATTTATATGGAAAAACCGAGCGGTTGTGCGAAATACATACAGGCCTGATCGGGTTTGGATCTGTTGAAATGGACTGCGCTGAAATGTTGACAGCTTTTTTTCGTATTGCTATCTTGTTTGAACGAACACATCTGACAGCCGGGATTCACCGGTCAAAAATTGAGAAAAATTCCTGATTGTACTACTCGTCTTAGAAACTCCCGCTATAACCCACTAAAACCTCTTATTCCTCATACTCACTTAGAAAACCCGACAGATTCTTGCTGGCAACATCTTCGTCACTATTTAAATAGTTTGCTTGAAAGCCTAGCCGATATCGAACAGTCACCCAAATATCACCCAGAAGGGAATGCCCTTTATCATTCTCTGCAAGTTTTCCAATGCGCTTTATAGGATACTGACAATCCCATTTTATGGGCTGCGGCTATACTTCATGATGTTGGGAAAGGGCCAGCTTATGTCATGAAAAATAGTAAACACGAAAGAGGTAATGCTCAGTTTCGCCAGTTACTCGTGCGCGAAGCTGCACGGCTGATGTACGAAGAAAATATTAAGCAATATCACACGGCAAAGTGGCGAGCGGCGAAAAACCTACTCAGTCGCGGTGGAATAAAAATGTGCAAGATCCGCACGCGGGACTTACCTTCGAATGGGGAAATCTCATTAGCCGTTTACCAAATGGCTCAGATGCATGAAGGCGGAACGTTGACTCGCCGATTATTTTCAATGCGTATTACTGCACTTGATATTATGGAAAACCTGGAAAGTTTTTCGCCTCGGCTTATTGGCTCGGTGAGTACTGGTCGGATTAAAAAAACGAGTGATATTGATTTGCATCTTTTTACGGACAGCTTGGAGACGGTAGAAAACCGTCTCGAAGAGCTTAACTGGCCGTTTGAAAAAGAAATGGTCACCATTCGTTATGGCGGCAAGTTTCGAGAATTTACTCATTTCTACGTGGATCATGAATTTCCTGTGGAATTGTCGGTGTACCCTGAAAATGAAATCCGTATTCGGGGCAGAAGTAGTACCGATGGAAAACCGATAGACCGCTTAAGTTATGATCGCTTGTTGGGATTGATAGAAGAGCAGCATGCCGACGCTTGGTATGAGTATCTGGAGTTCGGTGATGGTTCTGTGACAAGGGATTAAAAGAATTTAATTGTACTGTCACGCGTGATAATGAAAGTGAATTTTGTCGGGGAAGGTTCGCTGTTGTCAACGTTAGGTGTTTATTATAGATTTTGGTGTTGGTTTCCCAGGCCGTAAGTAGCATTACTTCAGGGTGGCCTGTGGTGCGGGAGGCGTAGAGCTAAGTATTTGAGCAGATATTGCGTGATCAGATAGGTAGCTCTCAGAATGCCGTGTTTAATCTAACTGGGATAGTAGGGGGCAGATGCGATTAAACTTGTAGCACAACACCACAATTAATATTGGCAAAAAATTATATTTTAATGCCAGAGATTCTCCGCCATTTATCTTCGTCTATCCCAAACCAAAGCAGCCAAAAAATAAGACACATTACACCAGCGAAACCAATAAGCGCTAAGAGCGGGAATAGGCTATATCCGAGTGGTGGATGGAGAAAGCACAGCCACCCAGTGCCACCAATAGCCGTTAAAAATCCGAGTGGCTTGGGTATGAAGGTCGACTTTATCATTAAATACCCGCTCATTAGCGTAAATACACCCAAGAATACGAGGCCAATAGCTGAACCTTGTGCGTGCAGGTTAAGTAAGAAAAGCGCGAGTGCCTGTATTTGGTCGGTACTGAATGCATTCATGTAGTTAGCATCCGTCAACAACACCAACGGCGCAATATAAAATAATTGGCTTACCGTTTTTACTGTGCATCCTATTAGGCCAGCACACAGGGCGAGTAATGCAACTTTAGGCCCAACCGGTTTTAGGAGCATGTAAATAAGTACAATGGTAAAGAGCTGACATATCATCTCAATAAGAAAAACGGTGAAGCTGGCTTCAAAAAGGGTTTTATTATTGAGTATGTTTGCAGCGGTGCTTGCAGGGTTACCATTTTCAATTAATGTATTAGCCACGTAACCTAGAGAAAAAATTCCTGCGATTATGGTGATCAAATATATGATACCCGTGATACGAGCTATCATCTTTGGCGAAATTTCACGACCTTTGATCATGTTTTTAATTTCCTTTGTCAGTCTATATTAAAAATAGTTGGGTAAAGGGGAGGGTGGGCAACCCGGTCGAGTATGGTGCTAAATGACCTTTAACAAAAACGGCTATCACAAACGCAGGGGGAGAGTTTATTAGTCATTTCTCCAAAAGACATAGCAGCTCTCGTGCCAATCTCTAAGTCGCTGATTTTGAACGATTATTTTTTGGAGGTGGAATGATTGTACGATACTGAACAACGGGTGGTGTTCGTTATCGCACATAAACCGTACGGTAGTGAACAGTCATTTTTGATAGGGTGGATTTTGGGTACAAAAAACTATTGAAATGCAGACAATAATTTTGTCGTTAAAAGGACTGTGATTGCGCTAGGAGGTTTTTCTGTAACGCCTGATACTAGCGTACTTATATTAGGCTGAGCTTGTAGCTAAGGCACGCGCCTTAACAATGAGAAATACCCCAATAGAAGCTTCAATGACTTCAGTTAAAAGGGTAATTATTTGTGTGTTGCTCATATCGCCAAGTATTATCGAACCGATTAACCGGAAAGCAACAAAAGAAAATAAGATGGTTGTGGCAAGCGTCGCAGAGTAAATCCAGGTTTTACTGAGGTAAACTAATAGTAATATTGCGATGCCCCCTGTGTCAGGGTAGTTG
>JAWSUZ010000020.1:0-195492 GCA_033852165.1 Agarilytica sp. | reverse complement strand
TCAGAAGCGAGGTGTACATATATGTAATTGGTAGGGCGACTCAGGAGACAAAGCCGAGCAGTTATCGAGGAAGCCAGAGCCGAGCATGCGATCGAGGGTGCTGCGTCCGAATCCCCATAGACGGGGTTAGACCCTGCCCTGCGAGCAAAGCGAGTGCTTTCGGTACGGCGAGTCTGAGGGAGCAATACCAGATTCATGTCGGGGGTAAAACGTTTTCAGCTTAACGTCCCGATATAGCTAACCCTCAGAATAACTGTATTTAATTAAACTGGGACATAATGACCTGAGTCTATTGGGCGCCTAATTTCCTGGCGGCCTAATCCCTTACCGCTAGCCCCAAGACAAGACGAGAGGCATAGCTTCCACAGATACTTTTTAGACTCGCCATTCAAACAACGAATGTCTGTCGCGCATAGTTCGCCTCTAGAGAATAGCGACTCAAGCTTGTCGATGCCGATTTCGAGTTGCACAACATCCCGCCCCTCGACAGGCTTGCGGCCTTGTGGAACCTGCCGCAACTGCGGCGGGATATTATTGGTTGATATAGCGCTTCCGCTTGAATAGCTCATGGGATTTGCTCCAAAGATGTTACACCTGAAACAAAACTGTAAATGAGAATCATTCTCATGTCAAGCACCTATGGATGTGATTGACGCCAATATTAAGTGGCGTCATACATATGAGACAGTAAACAGAAGGTTTCCAATGGCTAGGAAGCCTTTAACGTATAGCAACTGAGGAGACTTGTATCACTTTGAACTAAAGGCGTTTGAACTAAGCGCTTATCAATATCCGCATCAAATGCTGTGATACGCCCCTTTGGCGTATACCAAAATCCCTTCATCGCTCTCGCCTAGGGCGACTTTAGTGATCTCTCCGATGTAGATGTTATGTGTTCCATAAGGAACGGACTGTGTTTTCGTACAAAAGAACGTCGTTAAGGCATCGGATAAATACGATAAGCCCGTCGCCTCATCAATGATCCAATTACCCACATCAAAGCGGCCATCGCCTTCAGCAGGGCTGGCACAGGTGTTCGATACATCTTGCTGTCCGGCGCTCAGTACATTGACGGTAAAGCCGGAAGTCGTCGCAAGAATGGCATCGGCACTGGCACTTTTATTCACACAAACGAGTAATGATGGAGGCTCCGCTGATACGGAAGTCACGGAAGAAGCCGTCATGGCAACTCGCTCACCACTTTCTGACCGCGCTGTAATTACACACACTCCAGATGCAAAGTTTCGCATGCCTTGCTTTAAGGCGTCTCCTAGGTTCTGTTCACTCATTACTTGCCTCAATATTTTCTAACAATAACGATTATCTATCGTGTTATTTTATTCTTAAAAATTGGCTCCCGATTACCAGGAGCCGATCTTATCTATTCAATGCAGTTTTGCTAATGACCGCCGCTATTTCGTTTTAGGGTCAGCATTATCAATACAATCCCGCAACTTAGAAGCGAGTACACGGACGTTGGGTTCTAGTACCATCGAATCGTGATTTCCTGGCACTTCTTGTACGCTAAAATTATCGACATAACGCGGCCAGCCATTATCTTGGTAGATTAGCTCTCGATCTTCATTCGTCACGCGCCCGCCACTTAGGCGATATTTAATCGGTAATTTTGGACGGAATAGTTTCACGTTCACGTCAGATGGCTGAATACTGTAGACGGCTAATGCTTTATAAAAAGCCACCTCCATTACACCCGATTTAAACTCAGCCGGTGTTTCACCACTATCATCAATATCTTGGAAACGTTTACGGAATTTTTTCAGTTCCCACTGATAGCGATTCTTAGCCCATTCAGAAAAATACGCCAAACCTTTGCTTTGAATACGCTGCCAGTGAATTGACATACGGTCTACAGAACTCAAAGGCTCGTGGTAAGGCAGTGGCGTATCGAGAAGAATAACCTCTGCAACTTCTTCACCCGCTTCTTTCAGCTGACGAGCCATTTCATAGGCAGTAATACCACCACCGGAAAAACCACCAATAATGTAGGGGCCTTCAGGTTGGACTGTTTTAATCTCTTTTATGTAATCAACGGCCATTTCTTCAAATGTGCCATGAGGGTCATGGTCGCCATATAAACCACGTGCTTGTAAACCGTAGAAGGGTCGCTCATTGCCAATGAGTTGTGCTAAATGACGTAGATTGAGAACGTTACCAAACATACCTGCAACTAAGAAAAACGGAGTGAGTTTCGTAGACTTGGTGGTATGCATGGGCACCAAGTGGGTGTAACGCGCTTTATGCGGTTTATCTTTTTCTTCACCGCTATCGTCAGATGACAATCCAGCGTCGCCTACCACTTCACGTAATAAATCGGCGCAGGCGCCAATGGTCGGGGCTTCAAACAAAATTGAGATGGGGTAATCCACATCGTATGTTTGTTGAATTTTGGCAAATAAACGAACCGCGACAAGCGAATGGCCTCCAAGGTCGAAGAAGCTATCTTCGATACCCACTTGGTCGACACCTAATAAATCTTCCCAAAAGCCAACTAAGGTTTTTTCAATATCATCGCGCGGCTCGACGTAGTCGTTATCCAGTTCTGGACGAGCGAATTTAGTATCGTCGTCTTCTTTATGCATAGACGCCGCAGAGGCATCCACTTCTTTTATAAGTGATTCAAGCTCTAACGAAGAAATAATAACTTCGGTGTCATGGCTTTTTTGGATCACGTCGAAAAGGGCTTGTGTACCCTCTGCAGGCAAGATGCCTTGTGATAAATTGTGTTGAAACGCCATTTCCGCTGGAGATAAGGACCGGAATTCACTATCACCTTTCGATTCAGATGAACTGTCTTTTTCCAAGATTATGTTTTTATCCGCAACAGAGAAATCAACTACACCTTCCATTTTACGGATGGTGAGTTTACTCACTTCTGCCAGCAGACTGCCTTTCCAATCGAAGATACTGACATCAAAGCTAGCAAAATCATCTTCCGCTTTATTGTCTTTCGCATTGCGAACCCAACTGTATATTTGCTGCGTAAAGGGCTTATAGTATTTAAAACTACCGTAAGAAACCGGAACCCATAGATTTTCGGCGGTGCCATTTTTGGCATAGCCTTTAATCAATTCCATTGCATAACCGGTTGCAATATCAAGGAGGGATGGATGGATTTTGTAGTCGGCTAAGTCACCTTCATATTTTTCATCAAGAGCTAAACGCGCTGCAGATTCTTGTTCACTGTACTTGGCATCTCGCAGAACATGCCAACGCTGACCAAAGTTTAGGTGGGCCTCTTGTAAGGTTCGCTGTGCTACGACTCCAATTTCTGTCGTACTTTCTAAGCCTAAACGCCCCATTATTTCATAAATATCCTGCCGTTCTCCCGGTTCTGCACCAATAATAATTCGCGCTTCTGCGTGAGTTTGCCAGCCCGAGTTACCATCGGCATCAGTGGCTTGGCTTTGTATCGCGAAATCATAACCTTCTACGGTTTGTATCAGTTTTACACGGGTTGTTAGGGTCGTATTTTCTGGAACATATAGGGCTTTTAAGAAGATAAGCTCTTTAAGTTCAAAGGAACCGTTTTCGCCACACTCACTTAAACCTGCACGAGCCAATTCGATATAACCTGTACCGGGCAATAACGCTTGGTCTTTTTTCGTTCTGTGTTCGTCGAGTATCCACTGCTGCTTACTGTTTAAATGCGCGGTGAGGTAGTGAACATCTCGACCATTGGCCGATGACTGAATATGTTTGTCGAATAAGGGATAGCGCGCATCGGAAATTTCTTCTTTTGGTGTTTTACTACCACCGAAGCCCATTTGCGTTGCACTCGCAGCGGCCATTCCCACCTCATTCCAAACCCCCCAGTTAACCGCAACGGTATAGCCCGCTTGGTTTTTATTTCTGTATTGAGCATAAGAATTTAAGAAAGCATTCGCGGCCACGTAATCGATCTGACCAACAGGAGCAATGACTGTAGAAGTCGATGAAAACAAAACAAAGAAGTCGAGGTTTTTGCCTGCAAATATTTCATCAAGAACGAGCGTACCGTAAACCTTGGGAGCAAAGACTTCTTCAATCTCACCTTGGTTTTTCATTTGAATCAGGCCGTCGTTAATCGTACCTGCACCGTGAATAACGCCATTAATCTCACCATAGTGAGCTTCAACTTCGGCAACAATGTCTTTCATGCCATCGGAATCGGTCACATCCGCAGACAATACCATTACGTCTGCACCCAGCTCTTCTAACTGACGAACCTTACCAATACCAATGCTAATTTTATCGTCGTGGCCGTGCTTAACTAACCAATCAGCCCATTCAGAACGGTCAGGTAAGGGCGTACGATTAATCAATACTAATTTTGCTTGGTGTTGTTTCGCCAGCTCTTGCGCCATGACATAACCAATACCGCCAAGGCCACCCGTAATGAGGTACACGCCTTCTTTACGGATACGATCATTAATAACCGGCGCACTTACATCGGCTCGGTCATACTGTCGCTGTGAACGAATGTTATTTCGATAAGCGTAAAGACCACTTTCTACTGGAGCATATAATTCCGTGTTCATTAAGTTCAGTAAGTCTGAAGGCAGTGAAGCGCTTTCATTCTTGCTGGGTTTTTTACTAAAGAATCCCGAACTTTCCTGAGCCAAAGGTAAATCAACGTCGAAGCAGGCCACCGTAACGTCTGGAAACTCGCGGGGAATAATTTTACATGGCCCAAGCACAGTTGATTTTTCTGCGTAAGGGACTTCTTCATCATCGACTTGCATCATGCCGTTAGCATAAACAAGCATGTCGAGTTTACGATCGACCAAGCCTTCATCAGCCATTGCGCGTGCAAAGAAAAACAGACTGTAAAAACCATGTTCTTGGTTACGGTGCAAAAACGAAGAACCGGGACGGAAGCTTTCTTCTTGTGTTAGCAGCCATAGATGTAGAAGACGGTCAGGGAAATGACCACTGGCCACTAAATCTTTAACCAATGCGCTATAAGCTTCTAGACCTAACTCTGGCGAAAGCTTGTAACGTTCTTGGCTAACTTGATAATACGCATCGCCTTCTTCAATGGTTACAACGATGTGGCCATCGTTACGTAATTTACTGACAAGCTCTTGACCAATACCGTTATCGTCTAAAAAGACCAACCAATTTTGCTGACCCTTCGGTTTTGCAAGGACACCTTGCTGAACCCAAACCGGCTTGCGGTACCATTCATCCAAATTTTCTAACTTTTCAATCGCTGCAAAAATTTGGCCTTCAT
The DNA here is from genome assembly GCA_033852165.1 of Agarilytica sp. Classification (GTDB taxonomy): domain Bacteria; phylum Pseudomonadota; class Gammaproteobacteria; order Pseudomonadales; family Cellvibrionaceae; genus Agarilytica. Next base: position 190,259 of record JAWSUZ010000020.1, on the reverse strand, counting down.
CTCGAGCCGGTTTTCCAGGTTCGATAAAGTACTGATTATGATTGAAGGCGTATGTTGGCAATGGAATACGATAACGTACCGCGTCACCAAATATTTGTTCCGCTGTTACCTCTAAACCAACCGCCCACATGCGACCCCACACGGTATAGAAGAAACTATCATCTGGCGTTTCTTCTTTCGGGTGACGCAAAGTCGAAAATACACGCTGTGCTGGCGCTTCAGGGTTTTGTCGGGTTAAAGAACCCAGGGTATTGCCCGGCCCGACTTCTAAGAAGATACGACCTTCTTCTTCCAACAACACATTGATGCCATCGGCAAATTTTACGGTATTACGTAAGTGATTAACCCAGTATTCCGCATCAGTCGCTTCTTCTAGTTTAATCCAAGTACCGGTGTAGTTCGAAATAAAATCGATATTCGGCTTGTTGAGTTTGATACTAAGCAAGTAATCTCTGAAGCGCTGAAGTATGCCATCGAGTAGCCAAGAGTGCGCGGCAATATCAATACGTATGGCTTTGTTGTCAATATCCAAAGCCGTAAGCTTTTCTGATAGCGCAGCCAAGTCTTCTTTAGTACCCGAAGCCACGGATAGCATTGGGCTGTTGATTGCCGCTAACGCTAACTTTTCATGAAGATGCTGTTTTAAACCTTCTGCCGGTAATTGCACGCTGAGCATTCCACCTGCAGGAACTTCATCCATCAACTGGCCGCGCAATAACACTAAGCCTAAAGCATCAGTAAAGCTAAATACGCCCGCTAAACATGCCGCCGCATTTTCACCCATACTGTGGCCAATCATGGCTTTCGGCTCAACGCCAATCGACATCCATTGTTTTGCCAAAGCAAACTCGGTCATAAATATTAGCGGTAATTGTACTGACGGTTTATTGAGTTCTTTTTTAACCGCGTCGAGATCTTGATCATCAACAAACAAAAACTTTTTGTAATCGGAACCGGTTTTCTCCTTTAAGTAAGCAAAGCCCTCATCCATGTGTTTTTTGAAAACTGCTTCGCTTTCATACAAACCTTTTCCCATGTCGGCATACTGAGCGCCGCCACCCGGGAACATAAAGACAACAGATTTTTCATCGCCATCAGAAGAGTGTGTATACACACGGCGTTGATCATTACTTTCTATTACAGAGATCGCTTCTTCACGATCCTTAACTGCCATCACACGACGATGTTCAAAGTCTTCACGACCCTCAAACAATGTGTAAGCCGCGTCGGCCATATTGATATCTGGATTATCTTTGAGAAACTGCGCAAATTTTTCACCGTATCCATCAAGCGACTTACGACTTTTAGCCGAAAAGGTAATGAGATGATTACTACGATCATAAGAACCGGACGCTTTTTTCTCGGGAGACTCTTCTAAAATAATGAAAGCGTTCGTACCACCCACACCCAAAGAATTCACCGCAGCACGACGAGGCTCATCGCCCGCTTTCCATTCCTTCAATTTGTCATTGACGTAAAAAGGTGAGCGCGCAAAATCAATAGTAGGGTTCGGCGCTTCGTAGTTAAGACTTGGCGGAATCTTTTTATTTTCGAGAGACAAAGACGTCTTAATAATACTGGCCACACCCGCAGCCGTGTCCAAATGACCAATATTCGTTTTAACCGAACCAAGACCACAAAAACCCTTACGATCCGTCGTTTCATTAAAAGCCGCTGCTAATGCAGCCACTTCGATTGGATCACCAACAGGAGTGCCCGTACCATGGCACTCTACGTAAGCAATAGAATCCGCATCGATATCCGCAATTTCCATCGCCTCGGTAATCGCTTCCGCTTGCCCTTCTACAGAAGGCGCAAGATAACCCACCTTACTGGAGCCATCGTTATTAATTGCCGAACCAATAATCACCGCATGGATATGATCCCCATCGGCAATCGCATCTTCTAAACGACGTAATACAATCACACCCGTTCCACTGCCAAAAATCGTTCCCTTTGAACGATGATCGAAAGCACGACAATGGCCGTCAGGCGATAAAATCTCACCCTCTTTGTAGAGGTAGCCGCGATTATGAGGTAGGTCGATTGTCGAACCCCCGGCAAGCGCCATATCACATTCTTCACTTAACAAAGCCTGGCAAGCCAAATGCGTCGCCACACAAGAAGTCGAACATGCGGTTTGAACGTTAACTGCCGGACCTTTTAAATCAAAACTATACGAAACGCGCGTGGTTAAAAAGTCTTTATCGTTACCTGTATGGCGCAGTAAAAACATGCCAACCGAATCAACCAATTCTTTATTGGTCATAATATTTTGAGCAAGATAAGCGGCCATACCCGAACCGCCATAAACACCAATCGCACCATCAAATTTTGAGGGCGGATGACCTGAACGCTCTAAAGCTTCCCAGCAACACTCATAAAACTGGCGGTGCTGAGGATCGAGGATACCGGCCTCTTTTGGACTGAAGCCAAAAAAATCAGGATCAAAATAGTCAAAGTTTTCAAGGTGAGCGCCCGCTTTTACATAGTGCGGATTTTTCAAAAGGTCTGGCGTAACACCCGCCTCTGCCATTTGCTCGTCGGTATAATATTTTACCGACTCAATACCATTTTCTAAGTTATGCCAAAATTCTTCTGGATTTTTTGCCCCAGGAACACGGTTTGCCATCCCCACAATTGCAATGCCGTAACCACCAAAATCATCAGTATCTGAATTAGCCATTATCTCTCGTTCTATTTTTTAGTTCGTTTATATACAGGAAAACCCCTGACACACTGTCAGAGGTTTTTTAATTTAATTCTTGCGGTCATACCACAATATCTGAATTGTTTAGGTCGGGTTGTCTTGTATGACCGTCTGCCGCATGGATGCGGCAGTCGAGCCCCCAGGGATGGGTTTACGGCGTGTCTTACAGACAACCCGGCCTAAGCAAGTTGCCTAACTTGCCGGCTAATTTACCTACTTCCGTCCACGTTTACGCAAACCCATTCGCTCTCTTCGCCGAGAAGCCCGATCACTACTTTTCTTCAACGACTCATTCTTCTGATCCGAATTCAAAAACTCCGTCAGAGAACCAATCGTCGGGAACCGATACAAATCAGTCAAAGAAATCGGCTTATCAACCTGCTGCTTCAGCAACTGATGCACACGCACAATCAATAATGAATGCCCGCCTAAATCAAAGAAGTTATCTTTAACACCCACCTTATCCAGCTTCAGCGTATCCTGCCAAATATTCACAATCGTCTGCTGCAACTCATCCGCAGGCGCTTCATAAACAGCCGCTGATGTTTGCGCACCATCTTGCGCCGTAGGCAATTGCTTACGATCAACCTTACCGTTAGGCGTCAACGGCATCGCATCGAGAATAACCACATCATTCGGCACCATATATTCTGGCAAATCTTTACGAAGATGCTCACGAATATCAGTGGGATCAGGCGCCACAGTTTTTGGAACAAGATAAGCAACCAAACGCTGATCACCCGGCGTATCTTCGCGTAGCAATAACACACACTCGCGAACTGAATCGTGCTCACCCAACTTCGCTTCGATTTCACCCAACTCGATTCGGTAACCACGAATTTTAACTTGATGATCGACACGACCCAGGAACTCAATAACACCGTCATCACGATACTTGGCTAAATCCCCTGTCCAATACATACGCTCACCCGCCTTAAACGGATTCGCCATAAAACGCTCTTCCGTTAAATCGGGACGATTTAAATAACCGCGCACAACACCTTGACCGCCAATGAACAAATCACCCGGAACACCTGTCGGAACAGGTTGACGATTTTCATCAAGAATATATATGTCCGTATTTGCAATCGGTAATCCGATAGGAATATTCGCCGAATCGTCAATGTCTTGGGTTGTAGACCAAATGGTTGTTTCGGTTGGGCCGTACATATTGGTTAAGCGACCCGTCAAAATATCTTTTAAATCTTTTGCTAACGCATTAGGGAAAGCTTCACCCCCGACCATCATATGTTTGAGCTTAGCCATTTGTACTTTAGCGTCATCATCAAAACATAACATGCGCGCCATAGATGGCGTACATTGGAAATGCGTAACGTTATGACGCTCTAACTGAGCAGGTAAAGTTTGATCCAGCTCACCTTCACCTGCCTCGGCAGCAATAGCGGCTTCATTGGCAATATCACGAACTGCTTTTAGTCGCGGCAAGCTATCCATAACGTCTTTTGTTTCGACACCAAAATCGAGCAAACAAGCAATTTCATCAAAACCTGCCGCTTTACAACGATCTACCATTTTTGAACATGTTTCAATCGTGCCGAACAGCCCACTGGTTTCAAAATAGCGTTCAAAAGCAAAATCGAGAATTGTTTCATTCTCATCTGAGGTTAAGCCTTTGAGGTCGATGTCTTCAACTTTTGCATCCGCACCGCCAGGACGTTTAAATGCAGGAAATGCCCAAGCAAAATCCAAAACTATTTTCATCGCACTACGAAGGTAATCTTTCATCGGTTCACGAACGAGTTCGCGCACTGCATCGTTACAATCGCCAACAAACGTATGCAACATTAACGTGACTTTACCTGTCGCAGGATCAAAACCCGCCTCTTTACGCGCCTCACGGTAAATACGAATTTTCTCAGTGACTTCCTCAATATTTTGACCCAACAAGTGAGTTAAAACATTAACACCCAACTTACCAGCCTGTCGGTAGGACTCAGGATTACCCGCAGTGGTTAACCACACCGGCAATTCTTTTTGTACCGGTCTTGGCAAGGTTTCAACTTCGACCATTTTCCCCATGGGGTTTTCGAAAGCAACTTTTTCACCGCGCCATAACTTCTTAACGGTTTCTATTTGCTCCATCATGATCTTTTTATTATCTTTATGATTTTGCGGCATGATGACAAAATCATTGGGCTGCCAGCCCGCCGCAAATGACAAGCCTACCCGGCCATCGCTCAGGTTATCGACCACAGACCAATCTTCAGCAATCCGAATCGGATGATGTAACGGAGAAACAATAGAGCCCGAACGAATCGCCACATTATTGGTAATCGCAGCTAATGCTGCGCCAGTCACCGCAGGGTTGGGATAAGGACCACCGAACGCGCTGAAGTGACGCTCTGGCGTCCATACAGAATCAAATCCGTTTTCATCAAAGTACTTGGCGCCGTCTAACATGAGCTTATATTTTTCACGCCCAGGAGCATCATCATTGCCCCACATAAACATGCCGAATTCCATCGGGCGACGTTGGACTTTTTTGGATACACCGCCAGTTTCGCCACTGCGATCTTCACGGTATACAATGACTTTAAAGCCACGCGTTAGTGTCCAGAATAATTCCAGAACTGAAATATCAAAACTCAGACTCGTAACCGCTAGCCAAGTACCAGCCGTTTCATTTTCGACACGATCATCCATACCAACAAAAAAGTTGGTTGCGTTACGGTGTTCGACCATAACCCCTTTAGGATTACCGGTAGAACCAGAGGTATAGATAACATAAGCCAAACAGGCCGATGTCATTTCAACAGCAGGATTAGCAACGTCATCTGAAGAATATTCAATGCTATCAACACAAATGACTTCGGCATCATTTTCAGGAAGATCGGCCTTTATATCTTCTTGGGTGATAACCAATTTCATGCCTGCGTCTTTTACCATGTAGGCAATTCGGTCAGCAGGAAATGCAGGGTCAAGAGGCACGTATGCCGCACCGGCTTTATGTACACCGATTGTAGAGACCATCAAGTCGATAGAGCGATTGACATTAACGCCAACCATATCATCAGCACCAATGCCTTTATCAATCAGAACTTTAGCTAATTGATTCGCCTTGTTATTGAGTTCAGCATAAGTAACGACTTCATCTTCGAAGACCAAAGCCGTTGCATTCGGATGTTCTTCAACACGTTTTTCAAACAGATGGTGAATACAATCGCTATTGTCATAATCAACAGAGGTTGCATTCCAATCTTCTAAGATTTTTTTCTTAGCATCTTGGCTTAATAGTTCCAATTCGCCAGCAGGCCGATCTGCTCCCGCAACGATGTGGTTAAGAATAGATTCAAACTGACTCACAAATTTCGATGCACTATCACCCTTTAAGCGTGTTGCATCGTAATAAATCGCTGCGCTATTTCCGTCTTCAGAAACAAATAAACTTAAAGTTGTACCGACAATCGCAGAATCACTTCCAATCGATACGCCAATAGGCAGTGCTGTACCACTTACTAATTCTGGAATAGCGGCTAACGAAGGAGTACGCCCAATAATATCTTTAGCCCAAGCCCCTCGCTCACTGGCCACACCAATTTGCGTAGACGCATCTTGAACAATCTTCGATGCCGCATCTTTTAATTCAAAGCCCAGATGCAAAACAGACGTTGCATTGTAAACACCCGGCAACACGTTTGCCGCTTGAGCAACTGCACTGCAGGAAAAAGCCAAATCAAATTCATGCTTGCGACTTAAACGCCCAAGCAATACGGCAAAAGAGCCGACCAAAGTATTTGCCGCATCCACATTCGCTATGGCTCCGGCTAATCCCGACGGCAAGCTAATTTCTTTTTTCGCATAATCAGCTGCATCACTTAACGCAGGCGTCTCATTTTGGCTGTAAGGTAATTCAATCGGATCGAGGAAAGCTAAGTGCTTAGCCCAATATTCATCACTGCGCGCTAACTGCTTACTTAACGGCACTATCGATTCAACTTCTGCAGCATCGACATCAGCGAAACTTTCACCAACCGAAAGCCCCAGCAAAATTTGTAATTCACCAGGAGAGATTCCCTTGCCGTTTAAGTCTTTAAACTTCTTAATCGAAAGTAAACCATCAGCAGTTGCGACATCAATTTGCCCCTCTTCCATCTCAACGATTTGTCCAACAGGAACATCCGCCTCAACTTCACGAGCAACAGCCGATTGCACAGCAAAAACTTGATTATTAATTCGCACCTTCGGCATCACCAAAAGATTCGGATAATCACCAAAATCCAATGCTCGAATGAGTGATTCAAGTTCTGCTGCCGAATTGCTCCATTGCAACAAGCCATCAGCAGCTGGACGATCAAATTTTCCAAAGTATGAACGCTTACTCAAGTCTTGCGAAACCGGAGTCGTAGATCCATTGACCAACTCGTCAACCAAAATAGGAAAACTATCTAAGGCAGCGGCAAAACATTTGGTATTGAGAGAAAGAGACGTCTCATCAGGCGCAATATCAAATAATTCCTGTTTTAAGATATCGCCCTCATCCACACCCGGCGTAATCTGATGCCAGGTAATCCCGTACTGCTCCTCGTTATTCAACAACGCCCAAGCTGGAGTATTTAACCCCGCATAAGCTGGCAAAGGACCATCATGGAAGTTAATCGCGCCTTTTTTGGCTAACGCTAGAACATCGTCTTTAATAATCGATAGATGGGTAATACTGAATAGATAATCGAACGCTTGGCCTTGCAGTTCATCACCATAGCCATTTTTATGTGCAATAACCGGTAACGACTTACTGTGCGCCCACTGACTAATACGCGGCGCGGCTGTAATGACGCCTTTAATTTCGTGACCCTTCGATAACAAGACTTCACCACACTCAATCAAAAGTGTGTCACCACCAATTAAATAACAACTAAAAGTTTCACTGCTCATTCAGAAGCTCCAAGTCTTCATTTGATTTCTATTTGAGAAATCACTTTTTAAATTTAAATTCGTAATAACTTATTTGTAACGACTATTTTGTAGTGACTACCCTGTACAGACTCTCAGAAGGTATCGGTGTCGTATTAGCTGACCATCTGTTGCATGGATGCAACAGCTGAGCCTCCAGGGACGGATTCACGGCGTGTCAGTTAATATGACACCGATGCCTGGCTTACTAATTTCAAAACAACAATGAAACAGTCACTCCAAGCATCAAAACAAATCCGCAATTTGCCGAGCGCCCATTAATGGCGTCACCTTACCCTCAATCACCTTACGTTCTAACTCGCCCCGGACCCTTTTATAATCCGAATGCGCATGCATTTTTCGCTCAATCAACTCCATAAACAACTTCTCCATCCACTGCTTATTCTGCTTCGCCCTCCTAGCATCAAACTCACCAAGCTCAACTGACTTTTTCTCATAATCACAAATCATCGACCACACCTTATCGATGCGGATATTCTCTCGCGCCGAACACGTCATGACTTGAGGCATCCAAAACCCAGGATGCGCCACCAAATTCACCGCATTTTGATAATAACGCTTCGCCTGGAGAGCAGAAGTTTCTCCCTCTCCATCCGCCTTATTAATCACCATAGCATCAGCCAACTCCATGATGCCCTTCTTAATACCCTGTAATTCATCACCCGCATTCGGCTGCATCAGCACAAGAAAGAAATCTACCATACCAGCCACTTCAAATTCCGACTGGCCCACACCTACAGTCTCGACCAAAATCACATCAAAACCAGCCGCCTCACACAACATCATCGATTCGCGTGTTTTTTGTGCGACGCCACCTAACTGCCCACCAGCGGGAGAAGGACGAATATAAGCGTTCTTCTCACGGGACAGTTCTTCCATTCTCGTCTTATCGCCCAAGATACTGCCACCCGCAACTGGCGAACTTGGGTCAACAGCCAACACCGCAACTTTCTTTCCTACAGATATGAGTAATTTACCGAAAGCTTCAATAAACGTCGATTTGCCAACGCCGGGAGTACCAGAGATCCCAATCCTCAAGCTTTTTACCGAATCAGGCAGTACCGTTTCTAGCATCTCTTGTGCCTGAACACGGTGCTCATCTTTTTGGCTTTCTACCAACGTTATGGCTTTCGCCAATGCTCGTCGATTTCCGCTCCGAAGTTTATCTAAATCAATCATTATCGAGTGTTATCCAGTACTCTTATTTATCGCGGCTATCAACTGTTGCTAACAATAGCCACTAACAATTGGTTCGCAGCAAGTAACATTTGTGTATCCGGCCTTAAACTTAAAGTGACGCCGATCTGCTCCAAAGCCTTATGGTCAGCATCAGAAAGATCACCACCAGTGACCACCAGAATATCCTCTGCATCCTGTGTTTTAAACTCTGCTATCAGCTCAGATACCCGCGACAAAACATTAGCGCTTTCATCGTCTGTGCCTTTGTCATTTGCACCTTCGCCATTCTCGGCACCAATGCCTGTCCCAGTCGCTACATGAATACTAAGAGCAACAAGATGAACATCGTTCTCAATTGCTTGGCGCACGATTTCTTTTGAATCCGCGCAAGTAGGAGATAGATCTACGTCAAAACCAAGATCGGCAAAAGCCGTTGCAATGATTTTTGCGCCGCTACTCTGCACACCAACATCCCGCGAACTTTCAGCCTGTATGTCCTGCCCAACGGCAACCACCAAAATACGAGGGCGCCGACCTTGCTGATTCACAAATTCGTCCATCAACTGAAGAATACTTACGCCTGATCTATCGCCTTTTGTAGCCAATTCACTCACCTTGTCGATCCCCCCTCAATGCTATAAATAATGAAATCAAATTGAGCCGATCAATGAGGCAAAAGACGTGCCGAACCATGAATATTGACCCAGGATAAGAGTTTGCGTTTATTTAGCAGGCGAGTTGGTTCAGTAAGCCCAAAACAGCGCCCATTTTAGCCCTAAGTTAGCCCTCTAGCCATGCTAATTAGTGGGTAAAAATGTCACCAGTAAAAAAACCTGACATGTGATAGTTAGGCGCTACCAATTCTCACCGCTGGCTTTTCGCATTTTCTCAAGGATACGCAGCTCCTCTGTCAGGAGCAGGGACATTTTCGCAGAAAGATTACCCCGCCTTTGCGCTTTTTTCACGATCACTCGCGCTTCTTCAACTCGCCCTAGCAGCTTAAGCACGATTGCAAAATGATATTGAATTTCTATCAATTGGGGCGCTTGCTCTGCAGCTAACCGTAGCACGGCTTCTCCAGCAGCGAGCTCTGAATTTTTCACCAGTGCCCAACCGTATGTATCCATGAACATAGGTTGATCACTGCGTTTGAACTGCTCAGCCAACACCATAGCCCGCTTATAGTTTTCAGGAGAGGACATCCTCGCCAATAGCAATGCCGCATAGTTATTGGCTGCGATTAAGTTATCAGGATGATCACGAACCACTTCTTCATACAGCGCCGCGGCGCTATCTATCAAGTTAAGCGATTCATAGTAAGCGGCCAGAATGACCTTGAGATAAGGCGTATTGGGTTTTTGCCTGATCCCTCGCTTAAAGACAGCTATCGCGCCAACGGTATCGTTTAGCTCGTTTTTTAACCCCGCAACTCTGGCATAACCTTGGAGCCATTCAGGCTGAAGGCCGAGAGCAGACTCCAATTCTGTTATAGCCAAATCAAATCGCTGATTACCTTGGTGCACCTGAGCCGTGGCCGAATACCCATAGACTAGGTCAGGATTGCTACGCTTGTAAGATTCCAGATATGAGAGCAACTCACTTTCTTTTGATTCTGCCAGATAACAAGTAAGCAAACCCTCTAAAGCGGGTAAGATTTTGGGGTTCCAATCTAACGCAGCGGTGTAAAACCCTAAGGCCTCACCACATAGCCCTTCTCCCTGAGAAATTCTACCACGCAAAAAAGCAACGTAGGCCCCGGCCTTCCCGATGGACTCCAAGCGGTCCACCACAATCTTCGCTCCCACCCAATCCCGTCTAAGTAATTTTATTTGCGTATAGAACATAAGCAGTTTGGAATCATACGGACTACTGTCGAGTACACGTGCAATGATCTTATCCGATCGCTCAAGATCTTGGCTTTCAATCAGTGTTCTCACCACCGGAATCGCCGCTTCGGCGTTTGCCGGATTCACCTGTAACACCTGGCGAAAAGAGTCATCTGCAAGAAGGTCCGAACCACTCTCGATATAAGTTCGCCCTAATAGAACTAAGCCAACTTCAGAATCAGGATTGTTCATCAATACGATACGTAAACTACCAATTGCTAATTCATAGTCGAGATTGTCTAGATCGTATTTTGCCTTTACTAGGTGTGTTTCCTCGTGTTGGCTATTTTCTTTTAAATTTTTGAACAGCAACTTCAATGCTGCTTGTCTATCACCTTCACTAAGCAGTAGTTCAGCTAATAGGGCTCTGGCTTTTAAATGATTGTTTTTTGGATCCGGAGACGCAGCTAAATTATTCAGCTGAAATTTAGCCAGTTTTCGCTGATTCCTTTTTAATAACATCCGAATGCTATTAAACTTAAGCTCATTGGCACCGGGAAATTCGTCGATATAGCGATCCAGTAATCTCCGTGCTCTTTTATCATCGTAGAGCAAAATCGTATCCACCAACAATTGCTTCGCCTTCAGATTATTGGGCTGGTCGGTGACAACTTTGGTTAACACTTGCTCCGCCTCAGAAACCCTTTTCTCCCTCACTAATATTTTTGCTAACGCGTAAGGATATTGTGCTTCTGAAGGATCAACCTCCGTCAGTGCATACAAGTCTAGAATCAACGCTTCGGTATTCTGAGTATCGCGGTGTATTTTGGAGCGGAGTATAAGATATTGCTTTTTATCTTGGCCTATTTCGATTGCCTTATCTAAGTATTCCAGGGCTAGAGTTAAATCGCCTTTCTCTCGAGCTACAATTGCGCGTAAACCAAACAAAGAAACTTCATTTTTTTTAATGGTGTCGGCAAAATTTATCGATTTTTCCGCCTCAGATAACTGTTTCAGACCTATCAAGGCCGCCGCACGAATTTGGTGCCCATCAAAATCATTGGGGTACTTTTCTGTGATTTCCTCGGCTAGATCCAAGGCGTCTTTAAACTTTTTCCCGAACACAAAAAGTTGCGCGACAGTCTTCTTCGCATCCAAATTAAGCGGATCAAGCTTTAGACTTTTTGTCATCATTTCGAAAACGACCGCCACATTACCATCTCGCTGGGAGATAAGACCTATTTGGTAATAGGCGCTAGCAAGTTTAGGGTCTTTCTGTATAGCGTTTAAAAATTCTACGCGTGACTTTTCGAATTCGTGTTGTTCATACAAGGCCATTCCTCGGCGATAAAACTCTTGCGCAGCTTCTTCTTTCGAAGTACAAGCATAGGTACCCAAAAGAATAACAGCCCAAAGAACCGCTCGCACAAATAACATTTTGATCACACTCTCTACACCGCTTTTAATATTTTTTGGTCACAAGAACTAAGCACCTGGCAGATACTCCATAATTTTTTTGTGTGCAGGACCAACAAACTGCAACGCGCGTGACTCGGCATTTGTCATACTTTCGTCAGGATCTAAAGGTGTCACAATACGAACCAGTGCACCATCCGTTCGATTTTCCAGTAAGGCATCACGGAACAAAAGCCATTTTTTTTGATATTCATTGGCCACCACCGTTCCGCGCTCAACAAACCAATAGTAAACCAACTGACGCTGACGGCCTTTTTGAATTAGGACTCGATTTACCGGCATTCCCTGTAAGCGTATACGAGAGAATGCGGTAATTTCCCAACCACCACCCGGAATACACACTTTAGGAGAGTGAGGAGAAACGCCTTTTCGTTGATTACTGTAGTGGGCCACATACAAATTAATTTGTGCTCGATCATCAGTATAATTAGCCAAGAAATAGTCTGAAAAACCCAACCCTTCGATAATTTCAGGATCTAATCGATCTCGCACCCCAAACCATGAGCCTATACGCATGGGGAACGAGGCAAGACTTTTACTTTGAACGGAAAGCTCTTCTCGCTTGTCGATATACTCCATTGAAATGAAAGCAATAAGCACAAAAACCAACAAACAAAGCTTTAGAGCTAAACTTTTTACCCGCGAAGCTTCATCGCCTATAATAAGAGAGACATTTTGAATTTCGTCAACCTGAAAAATTTGCTTAAGTGTTTTCTTAGTCGTGCACAGCTCTAGAATAACAATCTCTCCCAGCAGTACGACTAAACACAAAAGAAAAACTACCCAGCCCTCGAAATCATGAAGAAAGCCTTCCGCAACATCAGATCCAAAATTGTCAACGAGAATGCCCGTTACAGCAATACGAATACTGTTCATCCCAATGGAGATGGGAATGGTTGTTGCCGCTATTAATAGACGCTTCCAGAAGGCCACTCGGTATAGATACGCCGTAATCACTCCAATGCACACCAGTGGGTACAGATAACGCAGTCCGCTACAGGCTTCTACGACATGGAGTTTAAACTCGCCAAGATCAATGACGTTACCGCTAAGATAAACGGGAATATCGAAAAGCCGAATAATCGCCACGCCTAAGGATGACGATATCAGCTGCAGCTTAGCCGTGAGGATGACTTCGATTATGTATGGCAAAGGCACTGCAAAAGCCAAAAAGGCAATCGAAACCCAAGTAATCCGAGTTCCCTTGCCACAAAACACGAAAGACAGCGAAAAAAGGAATAACAAAAAAGAGTAGTGTACAAGTATGTAAAGCGCGCTAACTTCACCGACGATTAACAAGACCAGAGCCGCTATACAGATAGGGATTCCCCAAGCGGAACTGTCTCGAAAGTGAGGGAATAATTGGTTTCTTTTCTCCCATAATATATAGAGAGAAATAAGGGGAATTAAATATCCATGACTGTATTCTGGCTGATCGGCCCACCGCGCCAAAACATTCGCTAAACCACCCCAATAAACATACAGTCCAACGAGACAAGTTAAACTAAAAAAACCAAGATTAATCAATGTAGGTTTTGTAAACACTAATGCAGTATTAGCAGTCATAGCTCGATCTCATTTTGCCAACAAAAGTTAGACGCTGTGGCCGGGTAAAGAAAACCCTATATCATCCAGCCGCCTCGCTGAAATTTATTCACTACGGTTCCGACTAATGGCGTACCTTTCAACTGCTGTACAGAGCGGACTATATCTTTTTCCGGATTTTTACCATCTTCAAGAATGAGCAAGCCGCAATCTATATTTCCAATTGCACTGAGCACATCATCGCTGGGTAATATTGCTGGCATATCGTAAATAATAATTCTCGACTTGTACCGTGTGCGGGCCTCTGTAAAAAAGGACACCATTTTCGGGCTCGAGATAATTTCAGAAGAACTAATTGTTGTACCAAAACCAGGAACTACTACCAGCCGATCCACGCCTGGATTGACCATTATATCTTCCAGCTCGGCTTTGCCTTTTAGGTAATCGAGGAAACCTTGGTCTTGCTGTATATCAAAATACTTAGCAAGAGAAGGGTTCCTAAGGTCCATATCCACTAATAATACGGTTTGGTTAACTTCCATAGCAATCGCAATGGCTAAATTGGCGGCAACTAAAGATTTTCCTTCACCTACCGTAGGCGATGTTATCCCTATGCTACGCCAATTATTTTCACGCATTTTCTGAATCACTTGAGTTCGTAAAGTGCGGAAGGTTTGACTGGTTTTATGACTGGGAAAGCCTGATATCAATCGCTGATCTTCCAAGTGATCAGGGTGTATATTAGTCACACGGGTTTGGGAATATTTGAGCTCTTCAAGCGGTGAGTTTTGTGGCACCGACTCTGTTCTCTTGCGTACATTTTGGTGCTGCTGCTGAGCTTTCGCTTTTAGAACTGCTTTTTGAATACGTAACATTTAAACATCCACCACCCTACATTACATTGAGTTTAGACATGATTTTCATCCAAAACACATCTAAACCCATCACAAAAAAGTGAAACACAATAAGCCCCATCACACAAAATCCCAGGATGATGAAGATGAGTTTTTTAATATCTTGTCGACGCTTATCGTAGTCATCGCTGTTGTATATATGCGTCACTACAGCCAATGGCTGCTGGCCAAGAACCTGCGCAATATTCGACACACCACGCACACCAGGATGAAGAAATTCAGCAACGAAAATAAGGCCAAGCCCTGCACCAAAAGACATGACTATTCCCATAAATAGCAATTTTAGTCGATTGGGTTTAACGGGTTTTTCCGGAACCGTTGGCGGTTCAATAAGCCGAAAACTGCCCGCCTTATTTTCTGCTTCCATATTTTGAGCTATATTTGCTTCAAGCTGCTTGGAACGAAGTTCTTGATATTTTTCAAGCTTATTTGAATAGTCTCGAGTCATTTCGTCGTAACTGCGTTTAACCTGATACGTACGCCGAACTCGGCCATTATAATCAGTTAAATCTTTTTCCAACCTTTCCCTTCGTTTACCAAGCCGTTTGAGCTCTTTCTCTGCCGATTTAATCTGCGTTCTCATTTGGCGGTACCGCGGACTCACAGCATCATCGTCACTAACATCGTCATTATTGATTTTGATATTTTTTTCAGCCAAAACAATTTCATTTTTTATTCGAATAATATCAGGGTGAGAATCCGCATAGCTGATAATGAGCCGTCCGTACTCTTGTTTTAACTCCATTAAGCGCTGTCGCGGGGTGATCGGCCGGCCGGATGTATCTGAAGAGTATTCAACGTAAGGAGATATATTGGACAATTCAATATTAAGGGCGTGAATCTGATCACTCAAACGGACAGACTCATCTTGAGTCGTGATGATTTGCTCTTCTAGACGCTCAACCGCAGAAAGATTGTAGGGCATAAGTTCTGGCAAACTGTCACCATACTCAAGTTTAAATACGGCAATTTGATTTTCAATGTCCTGAACCCGAACTTGCATGCGGTCGGCTTCATCCTGAAGAAAGGTTGCCGTATCATCGGCTTTTCGTACTCGCGCTTTAACATTTTCCTCTAGGAATAAAGTCGTTAATTCGTTTGTTACACGCTGAGCTACCACTGGATCGCGATCCATAAACGACACGATAAACGCGATATTTGCCTTGCTAGTACGGCCGTATTCACCAGGAACATCCGCCTCTATCATTTCGACGGACATACTGACGCGAAAATTTTCTGCTATCTGGTAAGGCGAAGTTTTGCCCCGAAGCTGAGGGTACATATTATGCTTTTCAACCAGTTCCATAATTTTTGCACTGGTCATAATGCGCTGCCGCGTTACTTCTATCTGCTGCTCAGCTTGCCCCTTTACCGTGGATTTAACCAAGTCTTCCGGGATCTCCTGGCCTTGAATAAGGATGACTCCACTTGCCTGAAAAATGGGGGGGAGGGTAAACGTCACTGCAACCGCAATAAACAGAAGAATGGGCACAGTAAAAACCATGATCATTTTTCGTCGGCGAAGGATATCAATATAGTCCCCTATCGAAGGGCCTGACTCTTCCATAATTAGCGTGTCTCGAAACTCATTGTTTAATCATTATGAAATAGCAAAGCACGCAACGTGCTCTGCTTATGAATTTTTTATTAGAAATGAACTACCTTTTTTTGGGGTCTTGTGCACCACCAGAATTGAGCACGGTACCCAGTAGATTATCGAGGTCAGGTGCATCAAAAGCCGAATCACCAAATTGGCGCAGCGGACTTTGCCCCAAGGCCAACAGGCCGCCTTCAGCCCGCTCTTTTAGTACACCGCGAAGATAATCCTCATGAATTATTCTCACTTCATCGGCAAAGGCGAAGGACAATGCTGTATCACACAAGACATTGATCAAGCGCGGAACGCCTCGACTCGCCGCGTGAATCAACATATAGGCATGAGGTGTAAATACATCCTCTGTCGCGCCTGCCATCACCAAACGGTGTTTAATGTAGGAAACAGTTTCAGTCGGCGATAACGCCGCTATGTGGTAATCCGCCGCAACTCGTTGCGAAAACTGCATCAGTTCCGGTTTCATCAAAAGTTCTCGAAGCTGAGGCTGCCCTACGAGGATAATCTGTAAACATTGCTCAACGATGGTATTCAAGTTAGACAACATCCTCAGCTCTTCTAGCAGAGAGATGCCTAAATTTTGTGCTTCATCCACAATAAGGACGGTTCGCTCTTGAGAATCAAATTGGTGCTGAAGGAATTTTGTAAAGCCTTCGTATTGAGCAACCGGATTTTCGTCACGATATTCTTGACCGAAGGCATGCATTACCCAGGGAAGAAGCCGCCCCATGTTGGAGTGGGTATTGGTAATGAGGCCTATTTTAATGGAATCATTAAGCTGTTCTAAAAGGTGGCGGACAATTGTGGTCTTACCACTGCCTACCTCGCCAGTAATAACAGTAAAACCCGATTGACTGAGCACTCCGTATTCCAACATAGATAATGCCGTGGAGTGAGTCTGCCCCAGATATAGAAGATCGGGGTCAAAAGTCAGCGAAAAAGGCTTTTTTGTAAATCCGTAAAAAGCTTCGTACATTAATTCAGGTTCTTTTGAAAAGTATTATTGTCATGCCAGCAGTATGACTATTGATTCTCACACTATTATAGCGCGCGACCCGTTGAGGCGCTGATTCTCCTCTAGATTTCTATAATTAGACGCTTCCGTTACGAAAAGCAGCATTTAGCTGTGTGCTGTATCTATGCAGAAAACGAGAGCGTGTAAAAAACGCCAACAATTCAGATACTTATGCTCGTATCTTATGTGGTTTTCGAGGCTAGTTTAAGGCTTATTACACTCAATAGCGTCTTATTCGAACTAAAAGTCTGCCGTATGCTTAAAGGCACTTACTGAATAAGCCTATTCTATGGATTCAGCAAGATGCATACCATCGGCACTTTCTATCTGCTCTATTCGGCAGCGTCGTATTGTAAGACGATAGATTGGTGGGTAAGTTTGAGTGTTGCTAGCTCGAAGGGAGGCTTGAATATCCCATGATAGTGGCCGTTCGGGTCAATAAGGACCAGATGCCCAGTATGATCAATCGTGTAATCGTCTTCTAACACTACCTTATTAAAGGCAACATTAAGATTTCGTGTGAGCGAAAGGATCGTCATAAACTCACCCGTTACACCTATAAAATCGGGGTTGAAATACTCAACATATTCACCCAATTTTTCAGGCGTATCGCGCGCGGGGTCAAGGCTCACCAAAACGATTTGTGTTTGCTCTGCCACTTCGCGCTCTAAAACACCCATTAGACGGGCAAGCTTAGCCAAAGTAGTGGGGCAAATATCTGGGCAGTGGGTAAAACCAAAGTAAACGATAGACCACTTTCCTTTGAGGTTTTCGTTCGAAAACTCAGCTCCCGACTGATCAAGGAGTGAAAAACTCTTAATTATTCGGGGGGCATCAAAGGTAATCGCACGATTAACTAACAACTGATCTTTCGACAGTAGCCGCGGCGAGCTAATTTTGACGAGAAACATCGAGATAAAGAAAGTTACGATACACAGAATCGAGAAGACGGTGATTTTGATACCGCGACGCTGACGCGGATCTAACTGAACGTGATCATTCATACTTAAGCCCCCACAGGAAAGGCATAATGATCAATCAACATGATGCCAAAAAGAGCCATTAGGTAAATAATTGAATAGCGAAAAGCATCCATACCCGAATCTTTCGACTGCCCAAACATGGCAACTGAGTAATACAAAAAACCAAGACCGAGTACAGCAGCACCAACAAGATAAAACAGGTTCAACATGCCTGTGGCAAAGGGCAGAAAGGACACTGCCAGCAGCATCAAGGTATATAAAACGATCTGTATCTTGGTGTATTGCTCGCCATGAGTCACGGGCAACATGGGAATCTTTGCGTTAGCATATTCTTCTTTACGATGGACAGCTAAGGCCCAAAAGTGAGGAGGCGTCCAAACAAAAATAATGAGGACCAACAAAAGTGCATGGCCATGTATTTCACCAGTAACGGCAGTCCACCCCAGTAGCGGGGGAGCGGCGCCAGCCAAACCACCGATAACGATATTTTGAGGCGTTGCCCTCTTCAAATACAGGGTATATATCATGGCATAACCGACCAGTGAGGCTAAGGTCAGCCATGCGGTTAGCGCGTTGACCCAAACTAACAGCATCCCCAAGCCGGACAAGCCAAGCACAGTTGCAAAAATCACGGCTCCAACTGGATTAACGCGTCCTTTGGCAAGGGGTCTGTTATGTGTTCTTGCCATTTTGGTGTCAATATGGCGATCCGCTATGTGGTTCACCGCAGCGGCTGAACCTGCGCACAAGGCAATTCCGAGATTGCCAATAATTAGGATATCGATCGGCACCATGCCCGGCACCGATAGCAACATTCCTATCACCGATGTCACTAGCATTAAAGCAACGACATTAGGCTTACAAAGTTCGTAGTAATCGAGCCAAATGGCTCGTTCTTCTGTGGTATCTGTGTTCGACATGTTCTATTCGTTACGGTATTGGCTAAAAACTAAAGTGTGACGGCGGTTCGAATTCGGTGATTAATCGTAATCACTGTTATCAGCAGTATCGCGCCGACGGCATTGTGCGCTACCGCAATGAAAAGGGGAAGGTTTAGGACAATATTCATGATACCTAAGGCCAGCTGAAGCAGCAGTACAACACCCAATACCATTGAAAAATTCCGCGCGGGCTGGAAAGCAGACCGCCAAAGTTTAAATGCTAGTAAAGTCACCAAGATGAGGATGGCAAACGCACCGATTCTGTGTGTGAGGTGTATAGCAATTCTTGCCTCGCTCTCCATCACACCGCCCAGGTAATTGGGGCCTATACTTTGCAAGAAGTTGAAACCTTGCGCAAATTTCGCTTCCGGCCAAATTTGATTTTGGCACAACGGAAAGTCCGGGCAAGCCAGAGCCGCATAGTTGGAAGAGACCCATCCACCTAATGCGATCTGTATGACGACGGCAATCAAGACAAAGGCGGCAAGCTTTCGTGTACGCATAAAACTAACCACAACATTTGCCTCCGCTTGCCAATGCCACCGAGCCAAGCGCTGAGTCAAAAGCCAGAGGAGGCTTAAGGTCGCAAAACCACCCAACAAATGGGATGTCACCACTTGCGGCCACAAATTGAGTGTAACTGTCCACATCCCAAAAAAGCCCTGCAGAATCACCAAGCCAGCTAACAGAGCGGGCAATTTAAAAGGAATATTGCCGGTTTGGGTATGCGCAGCAATGCGGGCAAGATTGAGCCCGTAAGCGCCGACCAAGAGCCAAAGGTACGGATCTAAATTGTCACCCACGATAATGCGACCTATCGTCGCCGCCACCAGACAACCTAACAATCCAATAACCGTCTTCCAAACTCTTTTATTTTCATGCATACGATAGCAGAGAAAAAAAATAGCGAGGATAAATAAGCCAAGTGTTGAAGCAAGGATTCGATGCAGTTGTTCTGGCCAGGTTTTATCTTGCTCTACAGGTGTTTCAGCAAACGACTCATTGGCTGCAGCTACATCAGCGTCCGTTAGCGGTACCCAAATATGACCGTAGCAAGTTGGCCAATCGGGACAGCCCAAGCCAGCATCCGCTAATCGGGTAAACGCCCCAAGAACCACAACAAAAAATGCCAGCAAAAAGGCAAAGAAGCTCAGTCGTAAGGTCAGTTTGTTCATGAATCGTTCCCATGTATGCTGTGATTATTATTGGTGGTCAATCGAGTATCTCAAGGCACGCTTGATGTCTTTAAGTAGCTCGTTACCGTGCTGATCGGTATAGATCATCATCGCATAGCCTTCTTGATCAGCCAGCATATAAAAATGGGCGCCTTCTTTTTTAAATTTATCGAGTTCAACACTCCAAGACTCCCACAGTTCTCGCTCAACATTCAAACGCTTAAGGTTCGGATGGGTATCTGCCAAACCATCTAAATACTGTGCACCCAAATCTCCGCCAATATTTAGCGCATAACGCTCAACGCGCACACCCTTGTCATTCAGGCGAACATGCACTTGTCGAGTTGAGTAAAGGTTTTGCTCGCACTGAGCATTACACTCAGCACCGACAGGTATAATCAAACGCCACTTTCGCTCTTCGCTGAAATACGTCCACATGTCTTCCCCCACTAACGGCTCGAGACTAATAGCTTTGATCAAGGCGCCCTTATTGACGGTATTTTCTGGCACACCAATGCCGCTATAAAACGCCGTATATGCGGCAACGATCGGCACAACAGCCACCGCAAGCATGATAAATAATGCTCTCTTCGATTTACGCTTTTGCTCTGGCGATACTTGCATAGCCGGTTGGTTCATCTTTTCTTTTTACCTTTCAGAAATTGAGAAATATTGGTACTGGCAAAAACGTACAGAATCAATAAGGCCACAGCCAAGAGAAACCACTGTACGGCATAACCATAATGTTTAGCTGGCGAGATATTAATCGGCCGCCATCGTACGATCAATGCCGAAGGACTATCGGCATCAATCCGTAATATTTTTGAGTGAAAAACCCCTTCGATTTGCTGCCCCATCACTGACAAATCAACTTCAAGGATTTTATGAGGCCAGATTTTAACATCTCCCACGACCTCTTCAATCAACTTTGAGTCTGTGGGGAAGGTCAATATGCCCGAAATATTCTGCTTAGCCATCGGTGTCTTTACCTCTGGCATAAAGTCGCGTGATGCCGAACCTCTAACCCAACCTCGATTAACAATAATGACTGCGCCAGATTCCAGCTGAAAAGGCATGATCACGTGATAGCCCAATACGCTGTTGTGAAACTGGTTTTCCTTCAGCCAGTAAACATCACTCAGGTACGTTCCCGCTAACAATACCCGGCGGTTATCTGAGTATTCTGCGTTAGGATCAAACTCAGCCGGCTCCGCGGCCTGCTGGAGCTGCCAATTTTTTTTAAGCTCTATCTTCTCTTTCGCTCTATCGATTTGCCAAAGCGACAGACTGATTAAGGCTGGGAACACGGCTAGTACACAGAGACTAAGCCTCCAGTTAAAATCGAATACTAATTTTATCGAGTTACTCATTGCCAAATTGTCCCGTGTATTTATGAGATTGTTTATTTCTGATTAACATCACGACGCCTAGCACCCTAACGCAATGCAAAGATATAGGAATAACATCGCAACAGCCATCAGACCCCATCGAAATGCGTATCCATAGTGCATGCCGCAGAAACATCAAAATGCCGCCATGATATGGTAAGAGCCGAGGGGCTATGCTCGTCAAGATGCACAAGCCTTTCATACAGAGCAATGCCACTTTGCGCACGCATTACCACAAGATCAAGCCCTGAGATTTTACGCGGCCAAAATTTGACGATAACTCCTAGCTCCTCGGACACCTTTACAGCTCTTGCCTTCGCAATAACACCGAAAATTTGGAACCTTGTTATAGGCGCCTCTACGCGCGGTAACAATTCGTCTAACGGTAAACCTTGAATCCGGCCTCGACCGATAGCGATAACTGCATCACGATTCAACTCAAACGGCATAATCTCTCAATAACCTAGCTGATTGCCATGATATTGATTTTCAACCAGCCAAAACTTCTCACCAGGAAAGAAACCCGTGAGCCACACTTTTTGGTAATTAGGATGTTTTTTATCGGCAGAGAGTTCAACAAAACGGTGGACTTGCTGCTCTGACCAGGCCTGCTGCAAACTGGTTTTTTCTACCACTTGATCGATTTGTAGGAGGGATAGTTTTACGCAAGAGCCAAAAACAAAAACCACACAAAGTGTTAGCTTCCAGTTAAAATCGAAAATTAATTTTGATCTTTCACTCATCCCCGGAGAATCCCATGGGTTTAAAAATACTCATTGTAATCGAGTTTATCGCTTTGGTTGCATGCCTGAGTAGCGGTTTTACTTTCCTCTTAAAAGATATTGGCGTCGAGGAATCAAAACGTACGCTCTATGCCTTAGGTGCACGTATCACAATCGCGGCATTACTGCTGGGTACAATTATTTACGGAATTCAAACAGGGAAGCTAAAAAATACTGCGCCGTGGGGAAGTCATCGAGCCGTCAACCAAGCACAAAACTAGAGGGGCCATCTTTAGATTAAACATTTAAAGGGTCTACATCCTTGTAGCTAGCCAGTTTCACCATTCGGCAAAACTGGCAATATCTCTTTTCGGTACTTAGCCAAGAATATAAACAAATATAAACAGGCCCAACCAAACCACATCAACAAAGTGCCAATACCAGCTAGACGCTTCAAAACCATAGCAATCTTTGTGGGTGAAATGACCTTTGGTAACCGAACGCAACCATTGAACCAACAACATAAAGGTACCTAAGGTTACGTGTAACCCGTGGAAGCCCGTCAATAGAAAGAAGGTCGTTCCATAAACACCCGAATCGATTTGTAGGCCAACATGGTACGCATGGATATATTCTTCTGCTTGTAAGAACAAGAAGAAGATTCCCATGACAACAGTAATACCTAAGAACCAATTAAACTTTTTCTTGTTGTCATTTAATAATGCGGTATGAGCAATATGAACAGTAACACTTGAAGCTAACAGAACAGTCGTATTCCAAAGAGGTAGCCATTTAACTAATTCTTCAAGATTCCAACCTGGGAAGCTCATATTCTGGCCCGGACCTGTCACTGTAGCGGCAGCGCCACGTAAAGCCTGATCTGGAGTTGTCATCAAAGGCCATTGCTCCTGAAAACCACCCCATAAAATGTTGGATGTATCTTCCAGCGAAAGCTCGGGCAATGCGATTTGACGAATATAAAAAAGTGCTCCAAAAAATGCAGCGAAGAACATCACTTCAGAAAAGATGAACCAGCCCATGCCCCAAACGTAAGAACGCTTAAGCTGAACGCTGTTCATTCCACGGATATTTTCGTCTACGACAGTGGAAAACCATTGAAATAGAACAAAGCAAAACAATATCAAGCCAAAAATGAACAATGTCATTCCTGAGCCTTCACTGCCTGATTTGATTTCGTTAAGCCAGTTACCTAGACCGAATACGGTCATGAACAGCGTTATTGAGGCAAACAGCGGAAACTTGCTCTGTGCCGGTACATAATATTCTTCGTGTTTTAAATCCATAATTTTCTTCCCCGCTTTTAAATTAGTGGCTGCATGCGGTTGGCCACATGGACGTTGTTATTCCGAGATTCGTCGGGAACAAATTCGGTTAATATTGATAATTCATTTGTTTGCAAAGCTTGTAGCTCTTTCGCTTTACTTTCAACTTCACTGCTCGACATATCAGTTACATCAAATAGGCTGTATGAAAGCGTGATCGTTTTTACTGCTTTGGGCAAATCTTGATCAACAATAAATCGAAGACCTAGTTCGGCTTCTTCGCCTGGCCCAAGCGTTTGCTTGTTAAAGCAAAAGCACTCTGTTTTGTGAAAATAGTTAGTCGCGTTACTCGGCACCATACTCGGTACCGCTTGCCCAACCATAATCCTATCCGTCGGATTTTTTGCAACAAAATGCGTAACCGTAGCAGCTCCCGGATGTACCTTTATCGAGAATTCATTTGGCTGAAATTCCCAGGGCATACCCTCGTTGTTAATCGCAACAAACTGCACGTTAACCCATCGACTGTTATCGACTTCGGCCTCTACAGCCGAAACATACTGACCTTGCGTTTTACCGTTGAGGCCAGCCACTTCACAAATCAAGTCGTATAACGGCGGCATTATCCAAATTGCAAAAACAAACATCACCACCACCAAGCCCAAGAGCTTGGTAAGGGTGTTCTTTATTTGTTTTTGCTCAGCCGCCATTTACTTTCCCTTAATAACTCTGCATATCTTCTTTTGGCGGAGGAGTTGTAAAGGTGTGGTAAGGCGCCGGCGAAGGTACCGTCCACTCCAATCCATGCGAACCTTCCCAAACTCGGTCAGTTGCTTTCTTTCCGCTAACAATTGTTCGGATCACAATGTACAAGAAGAGTATTTGTGCCGCGCCAAATAAGAATGCGCCAATTGAAGAAATCATATTCCAGTCAGCCCACAAAGGGTTGTAGTCAGGAATACGTCGAGGCATGCCCGCTAGACCCGAAAAGTGCATTGGGAAGAAGGTTACATTCAAACCGATAAATGCCAGCCAGAAATGTACTTGCCCCAGAGACTCGTCGTACATTTTTCCTGACCACTTAGGCAACCAGTAATATACCGCTGCAGTGATTGAGAAAATTGCACCGGGCACTAATACATAGTGGAAGTGAGCAACAACGAAGTATGTATCATGGTATTGGAAATCAACCGGTGCAATCGCAAGCATCAAGCCGGAGAAGCCGCCAATGGTGAACAAAATAACAAAGGCAATTGAGAACAACATAGGCGTCTCAAAAGTCATTGCACCCTGCCACATGGTAGTAACCCAGTTAAATACTTTCACACCCGTTGGAATAGCGATCAGCATCGTCGCATACATAAATACCAGCTCGCCAAACAGCGGCATTCCCACCGTAAACATGTGGTGAGCCCAAACGATAAAGCTCAAGAATGCGATAGAAGCTGTTGCGTAAACCATCGAGGAGTATCCAAACAATGGCTTGCGAGCAAAAGTCGGGATAATCGCAGATACGATACCAAATGCTGGCAAAATCATAATGTAAACTTCAGGATGCCCGAAGAACCAAAAAACATGCTGGAACAATACTGGGTCACCACCACCAGCGGCATCAAAGAAGCTAGTACCGAAGTGAATATCCATCAACATCATTGTCACAACACCGGCCAATACAGGCATAACAGCAATCAATAGATAAGCTGTAATCAACCAAGTCCAAACGAACAATGGCATTTTCATCAATGTCATGCCCGGTGCACGCAAATTCAAAATAGTCGCAACAATGTTGATCGCGCCCATGATTGAACTCGCACCCATGATATGAACACCGAATATAAAGAAGGTGACCGTATCCGGCGCGTATGTCGTGGATAGAGGTGCGTAGAATGTCCAACCGAAGTTAGGCGCTCCCCCTTCCATAAAGAATGTTGATACCAACAACGCAAATGCAAACGGAAGAATCCAGAAACTCCAGTTGTTCATACGTGGCAGCGCCATATCCGGAGCGCCAATCATCATTGGAATCATCCAGTTAGCCAAACCAACAAAGGCCGGCATCACCGCTCCAAATACCATGATCAAACCATGCATCGTGGTCATTTGGTTAAAGAAGTTAGGCTCAACAATCTGTAAACCCGGCTGGAATAATTCCATACGGATCACGAGCGCAAATGAACCGCCAAGTAAAAACATGGCGAAGCTGAACCATAGATACATAGTACCTATGTCTTTGTGGTTAGTAGTAAAAAACCAACGAGTTATACCTTTCGCAGGACCATGTGCCATTTCGTAGTCTCCTATTGGCCTTGCTTGAACGTAACGACATCAATCGGCTGAACTAGCTGACCCATGTTGTTACCAAACGAATTTCTTTGGAATGTGATAACGGCGGCTGCTTCAACAGGTGTTAGCTGCTCACCAAATGGCGGCATACCTTTACCACCATTAATCACACGATTGAGATGTCCACTAAGTTCGCCCATGGCAATTGCACTGCCAGCGATAGCGGGGAATGCCGGCGGTAAGCCTTTACCATCTGCTTGGTGACAAGCTGCACAATTTTTGTTGTACACCTCTTCACCTGTCGCCATGAGCTCATCAAGCTCAAGTACTTTTTTAGATGCCTCAGCAATAGCCACAACCTCAGCCTTCTTAGCACCTATCCATTCTGCATATTTTGCTTTTGACACAACATGCACTTCGATCGGCATAAAGCCATGATCTTTACCACACAGTTCCGCACACTGCCCACGGTATACGCCTTCTACTTCTACCCGAGTCCAAGCGGCGTTGGTGTAACCCGGAATAGCATCACGCTTAACCGCGAGATCCGGCACCCACCAGCTGTGAATCACATCACCAGCCGTCACCAAGAAGCGAACTTTTGTATCGACAGGAATGACAAGAGGCTTATCAACTTCAAGTAGATAGTGCTCGCCCTTTTCCTCTTCATTATTAATCTGCGACGCGGGCGTGCTAAGAATAGAGAAGAAGCTGACATCTTCACCCAGGTATTCGTACTGCCATTTCCACTGATGCCCCGTCACCAAGATATCGATCTCGGCTTCGTCTGTGTCATACACTTTCTTTAATAGCGTCGTTGAGGGAATGGCGATGACTATTAAAATAACTGCCGGAACAATTGTCCATAACAGCTCTAGTGTGATGCTTTCATGAAAATTAGATGCTGTTACACCGCGCGATTTACGATGAAGAAACATACTGATAAACATTGCCCCGAAGACGAAAACGCCTATTACGCAGCAAAGGTAGAAAACCGTCATATGAAGTCCGTAGACTTCTTTACTGATTGAGGTGACGCCCTCGGTCATGTTCAACTGCCATCCGTCCGCAAAACCTATTGCCGGCAAAAGCATAAGACTTGTGGCAAAAAGCAGAGCGAGCGACCGCTTGCATGTTATTAACATCGCCCTTTCTCCATAGTATTTAAGGTGTTTAACGCTTGATTGTGTAGCCGCGAAAGCTGTGAAAGTTTTCGCTTACTGTTCTTAACGATGATTTTGATAAAGAGTATTTATGTCGCCAGAAGGTAAAAAAGGGAGCGTTTTTAGACCACTTTTTACGCTTCCATACGGCAAAATATCGCAGGGCGCGATTATAACGGCACAAATACCTGAAAAGTAAGGGGTTATTCGCCTCATTTTTACTTTTTTATCAGATTTACTGTGTCGCCTAACTCAATCACACGGCAAATAAACTGTTTTACCAACCCAGTTGCTGCTGTTGGCCTAATAAAGACGCAGCACGTATGATTCTCCGCCACCCGCTATTAACGTAGATGACTCCACCACAACATGCCAACTCGAATTGAAAAAATACGCGCATTACCGCATAAACAAGCGTGGCGCTTGGCTTGGCCAATGATTGTATCGAATATATCGGTACCATTAATGGGGCTTGCGGATACGGCAATGCTTGGACACCTTCCAGACCCGGCTTACCTCGGTGCTGTTGCTATTGGCAGCAATATCATTGCGCTTCTGTTTTGGATGTTTGGCTTTTTACGTATGGGCACGACGGGAGCCACTGCTCGTGCCGTGGGCGCTAACCAACAGTCACTGGCCACTCAGCATTTTACGCAAAATGCCTTATTAGCGCTTTTACTAGGTATTGGATTAGTTGCGCTGCAGTCTACGGCTATTCCAACTATTTTGTGGATCATTGCACCCGACGAATCATTACAAGCTCTCGCAATGGAATACTGCAGTATTCGGATTTATTCTGCTCCAGCGGTATTAATTAGCTATGTAGCCATGGGCTGGATGATTGGCCTCGGCATCACAAAATACCCCCTGGCCATCACCATTGTTGCCAACCTTTTGAATATTGCCTTAGATTATTGTTTTATCGTTCTCTGGGAGATGGATGTAAAAGGCGCTGCGACAGCAACATTGATCGCTGAATACTTCTCCTGCTTTTGCGCGCTGGCATCCATACTTTTTATTCTTCATCAAAAAGGCTGGAAGTTAACACGCCATATCGACCTCAATGAACTCAAAACCACCTTGAAGCTGAACGCTGATTTATTTCTGCGCACGATGGCTTTGCTGCTCGTCATAAACTTCTTTAACGCACAAAGCGCTCTGTTTGGTAACTCAACGCTAGCCGCAAATGCAATTTTATTTCAGTGCAGTTTGTTCGTGGCTTTTTTCCTTGATGGTTATGCACTCGCGGCTGAAACCTTAACAGCTCGGGCCATAGGCGGACGTAAGATCGAGCAATTTCACCAAGCCAGTGCTGCATGCGGGCTCAGCTCACTTGTTATTTCTCTTATTTTAGCGCTCTCATTTTGGGTTTTTGGCGAGGGGCTTATTGACGCCCTGACGAATATTACAGCCGTTGCTACAACAGCAAAGCTACATCTTGTATGGCTAGTCGCGTTACCCTTAGTCAGCGTATGGGCTTACACATTAGATGGAATATTTATCGGCGCAGGACAGATGCAGACAATGCGCAACACCATGATGATTTCCGTACTTTGTGGTTTTGTTCCAGCCTGGTGGCTCACCCAGTCATGGGGTAATCATGGTCTATGGTTTGCCTTCACTGTTTTTAACCTCTTACGTGGGCTCACCTTGATTTTCGCTTACCTCAGGAGAAGTAAGCACCAACTATGGTTAATTCCTAATAAAAACACTCATCGTTAGGCCATTGTTTTCTATCGACTTGTAATTGACCAAATATGGGTTATTTTGAATGACAAGGGTGGCACTTAAAATCCATTTTGCGCATCCATAATCCGAGCCGAGATTCAGGGAATTACCATTTCACTGCAGTTAAGGCACATGCGCTCATCAGGACATGCAGGCAACATTACTTTGCAGATTAGAGATACGATAAAGATTGCACGGCAGCACGAAGATAAGCAGCACACATTGGAGCGATTTCTTGCGGCAAAGATCCCGATGCTACACCGCAACATTTCACTCCCAAGCGAAGATGCCTCCGCTTCATTATTGGCCTTTGTTACACGCTACGTAGAGCACGTCCCCGACGTACTTGAGGCACTCACCGACCTAACCCTAGATGCTGACGCCTACGATTTTGCCAAACCGGTATTGGAAATTGTTGAAGGGTATTTTCATTCACCGCCAGAGTTTATTTCGCAAGAACATAGCGGCTTACATGCTCTAATCGATGAAGCCTATCTAGCCCACCGACTAATCGAAGAGGTTAATGACAGGATGATGATCCTATCTGGGGTACCTTTAGCGCCGATGGATATGACTATCTCAAACCTTGTTGTACACGATATTCTTGGAGAAGAGTTTGCTAACGAATTAGACTCCGCCGTTAGCTACAATGTGGACCTGCTGTTTAATATGGATGACTTGCCATACAACAAGTTGTTTCGACGTTATGTGGAACATCACATACACAACGGGTGGCACAAAGAACTTGAAAAATGGCCTTGCTTGGCCGGCGATTCTTCAATATTTTTAGTGATCAATAGCGAACAGCAAAAACCAACACTTCATTAGACCCCATCCATAAACACAAACGTGCTTGTGCGCTATGCGACGCTCACCACTTTATCATTCATTTCTCCGACATGCTTTCAGCCGCCTCTAAGTGATTACTCACTATAGCTCTGTTATCCAATCGCACACCGGGTCAATAAGCCCACGACGAAACAACAGCGTTTACTTTTTAGTCGGCTTACTGGGCATCAAGGTAACCACCTGGGTTTCAGAAGCAATGTCTTCTTCCGTCGTATTCACCCGCGTTCCCAATTCTCGCATCTGAGACTTAAATACCATCTTGTCTTTAAAGCCGCACTCTACACATTCTCGAAATTCGTCCTCTCCAATGCGGTACGTCATTAATACGTCTTGCTCTGCACATTTCGGGCACACAGCGCCAGCAATAAATCGTTTGACTATTTTACTCATCCGACTAACCCCGAATGGCGCATCAGAGCATCAGCACTGGGTTCGCGCCCACGGAAATTCTTGAACAATTCTAAAGCGCTCAGGGAACCGCCCTTTTCAAGAATTTCCTGCATAAATCTCCGCCCAGTTTGCGGGTTAAGAATTCCTTCGTCTTCGAATGCAGAAAAGGCATCTGCAGACAGAACTTCAGCCCATTTGTAGCTGTAATAACCAGCCGCATAACCGCCCGCGAAGATATGGGAAAATCCATTTTGGAACTTATTGACAGCTGGGGGGATAATCACGGCAACATTTGCACGCACATCGTCCAGTAGTTTTTGCACTCCCAGGAAGTCTTCGGAACCAAACTCCATATGAAGGCGTAAATCAAAAAGAGCAAACTCTATTTGTCGTAACATTTGCATAGCCGACTGGAAGTTTTTTGCCGCCAGCATGTTCTTCAGCAACTCTTCAGGTAAAGCCTCCCCCGTTTCATGATGTTTTGATATAAAGCCTAGAACTTCTGGTTGCCAGCAGAAATTTTCGAGAAACTGGCTAGGTAGCTCTATAGCATCCCATTCCACGCCATTAATACCACTTACCGCCGACACATTTATTTTTGTCAGCATATGATGTAAACCGTGACCAAATTCGTGAAATAAAGTCGTCACTTCATTATGCGTTAGTAAACTTGGCGTACCATCCATTGGCGAATTAAAATTGCACACCAGATAAGCAATCGGTAGCTGCTGCTTCCCGTCGTTTATCCGTCTTGAGCGACACTCCCCCATCCAGGCCCCGCCACGCTTTTTGGTTCGCGCAAACACATCCAAATAAAAGCCGGCTATTTTTTCACTTTCTCGGAATATTTCGTAGTAGCTAGCATCCTCATGCCACAATTCTGCTTTAGCCTCTTTAACTTCTATGCCATAAAGCGTCCCCACCACTTGAAACAGCCCTTGCTGTACGAGACCTAATGGAAAGTACGGACGCAATACTTCCTGCGATACATTGTACTTTTTCAGTTTTAATTGTTCAGAAAAATACGGAATATCCCAGGCCATCAATTCCTCTACAGAAAATTCCTGAAGAGCAAACGCCTTAAGTTCTTCCAGCTCTTTCTCCGCAAAGGGTCGAGTTGTTTTTGCTAGGTCATTTAAAAAGGTCACCACCCCCTCTGCCGAATCCGCCATTTTTGACGCAACGGAAACTTCTGCGTAGTTTTTGTATCCCAGCAAAGATGCCAGCTTTTGACGTAGTAGTATGATATTTTCAATATTTTCTGTGTTGTCCCATTGCCCAGCTGTCGGTCCCTCTTGAGACGCTCGCGTACAATAAGCTTCGTACATAACCTTACGTAAAGACTGATTTTTCGATTGTGACATCACCGTAAAGTAAACCGGCATGTCGAGGGTGAATACACACCCCGATAAATCTTTATCCGCAGCGGCTTTTGTTGCGCCATCAATAATGAATTCCGGTAATCCGTCCAATGCAGATTTATTCTCCCCCAAGGCTTCTTCTTTAAGGTGGTACGACCATCCACTTGTCGCATCTAATACGTTGTTAGAAAAGGACGTTGTCAATTTCGAGAGCTCAGACTTAACACGCTTAAACTCCGCTTTTGCCTCCCCTTCTAGAGCCACCCCCGACAACTTGAAATCACGCAGAGCGTTCTCAATTGTTTTTTTCTGAGCCTGATTCAAGTCAGCAAACTCTGCCGATTCCGATAACGCAACATAAGCCTGATACAAGCGACTATTTTGACCAAGCTCTGTGTGGTAATTGGTCAACAACTCTTCCGCTTTTTCATATGCCGCCCGCAAATCATCGTCATTCATCACTGAATTCAAATGGGAAACCGGCGACCAAGCCTGGCTAATCTTGTCTTCACGCGCCTCGATACTCTCCGCCAAGCTCTTCCAGGTATAGTCTCCGACGACTTCCAGTTGCTGGGTCAAGCCTAGCTCAGCCTCGCCGATCAATGTCTTCATTGCAGGCAACACATCCCCAGCTGTAATTCGCTCAAAAGGAGGCAGTGTATGGGCTTCTAAAAGTGGATTAGTCATTCTTTAGCATCTCAAAATTAGGTAGAATCATCGATCTTAAACAGGGGTCGCTTACTTTAACCAAAGTTTAGATGAAAAGCGCCCGTTAGATTTACTTCCCTTATTTGGAGCTGATTGTGTCTGATTACAAGTCTGTACGTGCCTATAAAGGAACGCTACCCACCTTGGGCGAGCGTGTATTCATCGATGACTCCGCCGTAGTCATCGGCAATACAGTGCTGGGGGATGACGTTTCCGTATGGCCCTGTGCTGTGATTCGCGGCGATATGCATAACATCAAGATCGGTGCTCGTACCAGTGTTCAAGACGCCGCCGTACTGCACATCACTCACGCTAGCGATTTTAATTCCGGCGGTTGGCCACTAACTATTGGCGAAGATGTCACCATCGGCCACGGCGCGTGTCTACACGGCTGCACCATTGGCAATCGCGTATTAGTTGGTATTGGCTCCACAGTTTTGGACGGCGCAATAGTCGAGAGCGACGTAGTAATTGGAGCTGGCACTTTAGTTCCCCCAGGTAAAACCCTTGAAAGCGGGTATTTGTATGTTGGCAGTCCGGCCAAGCAAGCTCGGCCACTAAAAGATTCTGAACGAAAGTTTTTTACTTACTCAGCAATGAATTACGTAAAACTAAAAGACGAACACATGAAAGACGCTTAATCGATTCAAGCGATTTTTAAATTTACTTTACTTTACTTTACTTGTTAATTAATTTGGCGGCCTTTCATTAATGGAAACATTAAAAATCCTAAATCTCGAATTACACAACTGGAAATTCGAAGATTTTCTTACACAGCTGGAAGAGGGCGTTGTTGTTACGCCCAACATAGATCATTTTATTAAATTACAGAAAGACCGAGAATTTTACGATTGCTATATCCAGTCAGAACATATTGTTTGCGACAGCCGTGTTATCCAACTGTTAAGTAAATTTTTAATTCCCGGGAAAAGTGTTATTGATCAGATTGCCGGCTCAGATTTATTTCCAGCGTACTGCCAACGTCATAAAGATAACACTGAGAATGTAAAAGTTTTTTTACTTGGCGGAAGTGAAGAATCCGTTCAAATCGCTAAAAACGCTCTCAACAAAAAGGCCGGGTCTACAATTGTTATAGATGGCTATTCCCCCCCCTTTGGTTTTGAGCACGACGAAGACGAACTGGAAAAAATCCTGACACTTATTAACGATTCTGGAGCAACTACACTCGCAGTTGGAGTCGGAGCCCCCAAACAAGAGAAGTGGATTTATGCTAATAAAGACAAATTACCCAACGTAAAATTATTTTTTGCTATTGGGGCGACTATTGATTTTCAAGCGGGATCCGTTAAACGAGCACCAAGATGGATGGTGACCTGTGGTGTCGAATGGTTATATCGCCTGTTACAGGAACCAGGGCGTATGGCAAAGCGTTATTTGATTGATGACCTGCCCTTCTTGTGGCTTTTGGTTAAACAACGACTTGGGCTTTATCGTAATCCCTGGCATTAAGGTGATGATCTATTAACATCTAAACCCGCGTGGCGTCAGGCGCTGACCAAATACTCCGTCATTTCAAATATTAGGCGTATTTTTTTGAGAGCGCCTCACTATTTTCTCGACACTTTCGGCCTCTCTTTCCTCAATAAAACACGGAAAAATTTTCCCCGCCAATCATAACATTCCTATATTTCGATGTAACCGATAATGAAATATTCGCCCCACGAACCAAATAGATAACATGTTAACCATATGGATTTGGGTTCAAATTTTACATTTTTTCGCGACTCCAAACACTTTATACCTTTCCAATATCGGATTTGGCATTCATTTTGCTATGTTCGACCCCGTACTTACTATTATTTCTAACTTTTTAAATTCGCTGAAAAAGATCTCGAAGTAGGCGCTTCCTTACATGCGAACCTCTACGTTAGCGAGAGCGCCAGCACGTTAAGTAGTATTTTTTGCTAACAATGCAACTAATGAGATGATTTTTCTCACGATCTGATTAATTTTTGAGTGGCGCAGAAATAGTCATTACTATATATTGCGCCACATTCTTAACACGAAAACGGTCGTAAAGGATCACAACCGTGTTGTAACGAGGCTTATGAAAATGCTGCAGATTATCGACAACCAATATCTGCCTGGTGTCACCACCTGCGATGAGGCTATTCAGGAAGAACAATGCCCCACTACTTATGCAGACTTAATAGTTCATTACCTATCAGAGCTCGGAATCGATACGGTGTTTGGCGTTCCCGGCGGAGCTATTGAGCCTCTGTTTAACTCTTTGGCTCGTAGTGAACGCAGAGGCGGCCCTAGACTCGTCGTTGCCCGCCACGAATGCGGCGCTGCCTTTATGGCAGACGGCTACTACCGTGAGACAGGCAAAATGGGCGTGGTATGCAGCACCACCGGCCCTGGTGCCACGAACTTGGTAACAGGAGTTGGCTCTGCCTATGCAGAAGAGACCCCTATGCTGGTTATTACAGCGCAAACGCCTCTACCCAAATTCGGCAAACGTGCTCTGCAGGAATCCAGCTGTACCGCCATTGATACGGTGGGGATCTTTCGACACATTACCCAGTTCAATACCCTTATATCGCATCATGAGCAATTAGAAGCCAAGCTGGTTTCTGCCATCATGACCGCCCACCGAGCCCCACATGGGCCAGCACACATCAGTATTCCTGCAGACGTTCTGCGAACTCCAGCTGGAATTAAACCGCACATTCACAGTGATTTACTCGTTCACGGTTTTTCCATGTCGGATGATTCAGCAATTGAGCGACTGTGCGAAAAACTCGCGCGCGTTGATAATATCGTGATGTACATCGGCAACGGTGTTGGTCGTGCCAACAAGCAGGTTATGAAGTTTGTCGAATTAACCGGCGCTGCTTTTGTTACTGGACCGATAGGTAAGACCTGGATCGATGAAACACACCCGCAATATCGTGGCGTATATGGTTTTGCTGGCCACGAAAGCACACGTGAGCTGCTTCAAAGCCAAGAGGTTGATTTAATTCTTGCCGTTGGAACCGCACTAGGGGAACTCGGTACTGGCGGTTGGACTGACGAGCTTCTCAATACCAAATTGGTTCACATTGACTCGTCTATTGAACATTTCACTCGTTCACCAATGGCCAACCTGCACGTATTCGGCAATATAGACGCGATTTTTGATCGTTTGCTCGTTAACATTAATGATGCCATAAAATGGGGGAAGCGATGGACCACCCCTGCGAATCGTAATTCAGAAAAAAATGTTACAGGTGGTTTTGCAACCATCAAAGAACCTGAAAAATGTTTTTCAAACGCAAGCCCCGTTAAACCACAGCGTTTAATGCACTACCTCGCGACCAATTTGCCAGATGAAACACGAATATTTGTCGACGCTGGCAATGGTTGGTCCTGGGCCACTCATTATTTGAATCGCTCAAACTCTGATGGCTTTTACCGTATTGCGATGGGCTTCGGCTCCATGGCCTGGTCTATCAGTGCCGCGATTGGCTCTGCCATTGGCAATCGCAAAGCACCCACCCTCTGTATTATTGGTGACGGCTCCTACTTAATGAGCGCCCAAGAAATTACAGTCGCAGCGCAACAAGGGTTATCTGTCGTATTTATAGTGCTCAACGACGCTGCAATGGGCATGGTGATGCACGGACAAAAACTAGGCAATCAGGAATCCATTGGCTGGCAGCTGAACAAAGTGAATTATTCGGCTCTAGCACAAGCAATGGGAGTGGATGGCATGGTGATAGAGAAACCCGAGCAGCTAGAAGAAATAAAATGGGAAGAACTATTTAACAAGGGCGCACCGACTTTACTGGACGTTCGTATTGACCGAGAGGAAGTACCTCCAATGGGTGAGCGTGTAAAAGGATTAGCACAGCATACTTCCTCAACACCTGGCGGCTAAACCCCGATCATTCACTCCTGAGAGCTGCCTTAGTATCCGTTCAGAAAAGCGTTTGAAACGGAAACTACCCTTCGAATCTTGGGAATAAAATCGCGCCTTTTCAGTAGATAAAGTCTATGTACTGAGACGGCCTTTTTTATATCGCAACAATCCTCTTATTCTCTTCTTCAGCCTCATTAGTAGAGTTTCATGACAAACAAACTTTCGTAGCGCCATTTACGCAACATCTCTCTAAGAATGCCTATGGAACAATGGCGCGCTCTGAACTAATATGGATACAAGCGGAGAGACATGCGTGTTGCAAAAACTAACTCAAATAGATTCGAATTTGTCCATCGTTAAAATTTTAATCGTCAGCCATAATGAAGCCGTACGAAAAGAGATCAAATTGGGCTTGCAGTCATCGCCTCGAGCTCTTCTCACCTTTGCGGATACAGCAAAATCAGCGCTAAGTATTTTGCGACGATCACAAGTCGACATTCTTTTAGGTGATATTGATACACCCGATTTAGACGGCTGGCGCCTGTCTCGTCTTGTGCGCTCCGGCATTTTGAAATGTCCTACCGACATTCCCATTATTATGGTGTCGAGCACTTGGTGCGAACGTATAGCGGAAGTCACAGCGCGCGAATACGGTGTTAACCATGTCCTGCCTCTTGAGCATATCGATCGCATTCCTAAAATTGTTGATGATTTTTACGAGAAGAAAAACTCCCCCCCACCCAAACAACGCTTATTAGTCATCGAAGATCAGAGCGATACGTCTGATTTAATTCGTCGTGTTCTGGATAAGACATTTGATATCCAAGTCGCTGAAGACGGAAAAAAAGGCTTGTTTGAATGGGAGCACGGGCAACACGATCTTGTATTACTGGATTTAATGCTACCGAAACTTGCCGGTAAAGACGTCCTTACCGAGATCATGAAACAAAAACCCGACCAAGCCGTCGTGATCATGACCGCCCATGCTTCAGCTGACCAAGCGGAAGAACTTATGCTGAACGGAGCAGTGGACTTCATACCCAAGCCCTTTCGCGCCGAACAACTGCGTAAAGTTTGTAATATCGCATCGTTAAGAGAAGATTATCTTGTCAGTAACGCACAGTTTGCAGAGCGCGTAAAATCTTTAGAAGAGAGAGAGTCTGCCTATAAAAACTTGTACGAGAGTCATCATCACCTGCTCGATGACCTTCAATCTGTGGTTATGGAACTGGACAGCCACCTCAGCATCACATTTCTAAATAGGACGTGGGAACAGCTTATGGGCTTTAGCGTTCCTGAATCTATTGGTCGACCACTTGAAGCTTTTGTGGCGGAAGAAGATTCCGCTAAGTTCGCCCGCTACAAAACAAAACTTCACGAAGCGCTATCCAACAAGAACAAAAATAAAAAGTATGAATTTGAACTCTGTCTTTTAGATCGGCAAAACGAAAAGATCTGGACACAATTAAAAATTAGCAGTTCAACATCCGTCAATAATTTATCGACGCTGACCATTTGCCTCGATAATATTACTGAGCGTAAACAAGCTCAGCATGAGCTCGAACATTTGGCGATGCACGATTCACTAACGGGCCTATACAATCGGCGATACTTTGAATCGTCTCTCGAACAATTAGCTGTTGATGCCACTCGATACAGGCGCTCACACGCTCTGAT
Organism: Agarilytica sp.; assembly: GCA_033852165.1. GTDB lineage: Bacteria > Pseudomonadota > Gammaproteobacteria > Pseudomonadales > Cellvibrionaceae > Agarilytica. The sequence goes on along the minus strand of JAWSUZ010000020.1, from coordinate 152,534 downwards.
TTATATCGATTTGGATTACTTTAAGGTTATTAATGACACGTTTGGCCATCACCGGGGCGATGAAGTTCTACGTGAGGTTTCACAACTACTACTAAAACACATTCGAAAAGCAGATTTACTTTGTCGGTTGGGCGGAGATGAATTTGCGGTTTTATTGCACGATACTGATATCGATAAAGCGAAAACATTCGCCGCAGAACTTCAGGAAGTGGTTCGAGATTGTAGTTTTCAGTTACAAGAGCAACGTATTCACTTGGGTTCGAGTATAGGCTTAGCCGCTATAGATGGCAGTGCCAAAAACTCTGAAGAGTATTTGATGAAAGCAGATATTGCCCTCTATGTAGCCAAAGGGCGAGGCCGAAATCTTATTCACTTATACGATGCCGATGATCGTGAAAGTGAGGACATGCGCCTCAACGTGAATTGGTCTCAAAAAATACGCGAAGGCATTACTGAAAATCGTATATTGTTGTATTTCCAGCCGGTCTTTGATATCAAGGAAGATAGAATTTCATACTATGAAGCCCTCGTTCGATATCGCGAGACCGACGGGACAATCGTTAGCCCCGGCCAGTTTATTCCTGCTCTTGAAAATACGGGCGAAATGCAGATGCTTGATCGTCGCATTATCGAACTCGCTATTACAACGTTGAAAGATCATAGCGAACTGACTCATATCGCCATCAATTTATCTGCCCAAGCATTTAAAGACGAAAACCTCGTCCCTTCGATTGTCAATTGTTTAAATAGCTGCAATGTCAGCGCAAAAAGGCTCACGTTCGAATTAACCGAAAGTGCCAGTTTGTTTAATTTAGACATCACCCAAAGAGTGATTTCTGAGCTTCATGACCTAGGCTGTACTTTTTCAGTCGATGATTTCGGATCAGGCTTTAGTAGTTTTTCCTACTTAAAACAATTACCTGCCGATTATATTAAGCTGGATGGATCTTTTATCCAAAACCTTCACAATGACCAAGTGGACCAGGCGCTAGTCCGTGCAATTATTCAGGTCGTTCAGGCCCTGGGCAAAAAAGCTGTTGCTGAGTATGTAGAGAATGAAGAAATTTTGAATATCCTCAAACAAATGGGGATTGATTTTGTGCAGGGATACCATATTGGGTATCCTGAACCGGTTGAGAAAATTTTTGCAAACCTACTAACCTGTGAGTAAGTACCAACTCAATAGCGCCATAAATTATGGCCTAACATTCCAAACAAGTATCGCTGCCTCTTTTGTTTGATGTAAGTCATATGTATCCACTTTGTGCCGACCATCACAAAACCTGCTCATAATACCTAAAAGGAGATATTCACCAACGCCCATTTTTTGAATTAGATCTCACGTAGTCTATTCTTACGATAGGCTGAGAAAATTAGCTACTAATATAATAAGACCTTATATACCCAAGGGTCGGCACTCACAGCATGATCATTTTTCATACTCACAACATATGATTAACTCGTTATTGGCCATTACGTAGCTGAACTATCAGCCAACATTACGACTAATCAATAAAGGTTTCATTTATGGCGTTTTATCAATCGTTGATCTCCACCGCAACGCTCGTAGTTACAGCCTTATATTCAACAATTACCTTTGGGAATAATGGTTCCGATCATACAAAATTCTACAACCTCTCCCTGTCTGATCTTGGAAAAGTAAAAATCACTACCGCTACAGGAAATAGCACATCGCTGGATAGAGCTCCAGCAACAGCTTCCGTTATCACCGCACTACAAATTGAAGCTATGGGAGCAAAGAACTTAGACGAAGTACTTGAAACTATACCCGGATTACATGTTTCCGTTTCAGCCCTTAGTCGATTAGATTCCATTTATTTTATTCGTGGAATTCACTCAGGTTTCAATCCGCACGTGTTGCTTCTCAAGAACGGAGTTCCAGTACAATATAGTTTACAAGGTAGCAGGCCATTACTGTTCCGATTACCGGTGAGAAATATATCTCAAATTGAAGTTATACGTGGACCCGGATCAGCAATATACGGAGCGGACGCTTACTCCGGTGTGATAAATATCATTACGAAAGATCACAAAAAAGTCGAACCGTTTCAAGTGGGCGGCGGATCAGGCTCTTTTCATAGTCGCGATTTTTGGCTGCAAGGCAAAACTTCCGTTCAGAATTGGAATGCTGTTTACAACCTTAGTTATCAAAAAAGTGATGGTGATCCAAATCGCCGCGTACAAAGCGACTTACAAACGATGTTAGATTCTCAACTTGCCACTAACGCTTCCCTTGCTCCAGGCATGCTATCTACTCAATATGAAATATTGGATCTGGAACTTGATATAACGAATAAATACTGGTCTATCAACATTTGGAATTGGGATTCCAATAACTCAGGCTTAGGACCTGGTGCAGCTCAGGCCTTAGACCCCAAGGGAAATGACAATAGCCAACTCTTTCAAACTAATATCTCGTATAACTCGAAAAAAGATATAGAAAACTGGAATCACAATGCTCGCATTAGCTATCAACGCTATAAAACTCAAGCACAATTTAATCTTTTACCGCCGGGAACAATCATACCTATTGGTAACGATGGAAATTTGGATTTTTTTACCCCTGTGGGGTTAGTAGAATTCACAAACGGACTAATTGGCAACCCGGGCGCAACGACAACAGATACCCAACTCGATTTGACCTCAATTTTTACAGGAGTAGAGAATCATCGATTTAGATTGAACATTGGCTCCAAGCATCAGAAGCTCGACACATATGAAACAAAGAATTTTGGCCCTGGAGTTATCGACGGAACACAACCCGTCATAAGTGGCTTACTAACCGATGTAAGTAACACTTCGTTTGTGTATGCTAAAGATACATCACGATCAATTCAGTATATTTCGGTGCAAGATGAGTGGCGTTTTTCTCCCGACTGGGAGCTGACAGCGGGTTTGAGATATGATAAATATTCGGATTTTGGCAGTACAACTAACCCAAGAATAGCTTTAGTCTGGGCAACGCATCAAAAATTAACATCAAAAATACTTTACGGCAGTGCATTTCGAGCGCCATCCTTTTCTGAGCGTTTTTTCGCAAACAACCCAATTTCTCTTGGCAAACAAGATCTAGACCCAGAAGTAATAGATACGATTGAACTTTCTTTCAATTTTAATATCACCGAAAATTTTCAAAATAGCATTAGTCTATTTTCCTATAAAGCGAAAGATATGATCGAGTTCGTACCTGATGAGGGAGGAACTACTAGCACAGCACAAAACTCAAGAGACCAAGACGGTAGAGGAATAGAATGGGATTTGAATTGGATAATAACGAAAGACGTACACCTTAAATCCAGCTATTCCCACCAGGCAGGAAAAAATAAAACCACAAATAGCAATATCGCCGATGCCCCACGAGACTTATATACAATGTCATTGAATTGGCAAATAGATAAAAATTGGAGCCTCAATGGAATTGTAAATCATGTTGCGAACAGAAAACGGCTGCCTAACGACCAACGCAACAATATTCACGATTACAGTATAATTGATCTTCACTTGAAACGAAAAAAAGTGCTTCCCGGTTTGGATATTTCTATGTCCGTAAAAAATTCAACAAATCAAAATGCAAAAGAACCCAGCCGAGGTTCTATCACTAATGACTACCCTCTTCAATCAAGAAGCATATGGCTGGATTTTAGCTATTTGTACTAATTTGTTCACACCAGAGTTTAGATTATGAGCGACAAAAGGCAGCATGAAAAAGTACAAAGTCGAAATGAAAATTTCGCTGACAAAGTCGCTTCAAAAATTTGGCTCGAAAAACCTTCAGAAGACAACCCATATATCACCTCTCAGGCATACTGCCACGGGTACGATTTATTTGACCTAATTCGGAAAAGAAATTTTTCTGATGTCTTTTACCTTTTGTTCAGAGGAGAGCTACCAAGTAAACATGAATCCGAAATTCTAGAAGCCTTGATGATAGCCTTGATTAATTTGGGTCCCAGACACCCTTCAACAAGAGCAGCAATGAATGCTGGAATTGGCAAAACTAATCCGACACATATATTGCCAATTGGAATTGGCGTTTTAGGAGGCGAATACCTGGGAGCAGGAAATATTTCAAAGACAATGAAGTTTTTCAGCAAAAACCGTAAAGTGGACGCCTCAAAAATATTGTCGCTTTTAACAGAAAAACTCGAGCAAGAGGGCAACCATGAAAAATATGATGATATCTGCGCTGAAAACACACCAGGGTTTAGTAAAGTCTACGGTGGCGTCGATATACTAACAACTGAGATTGCCGAACTTCTGCTCGAATACAAAGGTGCAGGTGGCGCTTTAAAATGGGGGAAACAGCTATCCTCACTATTAGAACCTCATGGGATTGGCTGGAATCCAACTGGATTAGCTTCAGCAATATTTTCCGATTTGGGTTTTCAACCGCGCACAGGTGCTTGCTTATTTCAACTTATATGTTCTCCAGGCTTGGCCGCTCACGGTCTCGAACTGGCCAATAAACCCATCACGGCTATGCCTTATGTAAAAGATGAAAATTATGTTATCGAATCGCAAAACAAATAGTTGCCCTAGTGTCATCAAATTTCTTGATGAAAATCGATCAACCATATTTAGTCGGACTGGTGGTTGGTTTCCAGGACGCGGCGTGTATAGCCACGGGCACTCAATGCTAGACGATTTGGTAGGGAAAAAAACTTATTTTCAAATTCTAATATTAAATGCAACCGGGAAACTGGTAGAAAAGCCCTTTGCGGATTGGGTTGAAGCTATTTACGGCTGCTTAAGTTGGCCAGACCCACGAATTTGGTGTAATCAAATCGGTGCGTTAGCTGGCAATGCAAAAACGACAGTAATTGCTGCTACTGCTATGGGGTGCCTAGCAACAGACTCTCGAACTTACGGAGTATTACCACTTGTCGAAGGGGTGCTGTTTATCACCGCCTCACTGAAAAAAAATGAATTGGGAGCCTCGGCGAAAACGATTGTCGAAGAAATAACTTCAAAAAACAAAGGGAAGCCCTATATCGTTGGCTATAAGCGACCGATAGCTAAAGGAGATGAAAGGTTAGAAGTTATGGAGGAAATTAGCAAAGAACTTGGGTTTCAGGAGGGGCCTCACTTAAAGTTGGCCTATGAAATCGAAGAGGTTTTATTGAAAGACTATAATGAAGGTATGAACATAAATGGATACATGTCAGCATTCCTATCAGACCAAAAATTTACCGAAACAGAAGTGTACAATATGTTCGCTATGCTGGTAGCTAGCGGTGTAACAGCTTGCTATCTCGATACTTTTCACCGGCCAGCTAACTCATTCTTACCTTTGCAATGCGGCGATATTGCATATACTGGCAGTCCGATAAGAGAAACTCCCGATCGATTATAAGCGGAAAACTCAGTACAACATTAGTCTAATATTTTACTATTTCCGTGCCCTTACCCGACTACCTTATATAAGGTGGAAGTTAATCAACCTGTTTTAGGTTCCAAGATAGGCAACGGTATCGTTACCAAAAATATCGACCCCTTGTTAAATTCACTCTTAACAATAATCGTTCCGCCCATTTGCTCTGTCAGCTGTCGAGCTATCGATAGACCTAGACCACTGCCCTGAAAGTTGCGAGTTGTCGAACTATCCGCTTGGCCAAAGCGTTCAAATATTTTTTCTTGTTGCTGTTCCGTCATACCAATACCGCTATCCCGAACGCTAATATCTATGGCCTGTAAACTGTGTACAACTCGGATTTCAATCTTTCCGTCCTCAGTAAACTTAGCAGCATTACTTAATAAATTAATGATGATATGCACTAATTTTTCTGGGTCCGCAGTAGGCAAGTATGCCCCTTCTTTCACCGAGACCCTCAGCTGATTTTGGTTCTTTTCTATTTGAGGCTTCACATTATCAACAGCTTCTTCAACGAGCGTAGATAACTTCACTTCGGATAGATGAAGTTCCATCTGTCCTGACTCTATTTTGGCCATATCAAGAACATTGTTGATAAGCCTAAGTAGGCGCTCACTATTGTGTATCACACGGTTTAAATCATCGGTGTATTCAGTTTCGCCCTCAAGCTCCATATCCTCAAGCATAACATCGGTGTAACCAATAATGGCCTGTAATGGCGTGCGCAATTCGTGCGTCATCAACGATAGAAATTCTGTTTTCGCTTCGTTTGCTTCTTCCGCTTTTTGTTTGGCTATTGATAAACGATCTTGAGCCATTTGCAAATCATGACTGTGGGCAGCCAAACGTTTGTTGTCTCCGCGTTTTATTAGATACGCGATAAATGCTGTGACTATTAGCAACACCGCCAAAACAACGATGATTTTTAAGTAGTTTAAGGCATTTTTTTGGCTGCTAACCAACTCGTCCAGTTCGGTTATTTCTCCCGATTGCTGACTAATTTGAGACTCTTGCTGCTGAATAATACTGTTTAGTCGAGTCAGTTTTTGTTCTCGCTCATCGATATTTTGCCCAATTTCATCTAGTTCTCGCTTTCTAGATGCTAACTGTTTTCTCTGCTTATCAAGAGCCAAGTGACTTCGCTCTACATCGCTTAGCAAAACCTTACGCTCTAGCGTGCTTTTCTCTATCTGCTTACGTTGCAAATGCAGCTGTCCGGATTGATCTTCAATGAGCTTCCGGCTATCGTCAATATTTTGAGTCAGAGTTTTTAGTCGTTCCTCTAAGCCTTTATTTTTTTCTTCCTGGGCATAAATATCCGTTATGAGCTCGTCCAGTATCGACTCACGTGATTTAAGTTGCTGCTGTATCGCTATGAGAGAATCCTGGCCTTCTCGGAATAAAGCCGCAACGTCTATCTCGGTTCCCCCATTTAAAATCAATTCTGGCAGCGGTTTCAGTCCTTGATTGATAATATTCGATTTGTTTACTTCAAAAACCATACGCCGCTCAACTAAAAATGACAGATTGATCATCACCAGTTGCTTTTCTTTGAGCCCACTCGTAATAAGTAAGGTCGGGCGACCACCTATCACATGGTAAATATTGTTAATCGTCGATAAGCCAACCTGCCCAGTAAAAATTAATTGATAATTCTCCAATGACTTAATCGTATTTGCACGAACTACTTTGATCGTTTTACCACGCACGCTGAAATCATTATTGAGGTAAAGAAGCGCATCTTCTAATAACGGGCTGTCAATACGATATAACGCTATCGTAAACGTTGTACGCGAACTCTCATCTGGCCACTCGATATTTTTGGCGAAGTTATAGATATAAGATGCTGTCAGCTCTTCTTTGCTAATATTTTGAGACTGTGCATTTTGTGCTAACAGAACAATAAAGAAGCACACAATACTGACTAATACGCGCGCTTTAGCGTTCAAAAACCTCATAGGAGAGCTACTTTGAACATAGAAGGCGTTTCTAATAGGCGTTCTTTGAAAACAATGCAAACGGGGTAAGAAATAAAATTTTGATATCCAACAGAGGCGACCAATTACAAATATATTCTAAATCAAACTCAACTCGACGACTCATCAACTCAATAGTTTCTGTTTCACCTCGCATCCCATTGATTTGAGCCAATCCAGTCATACCCGGTTTAATTCGGTGCCGGGCAAGGTAGGTTCGCACCTTATCCGAATAGTAGAGATTGTGAGATTCTGCATGCGGTCGCGGCCCCACCAAAGACATACTCCCCTCTAACACATTAAACAATTGAGGCAACTCATCGACCGAAGTCTTACGAATAAATGCACCAATACGAGTGATACGAGAATCACCCTTACTTGCTTGCTGAACGACACTTTCTGCCTGATGCACGTACATACTACGAAACTTGTAGACGTAGAATTTTTTCCCGTCCCATCCATCGCGCATTTGTTTAAAAATTATCGGACCTGGAGACGTAAACTTCACCGCTAGCGCAAAAAATATGAGCACTGGACTCAATATAAAAATTGCGATCAGGGCTATACTTTTGTCCATAAATGCCTTTACGAACGCCGGGCCACCGGCCATTAGAGGGGTTTCATTTAGGTTCAGTAGCGGAAGTCCGGCAACTTCGCGCACACTATGGTTTAGCAGTTCGAACTCGAATATATCCGGTGCCCAGACAAGATCGAGATTAATATCAATGAGTAGATCCTGAATCGTTTTAATATGTGAGTTCAAGCTGAACGGTAACGCCACATACACCCGACGAATACCATGCTTCTCAATAATGGCTAGGAGATCCTTTTCTTCCCCCAATAAAGGGGGAGATTCCAAAGCCCATTCCTTGCCATGATCGCTGCCATAGTTAACAACACCAACTATTTTGTCATTAAGCCAGATATTATTCGAAATACTCGATGCTAGATGGTGGGCAACGGAGCCCGTCCCAATAATAAGCGAGGGAATGCGCTCTCGAAATTTAACACGATAGATTTGGTACGCTTCATATGTCAGCAAAAATACAAGCGCTTGAAGAACAAAAGAAAAGAAAGCCCAATACACAATAATCTGACGAGAATAGCCTTCCGAGGTTTTGGTCAGATAAGCAACCCATGCCAAAATAATAACCACCACGCCCCAGGCTCTAGCGAGATGCTGAATCCCTCCTAGTACACTATCAAAGCGCCTCAAGACACCAAACAAATGGTAGATAATAATCATTAACAAGATTGCAAACGCTAGCATCACACGATAATGCTCAGCCACTTGGCCTTCCGCACGTACCGTTAACCAAATCAATGAGCCTATAACTACGCCAATATTAATCCCCTGCTGTACCCATTGAACTAAGGTATCGTGGTTTTGCAGAAGCCGTTTACGACGAAAATTATGGGGGTTTTGAAAACTAGGCTCGGCCATTAATCTTAGTCTCACAAGGGGTTGAAGTTCGACGAGTTTAGAACAAAGGGGGCAATAACAACGGGCAAATAATACACTACCATTTGGTGAAAAATTACAGACGCATCAAAGGCAAGATTTGTATTTACACGCGGGCGCACGCAACATACCACGAAAGGTTGAAACCTCTCAATTTTAGTCGAGTATGATTCTTTTTAAAGTAAATTTTGGATTGAATGGCAATGTAGATTAATCGTCTCAAGGCTTACGGCCAGAAAGGCCTATGTAAACGCTCGAAACTACCAGAAAACAAATTATGAATTCGAACGTTTACCTTTGAATGTACCTAAAAATAGCAAAGCTGCACCACATATACTGAGGTAAATAGGCTCATCAATGGCAGGAATTAGCCATTCTGCGCCATCAGCCGATGCTGCCTGGGAAAACAAGCTTGCGACAATCAAAAAGTTTATGAAAAAAATTAGTTTAGCTTTCATCTCTCAACTCTATACGAAAATGGAAATTCCTTTATTTATAATACGCTGGCTGTTCCAGCGGTCCTAAATTAGTGAGAGTAACACAAGCAGACAACGTGCCAAGCAGGCAATAAATTGGAAAATAATAGAGAAAGGTGTACGGGTGATAGTATTTATTCTTTAAAAACAACAGCTTACCACTCACCCTTAAAGTTCAGACTAAAGATCGCTCATCCTGCAAGCAGGTAAATTGATGGCTTTTACGCCAGTTGAATGGGGGTGAAAAACTCTGTGTATAAAAGCCTGACACAGTGCAACATTGGAAGACATACAGATATAGCTTTGTTATATCAAGGACATCACTGTCAGATTAGTCGTTGTTTTGATCGCAAAACAGTCAGAAACTATTACTATCTGCCCACACCGCAAGTCCTATTAGTGATGTTAACGATATCTTTCAGTTTTTATCTCTATTTAGCTGTAATAAACAAGGCCTAAACGATTCCATTGCCAGCTAACTTCCAGTCATCAATGCTATCGTGTGTAAAAAAAGTCGAAATGGGCTTAGGGGAACGAGAAATAGTTGGGTATCGGTCGCGCAACGCTGAGTTAAACGACTTACAGGAATTATATTATTCAAAACGCCAGGTTGCGCTTAGGCTCGTAGTATCAACCTTCGAGCCCATGTCAGCATCATTCTCTGTACGTTTTTCACGCTCATGCATCAACTTGATTTCAAAATTACGACTTAATTGATACGCGAACTCCAAGCCCGAGAGTTGATTGTCCGAGCTCGAAGGCCTTACGGGGTTGGGAATATCCGTTTTTGTTTTCCGAATGCTAGTAGACGCCTTTAAGCGGCTCGAAAACCGATAGTTAAGCCTAAAGTCGAAAAAGGTTTCTGACGAGTCATTTTCTGAAAGGTGAAAGTATTCACTTGTCTCTTTCCCAATGCTTGCCATAAGGCCACATCTTCCACATAAATGGTCATAATCCCAGCTAAGCCCGAACTCAGTTCTCAGTAGCTGATCTTGTCCTTCTGAACTGCCATCAAACGATGCTTGAGTGGAAAAAAAGCCATCATTGCCGCTGCCTGTAGAAGTGTCGCTAACTGAACGCTCAACAAACAACTCAAAACGATTACCGACTATTTCACTGTTCAATGTTAGCCCGAAGGTCGATGAGGTTTCCGGCTCACCTTCTTTAGGCTTTATTCTTGATAAACCCGCCTGGATCGAATATGAAAAAATCCTGTGATTGACCGCAAGCTCAAAAGCCACAGAACTCATCTCATAGTCAGCGCTATTGGATAAATCGTAATCAATCCGTGCTTGCGACATTACCGCGAGAAAGTCTGCTATCGGAGAAATATCACGTAAATACTGGAGTTGGACTGCTTTTCGTTCTGATGAGTTTTCTTTCGAGTCCTCGAAATTAACATCAGAAAAGCTGTAAGCTATCGCTAGCGAGTTCGCGGCATCAAAACGTGCACGCAGTAACGGCATAACGCTGGTGATCTGCCGTTCCTCACTGTTATCCAGAACGCTCACTACAGCATTTGGCTCTCGAAGTACGCGCCGAATAGAGTGATCCAAAGACAATTGATAGAAACTGGTTTCATTACCCAAAACAAATGAAGATGAGCCATCTCGAAATGTACCTTCTTGCTCGCTGTCTTGACTGAAGCTTGTTTTAGAGTACTCGTAATCAACATTGATTTCGCTCAACTCACTTGTCCATAAAGAAACCAGTGAAACGCCGTATTCAGTTTGTGTTTCTCTAATCTCATCTTGCCCCAAGGGAACACCAGTCGCATTTTCAACATTTTTGGGAGTGACAAATATTTCAGTTAGGAATTCATAACCAGCGCGTGCTTCCGTCTGCCCATAAGACATAGATGTAAAGGACAGTAGCACGCACACCGTCAAACCAAGATAATAACCTTTATATTCACAGCCGCTATTTGAATTCATTCGCAGGTCATCCTTTAAGCCCGATGACGCCGACAGTGAAATACACAATGAAAACGAAAATGCCCCACATCACCAACCCCAATAAAGCCTTGCGGAAAATACGCAGTGTTTTTGGTGAATTGTAGTGAGGGATAACACTTAAAACCGCTAAGTTTTTCGGCATGATATTTTTTAACTGGCGACTGGTGCGAATTCTAGAGTCACTTAACACCAATAGAGACGCTGCGCCAAATGGCAAGCCAAAAGAAAGTAAAGGCCCCATAATCAAAAATTCGATAAAACCAAAACCGCTATACGTTTGAGGAAGCGTCGGTTCATCTAGTACAACATATTGCCCAATTTGCTCTTTGTTACTACGTTGTTGCTTTAGATTTATAGCAATAGCCTGAACAACGCCTTGCAGTTTTTCTCCCAAAATTTCCGCTTCGTTACGAAGATGAGACAGTGCCGTACTATAAGCCTGTTCGGTATCTGCTTTTTTTGTTTCCGAGGAAAGAATGCGTTTCAATGAAAACTCTCGACTAATCAGTGATTCTTTCTCTATTTCATCTAAAGTTAATTGTTGTCTCAATTGTTCATAAAGGGCATCACTCACACGAGATCTTTTAGATGCCATAGGCTGCTTCTCTGTCAGCGACACAATTTCAATATTAACGTTGTCTAGTTCTTGCTGAAGTGAAATTACCTCAGGAGAATTGGAGGAATAGATATTGTTATTTTCAGTTAATGCCGCTAAAAGTTTTTCTTTTTGTGTATTCAACAGTTTTAGCCGCTCCGCGCTGGAGTGAAGCGCCTCTTCAGCGTTCAAACGACGTAAAATACCTGAAATCTTTGCATCCAATGCGCTAAGGTTCACCTCAACATCTTGCAATGCTTCCGTAATAGAGCCGACTCTGTCTTGTGCTCGCTGGCGGCTTTTGTTTTCCGTGTATGCTTTAGCTGCTTTAATTTTTTCATCGCTTAATTGCAAATCACGGTTTAAGCTTTTTTCTTTCTCTCTTAAAGATACATAAATATCAACAAGATCTTGACTGTTAGTTTGTGGCTGCACCTTGTTGAGCAACTCATCCACAACCAACGTCAAAGCCGCTTGAGACCTAGCAGGGTTAGACGAGCTAAATGAAAGTCGTATAACCTTGTTGCCAACCAAAGTAAGCTTGCTATGGTCTTTGAAATAATCAACACGCGCTGCACTGCTCTTAAGCTCAGCAGGCAGTTGAGATGCTAGGGCTTTCGTAATCTGCTGCTGAAAAGAATAGGTCTCATAAACACTGACAAGTCGGTCAAGGTCAGCACTGCTAGGATTTGAAATGCTCCTCTGCTCAAGTGATATAGCGGCATTCGAAACATACGATTCTTTCCAGCCATAACCCATCGCCACAACAGAAAGTAAGATAACTGATGCGATAATGTTGTAAGCGGTTTTAGAGCGAAACAGCTCGTGAAATACCGCTCGAAAAAACTGTTTAAAGATATTTTGACTGTCCACGGTCACCCCGACCTAACCAAATGAAATAGATGACCCGATTAGAAAAGTCGTTCTGGAATCGTCACAATATCTGAAGGTGCCAGTGTATAGTTGGTCTTCAGCTTTCCTTTGTTCAAGATATCATTGAGACGAATGGGATAGACCTTAACTTCACCATCGACCTTTCGATACAACCTTGCATTATTACTTGAAGCGTACTCAGTCGGCCCACCCGCTTCAAGCACCAAATCTAACACTGTCATACCATCTTTATGGGGTAGAGATCTGGGACTCCGAACCGCTCCAGTCACCCTTACACGCAACAGATAGTCGACGCTCCCCGCATTAATAACAATGACGTTAACTTGGGGGCTGCGAATAAACGTTTTGAGCCCAACGGTGATATTTTCCGCTAGCTCACTCGGAGACATGCCTTGTGCCACAATATCCCCGACAAGAGGAAGAGAAATTTTACCGTCAGGCCGTACAGGTACAGCCATCGAAAGCTCCGTATTTTTCCAAACATTTACACGTAGCTCATCACCGACACCAATTTTGTATTCTCCAATAGCATTGGGTTGCAGCGGAGGTAATTCACCAACAACGCCACTTGAACTACAGCCCGCCAATATTAATAAAAATACAAACCCAACAAGAATATTTTTCATAACCCTTCCCCAACTTAATCACGAAAACGTGCACCAATGCAGATAAGCACACGACGTATTGCCAATAATTGTTTACCAGTAAAATAAAAATTGGGTCGCTTATGAGTATTGCTTCGAAACCCACTCTTTATATGATCCATCCATTACCGCTGACCACCAACTCTGATTTTCTAAGTACCAAGTAATGGTTTTTCGTATTCCGGTTTCAAAAGATTCATTTGGCTGATACCCCAAAGCTTCATTGGCCTTGGCCGGGTCGATCGCATAACGGCGATCGTGTCCCGGCCGATCTTTAACGTAGGTAATTAACGACTCCGAATCTTGCTTATGCGCAGCGCTAGCTTCCGGATACGTAGCTTTCAATTCAGGTTGCTTCGCAAAATGATCATCCATCAAACTACAAATCAACTTAACGATATCGATGTTCGCCCATTCGTTAATACCCCCGATATTGTAGGTTTCACCCACTTCGCCTTTGCGAATCACGAGATCAATTCCTCGCGCATGATCGTCTACATATAACCAGTCGCGAATTTGTTGACCATCTCCGTATATAGGCAGCGATTTATTGAAAAGGATATTGGTAATCACTAATGGCACAAGCTTTTCTGGAAAGTGAAACGGGCCATAGTTATTGGAACAGTTAGAAGTGCTAACTTGTAGACCGTAGGTATGGTGATATGAACGCACCAAATGATCCGAAGCCGCTTTACTCGCCGAATAAGGGGAGTTAGGAGCATACGGTGTATCTTCTCGAAACGGTGGGTCCGTCGGACTCAATGTGCCATAAACTTCGTCTGTGGAAACGTGATGAAAACGATGATTCTCTGGTAATAGGCCTTCATCCAGCCACACTTTTTTTGCCGCCTTTAACAAGCTATGCGTGCCTATTATATTCGTTTCCAAAAACGCATCCGGTCCATGAATAGAGCGGTCGACATGTGACTCCGCTGCAAAGTGTACGAGAATATCCACACCGTCCTCGCGCAGTATTGTTTCGATCACCTCTTGATCTAAGATGTTAGCATGCACAAAACGAAAGTTAGCCTTAGCCTCAACGGAATCCAGGTTAGCGCGGTTGCCTGCATAAGTCAGAGCATCTAGCCCAATGACCTTATCTTCCGGATAATTTTCCATCCAATAGTGAACGAAGTTTGCACCGATAAAACCGGCTGCCCCTGTCACCAACAATGTCTTACTCATAACTGCCCTTTAACGCGACTTGATCTATTGTTATTTACACGTTTCTTAGCGCGCCTTTTCTAGCGAACGACCGAACTAAGATAATCGCGTAATTTCTATTTGGTTTACTGGAAATAAAAACGGCCCAACAGCCAACATTAATTCGCCAGCTCAGTCATCATGCTACGTAACTGCTCTTCCCAATGCATAGGTTTGACCGGCAATACACTCAATATTTTTTTCTTGTCTAACACACTATAAGACGGTCTTTGCGCAGGTGTAGGATAGTCTTCAGTAGTAATGCTATTAATCGGAATGGCCTTTTTTAGTAAGCCTTGCTCGATTCCAATTCTCTGAATCGCGATTGCAAAATCATACCAGCTCGCAACTCCACTATCTGTCCAGTGATAGAGACCTTCGATTTTTTTATCAACCGCCGCCCAGCACGCAAGCGCTAAACCCCTAGCCCAGGTTGGAGTTCCTATTTGGTCACCCACAACACCAAGCTGCGGTTTATCGGCCATTAGTCGCAGCATCGTCTTAACAAAATTATTGCCATGTGCGGAATACACCCACGCGGTTCGAATGACAGCCCAATGGTCTTTCATATGCTGGGCAATTGCCTCTTCACCCGCAGCTTTCGTTTCACCATAAACACCTATTGGCTTTTTATCCGTATCTGGCAAATAAGGCTTACTCGACGAACCATCAAAAACAAAGTCAGTGGATATATGCAAAAAATACGCGCCTATAGCTTCGCACTGCTCAGCAAGGTATTTAGGTCCATGAGTATTCGCCGCTGTAGCCGCCTCTACGTCATTTTCCGCCTTATCCACAGCGGTATACGCCGCAGCATTTATGACCACATCGGGTCGTATTCGCTGTATACACTCAACAACAGAATCCGATTGAGAAATATCCAGCTCAGCGCGAGGTAACCCAATGAATTCGATCTCGCTTGGACATGTCCGCTGTAATTCCCACGCGAGCTGACCTGATCCCGTTACCAATACACTTGTCATTATGCAAAATACTCGGCTGATTCCCATGAACTGCCTTCTTTATCTTTGTCTGATAAAGAGGGCGTCTTTCCATCGACTAGCGGCCAGTCGATTTTTAAGTTGGGGTCGTTCCATAGAAGGCAGCGTTCATGTTCTGGGGCGTAGTAATCTGTACACCTGTAAACAAATTCGGCAGTTTCACTGATCACATAAAATCCATGGGCAAAACCTTCCGGTACCCATAGCTGCCGTTTATTTTCAGCGGATAGTTCAACACCAACCGAACGCCCAAATGTCGCAGAGCTTTTTCGTAAATCCACCGCAACGTCAAAAACGGAGCCGCTCACAACGCGAACTAACTTCCCCTGAGTGTGCTTGACTTGGTAGTGCAAGCCCCTAAGAATTCCCTGGTCAGAGCGGCTGTGATTTTCTTGTACAAATGTCCGTTCCGCACACTTTTCATTAAATTCATTCGCTCGAAAAGTTTCCATAAAGAAGCCTCGCTCATCACCGAAGACCTTAGGCTCTAGGATTTTCACATCGGGAATTTCAGTCTCTATGTAATTCACTAATACACTCTGCTTTCTAATAAGTTAAGTAAATACTCGCCGTAACCACTCTTTCGAAGGGGTTCAGCAAGTGCACGTAGCTGATTTGCATCAATAAACCCCGAGCGATAAGCAACTTCTTCAGGACAATTCACTTTCAATCCCTGTCGCTTTTCGATGGTTTCAATAAACTGTGCGGCATCCAACAGACTGTCGTGTGTACCCGTATCCAACCAAGCTGTACCACGACCCATCACCTCGACATTGAGCTCACCGGCTTGTAGATAAGCGTCTATGACTTCCGTTATTTCAAGCTCGCCTCGTGCAGATGGTTTCACCTGCTCAGCAATCTCAACCACCTTTTCATCGAAGAAATATATGCCCGGTACAGCGTAGTTTGATTTTGGCGTTTCAGGCTTTTCCTCTATCGAAACGGCTTTACCCGAATCGTCGAACTCCACAACACCATACGCTCCTGGATTAGCGACATGATAACCAAACACTGTACCCCCTGAAGTTTGCTCAGAAGCCTTCCGCAAAGACTCGACCAAGTTATGGCCGTAAAACATATTGTCGCCCAAAATTAATGCTGCACTGGAACTCGCTAAAAATTCCTTCGCGATAATAAATGCCTGAGCCAAGCCTTCCGGCTTAGGCTGAACGGCATAGGACAGAGAAATCCCCCAAGAGCTGCCATCACCTAACAATTGTTCAAACCTCGGCAGCTCTTCTGGCGTACTAATGATGAGAATTTCTGTTATACCCGCTTGCATCAACGTCGCCAAGGGGTAATAAATCATCGGTTTATCATAGACCGGCATCAGCTGCTTACTGACCACCATTGTTAAAGGATAGAGCCGTGTACCACTGCCTCCGGCTAGAATAATGCCTTTTCTCATGTCGTTACCCAGGTTATACGATTGTATGTTTGATTAGCTGGCGAATACCCAATATTTATGAGCGCAAATATACCAGAATTGCATCTCCTACGCTTGTAATTACAGCCCAGCCTTTCAATTCAGTCAGTGTAAAACAAAGGTTACTTTTCACGCCGAAATTCCACCACTTTAGTGCGGTGATGTTACCTATATTTAGGCTGGACCTTCTCGTTATCGCCGAACGTAAATCTAACAGAAAGAGTATTCAGCTAACCAGCTGAGGTCAGCGGCAAGTCGTAAGATTTTTTCACTCTGATCAAGAGCACCACTATACGAGCAGTCAATACCATTAATGGCTCTGGATCTATCAGATAAAGCACAGTATGAGCCGACGAGAGAACTGTTGGGGTAATGCAATTATGAAACGTTTTTAAGAAGTAAAAAGCAGAATGGAGGCTGAGGCATTGCACTTTCTAAGAAGAAAAGCACTCTATAACCCACTATATTATTGGCGACAATAGTCAAGCCACACGGACACAACAATGGATTACGCCCCTATACAGCCGAGAGAAATTGTAAAAGCAGTGGCAAAATTTACTTGACTATCGCAAACGCCAGTCCCGCTCAAAAAGGTATGAATTGGCAGACTAAATAACGATCGCAAGATAATCACTAAAAAACCATCCGCCTACTAACATGATGGCATTGAGCGAACAATCTAAACATCGAAAGCTAATTTTAAGTGACGCGCCTCCAATAGCTCATTTTTTAAACTTAACTTATCAGGTTACTTTTCTACACAAGGGTTCTAAAATGAAATTTTAGCCGCCTGCTCCACAACACTGCCCAGGCTTTTCTCTTCTTCCTCTGGCTGATTAATCTCCGCCCAAAAATCGGGTTTATCGCTAATACGGCCCAACACCCAGTCATAGATTTCTTTTGTTTTTTTCACCTTCCATTCCCAACTATAATATTTTTGCGTGAACTTCCTTGCGGCCAGCCCCATCACTTGCCTTTTTTCGGGTGAATCAACTAAAGACTCTAGCGCCGTAACAAACCCACCAATAATTTGATCGACCGAACCTAGCGGGACCTTAATACCACAACCCTTTGGCACACGTCGTGAAGGGCCTCCATAATCGACGACAACACAGGGCGTAGAGGACATGGAAGCCATCGTCAAAACCCCACCACCCTGTTCACGAATAGACGGGAAGGCAAAAACGTCCGCCTCATACATCAGCGCACGAACTTGCTCAATGGGAAGACTTCCTGTCAATTCCACGCAGCCTGACAAGCTCAACTCATTAACTAATTTACGCAAGCGAATAAGCTCCGGGCCATCTCCCACAATCACTAGACGATGGTTTTTTAATCGTTCACTTTTTTCAAAACAACGAATTAGTACTTCCGGCTGCTTAAACGGCACCATTCGACCCACAAATAGAATCGTTGCTTTTTCTTGAGGTTCAAATTTTCGCTCGGGAAAGTCTTCTGGATGAATTCCACCTTCCGAGAATTCGATGACACGAGAATGATCCCTGCTAGGAATATCCCCGACAGTATGGGCATAACCCGCAAGGATTGCGGAGGCATTTTTATAAGTGGAGGCGTAATACGGCATCAATTTATGAGCTGCCCGAAAATAATTCATCCACTCTCTTTCCCTCCGCATTTCGCCTTTAAATTCTTTCGGCCATGGTAAGCCTCCTAAGACAGGACCAATAATAAATGGAATCGGGCTCCACTTAGCCAAGGGGCTTGGGATAGTTGGCGACATTGGACTCACCCGATGAATCAGGTCAAAGTCACCGCGTTTGAGGGCGTTCTTAAATTGCTTCCAGACACAATATTCAAAATAGATATTTGCGGGATAAGTAAGGGCAACCTGCAAGGTCATCGCTTTATTCGGGTCGCCCGTTAAAAACTGAGCGAAACGATAGAGAGGCATCGAAATCTTTTCACTATCAATATAGTGAACCTCAACCGTTGCTGGCAACCACTCTTCAAGCACGTCGCGGTTGCGCACATGAGTGACTAAAGTCAAATCTACATGCGCAAGCAGTGCTCTAAAATATTCGGCAACAAGAGCGGGAAGGGAGTGCCACTGAGGGTTGCACTCACCAGCTAAAAACAAGACTTTGGGTTTTAACGGGGCCTTTTTTTCGCCCATGGTTTAACGTTCCCTTTCAATCACAACAGAAAGGGAACGATATTACGTTGAAATGCCAACTAAAAACAGCGGTGAATAAAGGTTTCCAATGCTTCTTTTATTTCTTGGTCTGACATCTGAGCCATACCCGGATGACAGGGAACATTAACAATTCGATTATAAATATCAAATGCTTTTTCCGAAGGAGCTAACGGATGATAGTAGCGGCCTGTAGGCAAAACGGAATGCTTAAAGTCTTCTAGCGGTAAAGGCGTTAGAAACGGCACGCTGGCTGGTATACCTGGGTGCTGATCAACATCCGATAAAATACCCATACCAACTTGGCGGCCAATCTTAGCGATTCTCTGATATTGAGCCCTATACTCTTCCCCAGAAGACTCCATTTGCTGTAAACGCACCATTCCGAAAGCACAAGAAATATCAGAAATTTTGCCATTGCTCGCGCGACGATTAATCTCCTCTCCGGCCTCATGACCAAAACAGATCAAACTACGAAACAAATTCTCGTGCTCAGCAGTCACAATCGCACACCCACCCTCACCGAAACCCCAAGGCTTTGTGTGATGAAAGCTAATACATTCGTTAGCACCATGATGATGAGAGCCAAACGCCATCGCCGCATCAACGCACAAAATTTTGCCATGGGTTGCAGCATACCGGTAGTACTTATCTAGATCACTGGATTGACCAAAAATATTGGTTACCATCATGCCATCAAAAGTATTGGGATCGAGGGAGTCTAAATCGAGCATTGCATTTTCATCACAATCCTTGATTTCAGCGTTTTTTAAAGGCCCTTGAATAGAGCTATAGTACCCAAATGAAGAGGTAACCCAACGTAGGTCTTTGCCTGCCAAGGTTTCATGAAGATTGATAATTCCATGCATCGCCGCAGTACCACTAGCGCACATAACGACACGAAGACCCTCATCGAGATTTAGTGCTTTGGCAATTTCGGCCTCTATCTGACGGGAAACGGGACCGAAGTTTGTCCAATGGTTAGCCTTTTCACTGGCAGACAAAAACTCTGCTACAGCCACCATATCCAGAGGCTTATCTTCAATGTAACGCAATGCCTTACCATCAGAGCGAGTCACTAAGCCAGGGCGAAATTCCTCTTGCTGCTCTAAATGAGATTCCTTGTTATTTCCAACAACTGTTAATTTGGCAACCATCTTCTTCCATTACTCCAACATTACGCATTTACACCAAAACTGGCAGACATACCTTCCCTGCTTTATGAGCAATTTCTATTCCAAGATGTTCTAAAAAGCAATAAAACGCGACACATTTAACATAAAAAGACGTGTTTTGGGTTAAAAAAGGTCAATTAACAACTGTTGGCCCACTAAAACACCCTGTAACATCACATTGAAGCGAACTTATATGACGATCTCATCAGGTTTCTCCAGGCATCCTCCCTGTTACGTAAAACTTTCCGACATTCAATTAACTTTTTTGGCTCCTAATACCTTTTACTCTAAACAATTTGAGACGTTTTCAATCTTCCTGCCCCCCACGTTGGCCAAACACCAAAGAAAGGCGAGCTTTTGGCTGCGTAAAAATCCGATCTCTTGTTTTCGCTAGCAAAATTTGTAATCGATTCGAGATCCCAATTGACCTGCCTTACGCGCATCGTTACCATCCGATCACTGTCCAGCTAGCAACACAAAGCTCTACTCACTGAATCTCAATATGCACGAATTTCTCAGTAAGATAGATTGGTCTCCCTCGATCGGCGACCCGACCTGGATCGGGTGGCTGACGGTGTTGGCCTATTTTACATGCGGCTATAAAAGCTACTGCGTACTGCTGTCAAGTGAGCGGATATTTGAGCCTCCAATACAGAGACAAAAGTTACTGTGGTTAAGCATTACCCTAGTAATGATCTTATTGGGCATCAATAAACAGCTGGATCTGCAGAGTTTTTTTACTGCAGCCGCTCGGGTTGTAGCCAAAGAATATGGCTGGTATGCAGAAAGGCGCCTTTACCAAACCAGTTTTATCGTGGCGCTAAGTATTTTTGGATTGGCCACCATTACAGTAATGCTGGGGCTGTACTACAAGGTACGACGCATGCATGGCATTGCTATTGTTGGTCTTTTCGCACTAATTATTTTTATTCTAATTCGAGCTTCGTCCTTTCATAATATAGATAGTTTTCTTAGCTCTCAGATCTTGGGCGTCAAAATGAACGGGTTGTTGGAATTGTCTGGCATAGCCTTGGTCATGATCAATGCCCGTACACTTATGCGTAAGCGTCGACCGCTTATTGATATCAACACTCTATAGTCTCGACAGCTCACAAGAGAAAACACGGGAAACACATGATCCAAATCCTTTTTTACATCCTCCTGGCTCTTCTGGCCATTCCCACCGTTATGTTCATTTTTGAATGTACTCTAGGCCTGTTTCCGGCTCGAAGATACAAGAGCTATGAAGACACTGAATCAACCAAGCAAAGCGCTGTTATTTTAATACCCGCTCATAATGAAGAAAGCGTCATTAGCCATACACTTAAAAATTTACAGGGTCACGTCAACGAAACCGACCAAGTGATTGTCATCGCGGATAACTGTCAGGATAAGACTGCGCAAATCGTACGCGATCACGGTTTTACCGCAATAGAGCGTAAGAGCGAAAATGAAAGAGGAAAAGGCTACGCACTGGCTTTTGGGATGGAGTATTTAAAGCAACAAGACAGCCAACCCGAAATTGTCGTGATAGTCGACGCAGATTGCTTACTAGCTGATGAAGCTCTTGCAATACTGAAGCGCGAAGTTCAAAAGCGTGGTCGGCCCGTGCAGGCCTGCTACCTCATGCTCAGTGGCGAAATCACACGACTGGGAGTCAAAGTCTCTGAATTTGCCTTTATGGTTAAAAATAAAATTCGATTGCGAGGACTATCGCGCTTAGGGATGCCTGTCCCTTTAACCGGGACTGGCATGGCTTTTCCCTGGCAAGCAATTGCCAACGCACAACTCGCAACTGGGGATATAGTCGAAGATATGCGTTTGGGCGTTGAGTTGGCTGAGCACGGCATGGGCGCTACTTATTGTGACGCAGCCCAGGTTTACAGCTTTTTTCCAGCCAACGAAGACGCGGAGAGGACCCAACGTGAGCGCTGGGAACACGGTCATTTAAGCACCCTATGTCAATTTGCTCCTCGATTACTCAAACGTGCAATTACAAAACCAAGCATCGAAGCTCTCGGAATGATGATCGATCTGGTCATTCCCCCGCTATCGTTATTGGTGATGATAATCGGTGCAGTCTGGAGCTTTTTCCTGGCGTGGGCTATTTTATTTTCTGATTGGATTTATCTCACGATTAGCAGCGTCTATTTAGCAGGGCTATTGTTTACAATATTAGTCACATGGTTTTTCCATGGGCGGAGCATCCTTTCATTTGGAGCGTTAATCTATATTCCGGTATATATCGTGTCAAAGATCGTCATATACATCGGTTACATTATACGTAAACAAACCAAATGGATTCGTACAGATCGAAACTAACAATTTCGCTTCCAATATCACTTTATAATTAATGCCTTACTTTGGAGAAAGCCTTGAAGCTTGCTGTTTCAATACTAAACTACAGAACCGCAGATCTCACTCTGGACTCGATTCAAGCAACTATCGATGCGCTTATCGACTCGAATGATGAATGGCATATTTTGGTTGTAGACAATAACTCCCAAGATGCCAGTGAGGAAAAACTGCGCACAACAACAAAAGACAAGCAGAGGGTAAACACTCCGGGCTGGAATAAAGTCGAAGTGCTCCAATCGGGTAATAACGGGGGCTTTGGCGCAGGTAATAATTTTGCCATTAGCTACGCTCGCGAGAAATTCAACGATCTAGAATACATTTACATACTTAACTCTGACGCATTTCCAGATAAAGACGCTATTCAGCTACTGATCGATTTTCTAAATCGTAATTCTAATTATGGCTTCGCCGGCAGTTATATTTATGGCGTAGATGGAACACCACACACCACCGCCTTTCGCTTTCCCAATGCTCTAGGCGAATTGGAAGGCTCTGTTCGCTTTGGTCCCATTAGTAAACTACTCAAAAACTATACGGTTCCACTCGGAATTCCGGAAAGCAGCTGTGATGTTGACTGGCTGGCAGGAGCAAGCATGCTAATGCGAATGAAAACACTGGACGAAATTGGAATTTTCGACGAAACGTTTTTTCTTTATTTTGAAGAAACAGATTTATGCTTACGTGCAAAACGTAACGGTTGGCCAACCCGCTATGTCCTCGAAAGTAAAGTAGCGCACATTGGTTCTGCTTCAACCGGCATGAAGAAGTGGGAACGTATACCTTCTTATTGGCTTGATTCACGAAGACACTACTTTAAGAAAAACCACGGTGTTTTCATTTTTGCTCTAGCCACCTTATTTCGAGTCATTGGCGGTGGCCTATATACGCTTCGCTGCGCAATCGAGCGTAAGGACAACCCCGATCCTAAACGATTTTTGCGCGATATGGTTTCTCATGCGCTTTTCCCCAGCAAGTGAACAACACAGCATTTCCCCAAGAAAACGACCGTAATACATCAGCGCATTATTAGTTAAGTTATGAATAAAAACACACAATCATCAAGCACGCCGATATCTTCCTCAGAGCCCGACTGGTCACGTGAAAAGATTAACAATAGTTGGGATCCCGGTCGACAGTTGCTCAAGTCCATTCGAACATATCAAAAGCTACAGCATGGCAACCAAGTTTTCAGCAGCCTACGATTAAAAATATGCGTTCTGAAACACCGTTTCTGGAGCGCCGTTAGCGGGGCCGATATACCGCTTACTTGTTCTTTAGGCGGAGGACTATTACTCACCCACCCCAGCGGCGTTGTCATTCATCCAAATGCAAAAATTGGCCCCAACTGCCTCTTACTTCAGCAAGTTACCATCGTCGATGGAGTTAAGGTCGGTGGTCATGTTGATATCAGTGCCGGCGCAAAAATTGTACGTAACATTACGATAGGTGATCACGCGAAGATTGGCGCGAACGCTGTAGTTTTACAAGATATTCCAGCGGGCGCTACAGCGGTAGGAATTCCCGCAAAAATTATTTGAACAAAAAGACTATATTTAGGAGATATAGTTTTTCACTCCTACAACAGCGCAAATATTCATAGATGTATATATCCCCCGAACGAAGTCATTACGTATCTGAAGATAGGCCCTCAGCAATTTTCCCTGCACTAATTCCAGAATTAAAGCGGCTCACAACAGTATTTCGACCTTGCTTCGAAAGCGCAATCGCTTTATCTGGCGAATCAACAAGGGCGGTAATCGCCGAAGCAAATTGATCCGGAGAACGAGGCTCTACCAATATTCCATCCACCTCACTAGTAACCATCTCGCTAACGCCAGGGCTTCGCGTCACAATTACGGGAACCTCCATAGACATAGCCTCCATTGTTGCCACTCCTAAAGGCTCTTTTAGGCTCGCAAGACAGAAGAAGTGAGCAGACTCCAACACTTCTTTTACCCGTTGCTCTGACACAGAGCCTAATAAATTAACCTGATTTTCAACACCCAACTCTTTCGCTATTGAAGTAAGAACACCCGCGTAGTTACTTTCTTCACTCGGCGCATCCATAGCACCACAGATGTTAAGTTTGGCAATAAACCCTTTCCCTTTAAGGGCTGCTACAACACGAATCAGGTCATCATGCCCTTTTACAAAATTAAGACGTCCGCACGACACTAACCTAATCACGTCATCGTGTTCTGCAGGCCGATATTTTTTACGTCTTTTAAAGTCTTCGGTATTTACGCCCATAGGAGCCAAATACAAGGGCGGCAATTTAATATGACCTAATTTTTCTTTTACTTCAGCAACCAACTCTTCAGTAATCACAATGCAGAATGCCGCATGCTTCCATTTTTGCGCCTGATTCGAACCATAGTCATGCATTGGTCCGTGCAACGTTAAGCTGTATGTAGGCCCTCCCATAAGTCGTGAAAACATTGCAACGCTGGATGCGTTTGCGCAACTGTGAACATGGATATGAGGTAAGCGTTTTTTACGGCACATTTTTTTAAGAAAAGCGGCCGACAAAATCATCGCGAACATTTTTATCCGTTCTGCAAAACTCATATCCGAGCGACCAAATACTACAGCCAAACAACGAAACCATGAAATAGGGCCTGATAATAATAATTCGAGAAAACAGAGTAAAATTTCTTTAACGCTTAAGGGGAATAGATAGCTAGTTTCTTTTTCAGCTTCTGCCGCCCAGACATGACTTGCGATACCGGCCTGACCAATTGGCCGCCGCGTCGAGATCAACTGGGTTTCTACACCCAACTTTTTAAGTTCTGCTCGTTCTCGTATAAAGAACGCATGGGTTTGGCTCGGAAATTCTGGAATTAGAAAAGCAATTTTTTTCATCTGTATTCCTAAGAATTGATCACTTTATGTCGATTATTAAAATGTAATTCTCGATCCCAGACATATACAAACCAACAACACACTAGAACGACTAACGTTCTACTGTGGACAAGTATCGATACATCCATTGCTCTAATTATTCGCTGAGGGAAAAACATGATAAATAATGTCGCCATAACGGTTCCAAGAGCAATATATGATTGCTTTTGAAATGCAAGAAATAGAAAGTAGCTCCATAACAAAGACAAAGTTACATAATCAGTGTCATGCCCATAAATAAAGCTTAAAGCAGAAACTAAGAATCCATTTACTACAAGCAAGGGTGAAATCTGTTTTCTTTTTATATAAAGCGCAAACGCACACAAAACACTTATTATTTTGAACACTCCTCCTGATCTTTCCACACCTAGACTCACAAACAGCCCTTCAAAGCCTACAACGTAAGGTGAGCCAGGTATATTGGCATACTGTTGCATGTAGTCATCCATTGAAACAAACCAGCCGGAAAACGTTTCGAGAAAACCAAATACCATTATCGCTGGCAACAACATAAATACAGCTAACATGCCCCCTACAAACAATACTCGCAGGTTCAAGCCAAATAATAACCAAATAATATATAAAATTGAAACCTGCGGTTTTATCGTCGCCAGACCGAGGAACAACCCCGATAAAATCCATTTATTTTTCTGTAAAAAATGCCAAGACCAGTACAGCATAGCTACCGCAACTATTGTCCACTGGCCTTCGTAAAGACTATGGGCCACAAACGGATTACCAATAAGGAAAGATAAGCAAAGCCCTTGAGCTAAACTCATATTCCGAAGATTAGTAATTCCTAAAAACCAACAATTGGCTAAGTATGCAATACTTGCTATCGCACAAAGGTTTATGGCGGTATGAATGTAAAGCGCTGCTTTAAATGAAAGGGCTCCATAGAATGCGATAAAAGAAGCGAGTTGTGGCGGGTAGGAAAAGGGAGCTCCAGTATCCACAGCCGCAAGCCATGGATTTACACCGTGAAGAAATTCGAGGCCAGCTTTATGGAATACAACAAAATCAAAACCAAAAACCCCAGAGCGAAGTAATCCATAGATTCCGAATAGAAATAGAAAACACAGCGCCCCACTAACAGCCAAACCGGCCAGAGCAGATTCTGTTCTGGGAGAAAAAAAACGCATTAGCATCGGCTGGTTTTTCATAATACTTTCCACTAACGAATATTCATGATTCGTAGATTAATTTTTGGGAGTGACTAGCTGGCCCAAGCAGCAATCATAAATGCGTCGATTTATTATTCTGTAATCTATAGGAGTTTAGCCTTAGAACTCGTTCTAGCTATTGCTTGGGTTTTCCAAAAATCGTATCCCGAATTTATAAATTCATCAATTAGGCTTTCTTTACAAACTCAGACTTAAGTTTCATAGCTCCGATACCTGGGATTTTGCAGTCTATATCATGATCTCCATCCACCAGACGAATATTTTTCACCTTTGTTCCCACTTTTACCACTGAGGAAGTACCCTTCACTTTTAGGTCTTTGATCACCGTAACCGTGTCACCATCAATTAATGTGTTGCCATTCGAATCTTTTACACTTTTACTTTCCTCATCCAAGCCCGAAGCGTCTTTCGCCCATTCGTGGCCGCACTCAGGACAAACGTACATTTTTCGATCTTCATACGTGTATTCAGATGAACATTCGACACAACTTGGCAATTTACTCATTTCACTCTCTCGTTAATACGTATTCGGTCTTCGGCCTAAACGTTACTCATAAATATTCAAAGCGCTGAGGCGAAGTATTGTGATGATAGAGGCTGGTCGAGCACTTCACATAGGCAAACTAACTTGCGCCCACCCAGAAATTGGGTTCTAGCTATTTGGGTTCTATCTGTTTTGAAAAATGATGACTTGTCATCGAGAAGCCTTTATTCAAATAAAGGCGATGCCCATCATTCCGTTGATAACCAGAATCGAGGTGGACTTCATCGCATAGCTTGTTTTTTGCCAGCTCGCATATGCAATCGAGTATATCGCTAGCGTAACCCCGCTTGATATAACATGGATGGGTAATTAGATCGTCAATATAGAGAATTTTTCCCCAAGCCATCGTTTCTAGTAACCTAAACCCAGCCAAACTCGCAACTGAAGCCCCCTCTGTCACATAAACGATTTTGTAGCCTCCCTCATATTGTCGACGAACTTTTTCAACAAACCCCTCTTCTAGTATATGTGGCCGAAGATGGCTCATCACTTCAAAACAAGCCGAGATTTCTTGGTCTGTATTTACTTCCAACACTGTCACGAGCTTTGTCTCCTTTTAAATTGAACCGAATGAATAAACGAATGGGACGTTATACTCGAATCAAAAAACGTTTAGGAAGTAGATTTGGCTAGGTATTTTTCAATAAAACCAAATTTGTCGGAAACTATTATTTCGTGGACAAAATTGCGACGAAATGGAAAGTAAGTTACTCAGACGCGCCCTAGTTTAATCCTTCCGGTTAAAACCTACGGTACTATCTACAACGTACAACGGCCTATTTTTCACTTCTTTGTAAATCCGTCCAATGTATTCCCCTAGTAGCCCAATACATACAAGCTGTATACCACCAAGAAACAGGACAATTACGACTATCGAAGCATAACCCGGTGTTTCTACGCCAAAAAACATCGTTTTCGTAATAATGTAGATTCCGTATATAAATGACATAGCAGCAATCACAAGCCCCAAATAGGTACCAATTCTTATCGGAGCAGTGCTGAATGATGTGATCCCACTGAGAGCGAAGTTCCATAGCTTCCAATAGTTAAATTTCGAATCTCCACTTTCACGGTTCTGTCGCTCAAACTCTACCGTAGCAGCACTGAATCCAGGCCATGAAAAGAGTCCTTTCATAAATCGATCTTTTTCCGGCATTTTTCTAATAACGTCAGCCACTCGTTTATCCATTAAACGAAAGTCACCAACATTTTCGGGGATCGGGATGTCACTTAAACGATTAAACAATTGATAAAACCAATAGGCCGTACTACGTTTAACTACTGTATCGCTGTCACGAGAGGCGCGCTTAGCATAGACAACATCGAAACCCTCGTACCATTTTTCTAGCATATCTCCGATGACTTCCGGAGGATCTTGCAGATCTGCGTCAATGGGAATGATTGCTGAACCGCTGGCATAGTCCAACGCGGCCGTCATGGCAGCTTCTTTGCCAAAATTTCTAGAAAAGGAAACGAGTTTTATACGAGGGTCTTTTTCTGCGTACCCTTGTACAAGCGCTTCTGTGTTATCCGTTGAGCCGTCATTAACACAAACGATTTCCCACTCGATATCCAGAGAAGATAGAACATTTTGAATCCGCTCAAAGAACGCCGGTATCACTTCAGATTCGTTAAACATGGGAACGAGTAGTGATAGAGTTTTGTTATTCATTATTATTTTCCGCTCTTTTAGGGTCATACCAACGGCTAATCGACTGAAGCCTAGCCGTTAATACTATTGTTGCAGTAAATAATACATGGTTTTTATGAATAGGGTGACATCAACAAAGCAGTAAAAAAGAGAACGTATGAAGTTCAGGCGACACAAAGATGTGTATCGCCCGAAAGGATCAAGCTTTTACCAAACTCGACTTTCCCCACCAGGGAAATTAAAGTCATTCAATTCATCCCAAATGTATTCCACAATATCAGCGTAGTTGTCCGCTACTGCGCTATCGATAACAGATGGAACGCTAAAGTCTGCTGGCGCCCTTTGGTTGTATTGCGCTGTATATTGCACCATAGCCGCTAAGAAAAAGATTGTTGGCCGACCATGAGGCTGCCAATCTTCATATAGGTCTTCAAACGGTATTCCAGCTAAGGCGGGAATTTCTGTCAAAAGCCCACTAATAATGAAACCGACAGGAAGTAATCTCACATTATCTCTTTGTACCAATAGGCTGTCCTGAAGCGAAACCCACCACTCATGGTTCTCTCCTCTAGCGTACGTATGGAACTGATTAAACTGTTCAGTTGTTGGCCCTGAACCACTCACATTCTGATCGTAATTTAGAGCGTAGCTATAGGCAACCGGCCAGTTTTCATAGAGGTAGAAGGTAATCCCAGGCTTATCTATACGAACGTTATCAATTATTGTTAATGCCGCACTAAGGGGTGTACCAATGCCATCCCATAGATAGTCAGCACTGGGTTCACGTTCCTGGATATTGTTATTGTCCGCATAAATCACAGCATCATAATCTGTTGCCCCAAATGAGCCGTCCCAAGTTGAGGAAACTTCACTAAATACCCACTGATTAATCGCGGGATACTGATAACCTCCAATCCTAAATTCACCATCCGCATAGAATTCTTTGCTATCACTTTCGGCAAGTTTGTATACCCAGTGTGGGACACTCAATTCATCTTTGTTTGGATAATCGTTGTAGGTGTGATAGACGGAGCTTTCACCAAAATAGTAAGTGCTCACATTAATTATGTTTGATGGATCCAGTGTTTCGATCGAAACTATGTTGCTAATACCGGACTGATTCCCTAAAGCGTCAACTGCAACAATGCTAATATCGTATTGAGTCGCGGGTTCAAGATCAAAAACCTGTGTAGCCAGACTGCTGCCACTAATTCGATCACCGAATTCCACACCGTTTAATAAAATAATATAAGCAACGACATCAACATTGTCCGACGACGCTACCCACTCCAAGCTCAAGCTTGTCGATGAAACATCTGAAAAGACTAAACTGGCCGGTGCTGTCGGCGGGGCACGATCCACATCAAAAGTCGCCGTAAGCAACAGCTTTGTCTCGGTTATAACGACTGAGGTTGAAGCAGAAGATGGGTCTGCAATAGTAGCGGTATCCCCTGTCCAGGCTAAGAAAAGCAAACCCAGCGGGGGCTCATCTGACGCTATTGGAATCGTGACCCCTACAGGATAACGCCCTGTCCCAGAGCCTCCAGATATAGAAAGGTCCGACATTAATGGCGGAGCGCCAGGAGAAAATGCCTCACCATCATCTATAAAGTCACTACGATCAATAGAGTTTAGGAAGGCAATCAGATCTGTCTCATCTTGAGTAGAAAAATCTCTCGTATGATCCCCTCGATTAAGTACATCACTCAGTGTAGCTGCGCTACCATCATGAAAATACGGAGCACTTTCCCACAATTCAATAAGAGTTGGCGTTCTAATCGCGTCCAGAATTCCGCCCAAACGATTACCAGATGTTTCAACAATAGTCCCTACATCGTGAGTTAGCCCATCTCTAAAAGCGCTGCCTGCATGGCATTGTTCGCAGTTATCTCCATAAAAAATATCGCGTCCACGGGCGGCTGACTCCGTAAGCTCACCCGTATAATCTCGATAAGGGGAACGCCTAACCGAGTCTTTTCCAAGGCTGCCGATATAAGCGGCTAAAGCGTCTAAATCCGCATTTTGAACTGAGCTGTCATAGTCAAGCGGACTTTGGCCATTGAACGTAATTCCGGGAATTAAACCTTCACCCTCGTTGAGGTTCTCCATCTGTATTTCAAAGTCTTGAACTTGATCAAAGTTTGCAGACCAATGAAGGTTCCCAAAACGCGTTCCACTCGTGCCTGTCAGTGAAATCGTATTTCGAAATCCTTCCCCCATACTGCTTATATCCCAAACAACACCATCATCGCCCCCACCAAAATGACAGCTGGAGCAACTCATATACCCCTCAGGACCCATTTCCGGAATTAGAGAGGCATAAAATACGGACAAACCTCGAAGCTCTTGGCCTGTCAAGGTCTCTGTGGTGACTGTTGGTATCTCTTCAATCGTCGGGCTAAGCGAACCATCGTACATAAACCCTGACACATCGATAGCACTTACGCTGCGTCCAGCGAAATTTTTAACATACAACGTTCTCAACGTTGTGCACATACTCATTGGTGCAGATCCAACATTAAATTGCGCAGACGTATTAGCACTCAAGTTCTGAACCACAACAACATCATTGCCACGTAAACTATGCACGCGAATGTCAGAGTTAGCCAAAAAGGTAACGCCTGACGGATCAGCTCCATTATCTAAATCTATCGTGTTTTCACGAGTAGTTGGATCTATGTTCGTGTCACGGTTGTTTACCAAGTCCAGAACAACCATGATAGGACGTACAGTATTATCGCCATCTAACGGCAGCCCGTTTCGCTGTGAACCTCGATCCACATTAACTTTGTTCGCCGTAACATAAGCGGTACTAGAGTCAGAAGAAATCACGATGCTGGATAGATAGTTGGGTATACCTGAACCGTGGTCTTCATCATCCTCTACCAGCACTTTATTCGCCTGAATAATTCGTGTCAGCAATAAGCCTGAGGATAGATCTATATCGTAAATTTCACCGTATTCAGAGTTTGAAATAAAACGGGTTACGAGTAATCGATTATTGATAGCTGCCATTGCCTTGGGTGTTGGGCCAACCGCTAATCGCTCAGTAATCTCCCAACTCGTGCTATC
This sequence comes from Agarilytica sp., assembly GCA_033852165.1. Classification (GTDB taxonomy): domain Bacteria; phylum Pseudomonadota; class Gammaproteobacteria; order Pseudomonadales; family Cellvibrionaceae; genus Agarilytica. Next base: position 120,473 of record JAWSUZ010000020.1, on the reverse strand, counting down.
AATACTGATAATCTCGCCACTTCCATATAGCGCGACATAGAGTATTCCATTTACTGTTATTGACGACTCTGGTTGAGTCCCATAACCCGTATCAATCGCGCGGATGGGTATACCTGCAGCACTGTATATAACCACTTTATCGTCATCACGGTGCGTAACAACAAAATCACTACCTACCTTTGTAACCGAAGTGGGAGTTTCATAATTTAGTTTAACTTCGCCAACAACTGTGTGAGTAACCTCAAAAGTACTATCGTCGGTATTACGATCGATAATCGTGATGCTGTCATTGTCTGGGTTCACCACCCACACACTCCCATCATCTACCTCTGGCTCACAAGCCAACTGACTTGATTGGTTTGGGTAATAGGGATCACCATCATAAGATGGAGCAGCATCTGATGTGCCAGGGACAGGAACTGGTATACCAATATCGCCGATTGTGTCACCAGTCGAAAATGTAAAACTGTAGGGCGCCATCGTGTTTCCCATAAAGTCCTGAATTCCCGAAACGCTAACTCGATAACTTGTATTCATTTCAAGATCTTGATTGGGCCATACCGTAATCGTCCCCGTGTGAGATAAAATATGCCGAAAAGAGACCTCAACATCCTCTTCACTAATGATAGTGATAGCATCCATGACAGTTTCGGTTCTCAAGGTTTCGGGGATATGTAAAGAAATAAAACCGTCTACAGGATAGTTAGTCTGGCCAGCCAAAGGGCGATGACCGGAAATATAAGGAGGGTTTGTATCGGGCTCATCACTTGTAACAAAGAAACACATACCCTGTTCGTTAATATCGGGGGTTACCCAATAATCGTATCCGCCAAATATTCCCACTTGCCCCAAGGGTCGAAAGTACTGACTGCTGTCACAGCTATTCGCTATATCGTCGAATTTATAAACGATATCTGAGAATTCTTCACTCGAAATTTCTCCATCACCAAAAGCTGCCTCGCACGCATCAATATCGATCTTAAAATGATCCATATACGCATAATTATCTTGAAAATTCACATACGCCGGATCACTCGAATTGTCACCATCCAAAGGATCATCAACATCCTGATTAAAATATATTGCACACGATAAAAACGGCTCAGTTGGATCAGTAAAATCTACGACAAACATAGCAGCATGCCGCCTAGAAGGCGTCAGCTGGACTCGTTTTCTTGCGGCCCAAACCATTTTGTTCGTTCCATAGGGTTCGACCCAATACCCTCCGATGCCTATGGTGTTAACAACACCCTCATGTTCAGGCTCAACTAGCTGTGGATCGAAGACGCTTAAAAGCCGAGGCGCTATCCCATCTTTGTATCCAGATACATCGTATATAGCCATACCCGTGGATTGCTGATCGGATGCTACAACTAATAAGTTACCAAACCATGACGTAAAACCAGTAACTCCAGTCAGCCCCAAATGATCCCAAGCAACTAGGGGCTCACCAAGCCACAATTGATTCTCATCTTCGCCTAACCATTCTGTTTGTGAAGTATCCTCAATAAATTGAGTGGTATCACGAATGGCGAATAACCCTTCAGTGTTAAAGCCATACTCCCAATAATGTCTAGTATAGTAGGGCGAAAACATCATCGGATAACTCAATGGCCTAGGCTCCCAAACACTGGGGTATTCTAAAATTAGGTCGTTCGTCGGATCTGTAGGATCTTTATCCGGGTCGAAATGCCACCAATCATCTCCCGCCCATAACATAGGTCCAAACCCAAACTCCTTATCAAACGCAACCAAGGTTCCATGCGCTAAAATTGGATGACGAGGGCCTCGACCTTCTACTGCGTACGATCTAATGAATGTGGGATTTGTTAAATCAGAAAGATCCCAGATTGTATCCTCTGGACGAAGCTCCTCAAGTGCAACAGTCGTAGACCCTGGATATTCAGGCAGGTTTGCCAACACCGGACCAATTAGCATTAAGTCCGCTGTTCTACCAAATTCGGTGCCCAACTTGATGATAAAGTCACCTTGGTCACCATAATCCATTTGCGGTGGGTAACTTGCTGCGAAAAGTAGCGACGAACAAAATACAGTGCCTATGAGGCATAACGCTTTAATTTTCATGGCGTTACCTCCAAGGTATATGGTGAACTAAATAAACTATTACCAAAGTTGTCATAAGCTTCCAGCATGACCACATATTGTCCACTACCTACTGCAGTTGAAAAGCTCAAACCCGTGGTCAAATATACTTCTGGTGAAGTCTCACCCTCCCCCCAAAACAAAATTCGATAATTTTGCGCATTGGTATCATCCCAAATGAGTGACAGAACACCTCCTCCTCCTGAAGCTGTAACCGTTGGAGAAAATAACACGCCAGGTGTTGGCGTAGATGTCGGTACAGGCTCAACCGTAGGTGTTGGCACCGGAGTAGCTGTTGGCACTGGAGTAGCTGTTGGCACCGGAGTAGGAGTTGGCACCGGAGTAGGAGTTGGCACCGGAGTAGGAGTTGGCACCGGAGTAGGAGTTGGCACCGGAGTAGGAGTTGGCACTGGAGTAACTGTTGGCACTGGAGTAACTGTTGGCACTGGAGTAACTGTTGGCACTGGAGTAACTGTTGGCTCCGGAGTAACTGTTGGCTCCGGAGTAGCTGTTGGCTCCGGAGTAGCTGTTGGCTCCGGAGTAGTTGTTGGCTCCGGAGTAGTTGTTGGCTCCGGAGTAGCTGTTGGCTCTGGAGTAGCTGTTGGCTCTGGAGTAGCTGTTGGCACCGGAGTAGCTGTTGGCACCGGAGTAGCTGTTGGCACCGGAGTAGCTGTTGGCACCGGAGTAGCTGTTGGCACCGACGTAACTACTGGCATCGGCGTAACTACTGGCGTCGGCGTAACTGTTGGCACCAGAGTAACTGTTGGAGAAGGAATAGCTACTGCTGTTGGGGATGGCGTTGGTTCAACACCCAAAAGACCTTTTTGTGAGTCTGTGCTAGCACCACCACACGCAATTAAACTACCGGACACAACAGTCAAAAATAGAACACGCTGCAACGAAAAACCTCCGTCGAATAGAGTCGAACGTCCTTTATGACTGAATAACCTTACAAGCTTATTCATAAATAACTACCGCTAAAAACAATTCATTTAAATAGATGAAATATCAAAAACTAAAGTATGAGTCCATCACTAGCATTTTAGTATGAGTCGAAAAAATTTACAGCTACTATTGATCAAACTGTGAACACATTCAACAATAAAAACGGTGTACACCGCTAATCATATGAAAGATTATAAGAATTTGATTGTTAAATATTGTTATTGCATTAATAAGGACGCCATCGAGAATATTTTGACGTCAACTTTGCGATAAAATTTCGATAATAATGGTTACTATTTTGCCAAAAGACTTATATAAATAGCAATTTACGCGTCATGCTGTACGTAATAACTGGATCACTGGATCAATAGAAGGGCTTATTCCTCTCCATATTTGGAAGCTCTCCGCTGCTTGTCCTACTAACATTCCTATACCATCGGATACTTTTTCAGCGCCGTTATCTATGGCCCACGACATAAATGCTGTTGGCTCTACTCCATAAACCATGTCATACCCTTGCGTGTTTCTCCCGACACATGATTCACTAATATTGGGCACCTCAGAATTCAAACTCGCTGACGTACCATTAATAATAATATCGAAGCTTTCGCTGCCAATTCCGTCAAAACCGCAGGCTTTTATATTCCCTTCGCCCGCAAATAAGCTGGCTAATAATTGGGCTTTCGATTCTGTTCTGTTAGCAATCGTTATTTTCGCCGGCATCTCTCCCAGCAAGGGTAATAATATGCCTCGCACCGCTCCGCCAGCACCTAAAACTAATACAGACGCCCCTTTTATTTGCCAACCAAGCCTTTTTTTAATATCCGAAACTAAACCTAAACCATCTGTGTTATCACCAAGAACCGAACCATCAGCTTGTTTAGCTAAAGTATTCACCGCACCCGCAGCTTTTGCCCTCGCACTTAACTGATCAGCAAAAGCGAATGCATCTTCTTTAAAGGGAACGGTAATATTTAAGCCTTTACCACCGTTATCAAAAAAGTCTCGAGCGCTCTCTTGAAAGGAGCCAAACTCAATTAAACGCTTTTCATAACTAATGACATGCCCGACTTCCCTGGCAAACGCTTGGTGAATTTGTGGCGATTTGGAGTGCGCAATGGGGTTTCCGCACACGGCATAACGATCTAAAGTCGACATAATATAAGCCTTAAGAATTCAACCAATCTTTTGGAACAAGAAAATGATCGTAGAGTCGCGCCTCTTTACTACCTTCTTCCGGTTGCCAGTTGTAATCCCAACGAACTAACGGTGGTAAAGACATCAAAATAGACTCCGTCCTACCGCCCGACTGCAACCCAAACAAGGTGCCTCGATCTAAAACGAGATTAAACTCAACATAACGACCACGACGATAGAGCTGAAACTGTTTTTCTGTATCGCCAAAAAATATATTTTTACGTTTTTCGAAAATAGGGATATAGGCGTCACAAAAACTATTACCTATCGCCTGTATAAACGCAAAACTCTTATCGAAGCCCCAGGCATTTAAATCATCAAAAAATAGACCGCCAATCCCACGAGGTTCTTTGCGATGCTTTATGTAGAAATATTCGTCGCACCAAGCTTTATATTCCTCATAGACATTAGGTCCAAAGTTGTCACACGCCGATTTGGCTGTTTGATGCCAGTGAACACAATCTTCGTCATAACCATAATAAGGGGTCATGTCATAACCTCCCCCAAACCACCAAACAGGTTCCTCACCCTCTTTTTCAGCGATGAAAAATCGTACATTTGCATGGCTAGTCGGGACATAGGGGTTATTCGGATGAATGACCACTGAAACACCCATGGCTTCGTAGCTTCGCCCAGATAATTCTGGTCGCTGCGCCGTTGCCGATGCCGGCATCGCTCCACCTTTAATATGGGAGAAATTTACCCCTCCTTTTTCAATAAACCCGCCATTGGCAAGAACACGAGAACGACCTCCGCCCCCTTCTTCACGCACCCAAGAATCCTCTTCAAACTTACCGATGCCGTCAACGGCAGATAGTTGAGAACATATGTCATCTTGCAGTTGCATCAAATAATCAAGAACAGCTTGTTTGTTAAGGCTCACAGGAATCACTTAGTAAAGGTTTATTAATAAAGCAGTTCGTCAATCTCAACGAATAACCGAACCACTTAAAAGATCAATTATCACAGAAGGTTTATCACTCGTACCAACAACACCCGGTGCAAACGTGACACCGCGATTGAAAAAATAGTCATGTGCTTTAAAACGACTAAGCGCAGGAGACAAACCCTGGGGATTCGCAGAAGTTGACACAATCGGGCCGTTATAGTTTTTGCATAGGGCTTTAATAATGGGGTGAGCACTCACTCTTAGGGCGATAGTATCATGCTCTCCACTAACAAAAGACGGGACCCTCTGCCGGTGCGGAACCAGCCATGTGATTGGACCCGGCCATGAAGCACTCAGCTTTGCCTTATAATCACAGCTTAAATCATGCAGAATAAAATCAAACTGAGAAATATCTCCGGCCACCAATATCAGGCCTTTCTGCCATCGTCGACGCTTAAGCCCGAGTAAATTGAACACTGCATGACTATCAAATGGATCACAACCCAAGCCCCATACAGCTTCTGTCGGGTAAGCAACGACCTCCCCTCTATTTAGGGCCATCACAGATTCCTGAATTTTAATATGGAACATATCGCGACTAGCTCTGGAATTCATGTTGCCGGGACAGTACGACAACTATTTTTCAACCGCAAGTTAGAATTAGACGCTTTGAAAGCGAAAGCACTCTAACATTAACGTACTCGGCTATAGTTTCCGGCTTCGTTGTGGATATGACCTGCTAGCTCTAGAGCCATCAAATTCGCTAATAATAGATCAATCGATAGGCCTGTAAGCATTGCTATGGAATCCAAGGATGTAGGATCGTATTCTATTTTATTCAATACCATCGACTCCTGATCCGATAGAGGTGATACCGGATCATTTATTTCAGAACAGGGTACCGCTACAACAGGAGTTATCGATCGCGTAACAAATCCTCTCAGTTCCGCACAAATGTCATCGACAGTCTCAACCAATACCGCGCCTTGCTTAATCAAAGCATGGCAGCCCTTACTTAAGGGGCTATGCAGAGAACCCGGCATAGCGAATACCTCTCGGTTTTGCTCCGTTGCATACCTCGCAGTAATCAACGAACCACTTTTGATCGCCGCTTCAATTACCAAGGTCCCCAGACTTAAACCACTAATCACACGATTTCTTCTAGGAAAGTTTTGCGGAACAGCTTTAGCCCCCAGAGGAAATTCGCTGATGATCGCACCGCCGTTATCCAGAATCCGTGCAGCTAAGGCTCTATTACGATACGGGTAAACGGAATCTATCCCCGTACCAATGACCGCTAGTGTTTGGCCATGATTATCGAGAGCTCCGCAATGAGCTCGACTATCAATCCCCAGCGCTAGACCACTCGTAACAGCAAAGCCCCTATCAACAAGAGCACCCGCCATAGAATGTGCATTTTCCATTCCGTTTCGGCTGGATGAGCGGCTTCCAACCACGGCTATTTGCGGCAAAACTAAAGACTCGAGAGGCCCCTGTACAAATAGATACGGAGGCGCTCGCGGAATTTCTTTCAGCAGATCTGGGTAATGATCATCTAAATGAGTAATGAGTGCAGTATCATTTTCATGACACCATTCACGTGTTTTCGACAATGCCTGTCGAGCCGGGTGAAACGAGTGCTGACGAATATTATCCAGCTCTTCAACAAGAGCTGGGTTAATAAGCTGCTTCAGTCGTTCTGCGGGTGCGCTATAGATGGCATCCACACCGCCTAAAACGTCCAATAAAGCCCAATATCGACTTACCCCGAGCCCGGGAACAGAGAGAATTAAAAGGGTTTTTTCTAGAGTGGATAACATTTCTACTTTCCTTGTAGGCTGCTTATAAAGGTGGCTTCCTAGCCACATCATTTTCCGTTAGTTCGAACAAACTAACAAAACTTAATCGTGTTACTTAACTGTCCGATTAGTGACCACCCAAATATAGGCACCGGAAGTAAGTGAATTACTGTACGCAATTAAGGATTTTGTATTTTATCTTTTACTGAAATTCCCTTTTCCGCTTCTAACACCAAACCAAAGCTAACTTTCTCAAATACGCGAAAAATCATCATCAAACCTGCACGTTCATCAGGGAGAGTAACCGACGCGCCACTCACTCGATCACGAATTCGAGCTCCTCTTTTATAAACAGCAAGGACATTGCCCGCAGCAACACCTTCTCGTTCGCCCCGGTTGATAATCACCACATCGTATTTACCTACCTGACTAAGGCCGCCTTCAACAGCCAAAATTTCGCCTTTAATATCGCCACTAGGAGGAGATGGGTAGAAGGTAGAATCGATTGAGCGCTGCTCTTGACGCAGCAAGCGATCGCCAGCTCGAATTTCTTCTGTTGTTCGTGAAATTTTCAGTGTGGATATTTCACCACTAATAGCTGAGACCTCACCACTGCCTATATCAAGCGCCTGAACGCCCAGCTTTTCACGGGTAACCGGGTCAACAAACTCCTGACCTCGGCGATAAATACCAAACACCGCATATTTTTCTCGTAAATTACCACGAACATAGACTTTATCGCCAGCGCCCACAATTAGATGATTATCCCCACCTGAAACAACATAGGGGGCCATTTTTAATTCTTCTTCTTCAACCACGCGGCTACGAGAAAGAAAACTATTAATTTTATCGAGGCGAATGGTGTCAATTGCCTCACCGGCAGTCAGCACCCTAACCTTAGGTGTCATCTTATAAATACGCCCAGAAGTGTCGATTTCTAAACGAGGCTTGCCTTTGAAATAAACCAAACGAACAACATCACCAGGGTATATAAGGTGGGGGTTTTCAATCTGCGCATTCACATGCCATATTTCAGGCCACATCCAAGGGTTTTTGAGAAAGTGACCGGAGATATCCCATAAGGTGTCACCTTTAACAACCGTATGTGTATCCGGTACATCATCGCGTAACATTGGCTCTTCAGCATTCGCAAAAACAGCAAAATATGCTGATAGCGATGTAGCAGCGAAGATTCCCAGAATAAGTTTTTTCATTACGGTAACCCTATTGAGTTCGGCGGGGGAGCTATTTAGTCGTTATAATAGTCTGATCACTGTGTGATTGGCCCTCAGAAGCCACTCCTCAAAACAGTATAAACCCTTATTGATCATAATGTTAGCAACGAAATTTAGCTAACTACTAGAAGTTTGTCACGTAATGGCCCTATTACCAATATTAGAGTTTCCCGATGCTCGCTTACGCAAGATCGCCAAACCCGTAGATACAGTTGACGACGAAATACGCCAGCTTGTAGAGAGCATGCTAGCGACAATGTACGACGCCCCAGGCGTTGGACTTGCCGCCACTCAAGTAAATGTGCATCGACAAGTTATCGTCATCGATGTCAGTGAAGAAAAAAACGAACCCTTGGTCTTTATCAATCCTAAAATCGACATCCTCGACGATGCCCTATTGGAGTATGAAGAAGGCTGTTTGTCAGTACCTGGTTTTTACGAAAAAGTAACCCGCCCTGAACACGTGCGTATTACGGCTCTTGGCCGTGAGGGTAAGAGCTTTACTTTTGAACCTTCAGATCTACTCGCCGTGTGTATTCAACACGAAGTCGATCACCTCAATGGCAAACTGTTTGTCGATTACATTTCGAATATGAAGCGGCAACGCATACGTAAAAAACTCGAAAAACAACACAAACTCGAAGCCGAATTTTAAAAACAGGGCCATCATGCCGCCACTCAATATAATCTTTGCTGGCACGCCGGAATTTGCGGCGCGCCATTTGGATGCTTTGTTAAAAAGCGAACATAAAATCTGTGCTGTATACACCCAACCCGATAGGCCGGCTGGCCGAGGCAAAAAACTAAGCCCTAGCCCAGTTAAGTCTCTGGCACTCGACAACAATCTTCGGGTATTGCAACCGGCTAATTTAAAGTCTGAACAAACGCAATCCGAATTGCAGGCTTTGAATTGCGACATCATGGTGGTGGTTGCTTACGGCCTCATATTACCCAAAGCTATACTCGATGCGCCTAAATACGGGTGTATTAATGTACACGCTTCCCTTTTACCCCGCTGGCGAGGCGCCGCTCCAATACATCGCGCAATCGAAGCCGGAGATTCAAAAACCGGCGTTACCATTATGCAGATGGACGTCGGACTGGATACAGGGGATATGCTGCTCAAAAGCGAATGTCCGATTTTACCGAGTGACACCACAGCAGTGTTACATGACCGATTATGTGATATTGGACCGACATCACTCATCCAAACTCTGAATCAAATTTCCAGTGGAAACATCGAAGCTGAACCGCAAGATGACTCTCAAAGTAACTACGCGGCTAAAATCATTAAATCTGAGGCAGAAATTCAGTGGAATGAATCGGCAGATATCATCAGCCGTAAAATTCGCGCATTTAACCCTTTCCCTATCGCATTCACAATATTAAATGGCGAACGCCTTCGTATTCATCGCGCATCGATAGCAACCAAAGAACCACACCTAGCAACGATACCCGGCAGTATCTCTATCATTGCAGAAGAAATCTTCGTTCGATGCGGAGAAAACAGCTTAAAACTTGAAAGCTTACAAATACCAGGGAAAAAAGCGACTAGCGCTAAAGAGTTTCTTAATGGTTTTGGGCATTTATTAACTGCTGATACACAATTGGGTAACAAATGAATATTCGTGCCATAGCCGCACGCACACTAGTGCCTGTTCTTAATCAAAAATCTGCTCTAGATTCGGTATTTGAGGAAAAACTGCCTTTGGTCGAAGAGAAAGACTGCAGTTTTTACAAAGAGCTTTGTTACGGCGTATGCCGACATCTTTTTTCCCTGAGAGCCGTTCTCGACCAACTTCTTTCCAAGCCTCTAAAAGCCAAAGATTCCGATATCGAAGCCCTATTACTCGTTGGGATTTACCAGTTGTGGTACATGCGTGTACCCGACCATGCGGCTATCAATGAAACCGTTAATGCAGTCAAGCCACTTAAAAAAATCTGGGCAAAGAAACTCGTTAATGGACTTTTGCGTAATTTCATACGTAACCAAAGTACGCTAGTTGAAAAAATCGGTGAAAGTCGATACGAACACCCACTATGGCTGCTCGGTAAGATCCGCCAATCCTGGCCTGAATTTTATGAGGATATTCTAAGCAACAATAATATCCAAGCTCCCTTCACATTGAGAATTAACCATCGACAATTTGAACGTTCCGCCTACAGCGAATCACTCACAAAAAACAATATTGCCCATACGCTCTGCTCATACTCTGACTCAGGAATTACTTTAGAATCCCCTATCGACGTGACGCTGTTACCTGGTTTTGAAACCGGAAGTTGCAGTGTTCAAGATGAGGCTGCGCAATTAGCTGCTACGCTTCTGGATTTGCAGCCACAACAACGAGTACTTGATGCTTGCTGTGCTCCAGGAGGAAAAACCTGCCATATAGCGGAACTCCAAAACGAACTTTTATCACTGGTTGCATTGGATGTAGACGAAAGACGTATGCTAAGGGTGGAAGAAAATCTAACCCGCTTACAATTGAAAGCTCAACTTAAAACAGCCGACGCAGCCGAACTTGATAAATGGTGGGACGGCGTTCCATTCGACCGTATTTTGCTCGACGCTCCCTGTTCTGCAACAGGCGTTATTCGAAGACACCCCGATATAAAATTATTGCGGCGTGAAAGCGACATTGAAGCCCTATCTAAACTACAGCTTAAAATTCTGAAAAAACTCTGGACAACTCTCACCCCAGGCGGAATTTTAGTTTACGCTACGTGCTCGGTTTTGCCTGAAGAAAACGAAAATCTTGTCGGGGCCTTTGTCGAACAGCAAGACGACGCGATACACTTGGCAATTGATGCCGATTGGGGTGATCTCAGGCCCTATGGTCGTCAACTTTTTCCTCGTCAAAATGGGCACGATGGTTTTTACTATGCTCGTATTAAAAAGGCTCCATAACGCCAACAATTACTTTTGACGCGCAAAGCTAAAACACCGCTCAAAAGAACAACGTCTCAACGAAAACACTATTATGAAAATAATTATTCTTGGCGCAGGACGTGTAGGTGGCTCACTCGCATCCAATTTGTCGAGCGAAGCCAATGATATTACCGTCGTCGATAGTGACGTTGATTTTCTGCGTGAGCTGCAAGATCGTCTTGATATTCGTGTCGTTGCAGGACAAGCCTCTCACCCTGAAATTTTGATTCAAGCCGGTATTGAAGATGCCGATATGCTAATTGCCGTTACCGGTGTTGATGAAATCAACATGGTCGCCTGCCAGATTGCCTACAGCTTATTTCGCACACCGACAAAAATCGCTCGTATTCGCTCACAGGAATACGTGACTCACGATGGGCTTTTTCGCAACGAAGCGATCCCCATTGACGTCATCATCAGCCCCGAACAATTGGTGTCCGATTACATTTACCGTTTAGTGGAGCAGCCTGGTGCTCTTCAGGTACTCGACTTCGCCAATGGTATTGCTCAATTAGTCGCAGTAAAGGCTTTTTATGGTGGGCCTTTAGTCGGCCAAGAGCTACGCTTTATCCGCAAGCACATGCCCAACATTGAAACTCGTGTCGCCGCTATTTACCGGGGAAATAGACCGATAATGCCGACCGGTTCGACGGTAATTGAAGCTGATGACGAAGTTTTCTTCATCGCAGCTAAGACGGATATTCGCGCAGTAATGAGCGAATTGCGACGCTTAGATCGTCCATACAAGCGCATCATTATCGCTGGCGGCGGCAATATCGGTTTACGTTTAGCAACAAAATTAGAAAAACAGTATTCTGTTAAGATCATTGAATTGGACGCGAAACGCGCGGCTTTTTTATCCGAGCATTTAAATCATACGATCGTTCTACAAGGCAGCTCTTCAGACAAAGATTTGTTGATGGAAGAGAATATTGAAGATACAGATGTTTTTCTCGCCGTTACAAATTCCGACGAAGCCAACATAATGTCTTCTTTGCTGGCCAAACGCATGGGCGCACGTAAAGTTTTAACCTTGATCAGTAACCCTGCTTATGTGGATTTAGTTCAAGGCGGGGAGATCGATATTGCGATTTCACCTCAGCAAACAACCATCGGTAGCCTATTAACCCATGTACGACGTGGTGACATTGTTAATGTGCACTCACTTCGACGGGGGGCCGCAGAAGCTATAGAGGTCATTGCCCATGGAGACGAAAGTACTTCAAAAGTTGTTGGCCGCTCCATTGAAGATATTGACCTCCCAGAAGGCGCAACTATTGGAGCCATAGTTCGTGAGATCGATCATGAATCAGAACTCGATGTAAACCGTACTCCTGAGCTTGCACTCGGCTTGACCCTTTCATCAGCCACGACACCACAAACACACGAGGTGATTATTGCGAACGATGATCTGATTATCGAATCCGGAGACCATGTCATTTTGTTTCTTATCGACAAACACTACACTCGCGACGTAGAACGACTGTTCCAAGTCGGCTTTACCTTTTTCTAATTTCTAAGTCCGCTCGTTAGGCGAATAAACGTATGCATTACGCCATCATATTTAAAGTTATCGGCATGCTGCTGATGCTGTTCAGCTTAACCATGGCGCCCCCTATTGCTGTGTCGTATATATACGACGATCACTCAGCATCGGCTTTTATCTTAGCTTTTGTAATTACCTTTGTTACAGGCTTAATGGCTTGGTATCCGGTACACCAAGTAAAGCAAGAAATGCGGACAAAAGACGGATTTTTAATCACGTCATTATTCTGGTGCGTGCTAGCCCTATTTGGGTCTCTTCCCTTTCTCATCGCTGATGCGGTGCAATTGTCCTTTGTTGATGCCGTCTTTGAATCTCTATCTGGCCTAACCACTACAGGCGCCACAATAATGACAGGGCTAGAGAACCTACCCAAATCATTATTGTATTACCGCCAACAACTCCAATGGTTAGGCGGCATTGGTATCATTGTTATTGCCGTAGCAATATTGCCCATGCTTGGTATTGGCGGTATGCAGCTTTATAGAGCCGAAACCCCTGGGCCCGTGAAAGACAGCAAGCTAACACCCAGAATCACCGAAACAGCAAAAGCACTTTTTCTTATCTACTTGTGCCTAACCATCGCCTGTACAGCCGCCTACTGGGCAGCAGATATGAGCTTTTTTGACGCTATTTGTCACGCTTTTTCAACCGTTGCTATTGGAGGATTTTCCACTTATGACGCCAGTATTGGGCATTTCCAAAGTCCAACGATAATGCTCATATGCATGTTTTTTATGATTCTATCTGGCATTAACTTCGCTTTGCACTTTTTCGCATGGCGAGCAAAACGCCTAAGCCATTACCTTCAAGATCCGGAATGTCAGTTTTATATCACCATGATAGGTATTGGTATCCTCATCGTTACAGGATATTTGGCCTACTCGGGCATTTATAAAATGGATATGGGGCTTATTGAAGGGGCTTTTGAGTTAGTTTCCATATCCACCACCACGGGGTTTGGTGTAACCGATTTTTCAGCATGGCCTACATTTTTACCCATGCTAATTTTTATGTTTGCATTCATTGGCGGATGTGCTGGTTCCACCGGCGGTGGACTTAAGGTAATCCGCGTACTTCTAATCATTAAACAAGGCGTTCGTGAACTTCACCGTCTAATCCACCCGAACGCTGTGATTCTCATAAAGCTTGGAACCAAAACTGTTTCCGATAGAGTCATTGAAGCTGTTTGGGGATTTCTGGCGGTATACATAATGTCGTTTTTAATCATGTGTATTATGTTACTCGCAACAGGGCTCGATTTTTTAACCGCCTTTACCGCTGTGGGAGCCTGCTTAAATAATTTGGGGCCAGGATTAGGAGATGTTGCAACTCATTACGGAGAGATTAGCAGCGCTGCGAAGTGGATTTTGTGCTTTGCGATGTTATTGGGCCGATTAGAAGTATTTACACTTTTGGTATTGTTTACGCCTGTTTTTTGGAAGCGCTGATAAAAAGTTTCAAATTTAAAGACGTAAACCACTACAATTTGGAACGACCTAATTTACGGATTAATTTTGTTACGACTCAGGTACAGGGTTAAAGGAAGCTAAATTTGCATCTACTCTAGGAAAATTTGTAACGCCTTTTACTGTTGGGTGCACTACGCTTATATCGTTTATATTCCCACTGATATTGCGACGGACAATATGAAATACATGTTTCTACGCCACGGTTCAAAGCCTCTAAACTTTCCTGTTGACTCTCTGAATAAATACCCTCAGGAGCTTCGATAAAGTAGCTTTCAAAACCGCCCTGTACGCGTTTCACAAACCCCATAACTACAGCGCAATCAGCACGCTGTAAAAATCCATGAACAATTGTCATCGTATACGCTTGCTCACCAAAGAATGGGGCAAAATCTCCGTGGCCCTTACTCGGGCTTTGATCCGGTAATACAGCCGTAATTCCACCAGCCCTTAGTGACTTCAACAATTTCGAAATACCACGCAAGCTAGTTGGAACCACTATAGCTCCTGCTTTCTCTCGAGACTCCTTGACCATTTTTTCTAGGTAGGCCTCTTTCGGAGGTTGATATAGTACTGTTAGTTTTCCATAGCTCGGTATGGTTAAACCAAGTACCTCCCAATTTCCCAGATGTGGTGCTAAAAGTATAACGCCCTTCCCCTTAGCTAATTCCCTTTCTATCAAATCTACGCCCTGGGTTTTAAGAATCTTTGTGTGCAACCACTCGAGCCCTCGGCGTTGAATAACACACACTTCTACCGCCAACTTTCCCGTTTCGACCATACTTTGGCGGGCTAATATACGCCGATCCCTTTCATCCAACTCTGGATACGCTATCTGCAAGTTTTCTAAGGTCACGCGACTAGCCTTGCCCTGACGCCACCATAGAACCAAGCCAATCGTACCCCCCAGCGCACGGGCGGCCCCTAAAGAAAGAAAACCTATGGATTTGATTAAACCAATTATCAGCCGTCCTTTTAGGCCTGGTGAGGATTCGTGTGAAGCTGACTTAGATGACTTAGACATAAAATAACCGAAAATTTTTGTAATTCTCCCAAATTGATCGCCATCGGTCCACGTCCGAAAAGCGGTTATTTCTTTAATATACCCTCAGTTGACACTGCAATGATGGTGGAATGCTCCTCTCGTCGCTATAATTGCGCCCTTAATTTTTCGGATGTACCGTAAACAAGAGAGTAGATACGTGTCTAATATCGATAGCGCCTCCTCGGCTGCCAATTCAGCCCCTAAGCCGGATGTTTCAACCTTTCAGGGATTAATCCACGCACTTCAAACCTATTGGGCTAGTCAAGGTTGCGTCATTCTCCAACCCTTAGATCTAGAAGTGGGTGCTGGTACATTTCATCCTTCCACTTTTTTGCGTGCTATTGGACCAGAGACGTGGAACGCCGCTTACGTACAACCCTGTCGGCGACCAACTGATGGGCGCTATGGCGATAATCCCAATCGTTTACAGCATTACTACCAGTTCCAAGTCGTATTAAAACCCTCACCATCCAATATTCAGGAACTGTATCTCAGATCACTAGAGTATCTCGGTTTTGATACTGAAATCCACGATGTTAGGTTTGTAGAAGATAATTGGGAATCCCCAACACTGGGGGCCTGGGGCCTAGGCTGGGAAGTTTGGTTAAATGGAATGGAAGTCACACAATTTACCTATTTTCAGCAAATAGGTGGGCTTGAATGCTTCCCTGTTACTGGTGAGATTACCTACGGTTTAGAACGCCTTGCCATGTATCTACAAAACAAAAGTTCTATTTTTGATCTCGTATGGACTAATGGACCAGACGGTACAGCCGTCACCTACGGAGATGTGTTTCACCAAAACGAGGTGGAGATGTCACATTATAATTTTACCCACGCTAACGTCGATTTTCTATTTCAAAGCTTCGATACCTATGAACAGGAATCCAATACGCTAATAGAGGCAGGATTGCCTCTGCCCGCATACGAAATGGTTATGAAGGCCTCTCATGCTTTTAATTTACTAGACGCAAGATCAGCTATATCCGTAACCGAACGACAACGATATATTTTACGCGTACGGAAGCTGGCTCAAAACGTAGCGCAAGCCTATTTTGAATCACGTTTAAAACTCGATTTCCCTTTAGCTCCCGCCAACGTGAAAGAAGAAGTCAAAAAACGCATACAATCTGCGGGGGCGAAATAGTATGACACACGAATTTTTAGTCGAAATTGGCACAGAGGAATTACCACCAACTTCACTCAAAGAATTATCTAACGCTTTCAGTTCATATATTTGCCAGCAGCTATCGAAACAGCAATTGGCTTTTGAAAGTTCACATTCTTTCGCAACGCCACGGCGTCTCGCACTTCGAATTGTCGGCTTAGCAGAATCTACACCAGAGCAGGAAGAAACAGTCTGGGGGCCACCAACAAAGGTTGCATTCGACGCAGAAGGAAATCCCACTAGGGCTGCAGAAGCCTTCGCTAAAAAAAATGGGATAGCGCTCGAAGCCCTAGAAACCGCAAATGACGGTAAACAGGATAAATTATGCTGTTTAACCACAAGTGGCGGAGAAGCAACTAGAACCCTATTAGGTGATATCGTTCGCGACGCTCTCGCAAAGCTACCTATAAAAAAACGTATGCGCTGGGGTTCAAGCCGTATTGAATTTGTTCGTCCTATCCAGTGGCTCACTCTGTTGGTTGATGATCTCGTACTGCCAGAAACAATACTTGGTGTTGAATCTTCCAATACAACACGTGGTCACCGTTTTCACGCGAATAGCGCATTTACCATAACATCAATTCCACAATACGAAGAATTACTCGAAAATCAAGCTCGAGTAATTGCAGATTTTGAAAAACGAAAAGTGCTCATTAGGACTCAAGTCGAGAAGCTCGCTGCATCTATAAACGGTAAAGCCGTAATTAGTGATGACTTGTTGGATGAAGTCACTGGATTAGTTGAATGGCCAGTCGCTCTCGCGGGAAAATTTGATGAAAGCTTTCTCAATATCCCATCTGAAGCATTGATATCTTCAATGAAAGAACACCAAAAGTATTTTCATCTAGTAGATAGCGAAAACAAATTATTACCCCTGTTCATCACCGTCTCAAATATAGAAAGTAAAGATCCTTCTCAAGTGATTGATGGAAATGAGCGTGTGATACGCCCACGACTCGCTGACGCAGCATTCTTCTTTGAAACCGACAAAAAAACATCCTTGGAAAAGCGTAGAGAAAAATTAAAGTCCGTTACGTTCCAAGCCCAGCTCGGCAGTATTTACGATAAAACGGAACGTATAAAAAGGTTAGCAGCGTTTATTGCAAAAGAGCTTCACGTGGACGTTACTACAGTGGAACGGAGCGCGCAGTTGTGTAAATCCGACCTGGTATCATTGATGGTATATGAATTCCCAGACATGCAAGGCATCGCCGGGACTCACTATGCGCGAAACGACGGGGAAGTTGAAGAAGTTGCTCTTGCAATGACCGAACACTATCTGCCAAAATTTTCCGGTGACGCCATAGCCTCTAGTGATGTTGGGGCTATCGTCGCGCTCGCTGATCGAATTGACACCGTGACAGGCATATTTGGTATTGGGCAAAAACCTTCAGGTTCACGCGATCCGTTTGCTCTTAGGCGCGCAAGTTTGGGAATACTGAAGATCTTGGTGGATAAGTCTTATCCTCTAGACCTAAATATTCTTTTTTCTTTTGCCGCAGAAGGCTATGAAAATTTGCCCGAAAGTGAAACCGTTATCTCCGATGTCCTAGGTTATTGTCTCGAAAGATTCCGCGCTTGGTATCAAGAAGAAAAAATACCCGCGGAAGTTTTTCAATCCGTACAAGCGAAAAAGCTTAGTGTGCCCGTAGATATTAATAAACGCGTTCATGCTGTGCAAGCCTTCACTAAACTACCAGAAGCCCCTTCTTTAGCTGAAGCTAATAAACGGGTATCAAATATACTTAATAAACAAAGTTCAGCAATAAGCCTTGAAGTTGAAACCAGCTTACTAACCGAGGCCGCGGAAAAACGCTTATATTCAGAACTCGCAAAGGCCATTCTTGAAGTTACGCCATTAATCGAAAAGCACGATTATAAAAGAGCTTTATCCTCACTCGCGTCACTTAAAGATTCTATCGATGATTTTTTCGATAACGTAATGGTCATGTGTGATGACCCCCTTTTACGAAATAATCGCCTGGCATTACTCAATCAACTGCGTTCAGTATTTTTGGAAGTTGCGGATATTTCTTTTTTGGTGGTTAAAAAATAGTGAAGTGGATCATATTAGATCGCGATGGTGTGATTAATTTCGATTCCGACCAATACATTAAAAGTGTAGCGGAATGGAAACCAATACCAGGAAGTATAGAAGCGATAGCTGATCTGTGTTCTGCAGGTTACAGCGTCGCTATTGCAACAAATCAATCTGGTATCTCTCGTGGCTTATTTAGTCTTGATGACCTAGAAGATATCCACTCAGAACTAAACACACTGGTAGAGGAAGCCGGAGGACACGTTGCAGGCATTTTTTACTGCCCTCACCTACCGGATGATGAATGTACATGTAGGAAGCCAAAGACAGGCTTATTGGAAGAGATCGCGAAACAGTTTGAAATAGATCTAAAAGGCGTTCCTTTTGTCGGTGACTCCGAAAAAGATCTTCAGGCAGGACAAAATAAAGGCTGTTTACCTATTTTGGTCTGTACCGGAAAGGGCGAGAAAACACGTCAAATTATAAATAACAATGCAGCCTACAGAGACGTGTCAGTTTACGACGATCTTTCGGCCTACGTAAAATCACTTATCGAAAACATTTAGGATACTAAATTTGCTTTTTCTTCGTTCTTCAATTTTTTATATCGGCTATTTTGTATTAACGGCCAGTTATGGAACCCTTTCTGTTTTGACTTGGTTGCTACCACCTCGTTTACGCCATCGATTAATTTCTTCTTGGACCACAGCGGTTATTCAATGGCTAAGATTATCATGCGGAGTGCGCTATCAAGTAATTGGGAAAAGTAATCTAGATAATCTCAAAAGTGGGCAAGTGGTGTTGTCTAAACACCAAAGTGCGTGGGAGACCTTGTTTCTACAAAGCTTGTTTTGGCCAGCTGCAACAGTGCTAAAAAAGGAGCTTTTACGTGTTCCTTTTTTTGGATGGGGATTGATTGCGATGCAGCCTATCGCGATCGATCGTAGTAATCCTCGTAAGGCATTAAGACAGGTTAAAACAAAGGGGCTAAAACGAATTCAATCCGGCCTCAATGTTATTCTTTTTCCAGAGGGCACTCGCATGGCCCCTGGGGAAAAAGGTACATATGCACGCAGCGGTGCAGACATCGCTATTTCTGCGAAAGTAGATATTATTCCGGTAGCCCTACAAGCCGCGCACTGCTGGCCATCAAAAAGCTTTATTAAATACCCAGGTTTAGTGACAGTGAGTATAGGGCCCATAATCACTTCGGCAAATAAAAACAGTAAAGAAGCAATGAAAGAAGTGGAAAACTGGATAGAAACAGAGATGCGGCGTCTAGAGAATAATTCAGACAATGTTTAACGTAACAAAGAAATTAGCGGTAGGGATAAACACTAGACCAGAATAATCCTCACTCCCTAGAGGACCATATATGAAACCGAAGAGACGCAGCCATATAAGCACTAAGCTTAGTGCTTATATGGCATTAATATTTATACAAATACACTAACTAAGCTTTAGTATTTTCACCAGGCTTTTTACTAGCCATAGATTCACGACCGCTGACACCTTGGCTAACAATCTCAATTTGCCCACCCGATTTAAGAAATGCTTCAACATCTTGTGATATAGATGATGAATTTTCAGCGGCTTTAGCGTTCTTCTTACCCGATTGGGTTTTCTGTTTTGTAGCAACCATCGATATCCCTGCTATTTACGTCACATTCGTGATCGAAAAATGTAATTGGAAAAGTAAAAAGCACTACTACGTAGTGTTTTTAGGAAATAAAATAAGTGCGGCTTTATAACACGTATTCATTCTAAATTTAAGTATTTATAGCGCTACAATATCTTCTGCTTGTGGGCCTTTTTTACCGTCAGTGATGGTAAATTCAACTTTTTGACCTTCAGTAAGAGTTTTGAAGCCAGCGCTAGCAATAGCACTGAAATGAGCAAAAACATCTGGCCCAGATAATTGTTCAATAAAGCCAAAACCTTTTGTCTCATTGAACCACTTAACAGTTCCTGTAACTTTGTCTGACATAACTTATTCCTAGTAATTTATTGATAACTTCGGCCTTCACGGTGGAGACCAGATAGCTGGAAGCGAGCTATTACTTATAAGCTACAGGACGAGTTAACGGGTTAAAACTTCGAAATGGGTAATAAGATGCACGTTCAAGCTGGTGAGACTATACACACATTTTTCAGCCTGTCAATCAATACCCGCTCCCACCTAAGCACTGAGGCTAAAAGGTTATTTTTGTAATCTTCTCCGCTTTTCCAATAGAATAAAACTACATTTCACATAATTCTAATCGGTCGGCACACATATATTTGATCACCTATTGCTGGGGCCAAGCTCATATAATTGAAGGAATCTTTTTCCGCTTACGAAACTCTTCGGTACACAGAAAAGGTAGCCTCTAACATTTTATACAGGCCAGAGCACGCGCAGTTCGCTGAAGGAACGCAGGAAGAAGAAGCCCGAGCTGTTATTTAGATACAAACTCGGGTAGATAGAGGCTTCCTGTTGAAAGAGCGTTTACAATAAGTAAAGCCCGTAGAAATTTAGACGTCTAAATTCCCTACTGACAACGCATTCTTCTCAATAAATTCTCGACGAGGCTCAACATTATCACCCATTAAACAAGTAAATATTTGGTCTGCAGCAATAGCATCTTCAATTCTTACTTTAAGCATACGACGATTAGTACAATCCATTGTCGTCTCCCAGAGCTGTTCAGGGTTCATTTCACCCAAGCCTTTATATCGCTGTATGCTATAACCTTTTTTCGACTCAGCAATGATCCATTCGAAAGCTTGTTTAAAATCAGAAACCTCGTATTTACGCTCGCCTTTAGCAACGTAGGCACCATCCTCTATCAGGTCTCCCGTATTTTCGCCTAATAACCTCATTGTTTTGTAGTCTTCAAGCAAAAACAAATCCGCTAGTAAAGTGATAGTCGAGTCAACTCCGTGAGCTGTAATCACTATTTGGGGCAAAAATTGGTGTCTTTCTTTGTTTTCAAATAGGCTAACAGCATATTGATGTGTTTTAGATTTTTCATTTAAAATCATAAGAGCATCTGAAAGCTTTTGAATCCAGATATTCATCGACTCTTCTGAGCTAAAACTTTCTTGGCTTAAGGTAGGTAAGTATATTAGTGATTCAAGAATCGCCGCAGGGTAACGACGAGACAGTTTTTTAACAATAGCTTCAACTTTACGGTATTCGATCACTAACTTTTCAAGCTGCTCACCCGATAAGGCTGGCGCATCTGCTGAAACATGCAATCTCGAAGACTCAATCGCCGCATTAGTCAGAAATTCGTTAAGCTCATCATCATCTTTCAGATATTGTTCTTGTTTGCCCTTCGAAATCTTATATAGAGGAGGTTGTGCAATATACACATGACCGCGCTCAACAATTTCACGCATTTGCCGAAAGAAAAAGGTAAGTAACAATGTACGGATGTGTGAACCATCGACATCCGCATCAGTCATGATAACGATACTGTGATAGCGTAATTTATCCGGATTAAACTCTGAAGCCCCAATACCGCAACCTAAAGCCGTAATAAGCGTGCCCACTTCGACACTTGATAGCATTTTGTCGAAACGTGCT
This sequence comes from Agarilytica sp., assembly GCA_033852165.1. Lineage (GTDB taxonomy): Bacteria > Pseudomonadota > Gammaproteobacteria > Pseudomonadales > Cellvibrionaceae > Agarilytica. The sequence continues at coordinate 98,542 of JAWSUZ010000020.1, read as the reverse complement.
TTTTCAACGTTTAGGATTTTACCTTTTAGAGGCAAAATAGCTTGGGTTCTACGATCTCGTCCCTGTTTAGCGGATCCGCCAGCAGAGTCCCCTTCCACTAGGTATATTTCGGAAAGAGCAGGATCTTTTTCCTGGCAATCGGCTAGTTTTCCAGGGAGACCTGCTATATCTAGAGCGCCCTTTCTGCGTGTCATTTCACGCGCTTTTCGCGCAGCTTCACGCGCTTTCGAAGCTTCTATCATTTTCATGACAATAGCTTTTGCTTCCTGTGGGTTTTCTAGCAAGAAATCTGTTAGTCCGGCACCCATCTCCTGCTCCACAGCAGTTTTGACTTCAGACGAGACCAGTTTATCTTTCGTTTGAGAGGAGAACTTTGGATCCGGCACTTTAACTGAAACGATGGCCGTTAGCCCTTCCCGCGCGTCATCACCAGTTGTAGCTGTTTTTTCCTTTTTCCCTAAACCTTCTTTTTCAATATACGTATTGAGCCCACGTGTTAACGCGCCTCTAAAACCTGCTAAATGGGTGCCGCCATCACGCTGAGGAATATTATTCGTATAACAATAGATGTTTTCTTGAAAGCCATCATTCCACTGAAGGGCTACTTCAACTTCAACCCCATCTTCACGTGAATTTTTAAAATACATAACTTTGTTAATGGGATTTTTGTTTTGGTTAAGGTACTCCACGAAAGCCTGCAGCCCACCTTCATATTCGTATGTTTCTTGCTTTCCTGTTTTTTCATCATTCAGAACAATACGTACACCTGAGTTAAGGAAACTCAGTTCTCGTAGACGCTTAGAAAGTAGCTCAAAATGAAATTCAATATTATTAAAAGTGTCAGGAGAAGGAACAAAATGAACCTCTGTACCCTTCTCTTCAGTTTCTCCAATAACAGAAAGAGGAGCTTGAGGTACACCGTGCTTATAAATCTGTTCAAACACCTCCCCTTTTCTTCTAATCGTAAGTTTCAGCAACGATGACAGTGCATTAACAACAGAAACGCCAACACCATGAAGCCCACCGGAGACTTTATAGGTGTTGTCATCAAATTTCCCACCCGCATGCAGGACAGTCATAATAACTTCCGCGGCAGACACTCCTTCTTCATGCATTTCCGTAGGAATGCCCCGGCCATTGTCTCTCACGGTAATCGATTCGTCAGAGTGAATCGTGATATTAATCTCAGTACAATGGCCAGCTAAGGCTTCATCAATCGAGTTATCAACAATCTCAAAAACCATGTGATGAAGACCTGTTCCATCGTCAGTATCCCCGATATACATGCCTGGCCGCTTTCTTACAGCATCAAGGCCTTTAAGTACTTTGATACTGGAAGAATCGTAGTTAATATTTTCTTCGTCTGACATAGAAGCGATTACTCTTATTGTTTAATTACAATGTTATTGAATTTCACCATGTTTCACGTGAAACAATTTCGACAATTCGATACCTTTGGGCCAGATATGTTCAGCGCACGAAGAATCTATTCCCGTAACAAAAACCTGTGACTCTAACTTAGATAACCAACTACCTATTAAACGTTGATTATTTTGATCCAACTCTGCTGGTAAATCATCTATAGCGAAAATTGCCTTATCGCCATTAATCTGGCTTAGCAACGTAGCCTGAGCGATATAGAGCGCTGATATAACTGTCTTTTGTTGTCCTCGAGACAGAATATCAACGGCGGCGGCCCCCCGAATCTTTACAGAAAAATCTGACTTATGAGAGCCTATCGTAGAATACCCACAAGCCTTATCTTTCATAAAACTGCTTTTAAGCTGCTCCAAATAGGTGCCAGCATCAACCTTCCAGCCAGACTTATACTTCATTTCAATAATAGAAAAAACGTCTCCAGCAATAGAACCCACTATACTTTTGAAGCAACGCTCAAAAAGTCCAAAGCACTCTAACCTGTATTCATTCACGACTTTACTAAGTTTTGCGATTTCTATATCCCAAGGCTCGACGTCCAAGTAGGATATTTTATCATGCCGGAGTAATATATTTCTCTGTTTGTAACATTTCACCAGTTGGTTCCAAGCCGCCTGAAACTGATGTTTCACGTGAAACACTAACCAATCGAAAAACTTTCTTCTTTCCTGTGCTCCACCTTCTAACAACCGGAATGAGTTGGAATTGATAACGAGTAAGGGTAACTGCTTCGCTAACAATGAAGCGCTTGCCACAGGCTTACCGTCTAGTTTAATGACAAATGGACCGCTTCTTCCTCTCTTTAAACCGACCGCTACCGACCGGTCATCATCCATAACAACAGTACCCCTTACTATAAACTCACTAGACTCATTATTTATGAGACTACGAAACTTATGAGTCCTAAAGGAACGTCCATGGGCCAACATGCTGATCCCTTCCAAGATGCTGGACTTGCCAGCACCATTTTCCCCAACGATAATGTTAATCGTTGGGCTGGGCTCTATCGATATAGCCCCCAAGTTTCGAAAACTGCTTACTGAAAGGTGTGATATGTAAGCCATACAATTATCAAATAAAACTAAAGTCGCATTGGCATTACTACATACACAGCATCAGAGCCTTCAGGATCTTCTATCAAGGCACTAGAATTGGAATCAGAAAGAGTCAATTTTAAGTTTTCAGAACTAATTACATTGGCCACATCCTGAAGATAGCTTACGTTAAAACCAACCTCCAAAGCTTCGCCGTTATAGTCCACAGCCACCTGGTCTTCAGCCTCTTCTTGCTCAGGGTTATTTGCTACTACGGTCAACTTCCCGGTTTCGAGCAACAACCTAACACCACGATATTTTTCGTTTGATAGGATCGAAGTACGCGCAAATGCATTTTTTAACTCTGCTCGATTTCCAATAACGATCTTATCGCCCCCTTTGGGCAACACTCTCTCATAATCAGGGAATTTCCCGTCTACCAACTTAGAGGTAAACGTATAATCGTCCGTAACAGCTCGAATATGATTAACTCCGATAATTATTTCAACAATATCGTCATTATCTTTTAATAGTCTAGAAAGCTCAATTACCCCTTTTCTTGGGAGAATCGACTGCCTTACATCGGAAATATCTACATTGATATCCTTCGTGCACATAGCTAAGCGATGGCCATCTGTCGTAACTACCCTCATCTGCTGAGGGCGAATTTCCCACAACATCCCGTTCAAATAATAGCGAACGTCTTGCTGAGCCATGGCAAAACCGGTTTTTTCAATCAATTCCTTAATATCTTTCTGGGGGCAGCTAAAGGATAAGTCTCTAGCACCCTCCTCCACAGCAGGAAAATCATTTGCAGGCAATGTAGATAGGCTAAATCGACTACGGCCACTTTTTACAATAACTTTTTGATCATCCTGGGAAAATTCGATAATCGAGCCATCTGGCAAAGCTTTACAAATATCTAAAAACTTTTTGGCTGGTACAGTGATCTCACCTTCAGTACTTTCGCTATCAATCGGTATCCGTCCGACAATCTCTACTTCCAAATCAGTCCCTGTTAATGAAAGCTGACCATCCTCTAAAACCATCAGCACATTAGCCAAAACAGGTAGGGTCTGACGACGCTCTACTACACCAGCAACGAGTTGTAATGGTTTTAATAACGCTTCTCGGGAAACTGTAAATCTCATTGAAAGATCTCATTTTTTAAATAAAGTTAAAACTGCTGAAAGCACAGCCCTATGATGATAGTGGACTCAAATTGTTTTTTGAGTCCGAGATTAAGTCGTTAATATACGTAAAAGGTTTTTTACATCTTCTTTTATATCAGCGTCAGTCTCTAATAGTTCTTTAATTTTTCGACAAGCATGAAGCACTGTCGTATGGTCACGCCCCCCAAACACATCACCGATCTCGGGAAGACTATGATTCGTTAAATCCTTAGCGAGATACATTGCAACCTGTCTAGGCCTAGCTACGGATCTACTACGACGTTTAGAATGAAGGTCAGACACCTTAATTTTATAATACTCTGCAACGACGCGCTGTATGTTGTCAGTACTAACGAGACGATCTTGCAATGCTAATAGATCTTTAAGGGACTCACGCACGAGTTCGACTGAAATTTCCCGGCCAGAAAAATGAGCGTTTGCAATCACTCGTTTCAACGCCCCTTCAAGCTCTCTTACATTTGAACGTATTCTTTGAGCAATGAAAAATGCCGCATCATTAGGCAAATCCATAGAGACCTGCTCGGCTTTCTTTTTCAGTATAGCCACTCGCGTTTCCAATTCTGGAGGCTCGATCGCTACAGTCAGCCCCCAGCCAAAACGAGATTTAAGACGCTCTTCCAAGCCATCTATTTCCTTCGGATAACGATCACAAGTTACAATAATTTGTTGGCCGCCCTCGAGTAGAGCATTAAAGGTATGGAAAAACTCTTCTTGAGATCTCTCCTTACCAGCAAAAAATTGTATATCATCGATTAACAGAGCATCGACTGAACGATAATATCGCTTGAAATCATTTATAGCGTTTAACTGAAGCGCCTTAACCATATCAGCGACAAATCGTTCAGAATGCAGATAAACGACTTTGGCTCCAGGCTTGTTTTCACATAACGCATTTCCAACTGCATGCATTAAATGTGTTTTACCTAAACCAACGCCACCATAAATAAACAAAGGGTTATATGATCCACCTGGGTTCTCAGAAACTTGTGTGGCTGCTGCTAATCCTAGCTGATTTGATTTTCCTACAACAAAATTTTCAAATACAAAATTTTTGTTGAGGTTCGATTTATGCCCCAACCCCCCTTCAACATCTCGCCTATCAACTCTTGTAACCTGTTGTATCCCAACTCCTTTATCAAACGAAGTTTCTGCATTAGAAAAAACACCAGGTTGATGTAGTACAGACTGATTTTTACTAGCAACATATGAAGTGTTTTCGACGGGTCGTATTGTTTGCGTATTTTCAGTCGGTAAAGGATCAACAGGCAAAGAAACAGAAGTTGTATCTACGCGTTGAAAGGTATTACTCTGAGACTCAAACGCAGCAACTTTTCGCCCAACGACAAGCTCTACATCCTGATTCTGGACATCTGCATTTTCGTTCAATAAATCACGTATTCTGCTTTTGTATTTGTCGTTAACCCAATCCAAAACGAAACGATTCGGTGCAATTAAACGAAGTATTGTTTCGCTAGCTGTTTCAGCTTTTAAAGGACGAATCCATGTATTAAATTGCTGAGCCGGTAATTCACTCTGCAAATGCGATACACAATAGTCCCAGACAGGATTTGACAACTGACATAACCTCGATAAAAACAAGCTTTAAATAGCTTCAATGACTCAATGAATAGATAGAAAAACGGATGTTTTTAAACTGTGCCAACCCTTTTTCGACAATGTTAGAATCATACTCCTGTCATCGTGTTTTATCCACAGATCATATGTATAAAAATATATCTATTTTCACAGAAACTCCTTGAGACCCCTATAAAACCAGGAACATAGTGCCAAATTGACCTTACCTCTTAACGCAGTTAAAGACGAAAAAATCCACCGAATCTGTGGATAACCCTGTGCATAAAATGTTAGAAAGATGGTAGTAACACCTATATTTCAACAAACAGTGCCTACCTTCACCGCGAATACCCCCATTATTTATATAGGCAAGACCAAGGATCCGGCGATTTAGATTGATTTAATTTAACTAATTCTATAAACTCCGGCGTCCTTTACAGCGTTCCTAACAAGTTACTATATCGTGTTTGTGGAATCGCTAATGACTAACAATTCGTATTGATCGGTGATTTGACGTGAAAAGAACATTCCAACCAAGTAATCTAAAACGTAAGCGTTCTCATGGTTTTCGTGCTCGCATGTCAACAGTTGGTGGACGTAAAGTCTTAGCTCGTCGACGTGCTAAAGGCCGTAAAGTCATTTCAGCCTAGATTTATACTGAACGCTGGAGCGAGAGCTTCTTTTGTCTTCGACATTGGAATTCCAAAAGTCTCATAGACTGCTTAACTCCAGCGAGTTCACGCCCGTTTTTGACTCCCCGTCTTTTAAAATTCATCACAGTAACTTTCTTATACTCGCTCGCTACAATAGTCTTGGACACCCTCGACTGGGAATAATTGTTGCCAAAAAAAATATCCGAAAAGCCGTTGCTCGCAACAAAACCAAACGCGTCATTCGAGAGAGTTTCCGCTACAAACAGCACAATCTACCACCAATAGATGCTATAGTTCTGTCCCGCCGAGGGAGTGAACAACTCACCAAAGAACAGATTCGTGAGATTCTAGATAGCTTATGGCATCGTGCTGTAAAAAAATCGCTAAAACCAAGCAAAGACAAGCCGGAAACTGCATAAAATTTCTTTGCTTACTGCCTATCCGTTTTTACCGGTTTTTTATCAGTCCTTTTTTAGCTCCCAAGTGTCGATTTGAACCAAGCTGTTCAGCTTACGCTGAAGAGGCTATTTCGATACATGGTGCATTAAACGGTATATATCTATCTATAAAACGTCTCCTAAAATGCCACCCTTGGCACTCAGGCGGATATGATCCAGTGCCTGAAAAACATAAACATAAACAATAAAATATCTCTATTAAGCAAGGTTTACGATTTACATGAATTTGATACGTAACGCCCTAATCGGCGGCATTCTGGTCGTGGTTTTTCTTTTATTTATTCGTTGGGGCGAATTTCAAAAAGAACAATTAGCTTCTACCGCTCCAGTCAAAATATCTAACGAGTCGAGTTTGAATATTGACAGTCAGGTTCCGTACTCTGATATAGGAGCCTCTGACCCCAGTTCTATTTCAGAATTTGATGATCTTCCGAGTACCCCTTCGACTTCAAGCGAGAAACCGAACTTACCTATATTCAAAAAGGAACCGGTCTCAACAAAATTGATTAGTATCAAAACCGATACATTAGATGTCCTCATCAATCCTCTAGGCGGCGATATTGTCCAAGTAGCTCTACCTAAGCATCTTGCAGACCTTGAAGATAAAAACAGTGCGTTTTTATTACTCGCCAACTCTGCAAGCCATACATATATTGCCCAATCAGATCTAATAGGAGCAAATGGTACTCACACACGAAATAGTAAAGGTATAGCCAAACGATCGTTATATTCATCGACTAAGACCGAATATGTTTTAGACGAAAATAACCAGCTTCTTTCAGTTGACCTAAACCTTACCCAGCAAGACGGTACACAAATTACCAAACGTTTTAGCTTTGAAAGAGATTCATACCTCATCAAGGTTGACTACATCGTTAACAATACCAGTGAAAAAACCTGGAAAGCGGCTATGTACGGCCGCATCAAACGAGATGACTATAAGCCTGAGGCAGGTGGAATGTTCCGTCTTCAGCCTTTTCTCGGAATCGCGACTACAACAAAAGAAGATAAGTTTAAAAAGTTAAGTTTTGAAGATATTCAAGATGAAGAACAAAATTTTGATTTCGAAGGTGGCTGGGTTGCTTTAGTACAACACTACTTTGTCAGCGCTTGGGTACCAGATCAAAACACACTGAACACCTTCAAAATATACCGCAGTAAAGATAACAGAAATTATCTTTTACAATTCACTACCCCACAATATTCCGTTTCTCCAGGACAAACCAAAACAATATCCTCATCTTTTTACGCCGGTCCCAAAGTACTGAAAAACCTGGAAAATGTCTCTCCGGGACTCGATCTTACAATCGACTTTGGTATTTTATGGTTTGTTGCTAAACCCTTATTTTTGGGAATGGATGCGATACATAGCGTAGTGGGTAACTGGGGCTTCTCAATCCTTCTGCTAACTTTTTTGATCAAGCTTTTCTTTTTCTACCCATCAGCAATCAGCTATAGATCAATGGCTAAAATGCGAAAGCTAATGCCATTAATGCAAGAACTAAAAGAACGCTTCGGTGACGATCGACAGCGAATGGGTACAGAAACAATGAAGCTCTACAAAAAAGAGGGCGTTAATCCTCTTGGTGGATGCTTGCCCATGTTGATGCAAATGCCGGTGTTTATGGCGCTTTATTGGATGATTATGGAAAGCGTAGAGCTAAGACACTCTCCGTTCATTTTCTGGGTGCAAGATTTAAGCGTCCAAGATCCATTTTTTGTGCTTCCCGTAATCATGGGTGCGATTATGTATGTTCAGCAAAAACTTAATCCTCCGCCTCAAGATCCGATGCAAGCAAAAATATTTCAATTGATGCCCATAGGCTTCACATTCATTCTTATGTTTCTACCAGCAGCTCTAACCCTCTATATGGCTGTTAACACTGCACTATCGTTCTTACAACAATACGTCATTACCAAACAGATCGAAAAATCCAGTTAGTGAGCTCCTATCACCCCGACACCATATGTGCAGTCATCACTCCGCCTGGACGAGGTGGTGTCGGGATAATTAGGGTATCAGGACCGAAATGCCGCAATATAGCGACTAAAATACTCAAAATAACCCCTAAAGTGCGTTATGCACATTACTCCCCCTTCTATTTTGAAAGCACAATCCTAGACGAAGGTATTTCGCTTTTTTTTGCAGCGCCACACTCCTTTACCGGTGAAGACGTACTTGAACTTCAGGGCCACGGCGGTCCTGTAATCTTAGATATGCTTCTAGACGAAACTGTCCGCCTAGGTGCGCGCCTAGCAGAACCTGGCGAGTTTTCTCAAAGAGCTTTTCTAAACGATAAATTGGATTTAGCGCAGGCTGAAGCAATAGCGGATCTCATCGATGCAAGTTCAAAACAGGCGAGTCAGCAAGCAATAAATACGCTAAAAGGCGTATTTTCTAAGAAGATCAATACAATTGTCGACAAAATTACTCACCTTCGTCTATATGTCGAATCCGCTATCGATTTCCCCGAAGAAGAAATAGACTTTCTCAATGATGGGAAAATCGAAGTTATGCTAAACGCACTGATCACCTCAACAAAATCAACATTAGATCAAGCTCAGCAAGGAGTCCTATTAAGAGAAGGGATGAAAATAGTTATCGCCGGTCGACCAAACGCTGGGAAATCGACACTACTGAATCAACTAGCTGGTCGTGATCTCGCCATTGTTACCGATATAGCAGGGACAACACGTGACGTACTAAGAGAGCACATCAATATCGATGGGCTACCTCTACATATCATTGATACAGCAGGGCTCCGTGACAACCCAGACAAAGTCGAAAAAATTGGGATAGAAAGGGCATGGGTTGAGATAGAAGAAGCTGACAGAATCCTCCTCATGATAGATAGCACGGACACAGACCAATTGGAGGTTGAAACCCATTGGCCAGATTTTTTTCAAAACAGTGAGTTTAGAAAAAAACTTACCGTAATTTACAATAAAATAGATGAATCTGGTTTTAAAATACCCGAAAACATTAAAGACTGTACTGAAATTGCTATAGCGGCACGTACTGGAGACGGTTTAGAGGCCCTTAAAAGCCACCTAAAAATCAGCGTTGGCTACAAAGGTACAACGGAAGGTGGTTTTAGCGCGAGGCGGCGGCATATAAACGCGATAGAGAAAGCATACCATTTGATGCTATCAGGCAAAGCTCAGCTAGCAGCCCACGCTGGAGAGCTTCTAGCTGAAGATCTTAGAGTCGCCCAAAATCACATGGGAGAGATTACGGGATCATTTACTGCAGATGATTTACTTGGCGAGATTTTTTCTAGCTTCTGTATAGGAAAATAACCTCTTCCCACATCCTCACTAAGAATCCAATCGCACTTTAAACGCACTAATACCCCACCACATATCCAAAAAACACCTCATAAACTCGCCATCCCCCTGATCAAATCCCTTATTTAATCCTGCTCTAACGAACTTATCTGTTTCCATATTTCTTCATACTATAAAACTTCTACAGCCTACCCCACTAATAACCACCTGTTATTAAGCATCTACTCACAAGAAACACACAAAAATTTTTAATTTACAGGTTACGCACAACGTATCCTCAGCAATCAATGACACTAACTTATGCACCCATCGTAGTGTGGAAAACTATGGGTATAAACCATGTTTAACCCCCTAGCTTTTATGTTGATTAAAACAAGCAAAATAACCCACTGAATTTTTCTGTGGATAAGTCACTGTTTTATACACACAAAATTTATAGGATATTATCAAGAAGTTGGGGTATCGATACATAAGTTTAAACCTCCATAAGCTATTGATATTTAAGAAGAAAATTGGCTTATACACAGAAATATAGTCCCTTAATAATAATAACTAATATAATATATCTATATATATAGATAACTTCTTTAGATACTTTTAAATAAAATATTTACCTTAAAAATTCATTTTATTTAAAACACATTCAACAAATTAAAATAAAAAATAAGAGTTCTTTTTTTAAACAACACTCCTTATAATGGCCGCCCTTTTTCCTGTACAGATTTGGCCTTTACTGAGATGGACTACCCAACACGTTTTGATGTCATCGTTATTGGTGGCGGACACGCTGGAACAGAAGCGTGCTTAGCTGCAGCACGTATGGGCTGTAAAACCCTTTTGTTGACCCACAACATTGATACACTGGGTCAAATGAGTTGTAACCCAGCTATTGGCGGTATAGGAAAAAGCCATCTTGTAAAAGAAATAGATGCTCTCGACGGAGCTATGGCAAAAGCCACAGATCGAGGTGGTATTCAATTTAGGGTATTGAATAGCCGAAAAGGCCCAGCTGTAAGAGCTACCCGAGCACAAGCAGACAGAGTTCTTTATAAAGCCGCTATCCGAGAACTCATCGAGCATCAAAATAACCTCTCTATCTTTCAACAATCTGTTGACGACCTAATTGTTGTAGGCGGAAAGGTTGAGGGAGTTATTACTCAAATGGGCATTAAGTTTTATGCCCCTAGTGTTGTTTTAACGGCAGGAACCTTTTTAGGCGGCAAAATACATATTGGCCTTGAAAGCCACTCAGGAGGCCGTGCGGGCGATCCACCTTCCATAGCCTTGGCTGACCGACTACGAGAGCTACCTTTACGAGTAGATAGGCTAAAAACCGGTACCCCACCTCGCATTGACGCTCGTTCGGTAAACTTTTCAGGATTAGCTGAACAATGGGGTGATAAACCAGAGCCCGTAATGTCATTTATGGGCTCTTTGTCAGATCACCCTCAGCAAACGTGTTGTTGGATAACCCACACAAGTGCACATACGCACGACATAATCCGAGAAGGCTTTGAGCGTTCACCCATGTTTACAGGGATTATCGAAGGTGTAGGACCGCGTTACTGCCCTTCTATTGAAGACAAGGTGAACCGTTTTGCGGATAAGGATAGCCACCAGATTTTTATTGAACCTGAAGGCTTGAATACTAACGAACTCTATCCAAATGGCATTTCGACAAGCTTGCCTTTTGATATCCAAGTACAATTCGTCCGCTCGATTAAAGGTTTCGAAAATGCTCATATCGTGAGACCCGGTTATGCGATCGAGTATGACTATTTCGATCCTCGGGATTTAAAACATAGCTTGGAAACTAAGGTTATCGAAGGGCTATTCTTTGCGGGACAAATTAACGGCACAACAGGATACGAAGAAGCTGGTGCACAAGGCTTATTGGCCGGCATCAATGGCGCCTTAAGAGCCCAAAATAAAGATTCCTGGTGTCCAACACGTGATCAAGCTTACATCGGCGTTTTAGTGGATGATTTGATCAGCCTAGGGACCAAAGAACCCTACCGAATGTTTACTAGCCGTGCCGAGTATCGCTTATTGCTCAGAGAAGATAATGCTGACCTCCGCCTCACTGAAAAAGGCTACCAATTAGGTTTGGTTAGCGAGGAGCGTTGGCAGGCATTCAGTGAAAAGAAAGAAGCCGTCGAACGAGAGAATCAGAGACTTAAAACCAGCTGGGTACAGGCGAATAGCAAAGAATCGAAGGAGCTAGAAGAAAAGCTCAAGTCACCTTTGACACGAGAATATTCATTAATGGATTTACTCAAAAGGCCTGAATTAGGTTTCGCTGATGTCGCCAATCTCAAAGGTGACGTTGATATTGCGCCTCAAGTGGCAGCACAAGTAGAAATTCAGGCGAAGTATTCGGGTTATATAGATAGGCAACAAGAAGATATCGACAAAATGAAACGTAATGAGAATACTGCTATTCCAGATATTTTTGATTACAGCAATATTGAGGGCTTATCAAATGAACTTAAACAAAAGTTATCAGAAGCTCGTCCTTCTAGTATTGCGCGAGCATCCAGGATTCCAGGTGTTACTCCAGCAGCCCTCAGTCTCTTGCTGATAACGTTAAAAAAACGTGGTCAATTAGCTAAATCTGTATTGACGAGTTAGTGGAATAGATACTGTGGAATTTGATCGTACAGAATTTACTGAAATTCTTACCAAAGGATCCCGTGAACTCGGAGCTGAATTAGAACCCAAAGTACTGGAATGCTTATTGGATTATTTGACATTGTTTATTAAATGGAACAAAGCTTACAATTTATCAGCGATCCGTAACCCTCACGAAATGCTTTACAAGCACTTACTCGATAGTCTGACGATGGTGCCTCAGTTACTTTCTTCATCAGCTGATACAATCCTAGATGTTGGTACAGGTGGCGGATTACCGGGAATACCGTTGGCAATTGTGTTCCCTGATAGACGTTTTACCTTGCTAGACTCAGCTGGAAAAAAAACGCGTTTTCTACTTCAAACGGCACATACTTTGGGTTTGAAAAACGTTATCGTGGAAAATCGTCGAGTCGAGACTTTTGAGCCAGAAAAAAAATTCGATATTATCGTGAGCAGAGCCTTTGCCTCAATACACGATATGATTAGCGGGTGTAAGCACTTACTTTCTTTGCGGGGCGAGTTTTGGGCGATGAAAGGCGTTTTTCCTCAGGATGAGTTGTCTGAATTGGAAACTTGCTATAAGGTCGACTCCTGTTCGACATTCCAAGTACCTGGCAACATTGGTGAACGCTGTTTGCTGGTGATAAAAGCCACATAACTTCTAGATATTTAGGTCGTAAATACGTGGGAAAAATATACGCTATCACAAACCAAAAAGGCGGGGTCGGTAAGACCACGACTTGTGTGAATCTAGCTGCTTCACTAGCGGCAACCAAGCGCAAGGTTTTACTTATTGACCTTGATCCCCAGGGTAACGCAACCATGGGAAGTGGTATTGATAAAAATACAGTCGAAAAGAGTGTATATGACGTATTGATGGGGTTAACGCGCTGTGAAAACGTATTTCAGCGATCTAAAGAAGGCCACTATTTGGTACTGCCCTCGAATATTAATCTTACGGCTGCTGAAGTCGAAATGATGGAGTTGGAAGATAAGCAGCTTCGGTTACGCAATGCGTTAAGTAGCGTGAGAGATAAGTTTGATTATATTTTGATCGACTGCCCTCCTTCTTTGAACATGCTCACCGTGAATGCTCTAACAGCATGTGATGGGGTGATTATTCCAATGCAGTGTGAATATTATGCTTTGGAAGGATTATCTGCTCTTATTGATACTGTGAATAAAGTTCAGCGTTCACTGAATCCCAACTTAAAAATAGAAGGTATTTTGAGGACAATGTTTGATCCTCGAAATAGCTTAACTGGCGATGTTTCTGCGCAACTATCTATGCATTTCGGTGATCGAGTTTATCGTACTTGCGTACCTCGCAATGTTCGATTAGCGGAAGCCCCGAGCTATGGCATGCCGGTTATCTCCTATGATAAACAGTCAAAAGGTGCGCGAGCCTATATTGCATTAGCCGGTGAGATTATCCGCCGTAATGACGCTTCCAGCCCTGCTCCTCTAGCGACCGCTAGCTAGAGTTTTACCCGGATTTAAATTTTAAGGCTATTTCATGGCAAAACGTAAAGGTCTCGGAAGAGGCCTAGAATCCCTTATACCTGGCGCAACTGGCGTTTCCAGTGCTGATGCGATTCGTACGGCGACGGAAGCACTGAAAATAAGTGAAGAAACGCACAGTTTAGATGGCACACTGAAACACATTCCGATTGAATTTCTTCAAAGAGGTAAATACCAACCTCGACGGGATATGTCGCCAGAGGCTCTTGAAGAACTAGCCGCTTCCATTAAATCCCAGGGGGTTTTGCAGCCTATTGTTGTGCGCCCGATAGGGGAAAAATCGGACAATAAGTACGAAATTATCGCCGGTGAACGAAGATGGCGAGCCACTCAATTGGTCCAACTGGAGACAATCCCAGCTGTTATACGGGAAGTATCTGATGAAGCCGCTATCGCTATGGCGCTCATTGAAAATATTCAAAGGGAAGATCTAAACCCGATAGAAGAAGCACTGGCCTATAAGCGGCTACAAGAAGAATTTGACTTAACCCAGCAGGAAGTTGCAGAAACCGTTGGCAAGTCGCGCACGGCAGTCACCAATCTATTACGTCTTCTTAACTTAAATACGGAAGTTAAAACATTATTGGAGCGAGGCGATATAGAGATGGGGCACGCCCGCTGTGTCCTGAGTCTAGAAGACCTAGATCAGCGCGAAGCAGCACGGACCATCGTTTCAAAAGGTCTATCTGTGCGTCAGGCAGAATCTTTAGTTCGTAAAATTCAAGAAGATGCTAAAGGTGACAACCAAGAAAAAACCGAGAGCACTCCTGATCTTAAAAATCTAGAAGAGGGTTTGGCTGATCACGTTGGCGTTCCAGTTACCCTTCAACACAGTGTGAAGGGAAAGGGAAAGTTAGTCTTCAAATACAACAATTTAGATGAACTTGATGGAATATTGAATCACCTAGGTTTCAAACCTGAATAATTTGCCGCACTGCGGAAATTCTCCCTTCTCTCGTCTACAAAGCTGATAGCAAAAAGGTATCAGCTTATTCAGCTAATTTATCTTGCAGTTCCCTTCATGATTTTGTAAAAAATACATAACAATGGGGGGGAAATTGTCTTCAGTATCGTCTACAACAGAATAGACAGCACAAATTCTGTTCAGGCCGATGTATGCATAATAATAAAGATCATATTAGTAAGGTTTACCTGTCAATTCGATCCAATCTAGCGCGAGCGGTATCGCACATAGTGCCGCCCAAAGAAATCGAAGATATTGTTCAGGAGACATATGTCAGGGTTTGTCAGATAGAGAACCCGGAAGAAATACGTCACCCCAAGTCGTTTTTACTTAAAACGGCGAGAAATTTAGCGTTTGATCATATAAAGCGAGCAGAGACTCGACTAGCACAAAGTATGGATGCAGATTTAGAGGCGGAATGGACCGAGCAAAAAGCCAGGCGAGATGACACTTATGACAAGGTCGCGGCCAATCAGGAATTTGCTCATTTTTGTGAATCGGTTCGGCATTTACCAGTTCAATGTCGAAAAGTTTTTGTTCTAAAAAAAGTGTATGGTTATTCCCAAAAGGAAATATCGGCACAGTTACAGATTAGTGAGAGTACAGTGGAAAAGCATATTGCCAATGGCGTTAAACGATGTACATATTATATGGCATCACGGGATCATATGACTACGTCTGGCAAGCGTCAGAATTCCCGAAATGATTCGACCAAACAGTTTTCCAAAACTGCAGCCGCTGGATCGAATAAAGGTGAAGTGGAGTAAACCAATGAGCAATGTTTACGAATTACCAAGCCAAGAAGAAATTTATGATCAGGCGAGTCTTTGGATTGCGCGACTTGATCGCTCCCTTTCAATCATAGAAGAACACGAATTAAAAAGTTGGTTGGGACAAAATAATAGTCACCAAGAAGTTTTGTTCGAGATGGCTTCTTTGTGGGATTCAATGGATGTTTTGTCACGATTATCCAGTTTATTCCCCGTACCAACAAGAAGTGCAAAACCGTTACATACTCGCTTTTATTTTGCCGCCGCGGCATCATTTCTCGTTATGGTACTTGTCGGCGTTTTCGGTGTGCTGAAATTCGCACCGAGTGTAGCACCTCAATGGATTTTAGCTTTGCACATTAATCAAAATATTGATGGTGTATATGACACTGGTGTAGGCGAACATTCTCGCGTGAATTTGCCCGACGGTAGTACAATTGTTCTGAATACGAATAGTCGTATTCAAGTAAAATACAGTGATGACGCTCGCCTATTTTATCTCGATCACGGTGAAGTTCATATCGATGTCGCACATGATAACTCTCGCCCCTTGTCAGTTATTGCCGGAGGAAAAATTGTTCAAGCTCTAGGAACCGCCTTCAATGTCCAAATTTTTGAGGATCAAGTAGTTGAGTTAATCGTCACCGAAGGTAAAGTTCTCGTTGCCGAATATCGCAATAAAGGATCTTTCGACGACATAAAGCAAGAACGACTGCCATCTTCTTCTTTAGCGGTTTCTAAAGGCGAAATAATAATTCTAGGTAATAAAGAAGAAAAAATTAAAAAAATAGACGCTTCGGAAATTGAAGCAAGCCTTTCTTGGCGCGATGGAAATTTAGTGTTTCGAGGTGAAACTCTCAAAGAAGCCTTAGCAGAGATAACACGATACACTGATGTTCAATTTGAAATAGAAGATGAAAAAGTGGGACAAATTCGTATTGCGGGTATGTTCAAAGCGGGTGATGTAAAAGGATTGCTTGTCACTTTAGAACAAAATTTTCATATTGATCACACAAGATTGGATTCAAATAAAGTGACCTTACGGTCTATGTAGGTTGATTCAAGTGTTAGTATGATGATTTTAGCGCCTTAAGGTGTTATCACCAAAGAAGAACTTTGTATGTGGCCTCAATTTTCATATTGAAATAGAGGCCATATATTTATTGTTACAGTTTATTATCAAATTTCGATAATTTTTTCCCCTTCAAAAATGATATATTTCCTGCCTCACCATAATGACTTGTAGCCATAAGCCTTTGTCATTACACTCCAAATAAAGACAGTTTAATAAGTTACGCGCCAAATTCTAATCTTAATTCGCACTAACCGGATTCGTTTACGAAAAAACAAAAATGTTTTTTATAAAGTGGCGGAAAAGAGTAAAACTATCGTCTAACCTATACGCTAGCAACTTGTTGCTTGCTATTGGGGATAGCGTAAAGAAAGTTTTTCGGTGGTTAACACTGGCAATTGGGGCTTCGTTTTTTCTTCTATATTTCTCTTTTGCTAATGCATCATCTCTAAACGATGTACTTCATTTCGATATACCCCAACAGAGGGCCGATCATTCGCTCACTGAATTTGCACGACAGGCCAATATAACGCTGATATTTCCATTTGAAGTTGCGATGGGAATAAAGACGAATCACTTGGTCGGTAGGTATTCTATTGGGGATGCTGTCAAAATCCTTATTGAAAATACTCGCTTAAAAGTACAAATCAGCGACGTTGGTCAGCTCACTTTATTTATCGATCAGTCTTTAGGGGAGATTGCATCCATGCAAAAATATAATAAATTATCAACGGCGATTGCATGCATTACAGCCGCATGTATTTCATCTAATTCATTTGCACAAAACGACAAACAACTAGATGAAGAAGTTGTACAGGTACTGGGTAGTTATGTTTCCAGTGCAAATACTGCTGCTGCTAATCCAGTATCAGTTGTGACTTCTGAAGATATTCAATATACAGGTGCCGTCGACATCAGCGATATCATGAATACGATGTCTGTGAATAGCGGCGCTGAAAACAGACCAGATACCTTTACTAGTTTTTATAGCCAAGGTACATCAAACGTAAACTTACGTGGTTTAGGTCTTTCATCAACACTTGTTCTTATTAACGGTAAGCGACAAACGATAAGTGGCGCTAAAGCACAAGATGGCAGCGTATTTGTAGATACGTCTTCCATTCCAGCTATTGCTCTAGACCGTTTAGAAGTTCTTAAAGAAGGTGCTGCAGCTGCTTATGGTTCTGATGCTGTTGCGGGTGTTGTGAATTTCGTAACAAAAGAAGAATATGATGGTTTTAAAATAGAAGGCTCTTTTCAAAAAACTTGGGAAGATAGTCAGAAAGACATGAATTTGAGTGCTATTGGTGGTTTCTCAATTGGTGATGATACTAATATCGTACTTGCGGCTTCTATACTTCGTCGTACAAATCTAAATGGACGTAAACGTCCAGAGCTGGTTCAAGCCGCAAATAGTAGTTTAGGTACTAGTTTCGTAATGTCTGAAGATGTAGAAGTTACCGAAGGGCCTTATATTGGTAATTATTCATCGGGTGACAACGTTGCCTTTCCTGGATGTGATGGCATTGGAGGCGTTACATTAGAACGAGATAATGGCGCACGCTGTGGCTTCCGTTATGGACTTCACTATAATGTTGTGAACGAAGAAGAGCGTGAGCAATTGTACGCGTCATTTTCTACAGCCTTCGGTGATAACGAACTGAAGGTTAAAGCGTTTTATTCAGATTATAGAATCATTGATAACTTCACGGTTCCTGCGTACCCGATTTTGACATTCCCTGTTATACCAGCAAGTCATCCAGATAACCCATTTGGAAGTGATGTTACTTATTTGGGGCGTATTAATCCCACGCTTGATGAATCACAATCTCCGAAAGCTCCGCGTGATAACACTACCCTTCGCGTAGAAACGAGTTTATCCGGCGACTTTGGTGAGTGGAATTGGGATGCCTCTCTAGCTTATAGCCAGAATGAATATGTCATTGTTCAACCAGAAATGTCGATTATTCGATTGAATGCAGGTTTAGCTGGTAATGGCGGCGTAAGTGGTACAGAAAGGATAAACCCGTTCGATCCAACAACGAATTCAGCATCCTTAATAGATTGGTTGTCCACAGAGTTTGGTTCTTCGACTGAGACAGATTTATTAGTTGCTGATTACGTTCTTAGTGGAGATGCATTTGAGCTTCCAGGTGGAACAGCTGGAATGGCTGTTGGTATTCAACTTCGCCAAGAAAGTTATAAAGTTGATCCAAACGCAGCAAGTACTATTTCTGAAGATCCTGAAACTGGTAACAACACCCGTGCAGATTTTATTTTCTTGGGAGGCGTTAGCGAAGTTGATGTAAGTCGTTCTACTTCAGCTTTGTTTACAGAGATGGAACTACCTATTTCCAATTGGTTTACTTTAAGTGGCGCGTTACGTTACGAGAACTTAGACACGGAAAACAGTATCGATTATAAGTTAGCTGGCTTGTTTTCTATTACTGACGAATGGATGATTCGTGTTTCTCAAAGTACATCATTCCGTGAACCATCACTGTCACAGTTTTATGCTGATACGGTGAGTACGTTCAATGTTCAGGATTATGAGGTTGATCCTCAAGGCAATCTGGTTCTAGACACTAATGGTGAACCTGTACCCAAAACGGGTACCTTGTTTATTCGACGAGCTACAACAGGTACGACGGATCTAGATGCTGAGCAGGCAACAAACTTCAATTTAGGAGTTGTGTATGCTGGCGATGTTTTTGAGATGCGAGCTGATTATTGGGCTGTTGATTATGAAGATGTAATCACAATTGAAGATGCTCAAGGTAAATTATTGGCTGATCCTGCAGGTCCAGACATTGAACGTCAGGACCCTGATGATCCCAATAGTGAACTTGGTGGAATATCGACTGACTATTTCAATGCTGCAAGTATCACCGCTAGAGGTGTCGATCTTGAAGGTTCTTACAATACTGATATGTTTGGAGGAAACTTTAGGTTAGCGCTTGGTATGGCTCGTTATTTGAAATATGAAATTCCGATTAATGGTGTTGATACAGATGTATCTGGCCAATTTAACCGTGGTAATTTCGCTCGATCTATTCCCAAGAATAAGACCAACCTTTCTGCACATTGGCAAAACGATAATCATAGTTTTTACACACGTATGAACTATGTATCTAGTTACGATAACGGTGGTTCTAAGATTGAATCTTATTCTCCAGTTGAAATGCAATATCAATATCGTTTCGGCTTAGGTGGTTCATCTGAAGCTACTGTGAGTCTAGGTATGATTAACGTGTTTAACGAAGAGCCTCCATTTGTATCCGACGGTGCGAACTTTAGTTATGACCCAAAACATCATGATCCTAGAGGTCGTTTGATTTACGTACGTGGTAGCTATAAATTCTAGCGTTTAGATGATAAAAGCAAACAATTCAGCCCGGCAATAGCCGGGCTTTTTTTTAGGCTTGAAAAACTTTCTAATTGAAATTACCTCGTCGGTATAAAATAAAAATCCCCCCCTTCATGCCCAGCCGCCCGTATAGGACGCATTTCAGGAGTTTGATCAATTTCATTTAACCGCGCCTGCTGACGAACACTAATCGACACTTGAGAAAACAAACTGTTATCACGCAAAATATCGTCATTATTCTCCAGCAAACTAATTAAGGCATTCGCAAATATAGAATGATCTCCGTTAATTCCGTCGAGTACAGGTTTTTCACCGCCGGAAGATATAACGCTACGAGATCGTCGAGAAATCCCGATTTCTATAGACTTTTTAGTTAAATTTGCATTTACACTACCCAGCAAAAACGGACTTCTCTCAGAAGCCAAGTTACCTGCAAAACAAGAGTCAGCTATAACCAAAATGGAACGGGCTTTAATACGATCCAAATGGTCGCTAATAACACTATTACTAATCCAGTTCGTTAATCTTCCAGGCTCAGCATCTGTGGGCAACCAATATCCCCTCTTCCGAATGCTATTTTTACTTCTAGATAAATTACCGTGTCCGGCGTAAAAAACTAAAAGGTTATCCTTAGGACCAATCTGGTTGTACAAATTGTCAAAGGCGTTGAGAATTTCTTTTTCACTAGCATCAAGTAACGTCATTGCGCTAAAACCATATTGCGCTTCAAGGACTTCTTTTAAACGAAGCGCATCTTTATGAGGAGAAGATAAATCATCCAAATATAGGTAATCTTGGTTACCGATAATAAGCGCGAAATAACGGCCAAATTCAATATTGTTAAATTCGAGGGGGCTTGATTTAGCGAGCTTCACGGGTTCTAGAAGTTCTGATGGTGGAACACTTCGATATGACGTAAGGGGTAAGCCTGCAATTTTCAATTTGAGTTGAGTTATTTCATTCTGAGATTTTGTATATAGCTTACTAATTACAGAAACATTTTTTTTGTCATCACTCTGCTTGGTCTGAAACTGGGTTTTGATTGCCGAAAGTTGACCTGAGAAGTAACGTGATTCTTCTTCAGCGGAATCTATCTGACCTTGCAACTGAATACGAGTTTTCTCGATTTCTGCTTTCGCGTCGGAAGCAAATACTAACTCCTCGCTACCGCTAGCAGATCGATAGTAGGCTAGAGCCTTACCAAGATCCTTTTCTACCCCTAGGCCTTTTTCGTATAGATATCCCAAATTAATTTGGGCTCGGGAATGACCTTGTTCAGCGGCTTTTCTATACCAACCAGCAGCTGTGTTATAGTCGATACTCTGTCCCAACCCTTTTTCAAAAATTTCCCCAACATAAGTTTGGGCTTCCGCATCTCCCCTTTTTGCACTCGTTAACCATACTCGGAGTGCTGATCGGTAATCAGCGCGATCATAGGCAGCATATTCTCCGCCGCGCAGATTACAGTGATATGCGGTAGTTCGTGTTGCGCGGCGTTCCGATACATACATCATATCCCCTAGCCGATTTACTTGGCCGGGTAGCAAGCAGTCGACAACTTGTAACTCTGCAACTTCTTTGAAACCCTCTCTGGCTGCACTGGAAATGTTTGTTACGGAAGAGCCACAGCCGAAAAGACCGATACTGGCTACGACGACAAAAATGGGGTTTCGAGCGAATCGCTTAAAGGTATAACTGATATTTGATGTTTGATATTCCATCTTGTTTCCATTTCCGTTGTAAGCACGTTTTTATTTTTGTTGAATGGTAGGAAGGTCAATTCCCCAGTTTACAAAAGTTAAGTGTCGAAAGTACAGTAATCAACCTATGATGATTAACTATTTGTGCTCTAGTTCGAGTTTTATACGTTTTAGTGTGAGATCAATCTCATCATCCATCGTGCCGAGATCGTCTTTTCTCAGGAATTCTAAAGCGAGTTCCAACTGCATAAGTGTGTAGGGATCAATGTTATCTGTTTTACTCCGTGAAATAAGGTCAAGGATAACGTTATTTACGCGTCTGTCCAAAATAATTTTAAGTTTAAAATGATCCCTAGAATTTGTTTGGGCATGGTTAAATCTAGACTCCCAGGCCTGGACATAGAGTTTATGGGCTTGATCGATATCGCCTTCTTCAAATATTTCATCGGCTGTTTTAATTGTTTCGATTACTGGAGCCATCGAGTCTGGCAAATCATTGAAGCCAACCATCGCGTCGGCTTTATACATACTAATCCCCCAAGAAATGAGGATGGTTAGAACTAACAAAGTTATTAGTGAAATAACCGAATAACTAACGCTAACTTTTGGTTTAAGTGCATTAATAAACTCATTAGCATTGTCGTAGCGATCGTCGCGTTTGAAAGATAAGCCCTTATAAATCACGGACATATGTTGTTTAGAAACGCCCCGTATAGGAGCCACAATAGAGGAATTTTTATATGCTTGTTGAGCAGTGAGTGGTTTGTCGTTACTCAGAAAAGGATGATTACCGGACAGTAATTCGTAAGCAACAACAGCCAGTGCGTAAACATCGTCACAGGGTATGGGTCGCTGCCCTTCCAGCATTTCAAAACTGGCGTAACTAGGAGTCGTTGCACCCAAGCTAGCGGGGTCGAACAGTGAATCTTGAGTTTGACCTATTTCCTGATTGGTACAAGTAACCTGGCTAGTACGAGTGACCTGGGCAATACCAAAATCAAGAACCTTAACTTGCCCCTGTTTAGTGAGAAAAACATTTGCAGGCTTAAAATCAGCGTGAACAAACCCTTCCTGGTGAGCGTAAGCTAAGCCCTGCCCCATCAATACAATATACTCTATGCGCTTTTGAATACTGTCTTTGCTATCTGTTGAACGGCTTATGTAGCGATCAAAAGATTCTCCTCGCAAATATTCCATACTGAGAAAAACCAGCGCATCTTGCCGGTCGAAGTCGTATACCGTTACGATATTAGGGTGGGATAAGGTTTGTGACTTTTTGGCTTCTCGCTGTAAAGCAACGATTGCCTCCACACTATCGTGAAGATCGCTATTGAGAAATTTAATGGCCGTATAGGGATCGCTGTCGTGTAACTCTTCTTTACGACAATCGACTGCTAGGAAAATTGTCCCCATTCCTCCCTGACCAATACGTTTTTGTAAGCGAAAACGCTGATTAATAACACTCCCAGGTTTCAAATCTTCGATAGAGCTAGCAGGCGCACTACTCTCCGAGGTTCTATTTAAATATGATTTTGACGCCAAGCTCTTTGCAAAACCGGTATTGATTAGCTTTTTACTACTATTTTCAGAGTCTTCATCGAGCCTTTGCTTAGGCTTTTCTATGATCGTTTCGGCAATTGAGCTAGGCTTATCGTCATTGTCTTTCATGTAGGGTTACTATAAATAACAAAATGAATATTGATCTTTATGATTATATAGAGACTATAATACTTCGATAATTAGAATAGAAGCTGATCGACGCACTGGTTTCCAGTCCTGATAATAAAAATTCAATATCAGCATTACTATCAATGGAGTTGGCCAATAGCATGCCCTTTAGTAAATTCAAGCAATTACAACGAGTTACTCATATAGCGTTTTCTATTTTTGCGATATCTTCACTGCCTGCGTATTCAGAATCTCTTGATGAAGCGGTTAGCAGACAACTAGAAAGGGATGACTTGGGTCTCCCCTGCGTAGAGTTGTTCGATGACGTACCGGATGATACTGATAACCCACTCTATGTGTTCTGTAACCGAGGGATTGTATTAGATCCAGATCTATCCGTTTATGACTCTATTGGTGGCAGTTCAGCTACACCCAACACTTCAATATCTTCACTTGGCTTTAGCGACGAGGCCAATAGAAGTAATTCGAAAAATACCTCTATCTCTATAAAAAATGGAAAATGGGGAATATTTTTAACGATCGACAATAAGGATTTAGATCGTATTTCAACAGAAACTGAAGACAGTTTTACTTCAGGTATCAATCGAGTTCTAATTGGTTCAAGTTACGTTCCCAGTTCAACATCTGCTTTTAGTTTAGTTTTAAACTCAAGCCGCCAGAGCGGCGATTTTGACAGCAGCTGTAACATTGGAAACAAATGTGATTTTAATTATGACTCCACAGGCTTACGTTTTATAGGTGCTTTTAAACCTATTGAAAATTATTTTTTACAAATCTCTCTTATTTATGATGATTTTGAAGTTGAGCGGAACCGAGAAGCCAGCTTTATCGAAACAAACGACGATGAAGAGTTTCAGTTAAATGGGAATCCCTCTGCTCAATATGGTTACAATCAGTATGGCTTGAGTCTCAGAACCGGGTATGAGTTCAATTTTGGTCGACTGAGCGTGACTCCCCTAGCAGGGTTAGATTCATTAAATAGTGACTACGGTACATACAGTGAAAAAGGAAGTTCAGGCATGGAACTTACTTTTCATGATGATGAAAGAGAGTCTTTACTACTAGAGTTAGGACTTCAGACTAACTATGCAATTGGAACTTCCTACGGTGTATTCATCCCGCAGATCAATATCCAGTGGCGTAAGCAATTCGAGCATAAAGCACGTGATGTAAATGTGAGTTTCGTTTTTGATGAAAATTCAAAACAGTTTACCTATCAAACGGATGCGCTAGACGAGTATTTTGTTGATGCGAGTTTGGGTGCAGTATTCGTATTTAAAAACGGAACACAAACTTTTGTAAATATACAAAAACTCTATGGCCATGATTACTTTGAAAGCCAAACCGTCAGTGCTGGTTTGCGCTTAGAGCTTTAAGCATATCCTTGTCTGGATCATTATCGAAACCACATGCTTTCACTACTATAGCGCTCTTAATAAGAGAGCGTAAATAGAATGTTAAAAGGGACATTATTGGGGGTTAATAGGAAGCTATTCGAGAGCAAGGTAGTAACGCAGAGCTGCACAGGTGTCGACCAAGCTACCTTCCAAGTCCTATCCTAACCATGCTTTGATTAATACCAGCGAGAGTGACAGAGTTATTATGCCATTACAGTTGCGTTCGGAATTCACAACAAAGAATTAATATGCCAATTCCTTCAATTTGTATCTTTAGTTTTCAGTCACCGTAACTTCGATTGATCGCACAAGTGTTGAGAAACCATCCGTCACACGAATACTCACCTCATAAACGTTATCACCATTGCTATCTTCCGGTGAAGTAACCAATGGTGCATTGGCAAAAGTGACATCACCAGTTTCACTGTTGATCGAAAAGTGTAATGCGTCTGCCCCATGGCTAATGGCGTAGGTTAAAAGGTTAGCGTCGCTGTCTGAGGCATTTTCTGCAATAACGAGAGTATTACCCTGAATTACTGTGGCACTGCGTTGATTAACAGAATACCAAGCTACCGTTTCAGCTACTCCTCCGCTATCGCTTAAGGTAAAAGCTGAAATAATCTCCAACCTCCCGTCACCGGTAATATCAGCAGTTGTCACTGAGCTAGCCCCAATTGCTGAAGTTGTTACTAAGTGCTCAATAAACTGCGGGATGCTATTACCGTCGTTTTCATACCAAGCAACTGTATTATCTTGAGAAGAGGATGCCAAAACATCCATGTCCCCATCATTATCAACATCAGCGACACTAATAGCGCTGGCCGATTGAGCCGAGTCTGTGATGGTGTGCTGCATAAAGAATGGAGCATCAAAACCGGGGTTTTCGTACCATCTAATTGTCCAGTTTTCACCAGCGGTTAGTATGTCAGTGTCCCCGTCGTTATCCATATCAGCAGCTGTGATAGATACAGTGGTTCCTCCCAAGTTTGAAATAAGGCGCTCAGTAAAATTAGGCGGCGTAGCGCCGTTATTTTCGTACCAGTAAATTGAATTATCGCCTCGAACAGCAACGAGAACGTCGAGAGCATTGTCTCCATTAACATCGGCTGTAGAAACTGTGATCGGGCTTATGACTTTATTACGTGAAATAGAACGGGTAGTAAAACTAGGTACAACAGCACCATCATTTTCATACCAAACAACGTTTTCGTCATTTTGCGAAGCGGACAAAACATCGATATCCCCGTCACCGTCGATATCGGCAACATCAACAACATAGGCACCAGCAGCAGACGTTGTAATCGGTTGGCTGGTAAAACCGGGAATGGTGTCGCCATCGTTTATATACCAGCCAATAGTGTTATCCACAGGAGAAGCAGAAAGCACATCCATATGTCCGTCGCCGTTAATATCAGCAGTTGTAACAGAGCGTACACCAGCTGAATTATTAGTGATAATTCGTGGAGTGAAATTAGCGTCCCTAGATCCGTCATTCTCATACCAAGTAACAGTGTCAGAATCTTCAGAGGTTGATACTAAATCAATATCCCCATCGCCATCGATATCGCTAGCGTGAATAGTGTTTACGGTAATTGTCGCAGTTGTCACAATATTCCTAATTGGAAGGTCTGAACCATTTACCCATTGGGGCGCACTGGTGTGACTATTATCTAATGGAGCGTTATCTTTGCTATCGTCAATACCATCGTCATCATCGTCTTTGTCTTCGTTATTTCCTATTTCGTCGACGTCTGTATCGAGCTGTTCTTCAGGGTTAAGAGGGAAGGCATCGCTAAGGTCGGGAACCCCATCATCGTCATCATCGCTGTCATCAGCATAAACGTGGAGTGAAACGGACTGGTTGATTTGGGATACACCATCAGAAGCGGACACCCAAACCTTGTAAACACTATCCTCGTTACTGTCTTGAGGACTCGATAACAAAGGCGCGTTTTCAAATCTTAAAGTGCCGTTAACCGCGTCAATACTGAAAAGGTCAGAGTCTGGGCCTAATATGATGCTATACGAAAGCGCATTGTTGTCTGCATCGGTAGCGACTTCTGTACCTGTCCAGCTCTCCCCTTCTGCTACCCATTCGTCTCTCATATTCAGGTTATACCATGCGATAAAATCACCAAAATAAGAAGAAGTGAGCACTTCTTTACGACCATCACCATTAATATCAACGGTTGCGATAGAGGCTGCGCCACGAGGCGTCATTTCATTGAGTTTGTCGGGCGACGTCACTTTATCTGTGATCGTATGTTCAATAAAAGTTGGAGCTTCAGTTCCGCTATTTTCATACCAGGCGATGTAAGCGCCATAGAACTGAGCAGAAAGCACATCAAGATCGCCATCGCCATCGACATCATCGACGTAAACAGAAACGACGCCGTCTGCCGAACTTGTAATGATGCGCTGGGTAAAACTCGGGTTTGATGCTCCATCGTTTTCATACCAAGCGACCGTATCGTCGTCGCGAGATCCCAAAACGATATCGAGATCATTATCCCCATCGATATCAGCGGCGACGACAGAACTTGCTTCACTTGCAGATGTGGTGATCACTTGAATCGTAAAATTTGGAACAGCACTGCCGTCATTTTCATACCACGCCAAAGTATTATCAAAAAACGAAGCGGCTAGAATGTCGATATCACCATCACCGTCCATATCGCCGTGGGCGATTGAACGTGGCCCGTCTACGGTTGTGGTAATAATATGTTCAGTGAAGTTGGGTGTACCTGCCCCGTCGCTTTCATACCAAGCCAAAGTATCGCCGGACATCCAAGATGAAAATATATCGAGATCACCGTCCTTATCGATATCGACTAGGGTTAAACGAATTTCACCCAAAGCATCGTTTTTTACCAGGTGCTCGGTAAACGAGGGAATTGTAGCCCCGTTATTTTCGTACCAAAGAATAGTGAAGTGAGCCACCAAAAGCACATCGAGATCCCCGTCATTATCCAAGTCAGCAGTGGTCACGCTAGATGCCCCACTCCTATCCGAAACGATTAATCGCTCGGTGAATCTGGGAACTGCATTGCCATCATTTTGATACCAAGCCAAAGTATTGTTAAGAGCTGAAACGGCCAACACATCGATATGACCATCGCCATTAACGTCGGCTGGGTGAACATCCGCTGCCCTGTCGATTAACCGAGAAATAATATGGGTATTACTGGGCTTTGCGCTTACGGCTTCAGCCCACAACGGAGTCGAAGCGTTAGTGCCGCCAAGGGGGCTATCATCTTCACTATCGGGCACGCCATCGTTGTCATCATCGTTATCGGCGTTGTTTCCAATACCATCTAAATCATTGTCAAATTGTTCATAAGGATCTAATGGAAATGCATCGCTAATATCCGGTGTACCATCATTGTCATCGTCGCTATCATCCGTATAAACAGTAACGGCGATAGAGCGATTTATCGTTGAAGAGCCATTCGTTACCGAAATCCAGACCTCGTAAACATTATCGGAATTAGCGTCCTCAGGAGCCGAAGTGAGAGGAGCATTAGCAAAGGTGATTTGTCCGGTGCTGCTATTAATACTGAATAATTCCGAGTCGGCGCCGTGGCTGATGTTGTAAGTTAGGGAGCTTCCCTGGGCATCAAAAGCGGCTTCAGTATGAACCCAAGAGCTACCTTCAGTAAGCCAGACGCTTCGCTGAATAGTTGTGAACCAGGCAACAGTATTATCAGACTGAGAAGCTGCAACAATTTCCAAATCCCCATCCCCATCGATGTCAGAAGCTGCAACAGACTCGGGGCTATTGGCACTGCTTGTAACGAGATGGGTCACGAACCTAGGATCAGAAGCGCCATCGTTTTCGTACCACAGCACGGTGTTATTAATTCGGTCGATTGACAATAGATCGATATCACCGTCACCGTCCACGTCGCTGGAACCCAAAGAGTAGGCAGTTGTGGCGCCGTTACTGACGACATTTTGAGTGAAATTAGGAGTGTTCCCGCCGTCGTTTTCGTACCAAGAAATCGTTTGTTGGAAAACTGAATTCGACAATATATCCAAATCCCCATCCCCATCGATATCCCCAAGGCTGACATCTATTGGGTAGCTAAGCGCATTCTGGTTTTCGCCAACAAGCTCAGTAATAAGATGTTGTGTAAACCCTGGAGTGGATGTTCCATCATTTTCAAACCAACCAATAATATCGTAATCAGGTGCCGTGAAAAGAATGTCTAAATCACCATCGCCGTCGATATCTCCACTGCTGATCTGTCTAGGGCTATTGATATTGTTAGTAATGACACGCTCGGTAAAAGTGGGTGCAACATTGCCATCATTTTCATACCAAGCGATCAAGTTTCCAGACTTATATGCCACGAGAATATCGTTATCACCATCATTATCGATATCGGCGCTGGCTGCTGTATAAGCACTTCTTGGGCTTAACATGGTTGAAGTTGGCAATGTGATGATCGTCCGCTCAGTAAAAGAGGGAATGGTACTGCCATCACTTTCAAACCAAATGAGCACATCATCCAACGCAGATGACGGCAAAATATCGAGGTTTCCATCGCCGTTTAAATCGACGGAATTAACAGAAGATAGAAAAACATCGCGTCCAATTGTCGATGATGCATCACGATTGGAAATTTCTCGTTCGATAAAACTGGGGATGCCCTGCCCTCGGTTTTCAAACCACTTAACAGTATTTTCCAAGCCGGAAGAAGAGAGGATGTCAATGTCGCCGTCCCCATCGATATCGACGGGGTGAGCATCCGTCACAGCTTTATTTTTCTGCGTAACAATACGCTTATCACTGGGTTCAGCAGCATCGACCCAGACCAAAGATATTTGGTTATCGACAGTGCTTCCTGTGGTGTTTATCTGAAACGTAGCGCTGTAGTTGCCAGTTGTTAGTGTGGCAAACGACCCTGTTAATGGGGTGTTAGCACTGGTTACTCTCAGTCTCACTACTTGGTCATTGCTGATTGTCGCAGTACCGCTTCTAAAATCGCCGTCATCAATTGAATATTCGCCGCCAGTAATACGTATTTCAATACTTTCTGTTAAACCCCTAATTGTTACGGGGTTGGAGATAATTGGAGTGTTGAAAGGAACGCTAATTTGTCGGGCAAAAGTAAAGAGTTGAAGCGAACCGTTATCAGTATTTTCAGCTGGCGGAGTTATTTGCGGGGCCAATTCTGTGCGGACTAGAAAGTTTCGAATTAAATTACCAACAGTAAGCGTGGCTTGGCTAGCGCTGTTGTTTGTAACTGAACTTCGAACCTGTACAACGATGCTTTGATTCAAGTTAATTGAACCTGCAGCATTGGTAAAAGGCCTGCCGTCTATAGAGTAAAACCCACCCACTACATCGATTGGAACAGAAGAGTTGATGCCAAAGATGGTGACGGGATCAGAGTTGATCAAAGTATCTGGGCGGACACCTACTTTTTCCGTGAGGTTGAAATCATCAGGGTTAATGTCTGTAATGACAGTCGAATCTTTTCCCCCCACAGCCTTAAATAAGTTCAAAAGTCGTTTTTGTTCAAGCCTTTCATCGCTGGTGCGGTAACGTAAATCAGTAGAGTTCTGACTGAGAATGCTGGCGCTGTTGATCAGTCTATCGTGTACCTCCACAACCGAAAGTTCCGGATCAGATGCCCAGATAACAGCTGCGCTACCCGATACCAGTGGAGCAGCAAAGCTAGTGCCGTCCCGAAGGCTGTATCCATTATTTCGCGTGGTGGTGTAGATGTTTTTACCGGGGGCGTAGATATCGACGTTCAAACTATTGGAGCAAGTGGTGCCCGTTTTCCAATGTGCGAGATTGTTATCGAAATCAGTAGCGCCAACGGTTATTAACCCACTTGCTAAGGTCGGGTTACCTTCACCACAAAACTCTTCAGAGTCATAAATTTCTGCGTTGTAATTGGCAGGATAAAATATATCGGTTTCGCAGTTATCATCAATCCTAGCGTTGCCCGCTGCGGCAACGACCAAACGCCCAGACGATATTGCGTTGCATATGGCATTGCGTATTAGGTTTCCCGAATCCTTTCTCGTTCCGGAACTGATATTGATTACTTTTACACTGGGCTCTTTTATACTTTCAGCGATAGTCCCGGCCAAGTCGAATTGACTGTCGTAGTAGTAAGGGATGAGTTCTGTTTTCCATGCAACACCGGAGAGATCAGTGTCATTGTCGTTTTGTGCGCCGATGAGCCCCGCTACTCCTGTACCGTGGTTACTGGTTTCACCTTCATCGAAATTGTGTTCGCTACATTTAATTTCTTGATGATCACAATCGACACCCTTATCAATTACTGCGACGGACATTTGTTCATCGCCTGCCCCAGCTATTTCCCAAGCTTCTTCAGCGCGAATACGGTCAAGGTACCAACGGTGACATTCTCGTGTATCGCACTCGCTGCCATTACCGGCTTGCAGTGAGATGACTTGGGTATTGGGATAGGCTTCCGCAATCTCAGCTTTGGCCAGTAATGTGGCAATGTCTGCGTTGATGTCTTCAAAACTAGTATTGTCCGGCACTTCCACTAGGTAGCGGTTTAATGACGGAATGCAGCCAACCACGGTTCCATTTATGTCACTGAGAAGTTCGTCAATCGCGCTTAAGTCAGGTGCTATGTTATCGGTAAGTGTGATTTGTATTTCTTCGACGAAGTAAACGATGTCGTTGTCGTTGGGGTCGACGATGGTTTTCTGTGGGTCTGATGGTCGAGGGCTGGATGGGCAGTTGCTAATCCAGAAACGGCTTACCGAGGATTGAAGTGAGGAGTCGCCGTTATTGGCGCGTACACGATAAAATTTTTCTGCGGCTTCTAGTGAGCTGATGGCTAAACTACCGGTAAATATTCGGTCGCCTCGGTTGCTGTCGGCATTGTTGCCGTCGTCTTTGAGCTGGGTAATGTTTAAGGAGACAACATTACCTTGGCTGTCGACTTCGTCCAATATCAGTTCTTCGGGGTAAATGTTTCCGCTGACTAATGAGAGGAATTGGATGTCGGTTGTTGTTGCAGAGGGTGGTATTACTGAGGGATTGGTTGTTGGGGTGCCTATTTGCAGGGTCAGTCTAGGCGTTAAATCTGGGGTTCCGGGATCTGTTGGGCTTGTTCCATTTTCTGGGGATCCTTCAAAGGTTCCGCCGCTTTTGCCACCACCACATGCGATAAGAAGTGCTGTAGCAAAGGGTATAGCCGTTAGTTGGCAAAATGTTCGCAGGCGAGAGTGTTCCATGATCTTTCAATCCAATTTAATGGTCTTGTTTATTGTTATTGTGGTTTTGCTTTTACCAACCCTGTAGGAATGGGCTTGGGAGGTTTTACATTTTTTCGGAGCATTCTATCAAGCTTATTATTATGGCGCGTATAGTTCTATAACAAGGGTGTTATACCTGAGTTTGGTCGATAAACAAACAGCTTGTTTCGGGTTTTGTTATGTAGGTTTCGATTAAATTTTGATGCAAGGGGGATTGGTTGTTTTAGTTTATGGGCAAACCCCGCTATAGCACTTCGGGAAGTTTATCCAAGACACGCCACGAGTACATATATGGACCCACCCCGTTTTAGACCGTGCAGGAGCACAAAGGTCGCCTTGGCGGTGCAAGGTCTTGGATAAACTTCCCGAAGCCCTATAGCTACGTGCGTGTGTTGAGATGTTTTTAGGTTGGGTTTGTAGAATAACGAGGCCTAAAGTGTCGTCTAAAATATGCCGTAATTATTTACAGTCAAAAATGAAAACCAATTTACTCTTGGTTAAACCCGTCATTTTTTCTTTAGTTGAAAGAAAATCGACTCTTATATAACTGTTTTGAGACAGGTACTAAGATCTGGTTTTAACAGATAGGAAGAATCATTGCTTTTATTTTCTAGAATGGCCGAAAATGTGATTTACTGTCGCCTTTAACGAGACCTATGTCACATTCCTGTTCCGAACTCCCTGTTTTAGCGAGCCTTTAGTTAGGTTTGCACACTTATTGCAAGGCGAGACCTTCACTTTGATAAATTTAGACCGTTCCAAAATAATGAAAAAATCAATGAAAAGTAAAGCGTTGAAGCGTTTGAGCTGTCTGCTCATAACATTGCCTAGTGCTGCAATGGCGACTGTTACTTGGGAGGGAAGTGAAGGGGTTTCAGATCTAGTATTTGAGGCAGAATGTACCGGTTGTCATTCTTCAAGTGGGGGGACGACTCCTTACTGGACCTCAGAAAGTACGGCTAGTACTTTCATAGCTTCGATAGTGACGCGAATTAATCTTGCTGAAGGTGCTGGAGGGTTTATGCCGAGTGGCGGCTCGAAGCTAAGTGGTACATTGCTGAGCTTGATAGATTCTTGGAATAGTGGAGGCACTCCAAATACAGCTACACCAGAGGTGACTACATCGTCAGCAAGTAGCGTTGCCAAATATTCCGCAACACTAAATGGCGCAATTAACGAAAACGGAATAGATACAGACGTAGATTTTGATTACGACACTGATTCAGGTTTTGGTTCTGTAACAAATACTGACGATATTTCACCAGATGGTAACGGAGGCGGAACTTCAACAACGTCTTTCAGCGAAGGTATTTCTTCTTTAGCTTGTGGAACACTGTACTACTTTAGAGCAAGACACTTGGGCAACGGCACTCACAGTGGTGTCGAAACTGATAGTGGGCTTAATTTTACGACTCTTGATTGCAATGTCGCGCCAACGATTGACACTACTGCTGTTACAACAGCGACAGAAGATTCTGCCTATTCTTATGATGTTGATGCGACGGACTCGGGAGATTCCTTTTCTTTTTCCCTTACTACTTCACCAACGGGTATGACTATTGACAGTTCAGATGGCGTTATATCTTGGACACCAACTAATACTCAGGCAGCGGCTAGTACAGCTGATGTTACTGTTTCTGTAGCTGATGGTGGTGAGGATGGGGTGAGCGCAACAACTCAGTCGTTCACCATTACGATCACAGCCGTAAATGACGCCCCCTCAATAAACACCACAGCAGGTACTTCAGCAACAGAAGATACGGAATACACCTACACAGCTGGTGTAACCGATGTTGATGATTCGAATAATGGTACAGACCTAACTTGGTCCCTAAGCAATCAACCTAGTGGTATGGAAGTGACGACAACAGGAGTCGTTACTTGGACTCCTGCCAACGGTGTCAGTTCTTCAGGTGTTGTGACGATATCCGTTCAAGATGGTCTTGAAAATGGTGCTACTGCAGCAACCGAAAACTTTACTGTCAGTGTGTCAGCTGTAAACGACGCGCCGAGCATTACATCAACTGCAGGCACGAGCGCGACGGAAGATGTGGAATACACATATACCGCAACTGTTACGGATGACGATGACAGTAATAACGGGTCGGATCTCACGTGGTCACTCAGTAATGAACCGTCGGGAATGTTGGTGTCGACTACGGGTGAGGTTACATGGACCCCCGCAAACGGCGTGACAACTTCCGGCACGGTGACCATCACCGTTCAAGATGGCCAAGAAAATGGTGCAAGTCCGGACACGGAAAATTTCACCATCAGTGTGATCGCTGTTAATGATGCACCGACTATTTCATCAACGGCTGGTACGAGCGCCACGGAAGATGTGGAATATACCTATACAGCCAGCGCAAGTGATGACGATGATTCCAATAACGGCACAGACCTTACCTGGGTATTATCGAATGAACCCTCGGGTATGGAGGTTACAACTACTGGTGTCGTGACATGGACACCGGTGAATGGGGTGAGCAGTTCGGGCACAGTCACACTTACCCTGAGTGACGGTGGCGAAGATGGAGTAAGTGCAGATACAGAAAATTTCTCGATTAGCGTTATAGCTGTAAACGACGCGCCGAGTATTACATCAACTGCAGGCACCAGTGCGACGGAAGATGTGGAATACACATATACAGCAACGGTTACGGATGACGATGACAGTAATAATGGGTCGGGATTAACGTGGTCGCTCAGTAATGAACCGTCGGGAATGCTGGTATCGAATACGGGTGAAGTAACTTGGACACCCGCAAATGGAGTGGCAAGTTCCGGTACCGTGACGATCACCGTTCAAGATGGCCAAGAAGATGGAGCAAGTCCGGACACAGAAAATTTCACCATCAGTGTGACGGCTGTTAATGATGCGCCGACTATTTCAACAACAGCTGGAACAGCCGCAACCGAAGATGTGGAATACACCTATACCGCCAGCGCCAGTGATGTAGATGATTCCAATAACGGGTCAGACCTTACCTGGGCATTGTCGAATGAACCCTCCGGTATGGAGGTTACAACTACTGGTGTCGTGACGTGGACGCCAGCGAATGGAGTGAGCAGTTCGGGTACCGTCACACTTACCCTTAGCGACGGTGGTGAAAATGGCGCAAACCCGGACACAGAAAATTTCACCATCAGTGTGACCGCTGTTAATGATGCCCCGACTATTTCAACAACGGCTGGAACAGCCGCAACCGAAGATGTGGAATACACCTATACCGCCAGCGCCAGTGATGACGATGATTCCAATAACGGCACAGATCTTACCTGGGCATTGTCGAATGAACCATCCGGTATGGTGGTTACGACTACAGGAGTTGTGACGTGGACGCCGGGGAATGGAGTGAGTAGTTCCGGAACGGTGACTCTCACGCTCAGTGATGGTGGTGAAGACGGTGCGAGTGCGGACACAGAAAACTTCAGCATAAGTGTCTCGGCTGTCAATGATGCGCCGACAATAACCTCAACCGCGTCGACTAGCGTCGTTGAGTCAGTTGAATATTCTTATGAAGCTGCTGTAACAGATGTTGATGACAATAATGATGGCACTAACCTCTCTTGGTCTTTAAGTAATGAACCGAGCGGAATGGTTGTTTCTACTACGGGAGTCGTGACGTGGACACCAGGAAACGGAGTGACATCATCCGGAGCTGTCACGATAACCGTGGCAGATGGTGGTGAAGATGGTGCAGCAGCAGATACCGAGGTTTTCACGGTATCAGTAATTGAGTTTAACACCTCCCCTTCTATTACATCTACCGCATCAACAACGGCAACAGAAGATATTGAATATCAATATCAGCTCGATGTTACAGACGCTGATGACGCGAATAACGGGACAGACTTAACTTTCAGCTTAAGCAATGCGCCAACGGGTATGTTGGTTTCAACTACTGGTGAGATAACGTGGACCGCAACGGAAGGTGTAAGTACTTCTGGAATCGTAACCGTAACCGTTGCAGATGGCGGCGAAGACGGAGCTGTATCGGACTCGGAGATTTTCACTGTTTCAGTAACGAGCGTGAATGACGGACCTACAATTTCAACCACAGCATCGACAACCGCGACGGAAGATGTCGAATACACTTATACACCAACGGTCGTTGATGATGACGATAGCAACAACGGTACAGATCTAACTTGGTCGTTAACCAATGCAGCATCGGGCATGATTGTTTCGACAACGGGTGTGGTGACATGGACGCCGGTAAATGGTGACAGTAGTTCAGGCACGGTAACGCTTACGGTTGTAGATGGTGGAGAAGATGGTGCAGCAGCAGCGACGGAAAATTTCACGATCGCCGTAACGGCAGTTAATGATGCGCCAACGATTACATCGACCGCAGGAACAGGTGCAACAGAGGATACCGAATACACCTATACCGCCACTGTCACGGATGTTGATGATTCCAATAATGGCACCGATTTAACATGGACACTTTCAAATGAACCAAGCGGAATGTTGGTTTCACTTACCGGCGAAGTCACCTGGACACCGGCTAACGGCGTCAGTACTTCAGGAGGAGTAACCCTAACCGTTGCAGATGGAGGCGAAGACGGAGCGGCATCGGACTCAGAAATTTTTACTGTTTCAGTAACGAGCGTGAATGACGCACCAACGATTTCAACCACAGCAGCGACAACCGCGACGGAAGATGTTGAATACACTTATACGGCAACGGTCGTTGATGTTGACGATAGCAACAACGGGTCAGACCTTACTTGGTCGTTAACCAATGCTGCAACGGACATGATTGTTTCGACAACGGGTGTGGTGACATGGACTCCAGTAAATGGTGATACGAGTTCAGGTGCCGTAACGCTAACAGTTGTGGACGGTGGTGAAGATGGCGCAGCAGCAGCGACTGAAAATTTCACGATCGCAGTAACAGCCGTTAACGATGCACCGACGATCACATCGACCGCAGGAACAAGTGCAACAGAGGATACCGAATACACATATACCGCTACAGTGACAGATGTTGATGATTCCAATAACGGCACCGATTTAACGTGGTCTCTTTCAAATGAACCAAGCGGAATGTTGGTTTCACTTACTGGAGAAGTCACCTGGACACCCGCTAACGGCGTCAGTTCTTCAGGGGCGGTAACCT
The DNA here is from genome assembly GCA_033852165.1 of Agarilytica sp. Classification (GTDB taxonomy): domain Bacteria; phylum Pseudomonadota; class Gammaproteobacteria; order Pseudomonadales; family Cellvibrionaceae; genus Agarilytica. The sequence continues at coordinate 61,410 of JAWSUZ010000020.1, read as the reverse complement.
TAACCGTGGCTGATGGTGGCGAAAATGCTGCAGCTGCAGCAACCGAAGTATTTACGGTATCGGTTATTGCCGTAAACGACGCTCCGACATTGGACTCCACCGCAGGAACCGGCGCAACGGAAGATGTGGAATACACATACACCGCCACCGTTACCGATGTTGATGATTCCAATAACGGTACAGACCTTACATGGACATTAACTAACGAGCCGAGTGGCATGTTGGTATCGTCAACGGGTGAAGTGACATGGACGCCTGGGAACGGCGTGACAACTTCTAACGCTGTAACGCTAACAGTAGAAGATGGTGGTGAAGACGGAGCTGCAGCATCCAGTGAAACATTTACCGTATTGGTTACCGTCGTTAATGATTCACCAACAATCACCTCGACTGCAACGGCGACTGCAACTGAAGATATTGAATACACTTACACGCCAGAAGTGACCGATGTTGATGACGCTAACGATGGAACAAATCTAAGCTGGATATTATCCAACGCACCTTCTGGAATGGCGGTATCCAATACAGGCGAAGTTACTTGGACACCAACAGAGGGTGTCACCACCTCGGGTGCTGTTACTTTGACCGTACAAGACGGCTTAGAAGACGGCGGGTCTCCAGATTCAGAAGTTTTCACCTTGGCGGTGACCGCAGTGAATGATGGCCCGACGATTTCTTCAACTCCATCAACATCAGCTCTAGAAGCGAATGAATACATTTACCAAGTGGTAATTGTAGATCCAGAAGATGCCAATAACGGAACCGATATCACCTTTGAATTAACCGACGCTCCTACGGATATGACGGTCTCGACAACAGGTTTAATCAATTGGATACCCCCAGAAGGCACAACAACTTCCGGTGAATTTACATTAACAGCAAGCGATGGTGGCGAAGATGCTGCACCTGCAGCGACGCAGGTAATCACCATCACTGTGGGCATCTATAACAGCGCACCTTCTATTGATTCTGTTGCTCCCACTACCGCAACTGAAGATATTGAATACAGTTATCAGCTTGCAGCAAACGATGTTGATGACCCTAACAATGGCGCAGATCTAAGTTTCACTTTAACGAATTCACCTTCGGGAATGAGCGTTAGTGCCACAGGTGAAATTACGTGGACGCCGCTCGAAGACGTAACAGAATCGGGTACGGTGACGATTACCGTTGCAGACGGCGGTGAAGATGCTGCAGCTGCAGCAACGGAAGACTTTGCCGTATCGGTCACAGTTGTTAACGACGCACCGCTTATTACAACGACGGCGCCAACAGCTGTTATTGAGCTTAATCTATACTCCTATCAAGTGAATATTACAGACCCGGACGATGCTAATGATGGGTCCGGAGAAATTACTTACAGCCTAAATGCTGCACCCTCAGGAATGACGGTCAGTGACAGGGGGTTGATCGAATGGACCCCACCGGAAGGTACGCGCTCATCCGGTGAAATCACCCTAACCGTAGCCGATGGTGGTGAAGATGCTGCAGCATCCGCAGTGGAAACGTTCACCATCACCGTTATCGAATTCAACACCGCGCCTGTGATTACCTCTTTGGCGGGAACGCTTGCCACGGAAGATACGGCTTACGCTTACCAAGTTGTTATCGATGATATTGATGACCCCAACGATGGTAGCGGCGCGCTGCGTTTCGACCTGCTCAATCGAGCACAAGGCATGCTGGTTTCCAATACCGGCCTTATTACTTGGACGCCACTCGAAGGTGTGACCACTTCAGGTGAAATGACGCTGGTTGTGACGGATGGTGGAGAAGACAGTGCTCCTGCAGCAACCGAGTTATTTACCGTTGCCGTAACACGGGTCAACGATGCGCCGAGTATTACATCAACAGCATCGACCGATGTAAATGAGGACGAAGAATACAGTTACCAAGTTGTTATCAGTGACTCGGACGATATAAACAACGGCAGCGATATCGTCTTTGCTCTAAGTAATGCACCTACAGGTATGAGTGTTTCACGCTTAGGTTTAATCACCTGGCTAACCAATGAAAACAGCCCCGCCGAATCCACTGTTACGGTAAATGTGAGTGATGGTGGTGAGGACGGTGTTATCCCAGCAACCGAAGCCTTTACCGTAACGGTTAACTTTGATGTTGATGGCGATGGCGTGAATAACGATGCGGATAATTGCCGCAGCATTGCTAACGCAGACCAAAGCGATAACGACAATGATGGGCTAGGCGACCTTTGTGATGACGATGATGACAACGACAGTATTTCGGATGAATTTGAAACGGCCAATGGTCTAGATCCTTTCGACCCCTCAGACGCAACAGAAGATTCCGATGGAGATGGTGTTAGTAACCAAGACGAATTTGCAAACGGCGGTGACCCGAATAGTGACGATACTCCTCCAGCAGTCACGGCTCCGTTGAATCGCTATGTCTTATCGACGGGTTTTGAAACCTATGTGGATATTGGTGCAGCATTGGCAACAGACTCACTTAACGGTCCATTAGATGTAACACCCAGTAGAACGAGCGGTGCTTTTAGACCGGGTCGTCACACAATAGCTTGGTATGCGGTTGATAGCTTGGGCAACAGTGACACGGCTGTTCAAACCGTTGACGTGATTCCGCAAATTAACATTACATCGGGCCAAAGTGCAGAAGAAGGCCAGCTTGTGAGTGTGACTGTTTCGCTCAATGGCGATCCGGTTCGTTATCCTGTGACCGTGGACTACACTGTATCGGGTACAGCACAAAGTAGTGATCATTCACTTTCAAGCGGAACCTTGAGTTTAAGCAGTCTAGAACAAGAGCTTGAATTCACTGTGTTCGCTGACGATGTTACGGAAGGCATTGAAACCATCGAAATTAGCCTAAGCAATCCGCGCAATGCAGTGGTCGGGTCGGGCTCAACGCACGTATTAAATATTATCGAAGCGAATGTTGCGCCGATTGTCAGCCTGGAAGTTTTACAAGACGGCATTCCTGGCTTAATTGTTAATCGGGTTGATGGATTGGTCGTTGTTGATACCGAGGTAGTAGATCCGAATATCGATGAATCGTTTACTTATGACTGGAGTGGATCGGATAACGTTTTGGTGTCACAAGTCGGTACAGTGCAAAACCGCTACATTTTTGATCCGGCGCCATTGGCCGTTGGTATCTATAAATTACAGGTTGAAGTGACGGATAGTCGAGAAGCGATGGTAACGCAGAAAGTGGTTATTCAAGTTACAGAGACATTTGTTGCGGATGCTGATTCTAACGGAATTGACGATTCGATTGACCAAGCGGAAGTGCCCTTTGTTTTACAGACCAGCCCAGATGACAGCTTTATCGAAACCGAGCCCGGTTTATCTATTCAGTTGGGTGAAACCGCGATATACGCTGGAGCGACGGGTGGTGAGATTGACTTGGACGAACTGGAGTCGCTAGGTGATGAAGGTAGCCCCATTGCAGAAGAAACCGACTTTGTTTTCGACGGCGGCTTGTTCGATTTTGTGGTCTCCGGATTGACGGAAGTGGGTCAAAGTATTGCCATCGTTGTACCGCAGCAAATTGCTATTCCGGACAACGCTGTCTATCGTAAGTTTATCGACGGCACCTGGCGAGATTTTGTCGTAGATGAAAACAACACGGTCTCTTCGGCGAGTTCTGTAGAAGGTCTATGCCCTGCTCCCGGTTCAAGTGATTTCAGTACCGGTCTAACGGCTGGCGAGGATTGTGTTGAACTGTTGATAGAAGATGGTGGCGCCAACGATGCCGATGGTGAAGCCAACGGCGTCATACAAGATCCTGGCGGTGTTGGTGTTTCGGCCAGCGCTACGTCAAACACGAATAATGATACTGCTCAGTCTTCTGGCGGAAGCAGTGGAGGAGGTGGTTCGATGAACCTGCCCCTATTTTTTGCACTCTTCATCTTGGTGTTGTTGCGACAACGTCGTATTCGATGATGCGAATAACAGTGCAGCATAAAGTTAAAATTCAGGAACAACCCTATGAATAAAATTCCCGGTAAACGTTTATTCTTTTTAAGCGCCCTTGTACTAATCGGCTGCGGCAGCCAACAGACAAAACCTGCAAACTACAGCGGTGAAAACCTTGCTGACCTGCAAGTGGTTGATTGCCTACTTCCCGGTCAAATGCGGCGCTTGGGGAATTCCTCCTATATGACACCCCGCCGCCCTGCTCAAGTCACAGCAGCAGAATGTAGAATTCAAGGTGGTGAGTATGTCGAATATGACCGCGCCGATTACAAAACAGCCCTCAATGTTTGGATGCCCTCTGCCGAAGCTGGCGATGCAGAAGCACAAACCAATGTCGGGCAGATATTTGAACGTGGACTGGGCGGCGAACCAAATTATGAAGCGGCGGTGATTTGGTACTCAAAAGCAGCAGAGAAAGGTAACTCCCGTGCACAGTTCAATTTAGGTACTTTGTATGAACAAGGTTTGGGCGTTGAGAAAAATAAACTAGTGGCGCTGAATTGGTATCGCAAAGCCTGGGGCTTACCTGAAGACAACGTGATGTACACATCTGCAGCAGCCAAGCAGCAGGAAGTTTTACGGGAAAAACTGAACAAAGCCCTGTCTGAAAAGAATACACAGATCAAACTGCTCTCCCGTCAGATCTCCGAATTAGAGAGAAGAACCGGACAAAAGGCAAATGAAAATGAAGCGCGTCAGGAAGAGCTTAATCAACTGAAACAATGGGTCGCTCGTTTACAAAAAGAACGTCAAGTCACGGTTGCTGGAATCGACGAACTGCCACGCTATCGTCAACCGGAAGCACCGGCTGTTATGAAAATGGAAACGGCATCCTTGAAGGAGAAGGTCTCCTATAAAGATATCGAGTTTGGTAAGTACTATGCCTTGATTATCGGAAATCAAAACTATGATTTTATTGATGATTTAACGACTCCTCACTCCGACTCCCTGCGTGCTAAAGCCCTGCTTGAGAACAAATACGGATTTGATGTGACAGTCTTGTTGGATGCCGATAACGCTAACATTATGCGCGCGATAAATGACCTAAATGACAAATTGACCGATAAAGATAATTTGCTTATTTTTTATGCCGGTCACGGCAGTCGTATCAGGACGGGTGATTATGAAGCGGGTTATTGGTTACCGGTAAACGCTGCAGCTCCACCGGACGATACGTTCTGGGTATCGAATGAATTTGTGACGCGGCACTTAGCGCGTTTAAAGGCCAAGCGGATAATGGTAGTTGCCGATTCCTGTTATGCGGGTTTACTATCCGATGCGCCGGGTTACCTCTTTATGGGTGATGATGCCGACTATGGCGTTGATTATATTCGTTACAAATTGCCGAAAAGATCACGCTTACTCATTTCCTCTGGCGGGGATGCGCCAGTACTGGATAACTATGGTCGAGGGCATTCTGTATTTGCGCGGGCATTTATCGATGTGCTCGAAAAAAGTAAAGGTGTACTGACCGGGCCTGAACTGTTTTTGAAAATTCGAAAGATCGTCACCGAGCGGACAAAAGATTCTGGCCTGCCACAAACGCCAGAACTTAAAGCGATTAAAGGTGCGGGCCACGAGGTTGGGGATTTTTTCTTCGTCAATCAAACTTCGTAAATAGAACCTCGTCAGCCGTTAGAAATATTGGGGAATTGTGAATGTTATTCGCGGGTTGTAAAAAAATAGTACTACGTGGGGTCTGTCTCTCGGGCCTGTTTATTTTGGCTGGAACAGCGCAGGCAGACTTGCAGCAACTGATTGATGATAATCGATTTAATGAACTGGAAACGCAGGCAGCGATTGCTGCATTGCTAACTTACAATCGTTTAATCGCGAATGAAGGTTGTGCTGATAATTTTCTTGTTGACCCTGGGGCTAGTAGCGGAACGTGTACTGGCCAAACCTACACCCTATTCTCGAATGTAAGAGAAATCATTCACTCTGCAAATGAAATTACCGGGGACGGTGCAACCATATTTAGCTTGGGGGCTGATGTTGAAGGTTTAGGCTTCGCTCTGCGATGGACGGCTGGTGAGGAATACGCAGCCCAAGGCAGTATGTCGAGTGAATTTGTTGGTGGTCAGGTTTCTAGTGTTGCGACACGACTAACCGCGCTTCGTGCTGGCGCTTCCGGTTTTAACGTCATTGGTATTGCGGGCTATTCAGGTAACAACAATGGCGAATTTGCGAGTAACAGTTCAATACTCGGCAGTGGCGCCAGTGGTGATGGTGACTATGGTCGATGGGGTGGATTTCTCAACTATGACTTCGGTGATGGCGATAGAGAAGCAACAGACCTTGAAGATGCCTTTGACTTTAAAAATTCTCAAATCACCTTCGGTTTGGATTACCGCTTAAACGATCAATGGATTATCGGTGCCGTTTTAGGTTGGTCTGATCAAGAAGTCGACTTCAATAGCAGCTTAAGTATTGTTGAAGGTAAAATGGAATCGGACGGTTTTAGTATCATGCCGTTTTTGATGGTTCAAAAAGGTGCCTGGTTCGTGAGCTCCTCATTGGGCTGGCAAAAAATGACCTTTGATACCGAGAGAGCCATTCGCTACCCTTCGTTTAACCCCGATTTTGCAAGTACCGACACCGTAGCAGTGAGTAGCACGGATGCCGATATGAAGTCCTTCTTCATTGAAACCGGTTATACCTTCCAATGGAAGAAAACCAGTTTAGAGCCATTTGTCAATATTAAATACAGCGACATCAGTGTGGATGAATTTGTTGAAGATGATATCAATGATGATGCTTTTGATCTGGTTGTAGAAAGCCAAGACATCAGTTCAACAGAATATACGATAGGCACAAAACTTCAGTACGTGTTTACGCCTTCCTTCGGTGTTTTCATTCCCTATTTGACAGTTGAATTTGTTAATCAGACAGACGATGCGCCGCGCGTGATTCAAGCCTACTATGCACAAGACAGCAGTGGTGAATCCTCGTTTAATATTCCAACCGAAGAGTTAGACAGTTCATATCGTGTTTATACCGTAGGCCTTTCTTCCGTGATCCGTGGTGGACGACAAACAGAATACGGTGGTTCTGTCGGTGGTGATATTCAAGGCTTTGTGAATTACCGAACACTTCAGGGGCTCGAAGGCTTCAGGATTGATTTTTATTCTTTGGGTTTACGCTACACCTTCTAGCGAACAACTTAGTTCTAAACATGTAAATTTTAGCTTTAGTTTATGGGTTCAAAGCGAACTCTAGGGTTTTCTGTAATGATCAAAGCATTGGTTAAAAGTGTTGTGATAGTTTTCGTCTCCGCATTATTCATAAACTGTGGTGGAGGTGGCGTTGGTAATCAATCGGATGTCGCACCGGAAGCGAAAGCGGAAGTCTTTGGTGCTGGCGTCGAAACCGAAGGCGTGATTGAAGTTCGTTCTGGTAAAGAAGTATTACTTTCCGGTTTTAACAGCGATGGCTTAGACGATCCCTTGCTGAGCTTTTCATGGCGGCAAGTGGATACTACAGGTTACGACCTAGACCTATATGAACGTACTAGTAATTCTGTCGCGTTTACAGCACCCAAAGTACCGCTGACCAATGAAGATGGCGTTCAGCTGGATTTTGAATTGCAAGTTACCGATGCCGATGGCGTTACAGCAACAGATACCGTTTCTGTACTAGTAAAACCGGCCTACGACGCGGATCAATTTCTATTAAACCCTCGTGTTGATGAGCGATTTATTCTTATCGTAGCGGCTCCTACCGGTGAAAATGTATTAACCGATATTCCTTTTTCCCTAGAGTACAGAACGACTGCTGAGTGGACAGATCGCTTGGGTAACAGTCATACGCTCGCATTAGAGACCGAGATCTATTCTGGCGAAGTGGTTCAAGGAGTAGCGCCAGCGCTAACGGATCAGCACAATGCCTACTACAAAATAGAAATTCCCTTACTGGATACCGATGACATTAACCTCAACTTTAAGGGTGATGCACGTTCATCACGTTTAGAATTGGAAAATGTAGAAACTGCATTTTTGACCATCGACCTACAACTGACTCCACAGGGCAGCGGAGACATACAAATGTATTTGGCTGTCGAAAGCGAAACCAGTTTTGAATTGCTCAGTGAAACGGGACTCACGCGCGATACGAATACCTTACAATTTTCCGATGAATGGTTAAGGCAAAATCTGTTAGTCGAATCTCGGCGCACGGCAAATAACTATTATGACTGTATTGATCCAGCGGGTTATTCAGATACTTTAGCCGAATGGATCGAATATACGGGATTTAACGCCTATCCAGAATCCGTAGTGCACACCTCATACGTCAATAACTACGATCTCAATTTCGGACGCGATATGTATGTCCGTCGCGATGCAAATAATAATGTCTATACCTATGTAACCAACTACCCCTCCCTGGAAAATATATTTTCGGGTCGAAACGAATTTGCCGTCGTTGCCATGGAATACAGTGCCGCGCCCACAGGTAATTGCGGCGATGGCACTTTTACGGATGATGCCACCGGTAAAAAAATCGTTAAGTTCTTTTCCTTCGTTCCAGATGAAACAACAGGTGAGTACGTACGAACCAACAGTATGAACTTTGATGGGCGCGGCGAACGTATATTGCCTGGCGTATGCGTGGCCTGCCATTACGGTGATACAAATTCTGACCAGTTCAATGCCATGAACTTGGCCGACATTGATGCAACAGCTGCCGATTTAAATTCCAGCTTTATTCCCTGGGACCTAGACGCCTTTTTGTTTACCGAAAGTGATAACGACGATTTCATTGATCCGATTTATGATCCAACAGAAATCGCGCCGGAGATTACAGCCAACTTTAGTCGGCAAGCGCAGCAAGATGAATTTCGTCAACAGAATCAAATAATTCTGGATACGTTTACCCACGATATTAACAACCTTAAGCGTTTTGAAATCCCGATTAAGATGGTCCAGGGTTGGTATGGAAATAAAGCGACAATTGAGCCCTTAAATTTCGGCAGTGAAGAAACGCCTCTGAGTATAACTGATTTACTTGAACTTAAATCTGCGATTTCTACCCTACCGAATAACCCGTTTGATGGCCGTTACGTTCAGGCAGGGTGGGAAGGTCAAGAGGAGCTGTATCACGATGTGTTTGTTCGGAACTGCCGAATCTGCCATGCCCAGGTTGCAAGCCCAACGAAAAATTTCGATTCATACAGAGAGTTTGTGAACAACGATCGATTGGTTTCTTATGTTTTTGAGCAAGGGGCAATGCCACTCTCGCGATTAACCATGGACCGATTTTGGGTTAGTTTTTACGGTTACACCTCCCCTGCTGAGACGCTCCGTAATCACCTTAACTCAGACAATAATCCTAACAATGATGTGGCCATTGGTCGCCTACCCGGCTACCCAGTTGCCAATGTGAGCCCTTCGGCTAATGCTGAGTTATCGTCAGATGTCTCAGTGGACTTTGATGGCAGCATATTATTTGACGCAAACGACAGCCGATTTACGAATACCTATGAATGGAATTTAAATGGTAGCTTTGTGAGCGATACGGATAAATACGAGTACACCGCTGAAGACCCCGGAACTAATTCCGAAATTACGTTTATTGCGATTAATACCGCTGATGCTCTCGTGTCTCAGACACTTCGACGTTCGATTAGTGTTAACGACAATACGCCTTTAGCGAGTGGAGTACCCTCCCCTGCTGTGAACGAAGGTGAATCGGTGAGTGTTAATATCTTTGAAAGTCTGTGTGCAGGCTTGTCGCCTGATAGCGTAGGCTGTCGATCAGTATTCGGTGATATAAGAGAAGGCGGGGTTCCTGTTCTAGCCGTAACCGGTTCAGTAACCAACGGTACCGCAACGGTGACGAACATGACCAGCGGTCTTATACAATTTACGTCGACGTCTGCTTTCTTCCAAGGTGACGGGGAATTTAGCTTTACGCTAACCGATAGTTTCGGCGAAACTTCAACACCTGGGTCCGTCACCGTTACAATTAATACGATCGATGGCCCAGAAATTATCGGCCCAGATACTTGCGCTGTTACGGCGAAAAATTATTTAACTCAAAGTTCATTTCCACAAACATTTGGCAGTGCGCCATGCTTAGATCCATCCACGAACGATACCGTCTCAGGTGGGCTTAATTTACAGACTGTTGAGGTTGGCGTACCAACTCAATCTGGTTCGACTGTAACAGTTGATAATGCCGGTGTTGTTTCCTATACCCCTGGTCGATTTCTTGTTGGGCAAGATAGCTTTGCCTATACCGTACAAGATGATTCATTATCGGAAAGAACCAATAGAGGAACGGTGGTTGTCACGGTTAGTCCTAACCAAACTTACACATCTTTAAGTTCTGGAGATGGTGTTTTCATGCGATCTGGTGTGAGCGATGGCTGTGCGGAATGTCATGCTGGCACACGTGATGATGCACCGAATTGGTTGGAAATTGATAACTTACGTCTAGTGGCAACCAATATACAGGTTGCACCTTATGGTTCAGCTGAAATCACCTTGGCAGAACCGACGACGACAACAGAATTACTGACGGCAATTATTTTCCAAAATGCCTGCGATGCTTTTGGTGATCACCCAGGTGGTAATCGTTTGTGTAATACAGCAGGCTCACCCGATGAGATATCGGACTTAAATGAAGATGGCTTGTCTATATTACGTTGGATTGAAGAAGGTGCTCAGGATAATTAGTACAGCATTTATCCTCTGAATGTAGTTCGTTAGATCGCTCAAACACCTATAAGATATAGGTGTCTAAGGCTATATTTTTATCAGGATAGAGACCTTTATAGAGCCTCTAGCTCTGCAAACACTGGATACAACCGAAGATCATTAAATTGAGATTCAAAAAACTCTTTTGATTTTTCATCGGTTGCCCGAGTCAGATTATCTTTAAATATTTTGACGATCTTTTTTCTAGATTCCTCAATGTCATCGTGTGAGGTATGAATCTCATAAGCGGAATTAAATTTAACAACCGCTTCTTGCAGGTCTTTAAATTTCAAAGCGGTATTGCCTTGGTCTATAAAAGCATGAAACTGAGATTGTTGTTCTTCGCTTAGCGTGTCAAATGGAATTGCTTCAACGTCGATGGTTTGGATATAAAAGAAATTAGCGACGATAGCGATAAAAGCAATTGCGATAGCTGAGACGATTCGCTTTGGTGCAGCTGTAGCGTTGGTAAACTTCTTTAAAAATACATTCGCATCTGCAATACGATCTTTCCGTTCGAGGGCTAGTGTTTGCCGAATGACCTTCTTTAAAAAAGGGTTATTGATTTTAGGAATTTTAGGGTGGCAATTTTCTTCGAACGCAGTTTTAGCATCTTTTCGTTCAAACGGATGAACGCCATCCATTAATAGCTCACAAATAATAATACCAAGAGCGTAGATGTCATCACTGGGGTGCGGCGGCTCAAAACGGATCATTTCAGGGCTGGCATAAGTCATGGTCATTGCACCCAGTTCACCAGCATCAAAACTGTCTTGGTATAACTCCGTGTTGACCGCACGAGCAATACCGAAATCCAATACCTTTAAAATATCATCGTCGGTAAAAAATAAGTTAGCGGGTTTCAGGTCTGAATGCACAATCCCTTTTGTGTGCGCGTAGGCTAGTCCCTTTGCTATTTGCTGAATAATATCGAGCTTTTGTTTGTAGTCTAAAACTCGGTCGGTTTTACCGCGAATGACATCGATAAGAGGAGCGCCTGTAAGCTGCTCCATGGTGAGGTAAACCACGTCGTCTTCACGATCAAAATCATAAACAGTGACGATATTGGGGTGTGCCAGCTCCTGAGTCTTTTTTGCTTCACGCTGCAAAGTGACAAAAGCTTGAGGGTGGTCTTTAAAACTTCCGGTCAGTAGCTTGATGGCAACATAAGGGTTATCGTCTTCTGCTTCTTCCTTAATTAAATCTAATGCTCTGTAAACGGCACCCATACCGCCACGGCCTAATACCTCATGTAGAATAAAGCGTTCGCGAATAACACTGCCGACGCCAATCTCTCTTTGTACAGAGCCATGCTGAGGACGAAGCGTACGTTCCATGCGTTCAATTTTTGTAATAGGTGCATCGGAATATACCGTATCCATATCGGATGCAGACAGCTGTGTCGCGTTATTGTCTGGACCTGGTGTGGAAACAAAAGTCGTACCGGAGGGGTCTACACTTTGTGTGGATGAAACCAGGGTTTCATCATCATGATTGCTCAGGCGAGTTGGTGCTGCCCGTGTAGGTTCGGTAGTATTTTTTTTATCGTCGTCCATAGGAAGACAACACCCTAGATTATTAATTTGTCTTCAGTCTAGCGTGTAGTTTGTCGTATATCTAGGGATCTATGAATTTCAAAAGCCGAGAGGGTATAGCACCAGTTAGGTGCTAGGCTCGACCCATAAATTGAACGCGGTCAATAAACATACAAAACTGTGATGTGCAATGTAGTGCGGGATGAAGAGTACGCTAAGAAGCGTACTCTTCTAGTTCATAGCGATCGATCAGATCTTTTACGAGCCCGCTACGCACGATATCTTCGCGCGCAAATTCATGCACATAAACACCAGGAAGACCTACCACACGATCTACCGCATCTGCGAGACCGTTTGGTCCGCGAAGATCACTTTGTCTTATGTCCCCGTTAACGACAACTTTACAGTTCTCGCCAATACGTGTGAGGAACATCTTCATTTGTTCAGGAGAAGTATTTTGGGCTTCATCCAGAATAACAAAGGTGTCTTCTTGAAATGTTTTTCCGCGCATAAATGCTAAAGGAGCAGCGATGATACGGCCATGCCGCAAGCAATAGTTAACGGTTCCGGCTCCGAGACGCTCATTTAGAATATCGCGAAAAGCATCTATATAAACCGAGAATTTTTCGTCGACATCACCGGGCAAAAATCCTAAGCTTTCTCCTGCTTCAACGGCGGGTCGCGTTAAAATTATACGCTCGATGGTTCCGCTTTCGAGGGCGTCGGCAGCCAATGCTCCAGCACAATAACTTTTACCGGTACCGGCAGGTCCAATACCAAATGTGAGCAAGTGATTGTTGATTGCTGAGATATAACGCTTTTGCGCTGCAGTGCGGGGTTTTAGGGGTGACTTATCTTGTCGAGGTGAGTAGGCCGTATCGACGTTTTGAATGTGAGCATTAAGCTCAACTATTTCTGCACTTTCTTTGTTACGTTTTTTTGAAGGGTTGTTTCTGCTGCGTCTGTTTTGTTTATTGTCAAACTCACGTGACGCATAGTTGTTTTGCTTAGCTCGAGACTTTCTCGCCATAATCTTCTCCGCTTTTTTCATAAGATCGGTTACTCATAAAATATTAAGTAACCATGAAAGGTGGTGAGATGCTTATGCCTCCTTGATAATTTAAGTGTGTTTAAAGGTTCTGATAACAAAACTATTACAGTTTACATGAGGCTTGTAAATAGCATTTCCCAAAATATTTTTTAGGCATCAATTTTAATACCCAAAAGTAATTTAAGGTATTACATGCTGTTTCTGAGCTAATTCATTGAAAATATGAAGGTTTTTTAATGCGCTATGCAAAGCGTATTGATATGAGCTAGACTAAAAGAGACAGGAATAGTTGATATATTCCTTTTAGCAATAACCTATCTTTTTCGCCATTCACAAGCGCCGACGTCTTTCGCACCTCAAAATTTAGCAAAACTACAATCAGTTCGTTTCCATGCACTGAATAGGATGGAATATTTAACTGAGGTAATGGTAAATGTAGAGCGAATTTTTACTTTTTATAAAAAAACGGGAGTATGAAAAGTTAATTATCGATAGTTTAGAAAATTAACTCACACTAAGGGTTGTTCCAGTTTATGTTTCCCATAATGAGGCCTGCGGTAGATACTTGCCTATGGGTGGTGATTGTTTATTCAACGATTATGAATTGGGTGAAATAACTTCTGTTGAGTTTTCTTTTAGAAAATCACTGTGCCGCCTAATCCGTTGAGTCGCGGTGAAAAAATCTTTTTTAACAAATTTTCGCGTAATATCTTTAACTAAACGATTCATCGTGATTTTTGCAGTTCGGTTATAATTGTTTATAGCATTTACAGAGCTGCGAATTCTTCTTTCCCAAAGGATTTCACCTTCTCTTGTTTCCAGTGTCAGTTGAAGTGTGATGCTTCCCCAGGTTGAAAATAGAAAGTTACCGAATTTTATCTCTTCAACGTGGGCGTGCAGATAACCGGCCTCTGTTGAATTAAACGTTGATTGACCTTTGGAATTATAGCCGGCAGCGAGAAGCGCTTTACGAATGCTTTTCATAATATTTGTGCTGGTATCACCTTGGGCCTGAATCGGGCCGACAGGGATAAATACAACCGTGGTATGACCAATCCAATTACCTTCAACCCCGGTAGCGCGGCTAACTACATTGACGGCACCGCTTTGCTGAGTTTTTGGCGTATAAGTCTTCGTTGATTTGAGTTCTGTGATCGTAGAGCACGCGCTAACCCAGACAATAAGGCTTAGTAGTAGAGTTAGCTTCAATGTGATCTCCCAAAAGGACGTAAAATAAATTTAGTAAGTACAGTGTCGTTTTTGGCAATGGCCCGGCGAGAGTCCCATATAGTTGCTGTAAGAACAGCGCGGACTATCGGTATCACTGTACGTTTTAAGAACAAAAATAACGATGTCGAAATGACCAGACAAGTTGAGTCACGAATCACCGACGAGTTAGGCAAAAATACTACGCTCTTGAGTTTACATCAAGGAGGCTAGGTAATCTCACTGGTCCTCTTCTATTATAGAGAACGTTAACCCGGCATTGTTTATTAAGCGCTCTATGAGATGGTTTCCCAATAGGGATGCCGGCGTCCAAAAGCCCCCGCCAGTTCCGTTTACTTCGCCTGAGCCAGCAGAGCAAATTTTGGGTATATCTTCAGCTAAGCATAAAGCTACCTGTGCCAGCATCTTAGCTGTTGAGCCATAACCAGGGTCTTGATCGCCTGAGACTTTACATCGTATTTTGCCGTAGCCTCGGACATCACCGAATAATACGAAGCAAAATTCGCCATTTTCCTGCTCTTCGAGACTTGGGCCTTCACCTGGCTTTGGTAAAAACCACTTTTCCAAGATACTACGTAACAACGGTATTGTTGTGCAGAACATTAATAACCAAAGCCCTATCGCCATACGACTGCCTCGTTTTCGTCCTTTACGACCCTTTCCGGTGACGAGGGCTTCATCGTAGCGAAAGGAGTCGCCGTATGGCATTCCGAGCAGTATATTTGAGCGATGGACCGTTCGTACATTGATGCCCTCCATAATAAATGGAGCGATCCAAGCGTTGGTCAAAGGATCAAAAGAGATATTACGATGGACAGTTTGCCTAATAGAAAAAGGATGGTCACTGGGGCAAAAACAATAAGGGCTTGCGATTGCTTTGCGAACAGCGGGGTTTTCGGATAAGTCTTTTCCGATGTTCATTAGGCTGGCGTAAGTGCCACCGGACAACCGGCCTTTTAATTTAACGACACGCGTATTGATTTCCTGGCAATTATGGCCGTATTTCTGCTTAGCCTGGTTTTGTAAATAATAGACACCAAGATCCGATGGTATGGAGTCAAAACCACAGCTATGGACGATGCGTGCCCCTGTTTCTACCGCACGAGTTTGGTAGCGACTGATCATCTGAATAACCCAATGAGACTCACCGGTTATGTCACAATAATCGATGCCCTCTTCCACGCAGGCGCGGACTAAATTTTCACCGTATAAAGCAAAAGGACCGACGGTAGACACAATAACCCGTGTGCGCCGACACATAGTTACGAGAGATTTATAGTCGAGGGAGTCAGCAACAAGAATATCAGGTCGTCTTTCATTTTCTATATCGAGACCAAGCTGATTGAGGAGTGCGCTGAGTTTGTCACTGGAGCGACCCGCAATAGCCCAACGAAGGCTTGAGGATGCTTCCAATATACTAGTAAACTCTTTTGTAAGAATTTCCCCCACAAAACTACTGGCGCCAAATATGATGATATCGTAATCGTTTTTACTCATTTGGAAATCTTGTTTGGTGAAGAAACATTCAGCACACTATAAATTAAAAATGAACAATAAACACGAAAAGGTCAACAATATAATTGTTGACCACCTTTCTTATAGTAGCGGTCCCGTAGTAGAGGTGACCTAAAGTAGGTTAATTAGAATTTATACGAAACGCCTACATTGACGTTTTGTGTATCGAAATCGTTACGTGTGTATTCAGCAAATACGCCAATATTATCGGTAAAATATTGTTTTGCGCCGACGGTCATACTAGAGAATGTTGAATCGAATTCGGTATTCGTTAGTTTTCCGTATAGCTCAGTAGAATCTGAAACCATTGATCTTAGACCGACGGACACCTCGTAACCGTCTTCCGTGTCTGAATCATTCTGAACGCTAACCTTTGCGTCCAAATAATTAGCCTCTGTGAATATAGCGGTGCTGCTTCCTATCGGAAATTTTAAACCAACACCAATAGACTTAATTTTGAGATCGATATCATCATTCAAAATAGTTTCACGACTTGTGTCTGAGTACGAACCATTGAGGTAAACCATATCGGCAACTTCTGCGCTACCTCGTAGTATGTATCCATCAGCGTCTTCATTAAAACCGTCGGTATCCATTCGACTATAGCCTCCTTCTATATAACTAAACGAAGGTTGTTCAGCTAAAACAGATTGAGCAGAGAAAGCCGAAAGTATAGCGCCAACTACAAGTAATTTTTTCATGAGATTTCCTATTCTATTAATTCAGTGTTTGAGCACATTGAAAGTTGTAATAGCCTGCTAGGCCAAACCAATCCTTAGTGCTTGATAGGAATAATACTGTGGGTTATCTGAATAGAATCTGAACCAATGGTGTTTCTGCAAAATGTGAGATCAATGCCGAAGTTATATTGGGGGGAATACGTTTCGTTCAAAGCCCCAATATATCCTGCGTTAACAAAATAGCATTGTATTTATGTGGTGGCGGCAGTGATCAATTTTTTCTGAATCATTAACTTCGGATAAAAAGCGTTAACGAAGTTTTGTAAACAACGGTTTTCTAAGAGGGAAAAAGGATGGACATCAGCATTTTCACACTCAATGCGAATAATAAAATGGCGAATATCTTCTTGATGATTCCAACGGGTAAGCGGTAATGCATTTTTACACCGAGGGGAGCAAAAAAGACACTTACTAACGAAATTGCGAGTACAGCGGGTACATAAATATAGCCAAGAGTGTAAGCATCTGAGGAGCTTTCTGACCAACCATTAATAATGTATCCAGCAGCGCCAGATAATGCGATGGGAAATCCAAGCGCGGAAGATGTGCCAATAGCTTGCTTTACGCTCACATTATGCCAGTAGAGAAATGGCACGCTTAGCGCTCCACCGCCTATAGATACCAAAGCTGAAATGCCTCCGATCGCTGACCCCGCTGCGACGAGTATGCTTTTGCTGGGTAAGCTCCGGTTGGCAGGTGGTTTAACGTTAGCAAACATTTGTATGCCAATACACAGCATGAAAAAGGAAAAGAAGCCAGCCAGGAATATCGCGTTTAGGTGCGCAACAATAAATGTCGTGATAAATGTACCCAAAATAATCCCGGGGGTCATTGATTTAACTACGGGCCAAAGCACCCCACCTTTGAGGTGATGCGCACGCATACTCGAAAATGAAGTAACGACAATGGACGCCATGGCAGTGCCAAGGGCTAAATGAACCACTTTATCAACTGGCATACCTTGCCATATGAACAGGGTCGTGAGCAGGGGCACCATAATACCACCGCCACCTATTCCCAATAGGCCGGCCATAAAGCCGACGAATGCGCCAAGAGTTAGAAGGGAAAGTAAGAAATAGGGATCGATCATTGGAAAGCTTTCTGTCAAATTAAATAATTCTAGCTCGTTCTGCGCTGGCTGGGCGATGAGTGCGAGGTAAGTGGCACTTATTGAAACCTTTGCGCCTACACATTGCAAGTTGATGATGGCGTTTGGATCCGATTCCAGGCTCGTGTTAACGGTCTATACTTAGTCTGAGCTACTGACCTTATCGGCTGTAGCGTTAGGTTTGGGGTGAGGGGATGGGGTGTTTTTCTGTAGTTGCGAGAGTCTAATTTTCGCCTAAATATTGCTGTATGATGTTTTGGCGTCAAATACGGTTTGGGGTTTTCGACAACTATCTTTTGTATCTCCTCTCATTAATTGCTTTTTGACTTCTTTGAAACAATCGGAATTCTTATGTCGTTGGATGAAAATGAAATCCCCGGCTACAAAATAGGTAAACGGATAGGCCGTGGGGGCATGGCGACCGTATATCTGGCCATGCAGCAGCCGATGAATCGGCAAGTAGCGATAAAAATAATGTCCAGCCAATTAGGGGAAGACAGTGTTTGGGCTAAGCGTTTCATTCAGGAAGCCCAGGTTATTGCCCAACTTACCCATCCCAATGTCGTCCCTGTATTTGATGTGGGTGCCCACGAAGGAAGATTCTATATTTCCATGGAGTATCTTTTAGACGGAAGCCTAAAAGACAAAATGAAGCACGGCATTCTGATTCCTGAAGTTCTGAGAATTGTTGCGGGAGTTGCCGCAGGTCTTGATTATGCGGGTGAAAAGGGTTTTGTTCATCGTGATATCAAACCTGATAACATTATGTTTCGTGATGATGGCTCACCCGTTATCTTGGATTTTGGCATTGTTAAACAAATGGATTCGGGTGCCAGCGGAATGACCCAAACGGGCGTAATTGTCGGTACCACCTCCTATATGAGTCCGGAGCAAGCTCAGGGGCGAGAATTAGATCAACGTTCGGATATTTACGCGTTGGGGGTCATGTTTTTTGAATTACTGACCGGCCGCCCACCTTATAAGGGTGAGACAGATGTTGGCACCCTGCTAATGCATGTTAACGACCCATTACCAGAATTGCCTAAGCCCCTTTCTGTTTTCCAACCGATTATTAACAAAGCTCTCGCTAAGGACCCGTTTCATCGCTACACCCGTGCACGGGAAATGATCGATCATATTCAGCAGCTTGAACCGGAAATAAAAAAAACCATATCTCGCTTGAAGGTTGGTAATGCTAGTGATCCGACAATGGTCAAAAAGAAGAAGGATCTTTCTGACGAAGATGCCACGATGGTCATATCCCAGGGGGACAGTAGCAATACGGGCTCTACGCATCACATCACGACGGAAGAAGAGCTAACAAAAGTTCTGAGCAGCGCAAAAGCGACGATAAAAGATTTCTCTTCTGAATCGCTAGCACGAAAAGCGCGTCGTACACGCAATTTGATTCTCGGTGTGTCCTTAGTCGCTATCTCAGCGATTGCTTATGTGGGTTATCAGCAGTTAGTTATCGTGCCACAAGAGAGAGCGAATGCTGAAGCAATAATTCGCGAAGCTCAATTGAAAACTCAACGTAAGATTGACTCCCTAATTGCTGAGGCAAAAAAAGCTAGGGAAGGTTTACTGCCTACAGAAACGGACAGGGTCGACAATATTATTGCAATATATCGGCAGGTACTAAAATTAGATTCCGACAATAGAGAGGCAGAGTTCACCTTAGAGAAGTTTGGAGATCGCTATATTGAAATGGCGAAAACGGCTGTGCGTCGTCGCGATATTAAAAAAGCAACGACATATCGTGACTATGCTGAACAACTTGTGCCGACGAGCGCTGATTTGCCGGGCTTGAGAAATATGATCAAGTCTCTACGCGCGGAAGAGCTTGATCGTGAATTTATACAAGAAGAAGTTGATAATTTACTGGCTGTGGCGCGAGCAGATATAAAACAGTCAAATGGATTTTCCGATGCTGCCTATACAAAATTACAGCAGGTGCTGAGAATTGACAGTGACAATCGTATGGCTCGAAATCTTACCGATATGATTTTGGAAAAGTTATACAAAAAAACGGAGTTAGATATAAGTCTAGGTCGGCTGAGTAACGTACGATCAGATATCAAAATTCTAGAACGCTATTATGAAGACCCGGTAAAGGTTGCCGAATTAAGTGTTAAATTTTCGAATGTAAGTTCTACGCTGGCCAAAAAGAATAAAATTCAAGGGCTAGAAAAAAGAGCGAAACGATTGTTGAGGGAAAAAAGAACGCTGTCTGTTAATGATGAATTGAGAGATGTGTATCTTTCAATAAAAAAACTTGATCGAATGAGTAGAAAGGCTAAATCAGGATTAACTGATACGAGTGACTTTGATGCTGGTGTTGCGCGTAAGGCCATTGATGAACGAGACTTCAATCGAGCAGATCAACAAATAGACATTATTGAAAAATATACCCCTCGTTATGCCAAGCTTATGGCGCTCAAATTAAGCTTGAAAAATTCTCGGAAATCATCGGTTAAAGCCAGTCAATTCATTGCTGAAGCTAAACGCTATATGAACACAGGTAAGTCCGGAGATGAAAAACGTGAAGATCTTGCCAGTGCTTATGCGGCTATTGAAAAGTCTCGGTCTGCTGATAAAAAGAACATAAATATATCAAGCACTTTGATGGACTTAGAAAATCTATATGTTACTGAAATTAAGCTGTTAATATCAGCGAATAATAAAGATCTTCTCTCGTCCTATACGCGAGATACACAATTAAAAGACTGGCCGAGTGACCGGTTATTTCAGTTAGAACAATTGGCTAAGAAGCCAGCTAAGAAACCTAAGCGGGTAATTACGGGTGGGTTCTAGATTATACTAATACAAAATAAACTAAAAAATGGCTCAAGTGAGCCATTTTATTTTAATAAATATTTCCGATAATAAATTTAGAAATAAAATTGAACTCCAGCAGTAAGCCCTATCATTTCTTCTTCTGAGTGTAAGGAAACACCGTTGAAGTTGCTTAAGCCAGTTTTATCATCTCCATCCATCGAATATGCTTGTCTTCTTAAATCGATAAAATATGCTGAGCCTTCACCAAGAGGGGCTGTCCACGTTGCGCCAAGGCTAGTTCCGGTAGTGCTTCCTTCATAGTGAAACGCTACAAAAGAGCCACTAAACGAATTTTCAGGATCGCTAGCATTGTCTCTATATTCTCCATCCATATTGGCATAAGCGAAGCTGAAAGATAGTGTGCCTATGTCGGCTATATTAAATCCATAGCTTACACCAAGGTACGGCCCTTTCTCTCTATATCGTTGTTTATACTCAGGTTGATCTTCACTAAAGCCCGCATCTTCAAGAAAAAATTGAACGGCTGCGCGATTTATACGTGAGCAATTGACTGACAATCCATTTCCACTAGCGTTGGCAGCCGAAATTTGTTCGGCTGTTAAAGTATATTGTATATCTGCACAAAAAGCGTTTGGGGTCAGAGTTGTTTTACCGCGTAGATAGCCGCCGAAAACATTTAAATTTTTCCATACGTTATAGCCAAACGTCAGAGATACATCTTGCCGGGCAACGTTAACAAAGCTCCCTTCCATGGCGATTAGATTGAATTGTCCGATTTCAGATCGATCTGTTTCTTCCGTTTTTGTTGGTGTCTCATCCAGATTTTTCTCAATTTTCAGAGTGAGAAAAAATTTCTTAAAGACACCAGTTAATGAAAAATTAATAATGGGAATGCTTGCCGAAAAATCTGCCTTGTTTGATTGAGCCCCGGTATAGTTTTGCTCAAAACTAAGCTCTTTATTTTGATACGCCAAAGAGGGAATAATTGTCACAGGCCCCAGCGCATAGCTGGCACTTGAAAGTGAACTTAGAACAACAAAAGAAATTGCGTAAGGTCGGGATTTCATAGCTCCCCCAGTGTTTTTTACGTAGGTAAAAATAGTATAGCAGGGATCTTTCACCTTGCTTTTTAGGTGGAGGGATGAGACTTAATTAAGAGTATTTGAATAAAGGACAGATAGAGAATCAAAAAAGGCGCTTGAACAGCGCCTTTAGGTACAAGGCTGAAAAACTAAATGACAGCAACACCATCGGCTTCAACAAGTGAACCTTTAGGCAGTTCGCTGATACCAATAGCGGCTCTAGCCGGATACGGTTGTTCAAAAAACTCTGCCATAACTTCATTTACAACGGCAAAATTTGAAAGATCCGTTAAATAAATATTAAGTTTAACAATCGAGTTTAAAGAACCATTTGCCGCTTTGCAGACTGCCGCAAGATTGGTAAAGACTTGATGTGTTTGTGCGCGGAAATCGCCTTCAATCAACGTCATTGTTTTAGGGTCTAATGGAATCTGACCGGAAAGGTAGACGGTATCACCAGTTTTTATGGCTTGTGAATAGGTGCCGATGGCTTCTGGTGCTGCTTCAGTGTGAATGACGGCTTTATTCGGCATGACTCTGCTCTCTTGAATTCGTATGGTTGTGTTTAGAATTAATTTTTGGCGCGTAGTACACGTTCAACTGAACGCATAGTTCGGATTTTTCGCATGATGTTGGCCAAGTGTACACGATTATTAACAGCAACTATTAAGTTGATAACGCTGTGCTCGGCATCGCGTTCATCAACTTGTATTCCTTCAATACTGGTACCCGTATCGGCTATACGTGTGGCCAAGGAGGCAATAATACCGCGTTCGGTTTTGACTTCAACACGGATGTCGGTAAGGTATTCGCCGCCCGCTTTCGCGGCCCAATTGGTGGGGATGATATTTTCTTTCTTGTTTCGCAGGTCTTTTACATTTTTACATTGCTCGCGATGAACCACGATACCTTTACCCGTACTGGTATGGCCGACGATTGGATCGCCCGGTATTGGTCGGCAACAACGCGCGAAACTAATTAAAATACCGTCAGGTGAATCGATGGTAATTGGTGTGTGGGTCAAACTGCCCTTTATTTCACTATTGGGCTGCAGTGTTTTCGCTACCGAGAGCGCTGGCTGTTGGCCGAGGCCAATACTTTCATATAGTTCATCAATGCTCGCGACGTTGCCACTATCGCGTAACAATTCCAATTGCTCTTCAGTTAATTCATCTAGAACAATATCCAGTTGCATGAGTGCTCTGGCAAGCATCCTTTTACCAAGTTCTACCGATTCCATGTGGCGCTGGGTTTTTAAATAATGCCGAATCGCGGTACGTGCTTTTGCTGTGACGGCGAAGTTAAGCCAATTGGGGTTGGGTTGAGTGTGCTCGGACGTAATGATTTTAATTTTTTGTCCGCTGGTAAGTACCTGTGAAAGAGGCGCTGGGCGATCATTAATCCGGCAAGCGACAGTGATATTACCGACTTGTGTGTGAACTGCGTAAGCAAAATCGACTGGCGTTGATCCGGCAGGTAATTCGACGATTTCACCCTTGGGAGTAAAAACGTAGACTTCGTCTTGAAACAAGTCGATTTTGACGTGCTCAATAAACTCTTCAGAGCTGTTAGTTAACTGTTGTATCTCGAGGAGTCGCTTGGTCCAGCGGTGAGCACGATCGAAAGTGCTGGGCATGGTGTTGTTATTTTTATCGTCGGATTTATACAGCCAATGAGCCGCTATTCCTGTTCCGGCTAACTCGTCCATTTCCTTTGTTCTGATCTGAACCTCAATGGGTACGCCCTGAGTGCCAATGACAATGGTATGCAGAGACTGATAGCCATTTTCTTTTGGAATGGCGACGTAATCTTTAAATTCGCCAGCTTTGGGTTTAAATAAATTATGAACGACGCCTAGTGCTCGATAGCAGGTATCAATTTCATCAACGACAATACGAAAGGCATAAACGTCCATGATTTCTTTAAACGATTTATGCTTATTCCGCATTTTGTTATAAATGCTATACAGATGTTTTTCGCGACCAACAACGAGAGCATTAATATTGTCACGCTGTAAACGAGATTCAATCGATTCTTTGATCTTTTCGACTAAGGTTTTTCGGTTACCCCGCACTTGATTTAACGAGGCTTGTAGTCGGGATGCTCTTAGCGGGTAGATGGCGGCGAAGCAACGATCTTCGAATTCTATTCGCCAATCATTAATGCCTAAGCGGTGAGCGATAGGAGCGTATATTTCGAGGGTTTCTTTTGCGATGCGGCGTTTTTTTTCTGGCGGCATCGCACCTAAGGTACGCATATTGTGGAGCCGATCAGAAAGCTTTACGATAATAACGCGTAAATCTTGGGCCATAGCCAGGGCCATTTTTTGAAAGTTTTTAGCCTGCTTTTCGGCTTGGGTTTCGTGCCCAATTTTAGCAAGTTTACTGACTCCATCGACAATGTCAGCAACGGTTTCACCGAATTGATCGATGATAGCTTCTTTACCAATACCCGTATCTTCGATGACATCGTGAAGCATTGCGACGACCAAACTTTGGTAGTCCATATGAATAGAGGCAAGTATATTAGCGACGGCTAAAGGGTGGGTAATATAAGGTTCGCCGCTGCGGCGAAATTGGCCTGTATGCGCTTGTTCTGCGTAGTAATAGGCACGTTTAACCTGATTGACCTGTTGAGGGTCGAGGTAAGAGGAAAGCCGGTGGCTAAGAGTGTCAATGGTGAGCAAAATTTTCCTCTTAAGACAAAGTCAAAACTGCAGTGATTGAAATAATGTGGAAATGCGCTCAAAAACGGGAGCTATCTATCTAATTTACAACAGATTTCGCTTTTTCGCTGCATTTCCCTTCGATTTTTGCAGTGTGAGGACTCTAGAGGTGTTTGTGACTACAGCCCTGGAGGTGGCGGCATATGGCCAAAGCTACCAGTACCTTCTGAAACGATATCGTCCATAGGCTCTTCATCTTCTTGGGTAAGAATACTTGCGTCGATAAGGCCTAGCTCTATTTCACGTAAGGCGATTACGGTAGGCTTGTCGTTTTCAGGCGGAACCAATGGCTCTTTTCCTTGGATCGCTAATTGACGTGCACGCTTGCTGCTGACCATCACGAGTTCAAAACGGTTATCTACGTGATCTAAACAATCTTCAACTGTAATTCTTGCCATGAGCGGTTCCGTAAAATGAGAGGAATAAATTTGATGATAAAAATGGCCTAAGAGTTTACGCCTTATAGGCACTCACCACAATAGGTTGTTCAGTAAACACTGATGCTTCGACCGTTGATAGGTTAGTTTCAGGCGCTGAACCAAAATGATTGCCCGAAATTCAGCTAGCGCTTGATCGAAGTCATCGTTAATGACTAAAAAGTCTGCCGAAGAGTAGTGTGACATTTCACTTTTAGCCTCAGCCATTCGAGCGTCTATAACCTCTTCTCCGTCTTGGCCACGGCCTGTGAGGCGTTCACGGAGGGCTTTTTGAGATGGTGGAACAATAAAAAGGCCGACTGAGCCAGGCATTAAGCTATGGACCTGCTCAGCTCCCTGCCAGTCAATTTCGAGGATGACGTCCATGCCGTTGCTAAGTTGTTGTTCTACCCACGCCTGTGAAGTCCCGTAGCTATTGGTGAAGACTTTGGCGTGCTCTAAAAATGCATCTTCGTCTGCCATACGAGAAAAACTATCGTGATCAACGAAGTGATAATTTTCGCCGTCTATTTCACCGGGTCGCATAGGGCGAGTCGTGTGGGAGACGGATACACAAACGTCGATTGTTGATTCGACCAAAGCTTTGACAAGACTGGTTTTGCCCGCGCCCGAAGGCGCAGAAACGGTGTATAAAGTACCCTTAGTGCTCATATTTTTACGCGATGTTCTGATTTTATTCTATATTCTGGATCTGCTCTCTCATTTGCTCAATGAGAACTTTAATATCAACAGCGGATTGTGTTGTATCGCTAGCAATAGACTTGGAGGAAAGCGTGTTGGCTTCCCGATTGAGTTCTTGCATTAAAAAATCGAGACGACGGCCAATTGGGCCGGTTTGCTTGAGAGTGTGACGTACCTCAATGAGGTGAGTCTCTAGTCGATCGAGTTCCTCAGCGACATCAGATTTCTGTGTGATGTAGACAACTTCTTGGCAAAAGCGCTCTTCGTCTACTTCAATTTTAAGTGTTTCAATCTTCGTCCTCAGCTTTTGTTGCTGCTGTTCGAGTAATGCGGGCATATTAGCGCGGACTTCAACGACCGCTTCGCCAATACTGACCAATCTGTCTTCGATGAGCTGACCAAGTTCTTTGCCTTCGCGTTCTCGATTCGATATCAGTTGTGTCAATGTTTCGTTGAATAGCGATTTTGTAACCGAATTAAGTTCGTCGGTGTCTATTTTCGCGGCTTTGATTACGCCGGGCCAGCGAAGCACATCAATAGCATTAATGTCTGCGGGTTTTGAGAGTTGTGATTGAACAGACTCTGCCAATTTAATAATTGTACTGGCAAGTGTTTCGTTTAGTGCTAGCTGAGCGTCTTCACTGTCTTCCGTTTTGAGAAAGAAAGTTGCTTCCACTTTACCGCGACTGAGTTTTTTGCGCAGTTGCTCGCGTAGGTTGGATTCTATACTGCGTAGGGTCTCAGGTAGACGAATAGACGGCTCGAGATAACGGTGATTAACACTGCGTATCTCGCACGAGAGTGAACCCCAGGAGTGTTGAACTTCTTGGCGGGCAAAGCCCGTCATGCTGCGCGGCATAGAGTACTTCCTAAAATAGATCGCAAAAACTCATGTTATCACACAAGCATAGCGGAAGTTCGGGCGCTATAATGCCCGCCCAATATTTGAATTTAGAACTTCGAGGCTATTATGCAAAGACCCAGCGGACGCAAAAACAACCAACTGCGCGATGTACGAATTACACGAAACTTTACCTGTCACGCAGAAGGTTCAGTCCTAGTTGAATTTGGTAATACCAAAGTTATTTGCACGGCAAGTGTAGAAAGTGGTGTCCCGCGTTTCATGAAAGGCGAAGGCCGTGGATGGGTTACAGCTGAATACGGTATGTTGCCGCGTTCTACTGGCTCACGTATGGGAAGAGAAGCCGCACGTGGTAAGCAAGGTGGAAGAACTGTAGAGATTCAGCGCTTAATTGGTCGTTCGCTGCGTGCAGCCATTGATCTAGAAGCTCTTGGCGAGCATACAGTTGTTATCGATTGTGATGTTATTCAGGCTGATGGTGGTACGCGTACCGCATCTATTACTGGGGCTTGTGTTGCTCTTCATGATGCCTTTAGCGGCATGGTCGAAAAATCAATGATTAAGACAAACCCTTTAACGAATTTATTGGCAGCAGTGTCGGTAGGTATCTATGAAGGAGAGCCTGTTTTAGATTTAGATTACCCTGAAGACTCTAATGCTCATACGGATATGAATATCGTCATGACATCAAACGGTGGCGTTATCGAAATACAAGGAACGGCAGAAAAAGAACCTTTTACTCAAGAAGAGTTTACCCAAATGTTCGACCTTGCCAAGCAAGGAATTGATGAACTCATCGTCCTGCAAAAAGAAGCTTTAGGGTAAATACTGGGTGACGGGTGACGGGTGACGGGTGACGGGTGACGGGTGACGGGTGACGGGTTGACATACGTCAGTTCTGGGCCAAAATTATTGGTCTCCGGTCTCCGGTCTCCGGTCTCCGGTCTCTAGAAACTCACTTTTGGCAGCGATTACAATAAACTGTGGATCGCTGTCCAAGTCGTTTTTCGATCAGTGTTTTCCCGCATTGCACGCAAGGTTCTCCCCCGCGCCCATAGACATTAAGCTCTTGAGCAAAATATCCGGGTTTACCATCGCCTCCCACAAAGTCTCGTAAAGTTGTACCGCCACGTTTAATGGCGGTACTTAATACAGATTTAATTTCTTCTCCAAGTAGCGCATATTTAGCCTTTGAAACTTTACTTGCCGATTTAAGTGGGTGAATACCTGCTCGGAAAAGCGACTCGTTGGCATAGATATTCCCAACCCCTACCACCACTTTGCTATCCATTAGCCAGGTTTTAATCGCCTGCTTTATTTTGCGTGATTTACGAAAACAATAATCACCATCGAAGTCCTTGCTAAGAGGTTCGGGTCCCAGGTGGTTCAATAGCTTGTGTTCAGAGGGATCTTCCTCTGTCCATACGACAGCGCCAAAGCGCCTTGGATCGTGAAATCGGAGTATTTTATCGTTGTGAAATTCGACATCAATATGATCGTGTAAGGCTATTTCTTCTTTAGGCTTAACGATGCGTAAACTGCCCGACATTCCCAAGTGCCATAACACGGTGCCATGATCGAAATGCAGCAGTAAATATTTCCCTCTACGGGTAATACTGCGCAGTATCTTACCTGTGAGCTTTTTGGGCAGGTTGTCGTCGACGGGCCAGCGTAATCGGCCGTTTCGAATAAGGACTTTCTTGATTTTTTGTTCGACGATGTGAGGTGAAATACCGCGCAGGGTTGTTTCAACTTCGGGAAGTTCTGGCATAGCTTGGACCCGGTGAATCTAAGTTATAAGCATAACATTCATCGGGTAAAATGAAGTGCAGCGAATTACGCTTCGCTGTCGCCCAAAACAGCAGATAGAGAACGGCGAATACAATTTAAAACATCCGTTTCGTTACCTATGTGAATAAAGCTATCTTCCATACCATTGAGCACGCGTTCAGTTAGCTTGGTAAAAAACTCCTCCTGTATCTCGGTCAGTTCGAGTACGTCGAAGCTGGCGTTAATCGAGGAAATAACATGATTCATGGCACCAGTAATAAACTCTTCATGATCCTGCATGACAGCAGTGAGACGCTGACTGGACAGCGCTAATTCACGGGAAGTTTGTCGTAATAATCCGAGACGTTGTAAATCCAGTAATTTTGCATCGAGTCCTTCGACTAAAGTTGCCAAGATATCCCGAAGCCGACCATTTGATTCCTTATTTTCAACAGGCATGTTTTTAACAATGAAAGAGGCATATGTGCCGTTCACCATCATACGGCTGGAAAAAGGGATAATACGATCACCTTGTCCGAGGTTTTCGTATATTTGCATTTCAATAGGACTGCATCCTTTGTCTAGATAGTCGTGAGTGACAACTTCGTCGACGCGAAACTGTATAGAACTTTGAAGTTGAAATGTCGACATTAGGGAAAAAAAGGCGTTCTTTACTTCGTCAATCGAACCGGCTTTGTACATGGCATTGTAAAAACGTAAAACCTCTCCGTATTGTGAGGCTTCAGCCATGGCGTTCATGGCTGTTTTTGTCGCGTAATCAGATGATTGTTTAAGTTGGGATTGCCCTTGATAGAGCTTATCAAGGGTTTCGATTTTTGCTCTAAGTTCTTGCACTCTAAAGGGTTTTGCCAAGAAGTCTGAGCCGCCGTGTTGATAAGCGTCTAGTCGCATTTCTAAAGAATTGTCTCCAGATATGTACAGCACCTTTGGTTCGCTTTTTAGCTGACTGATTTTTTCGCCAAGCTGTAAGCCGTTTCCTTTTGGAAGGTTGATATCCAGAATGACAATAGCTGGACTGACATCAGCAATCATCGGTACGGCCGTTTCGATATCAGTGGCGTACCGAGCTTGGTAGTCTTTGGAGAGCGCATCTTCGATTAACGCACATAAATCCTGATCGTCGTCGATGATGACTATTCGCGTCTTCATATATCGTTTCCGTTGGCGCTAGTTAGCCATTTTTGTCTGTTACTTTTAAGTTCTTATTGATCATGTCGATCAGTTCTGTTCGCGTAAAGGGCTTAGCAAGCACATCAGCCTTGCCTACAATTTGCCCTAAATCTAAATTATAGCCGGACATAATGATGCAGCGAATATTTTCATTTGCATGTATAGCGGTCTTAACAAGTGTATGCCCTTTTACTACACCAGGCATGATCTCGTCGGTGATTAGCATGTCAATATTTTTATCTTCAAGCAGCATGCGTTGAGCTTCCACTGGACTTGATGTGGTAACGACCCTGCAGCCGAGAGGGCTAAGGTATTCACTGACGATTTCGAGTATATCTGGCTCGTCATCTACGACAAGTATAGCCGTCTGTCGGTTGATGGTAGTCTCGATTGGTGCTTTGATTTTTTTGGTTTTAGTCTCATCAACATTTGATCGAGGGAGCCAGATACATATCTCAGTCCCAATCGTGTCGCCACTATCGACGCAAATGTGCCCGTTTGATCTTTGTACGAAGCCATAGACCATACTGAGACCAAGGCCGCTCCCCTGCTCTTTAGTGGTGAAAAACGGTTCAAAAATTCGCGCTTGAATGTGTTCTGGAATGCCCGGTCCTGTATCTTTTATAGTTAATTTTACGTAATCGCCAGCGACAACAGAACGGCGGTGTGATTTATGGACTAACTCGTTTGTGAGTACACAATTTTCGGTGATTATAGAAACCTTTCCATTGCCCTCCATCGCGTCACGAGCGTTAATCACCAAGTTTAAAATTGAATCTTCAAGGTCCCCGCTACTGCCCCAAACGGAGTATGTTTCGGGGTCTAAGGTCAGCTCCAATTTGACGTTCTGTGTGAGCGATTTAGTGAGTAAATCAGCAAGGTTGTTGATAACATTGTTGGGGTTGATCTGCTTCGATTCTGTGACTTTAAACTTGGAAAACTGTAACAGTTTTTTAGTTAAACTTGTCGCTCGATTACAGGCATGAAAAGCCTTTGCGAGGTGTTTATTTTCATATTGATCGAGTTTAAGCTCGAGCAGCTCCAAGTTTCCGCGCAAAATTCCCAAGATGTTATTAAAGTCGTGGGCAACACCACCGACAAGCTGGCCAAGTGCTTCCATGTGTTGCGCTTGAGCTAAATAAGAATCTGCTTTTTTTCGATCATTAATATTGGTTTGAATGCCAATGAAACCTTCCAGCTTTCCGTTTTGCACAATGGGTGTGACGACCACGTTAATCCAATAATGCTCGCCATCTTTGTGGTAGTGGACTAAATCGCAATTCACCGGTTGGTGGTTATTAAGACCGTTGCGTATTTGTTCAAGTGTACTTTTGTCCGTTAATGGGCCGTGTAAAAAGTCTGCGGTAGTTTTGCCGATCATCTCTGCTTGATCGTACCCCGTCATTCGCTCAAACCCCTGATTCACCCATTGTATACGGCTATCTTTGTCGCAAATGAGTACACCGTTGTTGGTTCGACTGGCGACGAGTGACATACGCTCTAGCTGTTCTTTACTTTCAACTTCTTCGGTTAGATCTTGCGCAATCCCAAAAAGGGAAAGTACATCGCCACTCTCATCCACTTCTACACTGGAACGAATACGTATGTGGCGTTTTTTTCCTTTATTCGGGGTTGTTGCTAGTGTAAGTTCAAAGCTATTTTTATTTTTTAATGCGTCCTCGAACATCGTGTTTAAGCTTTGGGTGTCATTGTCTTCTAATAAAGACTCCCAGCGTTCTAGAGTAGGCTCGAAAGTTTCACTATTTTCGTTATGGATGGTAAAGACTTCATTTGACCAGTAGAGCTTTTGATTTTGAGTGTCGAAGTGCCAAAACCCGATATTGGCGAGTTTTTCTGCCATCGCGAGTAAGCTTGTTTGACGTTTGCCTCTGGCAATAAAATTAATCGGAACTGATGCGTTATGGCTGGAGTGGTTGAGCTCGCAAAGAAGTAAAGTGCGGGCGCTTGACGTTTCACTTAAACATACAACTTGGTAGCAAACTTCTTCGCACCATAGTTCACCGACAATATTGCTCCCTTCGGTTGGCGTACTGATAGGGTCAATATTGTTGGCAATTTCTGAGCAGAGGGTACCGCAGCAAGCACCAGCGGCAGAGTTCTGAGAAATGATTTTCCCGTCATTATCTACAATTACAACGGGCTGATAAAATTGTTCTATGTCTGGCACTCAATTTATCCTTGTTCAGTTTTTTCGTTATCTTCTGTCATTATAGAAAACAACGGAATGTTGGCTGTGGTCTTTGTCAAAATTACTGGCGTTTAAGATAACATTTGATCGCTGATTGATCCTTATTTCGAATCATCATAAATTGCATCTTTCTATAGATCAGGATAAGTTAACTATCTCGAATCTAAAACCTTCAATCTGTGGGAAGTTGCCATATAATATCAAGGTTGATAAAAAGGATGCACCAGGTGTCACAGATTAGAAAATCTAGCCTATCTTTTTTGTAGGATTCAGCAATAATTATCAGCCCAGAGTACTGCTTCGCTTTTGCAGTAAGTCGAGAGTAAAAAAATAACGATGCCTCTTACTAATGAAACTGGTGATCAATTTACGGTCGAGTCTTTGATAGCCGAAAATGCTGAACTTAAAGCTATATTGCTCAATAATTTGAATAAATTAATCGAAGATGAAAAAATTGGCCGCGTATTTCACGATTTCAATAATATTCTTTCATCGTCGATGGGGTATTCTAATTTAGCTCTAGAGCGTGCAAAAGCGGGTAACGATGAAAAACTGGCGCGTTATTTAGACAATATAGAGCGTGCAGGAATTCGTTCTCGGGACTTGGTACGTGAGAGTATTACTTCTCGGCAAGTGGCGAGAGACCGTGTTCAAACAGATCTATCGACAATGGTTAGCAGTAAAGGTGTAGAAAAAGGCGCTGAACTGCCATCCGATGTTAAGTTGTACTATACGCCTGAACAGTTGGCGGCCATATACCGCTTACTATTTGCTGGGTATGATTGTGACAACGGCAGGATGAAGGCTGAAGTCGTAGAGGAGTTCACCTGCGAAGCGTGTAGCCAGGATTTGAGAGGTGTGCAGCTGAAAATGAAAGTTGAGGACGTGGAGCGCTTGGCCATTGCCGATTCGGTTGGCAATGATCAGGATCTACTCATGGCCCTTGTTAATAGCCAGGCTGGGCACCTATGTGAATCTTTGCTGCAAGATAAGCAGTTTGTTGTATATTTAAGGTCAGTGACGCCAGATGATTCTTGAACGTTGAGAGTTGTCAATTACGCCGCTTCACATGTATTAATCACCAATAATGGATAAAGCATTGAAAGATTATCTCACTCCCAAAGAAACGGCAGATGTATTGCGCGTATCACCTATAACTGTAAGAGTTTGGGCTCAAAAAGGCTTATTGAAGGCCAGTACAACTGCTGGCGGTCATCGGCGCTTTGAGCGAGATGAAGTCGAACGTTTCGCCCGTGAAAAAGGCATAGAAATCATTGAAGATACTGAGATGCGAGTACTCATCGTTGATGATGACTTGGATCATTTGGAATTGTTGAACGATGTTTTTCAAGAGCGTTTGCCCGAAATCGTGATTGAGACCGCAAGAGACGGCTTTGAAGCCGGTCAAAAGGTTGTTGCGTTCAAACCTCGGGTAGTTTTACTGGATCTGTTAATGCCTGGAGTTGATGGTTTTAAAGCTTGTCGTCGTATCAAAGAGAATAATGATTCTAAAAACGTGCGTGTTATCGCGATGACGGGTTTTATGAGTGACGAAAACGTACGCAAAATTAAGCATGCTGGTGCTGAGGTGTGTTTAGAAAAGCCGTTGGATATCGAGCGCTTGATCGCTTTGTTAAGCCCCGAACCCTAGTTTCTAGTTATTCGCTGTTGAGGCTGATTGTTCGCATGGTTTGCGACCAATCAGCAGATACAAAAAAGCCGACTATAAAGTCGGCTTTTTTATGCAGCAAAAATAAGATCTACTTAATTTTGGCTTCTTTGTACATTACGTGCTTACGAACAACGGGATCGTATTTTTTGATCTCCATTTTTCCAGGCATGTTGCGCTTGTTCTTGTCAGTTGTGTAAAAGTGACCAGTACCAGCGGATGAGTTGAGTCGAATTTTTTCGCGCATGTTGGGTTCTCCTATGTATTAAGGGCGGCTTAAACTTTTTCGCCGCGTGCTCTGAGATCGGCCAATACAGCTTCGATACCGCTCTTATCAATGATTCGCAAGCCTTTAGTCGAGATACGTAAACGTACGAAACGTTTTTCGGATTCTACCCAAAAGCGGTGAGTATGTAAATTTGGCAAAAAACGACGCTTAGTGTGGTTTTTTGCGTGGGATACGTTATTACCCGTCATCGGACGTTTGCCGGTAACTTGACATACCTTAGCCATGGTGGAGCCTCTTTAGTCTTTACGACGGCTGGTGGTCACAACAAGCGTCCAGCGGTCTTTTACAATAGTTTAGTGAATTCTGTCTTATGCCAAATTGCTGAGCTCTTTGGCTAGGTCATGCCAGTTTACAATTGGCTGACCAAAAAGAGGCGCGATTTATACCAGAATCAGTCTTCGAGATCAAATTATATTTGTGTTTTCGTGGTGATACGCCTCTTAGGGAGGGATGTTTACCTTTCGGAGGGACTAAGCGCCCCTTCCTTTCAGCTGTACTTGCTGTTGTGTTTCCTCGTGAGAGTTAGGTAGCTGAATTTACAGCTTGCCGTGTTCTGCGAATGAGTATGTTTGACCTTCCCCTACAATTACGTGATCTATTGTTTTGATGTCGATGAGTGCGAGGCACTGTTTTAGTGTCTTTGTGAGAGAAATATCGTCCTCGCTGGGTTCTGCACGACCGGAGGGGTGGTTGTGGGCGAAAATAACAGAAGCTGCGTTGTGTTTTAGGGCCTGTACAAGAACTTCGCGGGGATACACTGCAGCGGTATTGAGGGTGCCTTGAAACAGCTCTTCATAAGCAATGAGGTGATGCTGAGAATCAAGAAACAACGCAGCGAAGATTTCTCGACGTTGATGCCGAAGCTTGGCACTTAAAAACTTCTTAACGTGATGGCTGCTATCTAGTGAAGCATCTTGTACGAGGTGTTCAGCGAGGTGACGTTTAGCCATTTCGAGAACGGCTTGTAGTTGAGCGTATTTTGCGGGACCTAAACCAAGACCCTGACAAAATTCTTCACAGCTGGCTTCAAGTAAACCTCGTAGGCTGCCAAATGTGAGAATGAGTTCTCGGGCCAAATCAACAGCAGATTTTCCTACGCAGCCGGTACGTAAAAAAATGGCTAATAGTTCTGTATCGGATAATGAGTGGGCTCCTTGAATACAGAGCTTTTCCCTTGGGCGGTCCTTTTTGGGCCAATCTGAAATTGCCATTGTTACCTCCTGGTAAATGGTGCGTCCTTTAAATCTGTTCATTCGCTAGAGCGATAATGGTATCTTAACCGCCATTTCAGAATAGACAAGACTCGATTCATGCATTCATTGACAAACAAGCGCATTCTGCTCGGGTTGACGGGCGGCATTGCGGCCTACAAAGGGGCTGAGGTAGTCAG
This sequence comes from Agarilytica sp., assembly GCA_033852165.1. Lineage (GTDB taxonomy): Bacteria > Pseudomonadota > Gammaproteobacteria > Pseudomonadales > Cellvibrionaceae > Agarilytica. The sequence continues at coordinate 26,473 of JAWSUZ010000020.1, read as the reverse complement.
GGGCTTGCAAAGTGCCGGGGCTGAAGTGCGTGTAGTAATGACGCGAGGCGCACAAGAATTTATTACGCCTCTGACCATGCAAGCCCTTTCGGGAAATCCCGTACACACCGACTTACTGGATTCTGACGCTGAAGCGGCCATGGGGCACATTGAACTGGCTCGTTGGGCAGACGTGGTATTGATTGCGCCAGCCTCGGCTAATTTTCTTTCTAAATTAGTGGCAGGTGAAGGCTCCGATTTACTCACAACGCTTTGTTTGGCGACAAACGCCCAGATAGCAGCTGCTCCAGCAATGAATCAAGGGATGTGGCTGAATGAAGCCACACAGCAAAATATTGCGACATTGAAAGAGCGCGGTATTTACTTGTTTGGTCCTGCGTCTGGTGCACAAGCTTGTGGTGATATTGGTCCCGGGAGAATGATCGAGCCTGCAGAAATCGTTGGGCATACAGCAGCCTTATTTGAGAGTGGCATATTAGCAGGCCGTAAAATTATGATTACGGCAGGCCCAACGCGTGAAGCAATTGATCCGGTGCGTTATATCAGTAACCACAGTTCAGGAAAGATGGGTTTTGCGTTAGCGGAAGCTGCTGTTGAATCCGGTGCTAAAGTTATATTAGTCAGTGGCCCCGTTAATTTGCCTTGTCCCAAACATGTCACCCTAGTTGAGGTTGTTAGTGCGGCAGATATGTACGATGCGGTTCATCGTGAACTAGATGGCGTCGACCTATTTATTGCGGCAGCAGCCGTTGCAGATTACCGACCGGCTATAATAGCAGAACAAAAAATTAAAAAGGGCAAAAGCGATTCTCTGAGCATAGAGATGCTAAAAAATCCAGACATCGTTGCCAGTGTTGCTGCTCTACCGCAAAAACCATTTACTGTTGGTTTTGCAGCAGAGACGAACGATGTCATTGAGCATGCACAACAAAAATTAGAAAAGAAAAAGTTGGATATGATCGTTGCGAACAATGTTGCTGATACTTCAATCGGATTTAATAGCGAAAACAATGCTGTCACGGTATTAGATCGTTCTGGGCAAGAGAGCTTATCCATCCGCAGTAAGACGCAGTTAGCGAGAGACCTGATTCAAATTATTGCCGATAAATACCGTGCGACAGCCATAGGGACTGACCACTAGTGAAAAGCAGCCTCGAGCAAACCTTCGAAAAGTTTGCACATAAAAAAAATGGTCCATCGAAACCGAAGAAGAAGCGTAACCCTCCTCGTATCGCATCTATAGTCGGTATTGGTCTAGGTCTCGTTGTCTCCCTAAATCTGTGCATTTATCTACACAAAACACAGGTGCTAGATGTTCGGGTTGATGGGGTCAATCTTTTAGCTGATCAGCGAGCTCAGATTCTTTCTGAAAGCGCAGAAAAATACCTTAAAGATGTTTGGAGTCAAATTAGTTTTTATACGCGAAAGCCGACATTAGCAGCGGGCCTTGTTGTTGCAGACGAAAAAATTATTAAAGCGACAAAAAAATCAATACTAGAAAGCATTGATGGCGCATTTGCAGTTCATTTCGTCAAAAGAGGACAAGCAGCATTTGATGATTCAGTAAAGCCCCCTATTCGCTTTACCGAACTTGAGATGATTCGCAATGCAGAGCTGCGGAAGGACACGCCGCCTGAGGCTGCGAAGTACGAAAATAGATGGATTCTCAATTTTGTTGCGCCGGTTCCCTATGATGCTAACCAAGAATCGATTGCGAGCATGATCTTGTCGATTGAGTTAGAGGCTCTGCAACAAGCCATAGTGTCAGATAAGGTCAGTTTGGGTGAAATTGTTTTACAGCAAAAATTTGGTGCGAATAAAGCTGTTGATGTTTTGAAGGTAGGCAGTGGGTCGATTGGCTTGGCATCGACTAAAAATATACCGGATTCTTTTTGGCAGATTCGATTTACACCGTCTTATTACTTATTCGAAAGCGCTAAAAAAGATGTAACACTGGTATATGGTGTTGCCGCTATTGCTTCGTTATTGATCACGCTTTTGTTTTTTGTAATCGGTCGGATCATCGGTTGTAAAGTGGAAGACCGAATGAAAGAAAAAGCGCTCTTGAGCAGGGCTGCGTCGACTTCTAGTTCCGAAGGAGAGGCTGATTTAGCCAGTCCAATGTACCAAGCGACCGATATTCTTGATGTTGATATTGCTAAAGAAGATGAAGATCTGTTGGGTCTCGAAGAAATAGCAGAGCCGGTTCAAGAAGAGCTTGCGACGCAGGAAGAGGATGTTCTTGAAATTATAGATGATGGCTCGATTCCTGACGTCGTTTTTAGGGCCTACGATATTCGAGGTCTAGCCAAAGAGCAGATTACTAATGATTTGGCGACTCGTGTCGGTGAGGCTCTGGGCAGTGAGGCGATCGATCATGGTCAAGATACGTTAATTGTTGCGCGCGATGCTCGACTTACAAGTCCAGAATTAACCGAGTTTTTAATTCGCGGAATTATCTCCACTGGTTGCCATGTTCTTAATATCGGCACAGTCCCGACTCCACTTATGTATTTTGCGACATCAACGCTCAAAGAAAGCCAAAGTGGAGTGATGGTAACCGCCAGTCATAACCCAGGTGAATATAATGGCTTTAAAATAGTCATGAATGGGAAAACGCGCAGCGACGATGACATAAAAGCGATTCGTCAGAGGATTCTGCAAAAAAATATTTATGAGGGGAATGGCGAAGAGAGCCGTTATGACGTGATCCCCGAGTATATCGACACCATTTTTTCGGATGTCGCGCTTGCGGGTGATGTCACCATTGTTATTGATGCAGCAAACGGCGTTACAGGTAAAGTTGCTCCTCAATTATTTGAAGAGTTGGGTTGTCATGTGATTCCTTTGTTTTGCGACCTGGATGGGAGCTTTCCGAACCATGAGCCTGATCCCTCAGTGGAAAAAAATCTCCAGGCTTTGATTGCCAAGGTAAAAGAAAGTGACGCTGATTTAGGGGTGGCATTCGATGGTGATGGCGATCGTTTAGTTGTCGTAACATCATCAGGCCAAATTATATGGCCTGATCAATTATTAATGATGTTTGCCAAGGACATTGTTTCACGCAACCCTGGTGCGGATGTTGTTTTCGACGTGAAGAGCACACGCCACCTAGCCAGCAGTATTACGAGTTACGGCGGTCGACCCATTATGTGGAAAACGGGCCATGCGCCGATGAAGAATAAAATGCTTGAAACTGGGGCGTTACTTGGCGGGGAATATTCCGGTCACATCTTTATCAAAGATCGTTGGTTTGGTTTTGACGACGGTATGTATGCAGCTGCTCGCTTAATAGAGATTCTGAGCTTGCAGGGTGAGAGCTTGGATATGATGTTTAACGAATTTCCTAAATCACCGTCTACCCCAGAGATTCGCGTTCCAGTGGACGAGGATAAGAAGTTTGGCATCGTGTCACAACTGGCCGCGCTGGGTGAGTTTGGTGAAGGCCGGTTGACAACGATTGATGGCGTACGTGTCGATTTTCCCAATGGTTGGGGCTTGGTACGTGCGTCGAATACTTCGGCCAATTTAACGCTACGGTTTGAAGCAGACGACGAAGATGCGCTTCACCAAGTGAAGTCGATCATGGTTAAAGAACTTAAAAAAATAGATAACTCGATTACGATCGATTGGGAAGCCTGAACATGCAGTCTAGTAAAGAGGCGTTGAATATAGCCAACGTTTTGACCGAAGCCCTACCTTATATTCGCCGCTTTAAGGGGAAGACATTTGTCATCAAATTTGGTGGCAATGCGATGACAGACGAGGCATTACAAACTGATTTTGCGAGGGACATCGTTCTGATGAAGTTGGTGGGGATGAACCCCATCGTTGTTCATGGCGGGGGGCCTCAAATCGGAGACCTGCTTAAGAAGTTAAGTATCGATTCACATTTTGTCGATGGAATGAGAGTGACCGATAGTGAAACCATGGATGTGGTCGAAATGGTGCTGGGCGCAACCGTAAATAAACAAATAGTGAGCTTGATTAATCGTAACGGCGGTCAGGCTATTGGGATTACAGGAAAAGATGGAAATTTAATTACTGCCGAAAAAATGACGGTAACGCGTAATTTACCGGAAATGACGGCACCGGAAATAATTGATATCGGTCACGTGGGTAAGGTAAAAACAATCAATCGAGCCGTTATCGATGTGTTAGTAGCTGGCGATTTTATTCCTGTTATTGCTCCCATCGGCGTTTCACCAGACGGGACTTCATACAACATCAATGCGGATTTGGTTGCAGGAAAAATTGCTGAAGTGCTGCAGGCAGAAAAATTGATGCTGCTAACTAATGTGGCAGGTTTACAAGATAAGCAGGGCGAAGTTTTGACCGGGCTCAGTACGCAGTTGGTCGATGAGCTGATAGCTGATGGCACAATATACGGTGGTATGTTGCCTAAAATTCAATGTGCTCTCGACGCGGTTAAGTCCGGCGTTGCCAGTTCCCATATTATTGATGGACGTGTTCCGCACGCAGTATTGCTCGAAATTTTTACAGATGAGGGCGTTGGCACGTTAATTTCGAATACTCAGGGTAAATAAACTTAAAAATTTTCCCCTGAGCATTGATGGCACGTAAAGTTGTGGTTAGGATAGGCTATACGCATTGATATGTAGTTTGATCAGTTGATTCAATCAGCTGATTAGTTCACTAGTAGTTTTGACTAATAGGGCCTACTATAAAGATGCGCTGTTTTCCCCTGGTCCAGTTCGTACTCAAATGTTTGCAAGGATCTTCTAGCCCTTTGTGGGGCATAGGTTTAATAAAAGCACACGTTATACGCGGGTTTCTCTATGGCAATACAAAATAAAAAATCACGTCGCCTACAAATACTTGAAGCACTTGCATCGATGCTTGAAGAAAGCCCTGGTGCACGAATTACAACAGCAGCACTTGCTAGGCAAGTCGGTGTATCTGAAGCTGCGCTGTACCGTCACTTCCCTAGTAAATCAAAAATGTTTGAAGGCCTCATCGAGTTTATCGAAGAGTCGATTTTTTCTCGAATTTCATTAATCTTGTCCGATGACAGTGATGCGCTTATGCGTTGCGAAAAAATACTTCACCTTATTCTTGTATTTACCGAAAAGAACCCCGGCATTACACGGATATTGACCGGTGATGCGCTTACGGGTGAAACCGCGCGCCTTCGGCAGCGTGTCGCACAATTATTTGATCGGATAGAGACCCAGTTAAAGCAGGTCTTACGCGAAGCGGAATTAAGTGAAGGTTTGCACTTTGGTTTGTCGATAAGTGCAACAGTTAACGTATTAATGTCGGTAGCGGAAGGGAAGATTGCACAGTTTGTGAGAAGTGAATTTAGAGTGCGCCCCACGCAATCGTGGAAAGATCAATGGCCCTACTTAGCGAAGAGTTTTATTGTCGAACCGGCTTAAATACAGAGCGCATGTATTTAAGCCCGTATGCTCTCTGAATATACAAAGAGCAACTTGTTGGGGCTTATTTCGAGTTTTGCTGTGGAGCTTAATTGAAGTTTCCGTTGCTGCTCAGGGCGCTGCCTAGAGCGAATGTTGTTAGATCTCCATCGTATCGGTCGGATACGGCTTGATACTCTTCTAGGCGCAAGTTCAGAGCGTCCTCAGAGACGGTAAGCTCGGCCTTAATATCGCGTAATTGTGTCAATAGGCTGGAGCTGACTTCTCTGCCAGCCCTTTCTGAGTCTGCGGCCTTGCTGCGCAAATTATCTATTCGTATATTAATACCACCAATGTTACCGCGTAAAATCGCAATGTTTGTATTGATATTAGCCAGTCGGCGTCTCTTTGCAGCTTCAATATCTTCTGGAGAGCTATAGCGTCGCTTAAGAATGGCGTATTTCTCGCGCAGCATGCGCACAGAATTTTCCTTGGCTACGGCGCCGTCAGTAGGTGCCGCTTCAACCGTTCTAATCAATTGACCAGCAGTGCTGAGAATTTCGTAGCTTTTTTGGGCGTATTGAGGTGGAATCGTATGGTTCAGCACTTTTACGCCTTTATCGTTTTCATAGCGATAAAGGTAGGTTTCTGCGTAAGTAGCAGGCGCAGCAATAGCCAGAGAAATTACACTCCGGAGTAGGTATTGCTGTATTTTACGTTGCATCATTCGTCAGTTTTACCTATGTTCCATACCGTTGACGATACAAACGAATTGCTTCCAAAGTTCCACTATCACCACTCTCTTCGAGAAAGTGCATTATGTGAGACAAGTTCACGATACTGATGACGGGTACACCCGTTTCTTTTTCCAGTTCGTCGATGGCAGAAAGCTGCCCTTGTCCACGCTCTTGTCTGTTCAAACCCACCACTACGGCTGCAGGCTTGGCGTCGTGTTCGTCTATTATAGACAATACCTCACGAATGGCAGTTCCTGCTGTGATCACATCATCAATAATGGCAACTCGCCCTTGTAATGGCGCACCAACTAAAGAACCACCTTCTCCATGCGTCTTTGCTTCTTTACGGTTATAGCAAAAGGGTAGGTCACGGTCATGTTGTTCTGCAAGTGCTGCGACAGTTACCGCAGCAAGAGGTATACCTTTATACGCCGGACCAAATAGCATATCAAACTTCACATTAGACGCCATGAGAGCTTGCGCATAAAATTTACCCAATTTTGAGACAGCTGCTCCAGTTTGAAACTTTCCGGCATTAAAAAAGTATGGGCTAATACGACCAGACTTAAGAGTGAATTCACCAAAGCTTAATGCTTCGACATCGATGGCGAGTTTAATGAACTCGGACTGATAATCTTCCATTAGTATTCCCGATTTACGAATTTTGACGTTGTTAAGCCTTAAAACGGTCTATTATAAGAAAAAACCCCAGAGGATTTACTAGAATTAGTAGAAAATATGCTTTTTGCTGTGGTGCGGCATATTCGGTGCTGATAATATGGCGCGGTAATAGATATCATAGCTGAAAGCAGTATAAGTTAGGGGCTGACATGAGAATAATAAGTCTCTGCGTCGATGGAATTCACCAGGCGGCACAACGGGGGTTGTATGACTGGCTGGCTGAACAAGATGCAGACATTATATGCTTGCAAGATTTGCGAGCGCTTGAATACGAATTGGATCATGAAACTTTCCACCCGGAAGGTTATTTTGCCTATTTTTTCGATTCTGGTGTAAAGCACTACAACGGTGTGGCGATTTATACGCGTCATCAACCCAAGGCGCTTATCTATGGCCTAGGGTTTTCGACGGGTGTCGATATGGAAGGCCGTTACCTGCAAATCGATTTTGATCAGTACTCGATTGGCTCCCTATTGGCCCCGACTGCTTTCTCTGAAGCAGAGTCTCAAGAGGTCAAAATTAAGTTTTTCGAAGATTTTCAGGCACTTTTACATAAAATTACACGCAAAAGGCGTTCTTTTATCTTTTGCGGTAACTGGGCAATGGCTCACGCAAAACGGGACGTAGAAAACTGGCAAGAGAATCACAGCCAGTCCGGCTTTTTGGGCCATGAACAAAAATGGATGAGTCAACTATTTCAGCAATTGGGGTATGTCGATTGTTTTCGTTACGCAGTTAAAGATGAAGGCGAATACTCGTGGTGGCCTTCCGGTACAGTCGGTACGGGGGACGGTATACGGGTTGATTACCAAGTGGCTTCTGACACGCTTAAAAAGCGTATTGAAAATGCTGCAATGTATAAGACCAAAGCATTTTCGAGTCATTTACCCGTGATAGTTGATTACGATATCGAGAATCTATAAGCGCTCTACCCATTGATAGAGCGCCTTAGCTTTCTTTTTTACTTTGCTGGCAAGAGATTCTTGCCAGATCTGCTGACCCGGTATCAACCTGGGCAGAGCCAGAGCCAGAAAAAAGTAAGGCCTAAGCCCTTTCTTTTAATCGTACTTTTGCTGCAGCAATCGCTTTTTCCACCTGTTTTGGCGCGGTACCACCAATATGGTCCCGTGCCGCGACAGATCCTTCCAGAGTCAGTACCTCGAATACATCCTCTCCAATCTCCTTACTAAACTTCTGTAACTCTTCGAGTGTCATTTCTGACAGATCTTTATTTTGCTCAATGCCATAAGCCACCGAAAGCCCAACAATTTCATGAGAGTCACGGAAGGCAATGCCCTTTCTTACCAAATAGTCGGCTAAGTCAGTTGCGGTAGAAAAGCCGCGCATAGCAGCCTCACGCATTTGCTCAGGCTGAGCCTCTATCGCAGGGATCATGTCAGCAAAGGCGCGGAGACAATCCTTTATCGTATCAACGGTATCAAAAAGTGGTTCTTTATCTTCTTGGTTATCTTTGTTGTACGCCAGAGGCTGCGACTTCATGAGCGTGAGGAGGCTAATAAGATGCCCGTTAACACGCCCTGTTTTCCCGCGAACCAATTCTGGCACGTCAGGGTTTTTCTTTTGCGGCATGATCGACGAGCCCGTGCAGAATCGATCTGGCAATTCAATAAAGTTAAATTGAGCGGAAGCCCATAGCACCAGCTCTTCACTTGCTCGTGAAAGATGGGTCATCAATACAGAGGCAAAGGCACTGAACTCGATCGCAAAATCACGATCGCTCACGGAGTCGAGTGAGTTACGAGTTGGCTCGTCGAACCCAAGTAACGCGGCTGTACGTTCACGGTTTATTGGGTAAGTCGTACCGGCAAGTGCAGCAGCACCGAGAGGGCTAACGTTCATGCGTTTGCGGCAATCCATGAGTCGGCCATAATCGCGGTCCAACATTTCAAACCAAGCGAGTAGATGGTGCCCAAAAATAACCGGTTGCGCGGTCTGTAAATGGGTAAAACCAGGCATTATCGTTTGCGTATTTCGCTCCGCAAGAATCAACAAGCCTTCCTGTAGTCGTGTCAGCTCTTTCGCGATTTTGTCGATTTCGTCGCGTAAGTACAACCGAATATCAGTGGCCACTTGGTCATTACGAGAACGTCCGGTATGAAGCTTCTTACCGGTGATGCCAATGCGCTTAGTGAGCGCGGCTTCGATGTTCATATGCACATCTTCGAGAGCTATAGACCATTCGAACTTTCCGGCATCGATATCGCTTCTAATCGTTTCCAAGCCGTCGATAATAGACAGCTTCTCGTCAGCGGTAAGAACGCCGACTTCGGACAACATAGTAGCGTGAGCAATAGAGCCATCAATATCTTGCTGGTACATCCGTTGATCGAAGCTCACGGAAGCAGTGAAGCGTTCGACAAAGGCATCGGTGGCTTCTGTGAAGCGGCCGCCCCAGGGTTTGGCTGAATTATCATTTTGGCTCATGGTTAAGTGCTACTGTTGTAAATGAATGGTGTAAACGGGCTGGGATTATCCTTGATTCCGTTGTTAGGGACCAGTAGCCACACATCAAGAATTTTGATTATTTTTAGAGATATCGCTCAATAAGGAGCTCAATATTTTAGGCTTAAGCGCTTCAAAAAAAACAGATGGCGATTTTTTACCGGATTTATGCACGCCACAAGCCGTTTTCTCGCTAATACTGGTGGGGGAACTCCTATCATTTTCTTTTGTGGTGATTGACCAAGGTTTTACCCAATTCGAATGGGCGCATTTTGGCGCAGTGTCGTTCTTGGTCCAGTGGATTGTACTGGCGAGCGCCGCATGCCTTTGCCCCTTACGCCCCTGGCTGAAGCATCAAATAGGTTTGGTTGCGGGCTCGGTATCCTACGGCATCGTGCTTCTGTTAACGGCAGTGTTTACCCTGCTTGGCCAATGGCTAAGCGCTCAAAATTTCTTCAAAAACAACATGACGGTTCTAGAGAACTTAATGATTGCCGCTATTTTTGCGGGCGTGGTTTTACGGTATTTTTACCTACAACAGCAGCTGCAGAATCGTGAGCAAGCGGAATTACAGGCTAGGATTCAAGCCCTCCAATCGCGTATTCGACCGCATTTTCTATTCAATAGTATGAACAGCATCGTCAGCCTAATTGATAGTGACCCGAAAGCAGCCGAAAAAATGGTACTGGATCTCGCGCAGCTCTTTCGCGCGAGCTTGAGTGAATTGTCGATCGTCTCCCTCGAAGACGAAGTTAAGTTATGTAAGCAGTTTGTTTCGATTGAAAAAACTCGCTTAGGCGATCGACTAGAATTAGATTGGCAAGTTTCACTGGGAGAAAAGCCGGTTGAAATACCGAGTCTGCTTTTACAGCCATTGATCGAAAACGCAATCTATCATGGTGTACAGCCTCTGCCCGGGGGCGGTACGGTCACCGTCAAAATCGAGCTCGATGAGCAGTTCGTAAATATTGAGGTACGAAATCCTTTTGCGCCTCCCACTACAAGCAGTCAAGACCAATCAAAAAATAACGGTATGGCTCTAGAAAACATATATCATCGACTACAAGCGCATTATGATGATTTGGCCAATATTGAAAGCAGCCAAAATAACAATGAATTTTTGATAAGTATTCGATATCCCATTCACTATATAAAAGAGTGACGATTAGCCATGCACATACTTGTTGTTGATGACGAACAATTAGCTCGCCAACGAATCATAAAATTACTCAATGAAATGGATGGCTATAGCGTCGTTGGCGAAGCTGAAAATGGCGATAAAGCCATTCAGGCAGTTGAATCTCTTGATCCTGATTTAGTATTAATGGATGTAAAAATGCCTGGGAAAGATGGGCTAGAAGCGGCACGAGAAATTGCCGAACTGAATGAGCCTCCCGCTATCATTTTTTGCACAGCCTACGACGAATTTGCGATAGACGCTTTTGGCGCACAAGCGGTTGGCTATATCGTTAAGCCAGTCCATGAAGACCAATTAAAAGAAGCGCTAGAGAAAGCACAAAAAGTTAACAAGCTACATCGAGCGTCGGTTAACGAGATAGTTAGCGAACCAAAAAGACAAAATATTTCAGCCAAAACCCGTAAGGGTATTGAGTTAATTCCAATTGACAGCGTGAGCTGCCTTATTGCTGACCAAAAATACGTCACCGTTATTCATGAAAACGGCGAAACACTTATTGATGAAACCTTAAAGGAGCTCGAATTAGAATTGGCTCCAGAGTTTATTCGAGTGCATCGTAACGCCTTGATCGCTAAGCGGGAGATTGTCGGCTTACGGCGAGAAGAGTCTGGCCATTATGAAGTGATGCTGAAAAACACCGAAACACAACCGATGGTGAGCCGGCGACATTTATCTAATGTCAAAGCATTAATCGCGGCATTGTAAGCAACAGCCCCTTCGCAATACGAGTTTGGTGGCAGAGAAAATATCACGTGCGATTTGTAAGGGCACAGCTCTCCACTTTTCTGCTCGCATAACCAATATTTTAGGGATGAATCATCGTTCACGGGATAGGATTTGTGCCGCGTCTGCCAAGCTCCGAACGCGGCGAAGTAATACACTGGATTCATACGGTTTATGAATAATGGGGAAATTATGGACTTCGTTGTCCTTTATCAGATGACGATTTTCAGTAAACCCACTGGCCAACAATATCTTAATGTCAGCATTACTTTCTTTAACCTTTGATGCGAGTTGGTAGCCGTCCATCTCGGGCATAATCACATCCGAGATCATAATGTCGACCGAATGTTTAGAAAGAATATCCAAAGCCAATTTCCCACTCTCCGCAGTCATTACATGATACCCGTTTCGAGACAAAGTCTCTTTCGTTACGGTTAAAAGAGAATGTTCATCATCGACCAAGAGTATCGTCTCATTACCACGGGTGTCAGTCTTCGGCATGAATTCTGACATTGTTGTGGGGATACGTTTATCAATATAGCGCGGAAAATAAAGAGCGAAGGTCGTGCCTTCTCCAGGTTCAGACGTAACACGTATTTTCCCTTCACTTCTCTCAACAAATCCATACACCTGGCTTAAGCCAAGACCTGTTCCGCCCTCACCTTTTGTCGAGAAAAACGGGTCAAAAATACGAGCAAGAGTCTGCTTATCAATACCATGACCTTTGTCCGAAATGGAAAGTATGGCGTGCTCTCCAGCTTGCAGTTGCAGTGTGCTTGCGTCGGCCTCGTTTAACGTTATGTTCCTTGTCGTAATATCGATATCGCCCTTATCATTCATAGCGTGCATCGCGTTAATACAGAGATTTAAAAGGGCATCTTCAAAATCGTTTATATCAATGAATACAGAATGTAAATCCACATCGAGATCGTAATGAATATGAATGCGAGCCGTTAACACCCGCTCAAGGACGTTGCGCCCTTCGTCCAATGTCGTGTTAATACAGCATGATTCCGCGTTGGGTAAATGCTGCCGAGAAAAGGTCAATAATTTTTTTGTCATACTAGCGCCGCGTTCACATGCACGCAGAATTTCTTCGCTGTATCGAGCCAATTTTGGCTGATCATCCAGTAGACTCTTGAGTAAATCACCGTAACCCATAATAACGCCGAGTAAATTATTAAAGTCATGGGCGACGCCACCCGTGAGCTTTCCAAGCGCGTCCATTTTTTGAGAGCGTTGGAGCTGCTCCTCCTGCTGTTTAATTAGCGTAAGATCCAAGCCTGTGGCAATAAAACGACGTCGAGAATTCGCAAGAGGTAACTCAGCGATAGTTAAGCGAATGGGAAACTGAGAATCGTCCTTACGTTTTGCAACTAATTCACGTGACATTCCTATAACATTGGAGACTTCGGAAATCGAATAATTTTTAAGAAACTGTCCATGTTGATTAGCGATATCTTCGGGCATCAATATCGAAACATCCTGGCCTATAACTTCAGCCTGACTAAAGCCAAACATATTGACTGCGGCTTGGTTAAAAGTCTCTATGACACCGGTCTCGCCTATGGTGATAACCGCATCCACCATAAAGTCGAGAATCTCATCTTGTTCCTGTTCTTTATAGCGCAAAGCCTTAATGGCTTCGTGTTCCGCCGTAACATTCACAATAAGCGCAGCGACACCAATCATCTCGCCATCATCATCAATCAATAAGGTGTTATACCAATCACAAACGATTTCCTGACCGCTGCTGGTAATATTTAGAATACGACTGAAATGCCCATTGCGGTTACTCATCATGGAAAGCCAGGATTCGTCAAAATTTATTTTGTTGGTATCCGTCAACAAGTCAACGGCGAGCTTTCCAATTGCACTCTCCTTTGAATGTCCAAACGTAATGTAAGCAGAATTATTCCAATTCGTTATCTTCAGTTCATTATCGAGTTCAATAAGAGCCAGTGGTGTATTCTGAGTATGAATGACCAGCTTTTGCTTGGTTTTCTCCAGCTCAATGTCTGATATTTTTCGCTCTAACTCTGCTTCTGCTCGGGTGATAAAAATGCGTAATGTTTCATTGATTTTTTCAATATCCTCAATAGGGTCTTCATCGAACAAAGCAAGTAGGCCGATAATAGCGTTTTTTGAATCAACGAGTGGAATTCCCAAATAACTTTCAATTTTGGAATCGGCAAACAAATCGAAAGCTGGGTGTTGAGCCTGAATACCGCTGTGTTCAAATCTGGCTTTTTTTTCGAAAATATGCCCGAATGGAGAGAACTTGGTTTCATACGTTAAATATTTTTCCAATTGCCCATTGGCATGCTGAGCAATAATATGAATAGAGTCTGGATTTTCGACATCCACAGACCCAATGCAAACATAATTGACCTTTATTAACTTGGCGAGCTGTTTAACCAGATGCTCAAAGAATTTATCACCAATTTTTTCCGACAAGCTGAATGCAATATCATCTAATTTCTGTTTAGCATTTTTAAATTCAGTAATGTTTTTGGCTTCGGATAGAATTGCAGATACTACGTGATTTTCGTCATAAAAAGGCCAAAAGTTGATCTCATATATAGGTTCATTCTCAGAAACAGGATTCAATTCAAAGCGCGAGTGACGGCCTAACCGTGCTGCCTTAATGGAATTCTGAGTACGAATTTTGTTCTCACTTTCAAGGGAAAATTTACTCACTTCCCAAAGAGGCTTACCAATGACCTCCTCTAATTTGAAATCTTCGTAAACGAGAGCCGACCGGTTAGATTTTAAAATATTACCCTGCGGTGTTAAAACAATGGTTAAGTTAGAGGTCTGTTGTAAAAATGCTTTAAAGGTCGTTTCTGATGAGGCGAGAGCCTCACTGCTTTCGCTGTGGGTGTTATGCATCCAGCGAAGATGAATGACTGAACTAAAGGCGACAAATATAATAAAGAGCGCACAACCGATTTGGATGCCATATTCTAGAAATTGGGGGCTCTGAATCTGGTGCGTTTGAAATAAAACCCCCAACACCAAAAATATATACAAACAGCTCGCGGCCAACAAAATAAGCTTGGATTGATAACTTCGTGATGCCCAACTCGAAAACCCCAGAAAAATAAAATAAGAGTTAGTGATAAAAAAGTGTGTCAGCATCAGAATAAGGCCAATTCGATAAGGTAACACAAATTCTGCGGCGGCAAGAGCTATCCAGCTATAAAATACAATATTGCATATACGTCTTTGAAGTGTGTTTTTTTTGCCTATTAATGCGGTAGACGAATAGTGTGATAGAGATGCAATTGAAAAACAGAATAGAACGGGCAGGCCATATATAGCGAGGTGAGATACCGAAGAGCCAAAAAATAACTGCGCATTGCCATCATAGAAAGACAGTGAGGCGCCACATAAACTGATAAATATGAGCGAAGACAAATGCTCCGGGCGCTTAAAAATGACCAGCTGTAAAATGTTAACGAGAATAAATAGAGTAAACCAACCGTATAAAACCCCAAATGTCATCGTCTCCCTATTGTCACTTGCGATAAAACGTAATTTTTCCCAAAGCACCATATCGATATGAATGGGCGCTTCACTTTTATAATGAACATAAATATTGGTTTTTTTGCCTTGCTCCGTAGTGATGTCGAATAACAAGCGTCGATGGGGGATGTCGCGAGTCGATAGCGGCCGTAAATTACCGGTATGAACTTCCTTTATAATGTGACTTTGTTCATCTACAACATACAATTCAAGGTAATGTGTATCGGCGTAGCGCTGATCGAGAATCCACTCTCGGTTGGTGGAGTTATTCGTAATTGAAAACTTTAGCCAATAGTCCGTATTGGTGAAACCAAGGCCTGGGCCACCGTCTCTGAGATGCCTAAACTCGCCTTTGTATTTATTCTGAATTAGGTCATCGAGCGTAATACGACCGTCATGGTTTTCAATCCACTCGATATGTTCCCCAAGATCATATCGAGTGGATTGATTATCAAGGTAAACGGTGTCGTTCGAATAAACATAAGACGATAATATTGCAAATAAAATCCCAGTATAAATTTCCAGCCATCCTGTTGCGATGCCTCTTCTATACATAACCGTTACACCAGTTAAATGTGGATCCATAGGAAAAAAGCGTCCAATGAACAGGTTGATTTCTGCTCCACCAGCAATTTTTTAAAGCGTGATTTGAATAATCAAACCGCCTATGATTTTTTGTGTGAGGTACGATGCGGGAAATAGTCTTGAGCGAAAATATACCTTCTGAGAAACGCCATAACATACGCCCGGCGCTTATCGTAGTACCTCCATATACCGAATGGCCGGGCAGGAAATAGCCCGACAATACAAGTAAGAGCCCCGTATTTGTCTTAGCCAAATGTCTGCAACTCCAGGTGTCATTTTGTATGGTCAGCTCAACGTCCTCTGAAAGGTTCTTATTGTTGCTATGAATAACAAAAGCCATGCTTATTATTACTGCGTAATAGTTATTCGAAAACGAGTCTGAAAGTGACACCCGGTCAATAGATAATAGGACATAGCAGGTACGTAACTGCTCAAATAGTAATTTACATGCCTAAAAAATCATCTAACGTTAAGAGTGTCTGGAAACCCCCGTCAGCAGCGATGTTTGATATCATGGGCCTCATATATTGGGGGGAAAAATGAAAACACTTCGAATCGCTACTCGTAAAAGTCCACTCGCGCTTTGGCAGGCAGAGTTCGTCAAATCAGAAATTGAAAAACACAACAAAGACGTCACCGTAGTACTGGTCCCGATGACCTCCAGGGGCGATAAAATACTAGATGTCCCCCTCGCTAAAGTTGGCGGCAAAGGGCTATTTGTGAAAGAGCTAGAAGAAGCCATGCTAGCCGGAGAAGCCGATATCGCCGTGCACTCAATGAAAGATGTTCCCATGGAATTTCCTGAGGGCTTGGGTTTAATCACGATTTGCGAACGAGAAGACCCACGCGATGCATGGGTATCCAATAAATACCCAACCTTCGAAAGCCTACCCAAAGGCGCAGTGGTGGGTACATCCAGCTTGCGTAGGCAAAGCCAGCTCCTCAACTTACGCCCGGACATAAAAATCACGTTTTTACGCGGTAACGTCAATACACGCTTGGCCAAATTGGATGCGGGCGACTACGACGCAATCGTTCTCGCCTCAGCCGGACTCAAGCGATTAGAAATGGGCGAGCGCATTAGCAGCTATTTCGAGCCAGAACTGCTACTGCCTGCTGGGGGCCAAGGCGCAGTCGGTATAGAGTGCCGAGTCGACGATGAAGAAACCCATGCGCTATTGGCGCCCTTACACCACGCCGTTACAGCACAGCGCGTATTGGCCGAGCGAGCGATGATCCGAGCACTAGACGGTGGCTGCCAAGTGCCCATTGGTTGTTACGCCATGCAAAAAGACGGTCAACTGTGGTTACGCGGTTTGGTCGCAGACCCAGACGGCGGCACTATCTTGCGTGATGAAATCTCCGGAGCGCCAGAAGACGGCGAGTCCATGGGGCAAATACTAGCTGACCGGCTCCTAGCCGCAGGCGCAAAAGAAATTCTGGCCAAAGTGTACGAACACGGAGTGTAGCCTCATCCATACTCGTATCGTCGTTACACGTGCAGAATCCCAAGGACAGCCATGGCGCCAGTCTTTAGAGCGTGAAGGTTTTACCACCGTCAATTTCCCCGTATTGGAAATTGTCCCGGTTAGCGACGACGCACACAAACAAGCCGTCAAAAATCACATTCTAGAACTCGATGATTTTAGTATCCTTATATTCGTCAGCCAAAATGCAGTGGCCCATGGCTTTAACTGGATTGACGATTACTGGCCCCAATTCCCAGAAGCACTTTCCTGCTTAGCAGTGGGGGCCAAAACAGAGCAAGCTGTACTTACGCGCCTCGAACACTTTGGCCTAAATACCGAAAGTCAGATTAGCGCGGATTCAAAAATGGACAGCGAAGCGTTATTGGAACTGCCCATCTTGGCGGATGTAAAAAATAAAAAAGTCCTCATCTTTCGCGGGCTGGGTGGTCGAACTAAACTGTATGAAACACTTCATGCACGTGGTGCCCACGTGAGCCATTGCGAGCTCTATGAACGAAAGCTACCACTAGCCGCAGCCGATCAACTTAAGCAGCTTAGGCTAACTATTGAGAACGACATCGTGACCGTTTTTAGCGGGGAATCATTAGAAAACCTGCATTTCCTCCTACAAAAAGAAACGCAAAATTGGCAGGATCTATCGATCGTCGTGCCGAGCGCTCGTGTTAGCGAACAAGCAGCAACCCTGGGTTTTAAAAAAGTAACGCAAGCCCTAAACGCGACAGAAGAAGCCATGCATCAAGCACTGCTTACACTTAAAGCAGAAAAATAAAACAGTTCATTTTTAGAAATGCTCAAGAATAATTAAATCGAGAAAACTATGAGTGACAACGAACAGACTCATCAGAAAAATACAAAAAGTGACGTAGTGCTAGAGCAAACCGCTGCATCAACGGAACCCTCCAGCACAGAGCAGAACGCCAGCACAGAGCAGAAAGACAACAACGAACGAGAAAAGCGTTCAGAGCAGAATGAAAGCACCGAACAGCAAAAAACTTCGGCAGAACAAGAAGAAAAACCGGCGGAAACCAACACAGAAATGACCGAATCCAATACCACCGTATCAGAAGACGCTAAATCGACCATATCAAAAGCCAGTGCGAGCGCCACCCCACCCAAACAGACAGAGCAAAAGCCAAAAAGCGCTTTCCCATGGGCCGGGCTTTTAACCGCCGCCTGTTTATTACTGCTGACAGCAGCAATAGCCTATATCGCATACCAAGGTAAATTGTTGCTCGATGCGAAAACACAAGAAATCGAAAAGCTTGAACGCAGCCTAAACGCCACAAAAAACACACAAATAAAAGCCCTAGAAAATTTTGACCAGCTAGAGAAAAAAGCACGCGAATCATTAGCCAACCAGCTCAAGCAGACACAAACAGCACTGGCTGATGTAAACCAGCGGGTATCAGTACAAAGTAAACGACTGCGCGCACTATCGGATACATCTCGAGACGATTGGCTACTGGCCGAAGCCGAATACCTATTAAAGCTCGCCAACCAACGTGTTCGTATAGAGCGCAGCCCAGACGGAGCCGAAGCCCTACTTGAAGATGCCGACGGAATTCTGCGAGACCTAGACGACCCCAACTTACACGCACTTAGACGAGCCATCGCAAAAGACCTCACCGCTTTACGCCTACTGAAAAAAATAGACGTTGAAGGTATCTACCTCAACCTAGTGGCCCTAACGGGTGAAATCGTTAACATTCCAACGCACATCACCCGCACAATTGAAAAAGCTGACACACCACAACCGTTAGCCGAAACAATCGAAGATCTGACGCCCTTGCAAACCGTCAAAGCAAGCTGGAAACGCTTTACCCACTCCTTTAAAGACTTTTTCCGTGTTATTCCCCGTGGCCAAAAACCCAAAGCGTTATTACCTGTACAAGAAGAAGTGTACCTACAGCAAAATTTACGTTTAATGTTAGAGCGTGCACAACTTGGATTACTGCGCGAACAACAAGACATATACCAACAAAGCCTGTCCCAAGCCGATGCTTGGTTGGAAGAATATTACAATGAAAGCGCAGTACTACTGAATTTCCGCAACGAACTTCAGTATTTAGCCAGCAAAACAGTTGTACAAGAACTTCCGAATATTAGTGCATCCTTAGAATTGATCCATGAATACATTGACGCGTTACACAGCCTAGAAGGCATCAAGCCGAAACCCAAACTGGAACTAAAGCCAGAAGTTAAACCAAAGCCTAAAACAACCAAACCCAAAAGCTCCGCGACGGGAGCCAACAAACCAGCAGCGGTGAACGTAGAGAAAGTGGAGAAAAAACTGTGAAGCTCTACGCCTATATTTTGTTCGGGCTATTAGGCCTGCTAAGCGGTTCAATCTTGATACACTCCTTATCCAATTACCCTGGACTAATAGTGATTAGCGTAGGCGAGACGGTAGTTGAAATGGGTTTTTGGTATGGTGCTTTTTTGTGGGCCGGGTCTGCAGTCTTAATTCCGCTTACTTGGATAACCCTAAAAATGTTCTGGCGCTGGTTAGCTAGCAGCGTTTCTTGGATACAAGAAAGCCGCAGCAAAAAAGCAGAGCGTCGAACCGCCGAAGGCCTCATTCAATTTGTTGAAGGCAATTGGCAAGCCGCCAAGAAAAACCTACTGAGCGCAGCGAAGGACACAAGCCAACCGTTGGTACATTACCTAGCCGCCGCCAAAAGCGCTTACGAAATGGGTAGCCGAGAAGAATCGAGCTTCCTACTAGAGCAAGCCGTAAAAATTTCATCGGACAAAAACATATCCGTCATACTCAGCCAAGCGCGTATACAACAGGCAGACAAAGCATACGAAGCCTGCTTAAACACCTTAAAGCGCCTAAGCACATCCGATCAAAAAAATGCTGCCGTACTCGACTTAAAACAACAATCCTATAGAGGGCTGCAAAATTGGGAACGGTTAGCGAGCTTATTGCCCCAGCTAAAATCCTGTGGTCTATTTTCAGCAGATGCCTACCAAGAACTGGAAGAAAACGTTTACCGTTCAATACTGGACCAGACTGCTAATAAAAGTGATGCAACGAAAGAAACACTAACCGCCATGTGGGAAGGCTTCCCGAAAAGCATCAGAAAAAAAGTGAATTTAATCGGCCTTTACTGCACCTGCCTCCATCGCCTAGGGCAAGACGAAACCGCAGCTGTACTCGTCAAAAAGGCATTAAAAAATAACTGGCATATCGGGTTGGTCGAACTATACGGCAAGTTAAAAGCGAAGGACGTAAAGGCGCAACTCAATACCGCCGAACAATGGTTAGCTGCCCATAAAGACGATGCTCACCTTCTCTTCGCCCTGGGTAAACTTTCCGTAAAAAATTCATTGTGGGGCAAAGCCAAAGACCATTTCAAGGCGAGCCTAGCCATTCAAGAACGGCCAGAAGTGTACGCCGAACTCGCCGCGTTAATGGCTCAAATGGGTGAACAAGATTTGAGTGCGTCTATGTATAAAAAAGGGCTGTTACTGAAAATAGCATAGAGTAGCCCTTAGCCACCGCTAACAGCTGATTCCCTGGCGACGATCAGTAACATCTACTTTGGCCAGCCCCCGGTAAAATTGATTTCCTGCCCTGTTGTAAAGGGTGACCTCCCCGATACAAAAAATTCCACCAACTCGCCGAACTCCTCCGGAGTGCCCAACCGCCCTGCCGGAACAGCCTTTTCAATTTCCGCTCTTCCAGCCGGATCATCAACAAATTTTGCTTTCGGATAATAAAGCTCGCTATACAAATAATTTGGTTGAATCGTATTGACCTGAATACCGAATGGCGCAGCCTCCGTCGCCAATGCCGAAGCAAACGCAGTAGCACCGGCCCGAATGCTCGTTGCGACAGCAAAACCGGGTTCTGGTTTTAACTGCCTAGCGGAAGTGATAAAGACAAAGGTACCTCGTTTTAAGGTTTTCAACTCAGGTAAAAACAACTGGCTCAAACGAAAAGGAAATACCAAAAGCGCCTGAAACGCGGCGTTCATCGTATCCACACAGATATCTTCAATTAATGCCGGTGTATTGGGGTACGCATCATTAAACACGAACTTATCAACATCCCCAATTGATGACACCTCCTTATAAATATCTTCCGGCGACTGTGCCGCGATGGCGTAGGTCTTCGTCTCGCGGGCAAAATCTTCCCGGTCGCCTTTGTTCGCAAAAGACGTATCGTGACAAATAACATGGTAGTTATGCGCGACTAGCGCCCGTACAACACCGGGGCCAGTGTATTGGGTCGCGTTAGTAATAAAGATCGAACTCATCGTATTCCTATGTCTGTATGGCCACAAAATTAAGGATTTTACCGTTAGGAGTGTAGTGTACGCTGCAATTGTTCGTTGAATATATTCACAAAAGGAGAAACAGTCCATTTAGCATGCGCCAAATGGTCAGCTATAAAAGGCCAACTGACAGCACCCGTTCATAGCCACACGCTAGATAGCGGGTGCCGCCACGTTATTTTTCCTATACTTCAAGAGATCTCCCCCTCCTCCCCCTGGCCCTAATAAAGCCTGTTCAGTGAAAAAAGGTAAAGGTTTGTTTATGAGCGTCATGAATGTGCGAACAAGAAAAACAGCAAAGATACATTCTATCTTTACCCTCCTAATTGCCACGGCAATCATAACAACCATACTGTCGTCATGTTCATCGTCCAGCCGACTATCCAGAAGTTGTTACCACAAAAACGTACGCCTCGAACAACAGTTCGGTATATGCCAAGCGGTACGAGTTGGAGACATGCTCTACGTATCCGGCATAGCGGGAACGGGCGATACGCCAGACGCAATAAAAGAAGCCTACGAAGCGTTAGCCAGAACCCTAAGGTTACACGGCCTAACATTTGATAACGTTGTGACAGAAAGAATCTACAGTTCAAAACTCAGCGAAATGATAGAACATAAAGGCATTCGACTAGCCTACTACAATAAAATATTTCCAGTCTCCACCTGGATTGAAGTTGAGCGATTCAAACTATCGGAAAACGTCATAGAAATTGAAATTACAGCAGTGATCCCCTCCAGCTTTAAGATAATTTCGTATGATTCCTGGTGAGGCTTTACCGAGTCAATAAAACACAAACCCCCTCGGCTGAGACGAAAGCGCAAGCATTAGCCTGAACGCTTGCATAAGTACGGGGCCTCAACAATGGCGTAAAACGCCTTCGATAACACAGAAATGCGATACAATCTGTATCGCAGCTATCTATCGATCGACATATCCACTATTTATTCCTTGCTGCATTGAACAGGCCTGAAACCGACCGAGCGAAACAATATGGACATTAAAATAGACAACCTTACCAATCAAAAAGTACAACAGCTCCTATACGATCATCACGACGACATGAGGTCAGTATCCCCACCAGAAAGCACCCATACACTGGACATCACTGAACTACAGAAGCCAGACGTCACCTTTTGGTCCGCCTGGGAAAAAAGCGACCTAGTGGGTTGCGGGGCACTCAAAACTATAAACGCAGACGCAGCAGAAATTAAATCGATGCGAACATCGGAATCTAGCCGGGGAAAGGGAATTGGATCGGCCTTACTGAAACACATAATCGAATTTGCCAAAGAGCAAGGTTACCGATCAATCTATTTAGAAACCGGCTCCATGTCATTTTTCGAACCAGCGCGGAAACTCTATCTAAAATATGGCTTCGAAAACTGCAAACCGTTTGCAGCTTATACCGAAGACCCAAACAGTGTTTTTATGCTTAAGCGTTTATGCCATGGTATTGCTTGTTAAGTGCCGCGGTCTAAACCCCTACGATTTTTTTCGTAACGCCCAAACAAAGCGGAGCCTTATAGGGCGTCGTGTTTGAGTGGCTGGTTAACTGTATTACAGGATTGGCTGAGTTTCATATGTTTCCACACCATCCGGTATGTCAACCCAATCTTGCTTACTTTTGAGCCACACATGTATGGTTGGATTAATAACCGAAGTATCTTCAAGTGTTCCTGGTTTCAAACGGATAACATCTGGTTTATCGGGGTTTGCATGATAGATCCGGTTTCCGCAGTCAGGACAAAAGTAACATTCGTTAGTAAGGCCGCTATCTGCGATACGGGTATAAACTTTTAATTCACCAGAAAGCAATGTGAAATCTTCACGTGCAATCAGTGCACTAATGCTAAATGACGTAGCTGATAATTTTTGACATTCAGTACAATGACAGGCGAGCTGAGCGATAAATGGTTTACCTATTTCGTATTCCACTTTACCGCACTGGCATTTTCCTTCTAATGGGTATTTCATAGTTCCTGCCTAAATTCGATTGGTTCGACCAAAGTCATAAATCACATCAATATCAAGATGCACAAGGATCTCGATAACTGAATCATCCTTGAGCTGCTTTCCTAGCAACTGTGAAAACCGCATAAATTTCCCTAAGACGCTTAACGTTTACAGCAGAAGCGCAACGTCTTTTTCGGCTTCTTTCTGGTCCTTTTTATTTTAGAGAAAAAGGCAAGACCTGACCCTGTTTTTTAGATTGAGGCCTTAAAGTTAGCGCCTAACTAGATTTCGTAGGCGCCTCCCCTTTTAACGAAATATAGAGCGTAAGAGCAAGCAAGACGACACTAATGGATATCCAAATTCCGCCCCAGATCATGGTAGATCCCCCGATCTCCTCTGCCAGCATAAAAGCGTCTGAGCGCAGGTGAGAACGCTGAATCGTATCACTATATATATCCAAAGGCGCGTAAAGCATGCTCGTCATACCGATCACCCGTAGAATCATATCGTTTATTTTCATTGGAACGAAATAAGCCGAAGCCATCATGACAACACCTACGACAATACTAAAAGTCATTGCGAACGATTCGCTGGAAAAGAAAAAAGCCATGGTTATTATGCTTGCGCCTAGTGCGCCCATTAATGGCTTGTCAAATCGTGTTCGTACCGCTAATAAGTAAATTACAATCCCCCATATTAGGGACCCTAAATAACCCGAACTGAGGGTAAGAAAACGATTCCCACCCATAGAAATAACACGCCCGCCCTGCTGCGCGTTTAACATTAGCTCCTTAACCTCGCCACCGGTTAAGACGGTCATTAAGGCATGTGAAGATTCATGAAAGAAAACCACCAGTAACTTTAGCGGGTAAAGTACCGGGTAAGACCAAAATATAAAAATAGCGACTACAATTGCTAACAGACCAAGGATTTGTTTCATAATTATTTAGTAACTAATTTTAATGTTAATTTAAGTACGATTTAGCAAGACAAGAAATTCGAAACCGTATTGTGTGAATCATTGTCATTGCGTTCTCCAGTCTCAATAACGTAGTACCGGATGTCAGACTGATACTACCGGTTATGAGTCATTACTGTTCTGAAGCTTTGCAACACCATACAAAGCACCGCCAAAACCCGCTATATAAGGTACTATAAATAGGAAAGCCCAAAGAATACTTTGCCCGAATATTTCAGAGTCAGATATTGGACTGATACTGATTGCAACAGATGTAAGAGCTAAATTCACTATACCCAACTTGATGTGTCCTGACGCTGAGGCCAAGCCACTGACAGTCATTAATAGGAACGCAAAAAAAACAGCAGGAGTGAATGCTGCAGGGCTAGCTAAGACACATAATAGTGATAGTGAAACAAATATTGACCTGATAATGTGGTTCAGCACTCTACTTCCTTTTCAGTCATAACTCCAAATCATGGTGCTGTTGCACAGCAGCGTCATGATTTGTCTGTTAGCATTTTAACTAGTTGCCCAAAGATGTGCAGATTCAATGCATTTAAAACGTCGAACTTCCCAACTTATTTTTACCGCTTTGCAGTACTTTACGTATTGATCGCAAATTTGTGACGTTAGTTCATCGTCAGAAACAAGAGCCCCTTTCATTTTTTTGTTTAAGTCTGCTCGCGTTACGTCATTAGCACCCAAGCGATGCGTATCACCAAGCGTTACATTTGATAGATCCGCTTTTGAAAAATCATAAATAAAGAATTTACAGTGTGAAAACCTTTCATCCACAAATATTTCTTGGTCGCAATTAGATACTTCGGCGCTGTCTATTTCACCCGAAAAATTTGATATAACACCATATTTGTTCCAGGCCAACTCATAGCTCATGGAAATACCTTATGAATGCAGTCTTACCGACGAAAAGTGGACATCGGTTTAGGCGCACATTTAGATGTATTCGAATACCCTGGAATAGGCAGTCTCCAATTTTTGAAACGACCGCACGAATACATCTTCAGGCTTCAACCGCGAAAAGAACAATTCCGTCGCGGCTGTATGCCAGCAGTTAGCTTTGCGGATCGTACTCAGTAGACGAGCTTTCACCGGCCTCAATGGCTTTCGGTGTAATTTCCACATAAATGGTCATAATGTTGTTTTCAACAAGCTCATCTATATTTTTTGTTAGCGATGACAGGTGCACCTCAACAGCAGTCTCTTCTGACTGGCCAAATTTGCAATCGAAGCCCCAATATACAGCGCCAGAGGGTAGGGGTTGTTTCCGTTCTTTTTTGAGGAACTTTTTGATTTCATGCTTTACGGAGTCTACGACACGTGGCACTTTGATTTTAGGGTGGTCTAACTTAAAGGTCTTTTTCATTGGGATCCTACTGGGATGGGAAGCTAATGTACGCTGGAGAGTTTCTAGTAGCGTGCAGTGTAATGTAATGTTTATTTGACGATTCTACCACTACTTTGGACAAAGCTCATGGCTATGAGCTTTGTTTTGGCCTCGACACGTAGGTTTTTACATGTTTTCGCTGCAGCGCACAGAAACTAAACGTGACACTCATTGTAATTCCTCTCAACTAGGTTGGGTTCGTATAGATGTCCCAATTGCTCCTTTTCACCTCTCTTGAGTTATGACGCAGAGCGAAGCGGCGAGCGGCAGCGAGTACACTACAACTTGTTGCATGATGCTTGCGCGTATTATGTGATTTCATGGATGGCCCACCTCGTGCATTAACCGGGGTTCAGGCCTAAGCACTCACAGCATCAAGCCGTGAGACAAGTTCAAAAGTATGTGGCGGGAGGCAGACGGACAGCCGTAGACGTGGATCTATCGAAGTTCTTTGACCGGGTTAATCATGACTTACCAATGACTCAGCTTGGTAAAACGATTCGAGACAAACCGCTTTTAAAATTAATCAACAAATATCTACGAGCAGGTATCGTCGAAGACGGCGTATTACTTGAATGTAGAGAAGGTGTGCCGCAAGGCGGGCCATTGTCGCCGTTGCTCAGTAATATAGTGCTTGATCCATTGGATAAAGAACTTGAAAAACGGGGGCATCTATTCGCACGATGGGCTGATGATTTTATCATTCTAGTCAACAGCAAGCGTGCGGGTGATCGCGTATTAAAAAGTGTTACTCGATTTATTGAACATAAACTAAAACTTAAGGTGAATGATCAAAAGAGTCGAGTAGTCCCGACGAGTAAAAGTAAGTTCTTGGGTTTTACGTTCCGTGGAAAATCTGTCGATTGGCATCGTGATGCCGAACGGAAGTTTAAACGGGAAATTAAAACCCTAACTGGTCGCTCCTCCGGAAAGTCGATGAGGAAGTTGATACAAAAACTCACGGTATATATGCGTGGCTGGATTAATTACTTTGGCATTGCTCAAGGCTATCAAAAATGTATCGATTTTGATTCATGGATTCGACGCCGCCTACGTATGTGCTACGTAAGCGCCAAACCAACTG